>NZ_JAYKTV010000001.1:0-715568 GCF_036913575.1 Companilactobacillus sp. HBUAS59699 | reverse complement strand
ATAGGTTAAGCATACCATTTACGATAAAAATAAGCTCTTAAATAAGCTCCTAATTAATCAAAAAGGCTAACGTAATAAATATTAAGAAAGGTGGTCGCTCAAGACGATAATTCCTCCTAGCACTTAAGTACTAGGTTTCCTTATCTCTTAAGTACTAGGTTTCCTTATCTAGCGACTTTTATGAACGATTTGAGCCGGTTGGTAAAATGCCCCGGCAATAATGACTATTAATAGTGCTATAATTTTTTTCATGATTTATCCTTACATATTATTTTAGGTAAGAGACGAGACGTCTATTATTATTAGGTCATAATTTTAGAAAATTTATATAAATGATATTAATATTTAAATATCGCAAATGAATGAGAGCTAATCGAATGAAAAATAAAATAAAATTAATATTCGCCCTAGTATTGTTTGTACTGTTATTCGTTGTTTTAAAACCTACAACTGTAAGTGCAGCAAGTTCAGACTACATTCCAACGGTCTACATACACGGTCATGGAGCTGGTGCTCGATCAACTGATGATATGATCAGTTATGCTCAAACACATTCACATGCAACAAGGGCATTGTTGGTGGTAGTTGATAGACGTGGTGAAGCTCATTTTTATGGAACTATGGACAAAAATACCTATCGTCCAACGGTCCAAGTTGTCTTTAAGGATAATATGAATACTAACTTTAATGTAACAAGTAGTTGGCTTCATGAAATAATGTTGGAACTAAAGCAAGATTACGGAGTTACTAAGTTCAATGCAGTTGCGCATTCAATGGGCAATATGACTCTGTTGTACTATATGTTAAATTACGGGAAAAATAAAAATTTACCTCAATTAAAAAAACAAGTCGATATTGCCGGCCATTATGATGGGATTGCTGGGATCAAAGATAAACCTAATTCCAATTGGTTCACCAAAAGCGGACGCCCAGCGTATATGACATTTGATTATGATCATGTATTGAGATTACGTAAAAAATATCCGAATAAGCAAGTTGATATTCTTAATTTCTATGGGAATTTGGAAAACGGAACTAACACTGATGGTCGAGTTTCTACAGTTTCAGCACGTTCTATCAAATATGTTTTACGTGGAAGATACAAGAGTTATCGACAAGTTAAGATTACTGGTTACATGGGAGAACACAGCATGTTACATGAGAATCCCAAAGTAGATCGAATCATGGGCCAATTTTTGTGGTCAAAGTAATTCTAAATTAGCACTGTACATCCTCGAGTGCTTATTTACGCACCTTTACCTTATCTATTCTATAATATAAGTGTTACAAATTTGAGGAAGGGTGGTTATTTGGAGAATAAGAAAACTGAATTAAAGGATGTTAGTCAAGGTGATATTCACGACTACGATACTATTTTGCAATATTTCAATAACAAACCTGTTGTTCAAGAAAAGAAGGACGTTTATAATTCAATAACATTCGTTACAACAGGTATCATTCAATATGATGGTGGTCAAACTACCATGCTGCATTTGGGAACCTTGCTGAGTCGTGAAGGATATAAAGTTTATTATTTGAGTTATGTTCCTCAATCAAAGAAAGACATGGAAGCCAATGCCCGGTCTAATTATGAGAATTATCAAGGTACTTGCTTGACAATGGATAAGTTGGATTCACATAAATCTGATATTTGGTTGGCCACATTGTGGGAATCAGCGTATGTAATTAAGAATAAATCAGGATATAAAATGTATTTTGTACAAGATTTTGAGCCATATTTTTATCCATTCGGAGATCGGTATCAATTAGCTAAGAAGTCATACGAGTTAGGGTTACACATGATTTCTCTAGGCCCATGGTGTGCTGATATGATCGAGAAGAATTGTGATAATGTCGGAGAAATAGATAAAATTACATTTCCAGTTGATTTGGAACATTATCCTTACAAGCACAGATCTTTGAAGCGTTACGCTAATTCAAATACTTATGAATTGGCGGTTTATACGAAGTGGGACAGCTCACGTCGTGCACCGATCAATATTCAGTTGACATTGATGAATACGCAAGAACTATTAAAAAAAGATGGCATCAAGCTCAATATTCATTACTTCGGTTCTGATAAAGACAAAAAATTTATTAACGGTGATAATTTAGGAAAACTAAATAAACAACAAATGCGAGATCTTTACGATAGATGTGATTTCGGAATTGCTCCATCGATGACGAATTTCTCGTTAGTTCCGTTTGAAATGATGAGTACAGGACTGCCATTTATTGATTTCAAAGAGGGTACAGGTAAGTACTTCATGCCTAAGAATACTTGTCTGAATGTCAATTTTGATGAATATAATCTTTCTAATTTATTCATTGGTGTCAAAGATGATGTTGATTATTTGAAGAGCACTATTGATAATGCTCAGAAGTATCTTCAAACAATTCAATGGGATCATACATTACGTGATTTTGTTAAAATAATCGAAAACATATAGTTTAAGAAAGTGTGACGTTTGATTTAATGTAAATGTCGCACTTTTTTGGTAATGATATAATTGATTAAAATCTACCGCGTGAAGGAGAATTTTTTTGGAAAGCTATTTGAAGTGGATTTTAGAAATTATTATTACTTTTACGGTGGTTCCTTATGTTACAGCTCGGGTAGTGTCTTGGATCGGACATGTTGCTAAAGGGATGTTGGTCAATAACTTAGGTAATAACAGTCAGCTAGTTGTTGGTGGGTTGGGTGTTGTCATCCATGAATTAGGTCATGCAATTTTTGCCTTTATATTTGGTCACCGAGTTACCAAAGTACAGTTATTGAACTTTCACTATAAGAGTTCTGGTGAATTAGGATCAGTTAGTCATTCGTGGAATGAGCGTAATATTTATCAGCGCTTAGGGAACTTTTTCATTGGTATAGCGCCGTATTATATGTGTTCAATGGTTTTATACTTTTTACAGAAGTACTTATTAAATGCTCAAATAAACTTTACTAGTATAGGATCTGATTCTACGATCACTATCAGTGGAATCACGGAATTAGTTTTGAATAATTTGAAGACTTCTTTTTCCAATGGAACGTGGTCGATGATCCTACTTTATTTGATTTTGACTATTATGATTGCTAGTACGGGCTATGATTTGAGTGATGCAGATTTTCAAACTGTAAATAAGGGAATCATACCTTGGGTGATTGTTCAGTTTGTAGTTGGTAATATTTTTATTATTTTAGGTAAGATGGATACTTTAGACAACTACTTATTACAATTCACTAGTTTTTCAGTTTTGTTCATGGTCCATGCTATATTTAGTATGATTTTAGCAATGTTATTTATTAAGATATTAGGAATATTTGATGTTTTTTAGAAAAAAAACGACTCAGCCAATTTTGGTTGAGTCGTTTATTTGTCGTGGCGTTTATGCCATTCTTTGATATATTCAAACCTTTGTTTGAAACGTTTTTCGTTTCCTTGTTCAGTGGGTTCATAGTACTCATGTCCTTCTATTTCAGGAGGATTAGTCTTCATAGTTGTGATTTTGTCTTTAGAATTGTGGGCGTATTCGTAATTTTTACCGTAGTCCAAATCTTTCATCAAGCTAGTTGGAGCATTTCTTATTTGAAGTGGGACGGGTAAGTTGCCAAATTCTTTGATGTCTTTTTCGACGTTCTGATGGGCAACATAAACAGCATTAGATTTTGGCGCAAGTGATAAATAAATCACTGCTTCTGTCAAATGAACGTTACATTCAGGCATTCCAATGAATTGGCATGCTTGAAAGACATCAATGGTCAATGACAAAGCCCTTGTATCTGCTAGACCAATATCTTCACTAGCAAATCTAACGAGTCTGCGTGCGATATAGAGCGGATCTTCACCACCATCCATCATTCTATGTAACCAATATATAGCAGAATCAACATCACTATTACGCATTGACTTATGAAGGGCAGAGATAATGTTGTAATGCTCTTCACCTTTTTTGTCGTAACGCAGTGACTTGGTATTAATAGTTTCACTAAGAGTTTTAGTGTTGATCGTAACTTTGTTATTATCTTTGTCACCGTTGAGTACGGCCATTTCCAAAGTATTTAACGCAGCACGTGCATCACCATTCGCAAATTCCGCAATGATTTCTAGGCATTCGTTAGTTATGTTGATTGTTAAATTAGGAAAGGCATTTTTATTTTTTAAAGCATTATTCAACAATTGGATAATATCATCTTTGGTTAGAGATTTGAGAATAAACACTTTACATCTTGAAAGTAGAGCTGAATTGATCTCAAATGAAGGATTCTCGGTCGTAGCTCCGATCAAAATAATGCTGCCTTTTTCGACGAATGGTAAAAAAGCATCTTGTTGGGCTTTGTTGAAGCGGTGGATTTCATCAATGAAGACGATAGTTCGTTGACCAATCTCGCGGTTCATCTCCGCTTCTTCCATTATCTTTCTTATTTCTTTGATGCCACTAGTTACCGCACTGAATGTAATAAAGTTGGACTTTGTTTTTTCAGCAATGATATGTGCCAGTGTGGTCTTACCGACCCCTGGTGGTCCCCAAAGGATGATTGAAGACAATTTGTCTTCATCGATTATTTCACGTAATATTTTGCCTTTTCCAATAAGCTGTTGTTGTCCAACAAATTCGTCGAGAGAGTTTGGTCTGATTCGATTGGCAAGAGGGGTGTTTTGTTCATTTGCGGCCGCAAATAGTGATTCTTGTTTCATTAGTGCCTCCTTCAATCTATAAATCTAAAAACTTAAAGTTACTTTTTCTCGATCTAAGCCGGGATCAATATAAACGTCATCCAATTTTAATTCGAATACTTGAAGTTTTGGACCGATCAGATCCCAAACCTTTTGATAGTTAGGGACGGTTTCTAAGTACTTAGGTAGTAATTCCTTCATTGTCTTGTCTGAATGTTGAATAGAAATATTTTGAGAGCGGATGTATGGATTACCGATCATGTCACTATTGGGAATACTGATAAAGGCTGCACTTTGGGCTTTGTCATATTCGGCGGTTCCAGCTGCACCTTTAACTGATGAGAAAAATAGTGTGTCAGGTTGATCTTCGAACCAAACAAAATTAACGATTTTGACATTGGCCATGTTGTCGACTGACAAACTCAATGCCATCTTATTAGTTGTTTTAATGACTTCTTTTAGTAGAGATATACTCATCTTTGTACGCTCCTTTGTTGATGTGTCCTAATCCATTAATTATAACATATACGAACGTGCATTCGTTCTGATGAGTACTTAAAAAAGTCGATATTTCGACGTCAATTTTTTGTTTTATCACGTAATTTGATTATAATGAGAAAATTAAAGAGAACCTTAAGAAAAAAATTGTATGATCCTTGAACTAAGCATGCAATTACTGATAATTATTTGTACCAGCTATTGTATAATTACTTCTAAGGAGATGAAACGATGACAAATCCTACACCATATACCTTTCAGGATACTGATGCATTCAAAAGTACCGAACAATTAATTATTAAGGGTCGATACTTTGCCACGATGGTTCCTGATGATTTTAATAAATTTGAACCGGTAAAAAGAAATATTCATAAGATTTTAAATATAAAAAATAAACTATTAGTTCCAGAGTTGATCGATGTTAAGCGTGAACGCATGTCTAAGTCCTTATTTGCTTATTTCCGTGGTACTGCGGATGTCATGCATTACGACTTAGCCAGTCATCCAGATAGTGGGATCAAGGTCATAATTGGCGGCGATGCTCATTTAGGTAACTTTGGTTTTTATGGCTCTTCGGAAGGTCAATTACTCTTTGATATGAACGACTTCGATGAAGCTCATTTGAGTTATTGGGAATATGATCTCAAGCGTTTCCTAGTTAGTGCTCTATTAGTCGCTAGAGGACATGAATTTGACGAGACGGATATCCAGGAGTTTTTACTAGCAGTCATTCATACGTATTTTGATACTCTGAAGCATATGACCAAGATTTCTGAGATGAAAAGATTTATTTTGCCAAATACACTTCAAAATATAACCGAAATATTCGGTGAATTAAAAGATAATGAAGAGTATTTTCAACAATCTTTCGAAAAGATGATTACTAAAAGTATCAAAAAAGCTCAAAAAAGTAATTCTAAACTTGTTATCGAAAAATATACGGAGATCAACGATCTCGGGGAACGTAGATTTATCGAAAACAAGCCCGTTACGCAACATATTAGTAAAGAGGATTTTGATACTTTAGTGGATGGCTATAAAAAGTACAAGAAACACCAGCGCAGTGATGTTAGATTATTCTTGGAAGATTTTGACATTATTGATGTTGTACGCCACAGTGTAGGTGTAGGAAGTGTTGGAACTCTATGCTATTTGATCTTATTGCAAGATTTGGATAAAAACTATTTAGTTCTTCAAGCAAAGCAAGCTTTACCAATTTATAATAATGACGAATTGTATACTGACAAAAAGACCAGTCAAGGTCAAAATATTGTAGATAGTCAATTAATTTTGCAAAGTGCATCAGATCCGTTTCTGGGGGCCTTTGACACAAAGAAATATAGTTTCTATATGCGTCAATTTAAGGATATGAAAACTTCTATAAATTTGGATAAATTGGATTATGAATCGTTCGAAGACTACGTAACAGTTTGTACCATTTTGCTAGCCAGAGCACATTCTCATTCTCCTAATTATCCGTTGATTATTGGATTTGGTGAGGAATTTAAGGATTTAGATAATTCATTGATGAATTTTGTCAATAGTTACACGAAGCAAGTAATGTACGACTATGATTCATTTAAAGAGGAACTAGCTAATGGAAAATAAATATTATAATAGGGATTTGAGCTGGTTGCTGTTCGACAATCGGGTTATTGATCAAGCTTATAACAAGAACGTGCCGTCGTTAGAAAAATTGAGATTTTTGTCAATTGCATCTAATAACCTGGACGAATTCTTTGGTGTAAGATTGCACAATGTACAAACGATGATTGCTAAGAAGCGTGTTGATAAGCGTACCGGTCTCAATGGGATGGAATTGTTGAGTATTATTTACGAATTCAATTCACGAAATATTTCTAAACAATATCAAGCACTTGCGCTGGTATTGGAAGAATTAAAAGAGAAGGGTATTTTTGAAATTCTGAGGTATGATGACTTGGAATTTTCAGAAAAGAATCATGTTAATGATTTCTTCAAGCGGGAGATTGCTGACAAGTTACAGATCCACGAATTTGATCCGAATGAAAAGACTTTGAGTAATCTGAATTTCTTATTATATGGCAAGAATAAGACTTATACGATACCTGTACCCACGGATTTGAATAGAATAGTCGAGACGGGTATTCCCAACACGTTTATTTTGTTAGGAGATTTGATTTACGCTAATCTTGATAAGATTACATCAGGATTGGATATCGAGCAGGCATATGTCTACCGTGTCACGTATGATAAGAACAAAAAATACGATTTCTTGGATGCCAATATGGGTGATGAAGAATATTTGGCAAAGATGACCGACTATGTTAATAATCGTGTTCCAAGAAAGATTACGCGTGTGGAATTTTATAGTCCTGAGCATAAAGGTAGGAGTTTCTTTGCCGGATTGTTTGGTTTGAGTAAGAAGAGTGTTTATGCAATTCCCGGACCATTGGATTTGAAATTCTTGGATAAACTATTTAAACGATACAAGAAACAAACTAACCTGATCTTTCCTTCATTTAAGGGCTTGGATTGGAAACCAACACAAAATATCTTTGAATACTTGAATAAAAAATCGCTTTTGGTTCAGTATCCGTATGATTCATTTGGGGTGTTTTTGCAATTCTTGAAAACAGCAGTAGATGATCCTAAGACGACTAGTATTCAAATGACGATTTATCGGACCGAAAAACAATCTAAAGTTGTAGAGTTGTTGAAGAAAGCAGCTGCTAAGGGAATTGAAGTTAAGGTAGTTGTCGAATTGCGTGCTAGATTTGATGAGGCCCATAATCTTGATGTGGCTGAAGAATTGAAGCAGGCTGGATGTACGGTACATTACGGTGATCGTCTCAATAAAGTTCATGCTAAGATTTGCTTGATCCGTCAAGGTGAATCTAAAGGATACGTTCAAATCGGAACTGGTAATTACAATGCCATTACTGCCAATGTTTTCTCAGATATTAGCTTCTATACGCATAATCAACGTTACGTTAACGATGCGGTGAAATTCTTCGAAGAACTTGAAGGTAAGGGTAATACTGGCTTTGAGCTGGTTGTAACATCGCCGAATGATCTTAAGCGTATGATTTTGAGAAAGATAAAGAAAGCCACTCAAGATTATTTACGTGATGGTAAGGCTGAAGTGTTTATGAAGGTCAATGGTTTAACTGACGTTGATATTATCAATGGTATTTATCGTGCAGCCAGATTAGGTTTGCCATTCAGACTGATTGTTAGAGGCCCTTGTTCACTTAAATTGGGGATTTGCGGTGAAAAGGAAGATATCATCGTTAAGAGTATCGTTGGTGAATTATTAGAGCACAGCCGTATTTATAGATTTACATACGGTAGTGGTAACAGTGAAATATGGATCTCTTCAGCCGACCTCATGACGAGAAATCTGGATCGCCGGGTTGAGATTGCAGTGCCGATCGTTGAATCGAAGCCTAAAAAACAAATGAGTAAGATTATCCAAATGTACTCAAGGGATTCTGCTAATTCTTATTATTTAAATAAGGACGGCGAGTATTTTAAGGGTAAGAAATTATTTAATTTCTCAGCCCAACAAACTTGGTTGAGAAGAATTAAATGGAGAAAATACGTTTAAATTTGTAGTTGTGAATTTAATGAAAGAATAGTTACTTAATGTAAGACGATATGTATAATCTAATATTTGTAGTTTTATGGTCATCGTGAATTCATTATAATTTTCATAGATGGCGTTATATCAATAACTATTTAGTTTTCTTACATGATGATAATAAAATTTAACTTTAAAAAGATTGTCAAATAAAATGATAATCTTTTTTATTTTTCTGAAAAACGATGTTTCGAATACTTACTTTTTCTGATAATTAGCTGTTTAATTAAAGATATAAGTATTTTTATGTTTATTGGAGGAGAATGTTTTGAACGAATCACAAAAACGTACAATGGTAACAATTGCTCTTTTGCTATCCAATATTATGACCGGTATGGATGCAACGATTGTTAATACTGCATTGCCAGCGATTACTGGTGATTTACACGGCTTGGCGTATATGGGTTGGATCGTCGCTACTTTCTTACTAGGGTTAGCAGTTTCAACACCTTTGTGGAGTAAATTTGGTGAGCATCAAGGTAATAAAAAGGCCTATATTTATTCGACAGTACTATTTTCTTTAGGTGCAATCTTTCAAGGAATAGCGCCTAATATTCAATGGTTTATTATCGCTAGAACCGTGATGGGAATCGGTGGTGGCGGTATGAATACCATTCCGTTTATTGTTTTTGCGGAAATATATCCCAATTTACGTAAAAGATCACAAATGATTGGTTTGGCAACAGCCTTCTTTAGTACGGCTTCAATTATCGGTCCTCTGATCGGTGGTTGGATCGTTGATGCACTGACTTGGCGTTGGGTATTTTACTTAAACGTTCCAGTGGCTTTATTATCAGTTTCAATTTTGATTATTTTTTATAAGGATTCAGAACATGATGCACAAGGTAAGCCGGTCGATTATTTAGGGGCAACCTTGTTAGTAGTGGGATTAGTTGCCATATTGACTGGTATTCAAATGATCGGTGCTTCGTCGATCGTCGTGGTAGCAGCCTTATTGATTCTCGGTTCACTGTTGATTGCTTGGATGATTAGAGTGGATAGTAGAGTAGTCGATCCGATCGTTCCTAGTCGCTTGTTGACGAATAAGAATTTAGTGATCGATTTTGTTTTATTTGTGATTATCTGGGGTTCGTTCATAGCCTTTATTACATACATTCCAATGTGGGCCCAGGGTATTTTAGGTTTAAGTGCACTGTTAGGTGGTATGACACAAATCCCCGGTGCAGCCACAAATATTATTGGTTCAGAGTCGGTTGCTTTCTTGCAGACGAAGTGGAGTAAATATTTGATCGTTACTGTCGGTACGATTTCCATTCTAATTGCCTTTATGATTATTCTTATATTTGGACAACAAACTCCTTTTTGGTTATTGTTAATAGCAGGAGGCTTCGAAGGCTTCGGAGTCGGAACAATCTTTAATATTTTACAAGTGAATGTTCAAACGGATGCTGAAGTACGTGATATTCCTACGGCGACTTCATTAGCCTACTTATTGAGAATTCTCAGTCAAACATTGATGTCATCAGTCTATGGTGTGATTTTGAATCACGCCTTGATGCGCGGAGTTAGGGATTCGCATAATACGATCACGATGAAGATGCTTAATCATTTAGGAGATGCTAGTAAGGCTAAGCAGTTGCCACAAAATTTAGTTCCAGCAATGAGAAAAATTTTGTATAGTGGATATCGCAATATTATGCTTACAGGATTGTTATTGATCGTTATAGCGTTAGTCATTGTTGTAAGCATGCTCGTTCGTTTTCGCAAGCAATCCGTTCCTGAACAAGCCAATAACTAGAAGGGATGTTGTGTATGCAAACAAGTGCTGTTGTAATTGATAATTATGGAGATACTAGTGAGTTTCACGATAAGATAGTTGAAATTCCCGAATTGAAACCAAAACAATTGTTACTCAAAGTAGCTGGTAGTTCAGTGGCGCCATTTGATATTTCGGTTCGTAAGGGAGTTTTCAAAGATGACTTTACGCTGACAATGCCAGCTATCACGGGAACAGATGTGGTTGGTGAAGTTGTAGATAAAGGATCAGCTGTCGATAAGTTTGAAATTGGTGATATAGTTTGCGGCATGGTTGGTGTTAAGGGATTTGGATCTTATTCTGATTACGCCATACTTGGTCAGAGCAAAGCAGCCAAGGTACCTGTATCAGTGCCGATTCAAACGGCGGCAATTTTGCCGATGACTGCTATTCCAGCATATAATGCCTTGTTTGATTTAGGTAAGTTAATAGCTGGTGAAAAGGTGTTGATTCACGGCGGTGCCGGTGGAGTTGGGTCTATGGCAATTCAATTGGCAAAAAATGCCGGTGCAATCGTGTATACAACGGCCAGTGCTCGTAATATCGATGATTTGAAAAAACTAGGTGCTGACAAAGTTTTGGATTATCATTCTGAACAATTTGAAAAAGTGTTATCTGATTTGGATTTGGTAATTGATACAGTTGGTCGTGATACGTATAAGCATAGTTTTGAAGTATTGAAACCTGGTGGCCGATTAGTTTCATTGGTTGAAGATCCAAATGAAGACTTAGCTCAGAAGTATAATGTTAATGCCATGTATTTAAGTGGCAAATTCGCTAATCCATTGGAAAAGGTTATTGGTTTGGTCAATGGTGGCAAAATAAAATTGAATATTCAAAAAGTATTTCCACTTAATGCAAAAGGTGTTAAAGATGCACAAGATTATTACTCCAATAATCATGTATTTGGAAAAGTTGCTTTGATTAAATAATAAAAAAATCGTCGAATTCAAATTTTCGACGATTTTTTAATTTACCTGACCGTTTAGCCAGTGTAATAAGATATCAGCGACGACTTTTTGTTGATCATTGTTACTGATCTCAGCTTTATTGTCACCTTTTTGTTTACCGTAACTACCAAATCCAGCATGATTCCCACCATTTATTTCAATGTAATCGGTAGATTTGGGTAGTAGTTTTTTAGCCCTTTTGTAGTTTGACTTGTTGAGGACGCCGTCATTGCTAGCAGTAATAGAAAGGACTGGCTCCTTGATGTTTCTCAAGTTACCTTTTTTCTCAGGATAACTTGCTAAGAAGAATACACCACGAAGCTCTTTTTTATTTTTAGCTGCGTATCGTGCCGCCATTGTGCCTCCTAGAGAATGACCTCCAATTATGTATGAGTGGTTGTTTTGCACTCTCTTGGCCGCGTTAGCGTCGACAACTGCAAGATTAAGAGGGAACTTAGCAATGTAGACAGTGTAGCCATTCTTTGCCAGAATAGATGCCCAGATGCTGTAACTTCGTGGTTCCACCAGTGCACCGGGGTAGAAGATGATCACCGGTTTACTGTCATCACCTTGAAACTTGTATGTATCGTCTATGAATGTACTATTCTCGGCAGCTTCATAGGCGGCCTTAGAAGGTTGATATTCGATTTGTTTGGCAATCAAAAAAGCCGCACTGACCAGTACGATTAATGTTATAGCAATACCGATTATCAATTTAAAGAGTTTTTTCATCTTGCTCATTTCCCCATTTGGAGTTTCTAACTTTATGTTTATATTGTATTATCTTGTTTTGCTTTAAACAATTGAAATACATTATTTGTGAAGAAGTGGTTTGTTATAAAATATTTTGTAAAATATGCTCAATGTATAATATTTTTGAAATCATTAATAGAAAAATATCATTTATTGATAAATCAAATAAAAGAGGCGTTACTAGTAAAAATACTAATAACGTCTCTTATTTTTGTGTCTATCCATTGGGCAAGTAGGGTTCGAACCTACAAATTGCGGATTCAGAGTCCGCTGCCTTACCGTTTGGCGATTGCCCATTAATGCTTAATGATTAACAATAAAATATTAATAAAAAACAATGCCAAAGTCAAGTTAAATTATGTGAAAAAATTGGTTAATAATGGTATTTAATAATGATTCTTGTGTTATCTTTATTATGGGAGTGATAAAAAATATTTGTGAGGTGAATATATGGACAACAGCGAGATATTAGTAACTACAACTGAACATATTCCAGGTAAAGAATATGAGATTATCGGTGAGGTGTTTGGATTAACAACTCAATCGAAGAACGTAGTCAAGAATATCGGTGCTGGCCTTAAGAACATCGTTGGCGGTGAAATTAAGGCATACACTGAGTTATTGTCTGAAGCTCGTGATATAGCTATCGAGCGTTTAAGACATAACGCATTAGGAATGGGAGCTGATGCCGTGGTAATGATGAGATTCGATTCGGATTCAATTAGTGCCGACATGGAAACAGTCGCTGCTTACGGTACTGCAGTAAAATTTAAGTAAGGTGAGAGTAAATGTCATTAGAATATAACAAAAGTTCTCTTTCAGCTTGTACAAGCATTTTGATAGGTAAGAAGGCCACAATAGATGGCTCAACTATTATCGGAAGAAACGAGGATTCACAGGCTTCATGGCCTAAGCATTTTGTGATTCATGAACATAAGGAATTCGACGATGATCAGAAGTTTGTTTCTCAAGCCAATGATTTTTCAATGGATCTACCTAAAACTCGCTTTAAATATTCAGCTACTCCTGAATGGACTTTCAAAGAAGGCTTATTTGAGGAAGATGGATTCAACGAATATGGTGTAGGGATGAGTGCGACAGAAAGTGCTTATTCTAACCAACGTGTCTTAGGAGTTGACCCACTAGAAGAGAACGGTATCGGTGAAGAAGCAATGATCACCGTAGTTCTACCATATGTAAAAACAGCACGTGAAGGTGTTTTGAGATTAGGTAAGATAATCGAAGAATACGGAACTTGCGAAACAAATGGTGTTCTTTTCTCTGATAAAAATGAGGTTTGGTATTTTGAAAGTGGTTCAGGTCACTATTGGGTTGCACAACGAATTCCCGACGACAGCTATGCCGTTGTTGCCAATCAATTAGCAATTCAAGAAGTTGACTTTAACGATGCAGATAACTTCATGTTTAGAAGTGATCTACAAGAATTTGTTAACGATAATAGTTTGAATCCAGATCCTAAAGGTTTCAATTTTAGAAATATTTTTGGAACTCATGATCTATCGGATGAGATCTATAGCACACCACGTGTATGGTGGGGTCAACAACAATTTTCAGGTAAAACTGATGAAAGCCCTGAAAGTGAAGAACTATCCTTCATCAAAAAGGCAAATCGGCTATTAAGCGTCGATGATGCACAAGATTATCTAGCATCACATTACCAAAAGACTGAATTCGATCCATTAAATAACGGCGCCAACAATAAACGTTATCGTCCAATCAGTTTGGCAAAGACTCAAGAGTCACATGTCCTACAGATTAGACCGGATATGGATCCAGAAGTTGCTTGTGTCCAATGGATCGCTATGGGTGTGGCTTCACAAAGTATCTATGTTCCATTCTACATGGGTATCACAGATACTCCTGAAGAATACAAGATCGGTGAATTGCCATATGATAGCAAGTCAGCTTATTGGACATACAAGTTAGCTGGTGTCTTGTTAGATGGTCATTACAAGGAGCTTGGCAAGGATTACCAAGCTAAACAAAAAGATATTAATATCACTCTTCGTAACATGTTACGTGACTTTGATATGAAAGCCTTGAGCAAAGACTCTGAGGAATTACCTGAATTTTTAACTGAAGCGTCATTTAAGATGGCTAAGACGTCACTTGATGCTTACAAAGAATTAATTGCACAGTTAATTACGGACTCGACTAATTTTTCGCCTCTGAACTTTAAGACAGATATGAATTTATAAATATTTGAACTTTGAAATAATAATAAGGGGATTATAAAAATGGATGATGGTAATTCGACCAAGAAGACTATTACATTATTTGGTTTAATAATGATGATTTTCTCGGCGATTTTCGGATTCGCTAACACAACTGTTGCTTATGAACAGATGGGATTAGCAAGTATTATTTGGTACGTATTTGCGGCCGTATTCTTCTTCCTACCCGCAGGATTTATGATGGCTGAATATGGATCTGCCTTTAACGAAGCAAAAGGTGGTATCTATTCTTGGATCGAAGGAGCCGTGGGACCAAAGATTGCCTTCACTGGTACATTTATTTGGTTAGCTTCTTGGGAAGTTTGGCTAGTTTCTACTTCGACAAAAGTTTGGATTCCATTAGCAACAGCCTTTGCAGGTCATGATACAACTCAATCATGGGGTATGCTTGGACTAAGTGGAACACAAGTTATTGGTATTTTAGGACTACTATGGATCATCTTTGTCACAGCATTCTCCAGCATGGGAATGGATAAGATCTCTAAAGTTTCTAACTTTGGTGGAATCATGACAATCGCTCTAAATGGTATCTTCTTCATTTTGAGTTTGATCTTATTATTCACAACAGGATTCCACACAGCAGAACCTATTACAGGTATGGATACATTTATTCATTCTGCTAACCCTGCATTCGCTTCACCAATTGGTATGGTTTCATTCATCGTTTATGCTATCTTCGCATATGGTGGTATGGAATCAATGGGTGCCGTTACTGATAGTATGAAGAACCCTAAACGTGATTTCCCACGTGGTATTTTGATTTCAGCTGTTGTTATTGCTATTACATACTCACTAACAATTCTTATGTGGGGTATTAGTACTAACTGGAATCAAATCCTTGGTAAGTCAAACGTTAATTTGGGTAATATTACATATGTCATGATGAGTAACTTAGGTTACCAATTTGCTACAAGTATTGGTTGGAGTCATGCGGCTGCAATTACTACAGGTCAATGGCTTGCTAGATTTACCGGTTTTGATATGTTTGTCTTGTACATGGGAGCATTCTTCGTTCTAGCATACTCACCATTGAAGTCATTTATCTTAGGTACACCAAAAGATTTCTGGCCTGAAAAGGTTACTAAATTGAACAAACATGGTATGCCAGCTAATGCAATGTGGATTCAAGCTGCTGTTGTTGGTATCATGATTATTCTTATTGCCTTTGGTGGTAGAAATGCTAAACAACTATACAATGTTCTAACATTGATGGCTAACGTTTCTACAACAATTCCATATCTATTCTTAGTTGGAGCATATCCATTCTTCAACATTAATGATAAAATTGAAAAACCCTATGTTTTCTTTAAGAATAAGAAAGCCATGTGGACAGTTTCAATTGTAGTATTCGTTGTTCTTGCACTTGCAGTTATCTTCACGTTGGTACAACCAATCATTGAGCATGCATACATGGATGCCTTCTGGACTATTATTGGACCAGTTGTCTTCGGTGTAATAGCATTGTTGATGTTTGATAGATATGAACGTAAAGAAAAGATCAAGCAAGCAGAAGCAAGTGATTCAGATGCTAAATTAAATTAGGATAAAAATTAAGGACAAAACTCAATTTGAGTTTTGTCCTTTTTTTATTGTCTCATTATTTAACTGGATGCTTATCAGTAAGTGCTTTAGTACGTGCATCTAATTCCTTAAGCTTATCGGCATCGTCATGATACTTGATAGCTTCAACAATGATCTGTGCAACCTCGGCACAGTCATCTTCATCAAATCCACGAGATGTAATTGCAGGTGTACCTAAGCGAAGTCCTGAAGTGTACTTAGGTGGCAATGGGTCGTTAGGAATGGCTTCCTTATTTGATGTGATGTGGATACTATCAAGCAAGTCTTGCACTTCCATACCATTCAATTCTGTTTCAGTAAGAACTACATTTAGCAAGTGGTTATCAGTACCACCAGTTAGAACTGATAGATCTTCTGAGTCATTAATAACTTTTGCCATTGCAGCAGCATTTTTAACGACTTGTTCCATGTAATCTTTGAATTGAGGTTGTAGATCTTCCCCAAAGGCCACAGCCTTAGCAGCGATAACGTGTTCCAGTGGTCCACCTTGTGTTCCAGGGAAGACAGCTGAATTGATCTTCTTGCCTAGTTCTTTCTTGGCAAGAATCATACCACCACGAGGTCCTCTAAGGGTCTTGTGTGTAGTTGTTGTAACAATATCAGCGACACCAACTGGAGTAGGGTGTAGGCCAACCGCAACTAGACCAGCGATATGTGCCATATCAACCATTAATAAGGCGCCAACTGAGTCAGCGATTTCTCTAAACTTGTTGAAGTCAATGATACGACTGTATGCGGAAGCACCAGCAACTATCAACTTAGGTTTAACTTCTTCAGCAATTTTTTGGACGTTATCGTAATCGATGAATCCTTCGTCGTTAACACCGTATGAATGGAATTGATACATCTTACCTGAGAAGTTGACCTTGGAGCCGTGTGTTAAGTGACCACCAGCATTAAGATCCATTCCTAGAACTGAATCACCAGGTTTCAAAACAGCTTGATAGGCTGCAGCATTAGCTTGAGAACCTGAATGAGGTTGAACATTGACATATTCAGCGTTAAATAGTTTTTTAGCTCGGTCAATTGCTAATGTTTCGATTTGGTCGATATACTCACAGCCACCATAGTAACGACGGCCTGGGTAACCTTCAGCGTATTTGTTTGTCAAGACAGAACCTTGAGCTTTTCTCACGTTGTCAGAAACGATATTTTCAGAAGCAATCAATTCGATATTACGGTTTTGACGATCTTCTTCTTTACCGATTAAATCAAAAATTTCCTTATCACCTGAACTATATTGCATTCAAAACATCTCCTTAATTATTATTAACCACACTAGTACCGTCGGAATAATTAATTGTTACTCCTTGTTCAATGTTGAAGATATAAACATTGAAAGAAACTTGTCCATCAGCATTTCCTTGACTATCAAGTGATTCAGCCATCATCTGAACACCTCTAGCAACTAATTCATTACCACGATAAATCGGTTTAACACGATATCGGATGAAATTGTTTGGATTTTGTTTCAAGTAATAGGCAATATCGTTCTCATGTTTTAACATTTCCGGAGAATTAAGTGACCTTGTACCGGTCATTAGATTCTTCGGATTATTATTTTGACCAGATAATTGATATCCAATCAAGTGAGAACGATTGTACAACCAACCACTTTTTAACTTCTTATTGTGCCATCCTGTTGGATTCACGTATAAAGGTTCACGTTTAGCAGTTGGCATCAAACTCTTGCTCAATAGGGCGTCAGCCTGGATCGCACGGTTTAGATTATCTAAGTTAGCGAAACTTTGCCAAGCACCATTGGCGATACTCAAATCCGACTTGGTGAATGTAGGCTTATTATCGTTGACCTCTATCTCTTGTTGATTTTGGTAGTTTAAGTTTGCCAAATTGGTAGATGAGTTGGTCGTGACCTTTTCTTCTTGCCTAGGATTATCTCCCGAATTCGGTGAGTTACCTTGATAACTCTCGTAGACTCCAGAACCACCAACAACGACCAGCAACAGTCCTAATGAAACTAAGCGATGATGAGTTCGTTTCTTTGGTTTGGTCATAAATGTGGTAAATAGAACTATGACCCCTAACAGGATCAGTAATAACATATACATAAAATTTCCCCTCAACTCAAAGATCTATAAAAAAATCTTCAATTGTCATTTTATCATAGAACAATCGTATTTCTTAGTTAGAACGCCGGTAAATTAGTAATTCGATAATGAAATAAAAAAGATTCAATCATTGTTGATTGAATCTTACATGAAAGTTTTCTTCAATGCCGCAATACGGTCATCCAATGGGGGATGAGTATCGAAGAGGCCTGAAAAATGTTTTTTCTTTTTATTAGGATCGTCAATATATAATGCCGAACTAGCATCGTCAACTTTTTTCATCGGTTTGGTACTGGCTTTGAGTTTTTCAAGCGCATTGATCAAACCTTGAGGATTCCGAGTTAATTCTGCTCCAGAAACATCAGCTAGGTACTCACGGTTACGAGAAATAGCTAATTGTACGAGGCTAGCGATGAATGGGCCTAAGATCATGAAGACGATACCGATAAGCCATAACGCAGCTCTAACGGCTAACCAGCCGCCATTATTAGAGTCACGGTCGTCCCTATCAAAAGGTAATACGAATCGATAGGCATTGCCGATCAAATAACTGAGAAAGATGATGGCTGAAGAGAGAGCTAGTGAAATAGTAGAGACTCGAATGTCATAATTCTTAACATGTGAAATCTCATGAGCAAGAACTCCTTCTAGCTCTTCACGGTTCATCATCTTGTACAAACCGCTAGTTACAGCGACTGCAGCGTGTTGTGGATCTCGTCCAGTCGCAAAGGCATTGGGACTATCATCGTTAATGATATAAATCTCAGGTAGAGGAATACCCGCAACCATAGAGAGATCTTCGACAATGTGCCAAAGATCGGGTGCTTCTTCTGCGGACTTTAATTTTTTAGCACCATTCATCTGCATGACGATGCTGGTAGATTGAAAGTAAGTTATTAACGTATAAACTAGGGCAACAACCAGAGCAATAATAATACCACCCCAAATGTTGTCCATAAAGAAATCGCCAATGAAGCTTCCAATACCAGCGAGAATAATGAAGAAAATTGTAAAAATCAAATATGTTTTACGTTTATTTCTATCAATTTGCTGGTAGATCATAATTTAACTCCCTAGAATTTAACTTTAGGGGCTTCTTTTTCTGCTTCAGGAATTTGCAAGAAGTCCATTTCCTTAAATCCATGAATTTTTGCAACAATATTACGTGGAAATGTTTCTAGTGCAGTGTCATAAGCTTGTACTTGGCTATTGTAGGCTTGACGTGCATAGGCAAC
The DNA here is from genome assembly GCF_036913575.1 of Companilactobacillus sp. HBUAS59699. Lineage (NCBI taxonomy): Bacteria > Bacillati > Bacillota > Bacilli > Lactobacillales > Lactobacillaceae > Companilactobacillus > Companilactobacillus sp. HBUAS59699. Next base: position 696,164 of record NZ_JAYKTV010000001.1, on the reverse strand, counting down.
TTTATTTTCAGTGTTGGATAGTTCTTCCATTAACTTACCGAATTCTTGATTAGCCTTTAAATCAGGATAATTTTCAGCTAGGGCAAATACTTGTCTCAAGACACCAGTAAGTTGATTATCAGCGTCGACCTTCTCTTGAAGTGAATCAGCGTTGGCAACACTATTTCTAAGTTCAACTACTTTGGATAGAGTTTCCTTTTCATGAGTAGCGTATCCCTTGACTGTTTCAACCAAGTTAGGAATAAGATCTGTACGACGTTTTAATTGAACATCGATCTGTGAACTGAATTCACGAGCACGATTACGGTATTTAACAAGACCGTTGTACATCGATGCATAAGCAATAACAAGTAAAACTATAATAACGACAATAATTATTGTGGTCATAAATTTCTCCTTTAGTTTTTAATTAACCCAATTCTAACATAACTACATATGACAGCATATATTTCAAACTTATTGACGTATTGGATATTTAGACGCAATTACTATTTGAATGATTTAAAATAATTTATAATTTGTTCGATAAAAGAAATATAATTATGAAGTGGTTTTTCGAGAGGTGCAACTATGAAAAATAAAGTAAAGGTATGGTTGATCTCAATTATTAGTGTTGTCATATTAGTTCCAACGTTACCAACGATATCCAGTAATGCGGATGATACAACTAGTGCGAATGAATCGACTGATACTAGCCAGAATATAGATCAAGACGAGTTTGCAAGCAGAGTCGATAGTTTATTAACTCAAAAAGATTTTTCAGGAACTATTTTAGTTATTAAAGATGGCAGGGTACTTTACGAGACTAGTCGAGGATATTCTAACTTTGGTAAGAAGCAGATGAATACTGAGCATACTGCTTATGAAATCGACTCAGTTCAAAAATCCTTAACCGCTGCTCTTCTGATGAAACAAGTTCAAAAGGGTAAACTCAAGTTAAGCGATAAGTTGTCAAAGTTCTATCCATCAGTTCCCGGAAGTAAGAAGATCACGCTTCGTCAAATGTTGGATATGAAGTCAGGTTTGATAATGGCCAATCAGATCGGTCCAGCTTCAGTGATGTCAGATGATCATATATTGAATAATGATATTAAGAAATTACATTTTTCTAGACTTTATTACAATAGATGGTTTTATTCGCCGATCAATTACAACCTATTAAGTGGAGTATTGGAGAAGGTCACTGGTAAGTCATATCGTTATCTTTTTACGAGGACATATATCGATAAATTAGATTTAAAGAATACGATCTTTGCATATGATGAATCTCCACAAGTAGACAAAGCAGCGGGATACAGTAATGTTGATCCGTTGTCACCGAAGGCCAATTATCACAACTTCTTTAGAACCAATCGTTATTATACTTATGATGAATTGGGAACTGGGCAAGTTTATATGAGCGCAATGGATCTTTATAAAGCCGAGCATTATATTGTAGCTGGGAAAATGCTAACAAAAGAATCCAAAAAAGAATTGTTCAAGGCTGGTACTAGCAGCCTGTATGGTGGTGGATTCTACAACGGCAACGATAATAAATTTGCCAATGGTTGGGGCTATGGCTTCCAAACGGTGATTCATATTTCTGACAATGGTAAGAATTCAGTCATTGTCTTGGAAAACTATCAAAGATTAGCGGCTGATATTAAGCCGACTGCTTCACAAATATACAGTATGGTAAATAATAATTAGCTATTTGCATGCAAAACGTGTATCATTGATTGAGCAGGTAGCCTACCTGCTTAAGGGTCATCTTACACATTCCAAAGTTTTACTGTAAGATGACTTCCAAGACTTTCTGTCACGGATTGATGGAAGGTCTTTTTTTGTACAATTTTTTAATTTGGTGTAACTTAATCATGAGGAGGATTTTATTCATGTATAAATTAAATGATGGTCAAATGATTCCGGAAATTGGTTTCGGAACATACAAGTTAAATGGTAACAAAGGTTCTCAGAGCATCGTTTCAGCAATTAATAATGGCTATCGTATGATCGATACGGCCTATAATTATGAGAATGAAGGTGCTGTCGGTCGTGCTATCGAAAGTACATCGATTCCACGGACTGAGCTTACTGTAACGTCTAAATTGCCTGGTCGTTATTATCACTATGATGACGCGATTGAAAGAATCCAAGAATCGTTATATCGAACACATTTGGATTACTTCGATGTTTATTTATTGCACTGGCCTAATCCTAAGCGTGACATGTACGTTGAAGCCTGGAATGCGTTGATCGATGCTCAGAAGTTCGGCTTGGTCAAGTCAATCGGTGTCTGCAATTTCTTGCCAGAATACTTGGATCGTTTGGAAAAAGAAACTGGTGTTGTTCCAGCTATCAATCAAATTGAATTACATCCATACTTCAATCAAAAAGATATGCGTAAATATGATTCTCAACACGGGATCGTCACAATGGACTGGAGTCCGCTTGGACGTGCCAGTTCTGTACTAAAAGATCCTAACTTGATCGAATTAGCTAAAAAGTATAACAAATCAGTTGGTCAATTGATTCTAAGATGGGAACATCAACTTGATACCCTGCCAATTCCTAAATCTGCTAATCCAGGTAGACAGATGGATAATATCGATATTTTTGATTTCAATATATCTGATGAAGATATGCAAAGAATCAATGGATTGACTAAGGCTGACGGCAGAGTGAAGGATCAGGACCCAGCAGAATATGAAGAATTTTAATTGAAATTATTGTAGTAATTAGAATTATTTTTTTGACAACAATTTGATAAATCCCGTATTTACACTGTAAATACGGGATTTATTTTGTATAAAATAATATTTCAAAATGTCATAAATAATTATTCAAAAATAGAATCAAAATATTCATATATTTTTATTGTAGTTTTAAGGTAATGGAACTATATTGTAGATGTAAACACTTGCAGTACGTGTTAATCATAATTCAAGAGGTGGTTCTTATGTATAGAAGTAACGGTAATTATGAAGCATTTGCACATCCAATGAAGCCAGAAGGCGTTGACGATAAGTCAGCATACATTGTTGGTTCTGGATTAGCTGGTTTGGCTGCCGCAACATTCCTTGTTCGTGATGGCCAAATGAAAGGTGATAAAATTCATGTCCTGGAAGAATTAGGACTTCCTGGTGGAAGTATGGACGGAATTTGGAACGAGCAAAAGGGCTATATTATCCGTGGTGGTAGAGAGATGGAACCTCATTTCGAAACACTTTGGGATCTGTTCAGATCGATTCCAACATTAGAGAACCCAGATGTATCAATTCTTGATGAATTCTATTGGTTGAATAAAAAAGATCCAAGTTATTCAAAGGGTAGAGCTATTCAAAATCAAGGTAAGGACATTGATACACCTGACAAATTGACCTTGACACCAAAGGCAGTTGAAGAATTATTGCACTTGGTATTAACACCAGAAAAAGACCTAGACGATAAGAGAATTGACGAAGTATTTACAGATGAATTCTTCAAGTCAAATTTCTGGCTGTATTGGTCAACGATGTTTGCCTTTGAACCATGGGCAAGTGCCATGGAGATGAGACGTTACTTGATGAGATTCGTTCATCACATTGATTCATTACCAAATCTATCATCATTGAGATTTACTAAGTATAATCAATACGAATCATTGATTTTGCCTATTGTTAAATTTCTCAAAGACAAAGGTGTTCACTTCGAATACAATACTCACGTTGAAAATGTCGAAGTAGATACTTCAAATAATGAAAAGGTTGCTAAGAAGTTAGTTAAGACGACTGACGGTAATGATACTTCAGTTGATTTGACTGAGAACGACTTGGTCTTTGTAACTAACGGTTCAATCACTGAAAGTACAACTTATGGTGATCAAACACATCCAGCTCCAACAGAACATGAATTGGGTGACAGCTGGAAACTATGGGAGAACTTGGCAAAACAAGATCCTGCATTTGGTAATCCAGATAAATTCTGTAAGAATATTCCTGATGCTAATTGGGTAATCTCTGGAACAATCACTTTGACAGATGATGAAGCAGTTCCTTACATTGAAAAAATCAGTAAGAAAGATCCACACAGTGGTTCAATCGTAACTAGTGGTCCAGTAAGTATTAAAGATTCTAACTGGCTATACGGTTATTCAATTAGCCGTCAACCACATTTCAAGGCTCAAAAACCTAATGAATTAGTTGTTTGGGTATACGGATTATTCTCAGATAAACCAGGAAACTTTGTAAACAAGAAGATCACTGAATGCAGTGGTGAAGAATTATGTGAAGAGTGGCTATATCATATCGGTGTTCCAACTGATAAGATCAAGGATATTGCTGAAAACCATGCAAGTACTATTCCAGCACATATGCCATATATCACTTCGTACTTCATGCCTAGAAAAGTTGGAGACCGTCCATTAGTAGTTCCAGAAGGTTCCAAGAACTTAGCATTTATCGGTAACTTCTCTGAAACAGAACGTGACACAGTCTTTACAACTGAGTATTCAGTACGTACAGCTATGGAGGCTGTCTACACATTGTTAGATGTAGATCGTGGTGTTCCTGAAGTATTCGCTTCAGCCTTTGACACACGTGTATTGATGAAGGCCGCATATTACTTGAATGATCAAAAGGGCTTGAAAGATATCAAACTTCCATTTAAGGAACGTATGGTAGAGAAACAAGTTCTTGAGAAGATTCATGGTACTTATATTGAAGAGTTGATGAAAGAAGCAAAACTTCTCTAATATAAGTCATGTTAAAGCAAAAGCAATCTCATTTGAGGTTGCTTTTTTGTATTATTCAGGCAGATTACTAATCAAAAATTCCGCAAGATTGTAGAATACGAGTATCAGAATGTGATATGCACTTGACATTCTTGATAAAGCTAGTAAAATGAAAAACTAAAAATTCGAACGTGGAGGTAAACAATATGAAAAAATATACTGTTTCAATGGACAAAAAGAAACATCTGTTTACCGTCGTAGAGAAAAATAATAAAAACGTTTCTGCATGCGGTAAATCGATCGAAGAGGCCGTTAATAAATTAATTAAAAAGAGCGCATAGTGAGTGCGTAAGTGGTGATTCTCAATTTGAGGATCACCACTTTTTTGTTACACTTAAATCACGATGATTTTTTGAGGGGGATGCAGATGCTTTTATTATTTTTATTACTAACGTTTGAATTTACGGCTTTATCGTTTATTCCATTTGTCTATGCGTTAGTTCAGAATCATAGCTCTAAGTTACGAATACAATTCCATGTTTTTGTCCAAATTGTTTTGTTCATAGTCGCGCTAGTGTTCATTTACTTCACTGGCCCAGATCAAACGTGGAAGGTTATTATTGAAGCTAATCTATTTACTTTTGCGATTTCTGCTGCGATCCATGGTGTTATCGTAGCTATTTCTAAACGCGAGATTCACAAGATCGAAGGCAACTTTTTTGTTGGAACGGTTGTTTCATTGATTGCACTGGGAATAATGATATTAGTAATAATTGCTGCAGGATATGCAACAACGAAGTCAGTCGCCAATATCACGGATGTAACCGAGAATTCAACGACTAAGACTGCACCAATGCCAGTGATCAACTCGAAGAGTAAAGAAGTTCCGGTGGTCAACTCGTATAAGACGGTGCGCAATCAAATGCAGAATTCACTGTCTAATGTTCCGGATTCAAATGTTTATTCGCTAAATCATGCTCGTGTGCAGTTTTATCATGATAAGTTAGTCTATATTTCACCACTAGACTTTGATGGATCATTCTTTAGATATAATCATTATAAGAAAGTTCCAGGGTACTTTATTGTCGATGCAACGTCTAAAAATGCTAAACCAAAATTTGTACGTAAGAGTATGAGATATACTCCATCAGCTTATTTTGGCCATGATGCTGGTCGAAGAATATATGCTTCAATAGTTGGTCGTGGCTTAGTCATGTCCGGTAGTGCTCCACAATTAGAAATCAACGAGGCAGGGCATCCTTATTATGTTCAGACTCTGTATAAGCAATATGGCTTATCAACTAGAAAAAATTATCGAAAAATTTATGTTGCAGTGTTAGATTCAGTCACTGGTAAAGTTCAAGTTTACAAGCAAGGTGATGAACCTAAGTGGATCGATGTTACATTCGATCCTAATATTGCTAGCGACAAGATTTATTCTTACGCTACTGAGCGCAATGGTTGGTGGAATGCCCACGGATTCGGTGGCTCACGTCTTGGAGTCATGAAGTCAGTCGAAAAAGTAGGTACTGAAGGATCTGATGATGTATTTACACCGATTGCTTATAAGAATAATATTTATTATTTCACGTCAATGACAAGTAATAATAAGAAACAGACTTCAGTTTTAGGATATATGTACGTTAATGCTAAGACAGGGAAGACGTATTATTATCGAGAAGAAGCTGATGCCATGACACCTAATCGTGCTGACAGTTTGGCTGAGAATCGGATGAAACAGACACAGTGGAAAGCTAATATGCCATTGTTGTACCAAATCGATGGCAAACCTACTTGGGTCGTTTCAATGATCGATGAAAATGGTGCTTTTATGTCATATGTCTATTTGTTGGCAAACGGTAATGGTACACAAGATACAGTTGCTGTAGGTACTGATGCCAAATCTACCTTGCAGAAGTATCGTAATTTGTTTAACGCAGATATGGGAACGGCTAGTTCCTCATATTCAGGTAAGAAGCAGAATTTTAATGGTACTGTGAAGCGTGTAGTTAAAGTCAATGACAATGAAATTGCCTTTTTGATGAACGACAATGAGAATGTCTTCTATGCTTCGATTAAAGATTATCCACGTAATATGTTCGTGCAGAGTGGGGATGAAGTTAGTTTTAGTGGATATAAAGATGGCAAGACAGTAGTTGTTGTTAAAGATATTAGTAATGAGAGTTTGTAATAAAATTAATAATAATGTATTGACAGGACAGCATATTAACAGGTAAACTGTTAATTGTTGTTTGATTGCCCGTTGGTCAAATGGTTTAAGACGCCACCCTCTCAAGGTGGAGTTATGGGTTCGATTCCCATACGGGTGATGATGTGTAAGAAAAGACCGGTAATAAGGAGTAAAACCCTTATATACCGGCCTTTTTTATTTTTCCTAAAAGTAATAATAGGTAATAAAATGTAGTGCGGGGTATTCAAAAGGGTATTCAATTTTAAATGATCATAAGGCTAATTCTTTTTATAACTTGCTTAATACAACTTTCATAATTCAAATAAAATATATTTATGTTTGAATATAAAAAATATCCAACTTCGTGTTGGATATTTTTATTACTATTTATAAATTTTATAACCACTTGAACTGAACACGGCACTACGTGCAATTGGTGTCCCGTCTTGTGTTTCAACTAGAATAGTAGGTACAGTATTCATATTCTCATTACTTAAGAATGTAATCATACGGTCATAGAGTGGATCAACATAGGCCTTTTTCTCTCTCTTGTTCAAAGCTGATATTTCATTAGGAACTGTGAATGAAGCCATTCCACGTGAATATTTGAACGAAACATCTGGATATTGATTATTTAAATATGCTTTCATATCAGCAACGAATGTCTGTTTATCTAATTTTTGATCATTTGCTTTAGTCGGTGTATTACTATCCGATGTGGCTTGACTATCAGACTTATTATTTTCATTGTCGTGACCTTGAGTTGGAGCTTTCTTAACGGGTACAGTGTAATTTGGATTAGTTACCGTAATGTCATAAGAATCGCTTTCTTGTAGTCCCCTATGGCGTGCAACAACACTATAAGTAATTTTCTTTTTAGTATCAGTTCCCTTCAAAGTTAATGACCACTTGCCATTGTTATCCACGTGAATTGACCTTATTTTTTCGTAGTTACTATCGTCTAACTCAATAGTGGCGTTCTTGGAAGCTGTACCAGTAATTGTTGCTTCTGTATTTTCATTCTGTTTAACTTTAATATCACCTATATCATCAGAATGATCAATGGATAACTTAGTATATGCGGAATCAGGAATATCGCCAACAGAAATATGAATTGTTTTTGATTTATTGGATCCGTTAATAGCGTTTAGTTTAAAATCAGAATTTGAATCTAAATTTCTAAATTCAAATTTACCTTTTGAATCAGAAGTAACGGTCCTTTTAACGTGATCTATTCCGTCAGACTCCTTTAGCTTGACCTTTAAATTCGGTTTGGTAGTTCCCTTTAATGTACCTTTAGTGTTAGTACCAGTTATTTTCACGTGCTTATTCGTTACTGCAAGTGCTGGTGTAGGGTGTGATAAATCGTAAATAGCCCCACCAATCATACCTATAGATGCCGGTATAAAGAATATGGCAACAACAATTGAAAGAAGAAACATAATATTTAAGTGAGTTTTGTCTTGTCTACGTTCTTGCCATGTTTTTCTTATTAAATAGATAATGCCTGCAATGACCATTAGCCCAGCTACTAATAAAGTAATGTCTAAAATCATTACGTTAATCCTCCCTGTTAAAAATATAAAGACGTCTAATAAGACAACTCATTAATTTTACTCATTATTTATTAATTTGTTAAATTGATATATTTTATTAATCATACTTTTTATTCAGGTTATATGAATTATAGATGTTAGGGAAAATGTTAAATTAACATTTAAATTACCGCTTTTTTTATGCCTCAATATCTAATTGACTATTATGTACAAAAAAATACCACTTGTTTACAAGTGGTATTAGGTGATTTTGATAACAATCAATCATTTAAATGTTGCATGGCATAGTTAGCCTCATCTTCAGTGAATTGTTCGCCGGCAGATGCAGTTAATTGGTCTTTAATGGCATCAGGTGACATAGCCATATCATCTTGATAACTTTTGGCTTTTTCTAAAGCATTTTTATTATAATTAACTTTTATATTGTCCACGGCATATTGTGCCTCTTCAGCTGTAAACTGTTCACCGCTTTGAGACACTAATTGATTGTAAATACCTTGTTTGGACATATACATTTCTTTAGCATACGTTGTGCCTTTTTTGAGAGCATTCTTATTGTAATCAGCTTTCAAATTATCTACAGCATATTGGCCAGCTTCTGCTGAGAACTGTTCACCAGCATCAGAAGTTAACTGATCATAAATTCCTTGTTTTGACATGTACATTGCGTTTGAGTATGTTTCCGCTTTTCTTAGTGCAGATTTATATTCAGTAGGTACGTTATCTTTTTTTGCTGATTCATCACTGCTAGATTTTGTAGCATCATCTGATTTTTTTACTTTGCTAACTTTTGTATTATCTGATTTGGAAGCAGTTTTATTGTCATCACTGCCACTATTAGACATATTAAAAATACCAATAAGAATAATAACTACAATCCAAAACCATATTTTTTTATAAAATGGCTTCTTTATTTTTTCCCTATTTTTACTTCTGGACATAATATTTCCCCCTGCAACAATATATTCAGCTTTTTGTGTCAATCAGTATTTGGACATGATTATTTAATAATTAATTTCCCCAAAGTCACTAATCTTGTGTTAGAACATAGTATATTATTAATATTATCATGTAATCGCTTTCTAAAAAATACTTAAATAATCAAAAAAGCCGTCACTACTGACGACTTTTAATAAATGCTATATAGAATAAAACACCAACTAGTACAATTGTATAAACCACGCTGGCGAGTCCAGCAAATTCCATGATTATCCAACCGGTGACTTTGGAAGTTGCCAATAATAACATCGACAATACTCCCCAGATAACTATTTTTCTCAAGACACTTTGATAAGCATCATTTAATTTTTTACGATCGTGTTCTTTCATTATAATAAGCCTGCTAAAATGGCAAGAAAATTGTTCAAGAAATGAACAGTAATGTTTGCCTTAATATTTTTGGTACGTGAGTACACTGCTGCGAGAATTATTCCCAATAGGACTTTGGATAGTGCATAGATCCAGTCGGTACTAGGAGAGAAGGGAGCGTGGACATAGCCGAAGATAATACCGCTCAACACTACTGATACTAGGGGATTATTAACGAAAAACCAATTCATGAATATTCCTCTAAAAAGTATTTCTTCTAATATGGGAGCGACAACGATTGTAAAAAAGACTAGAATAAGCATGTTATTCTTAGCAATTAATTCGAGGGCTGCCACGTTATCGTTGGTTGTTTTCATCATTGGTACGGTAATTAGATTTACTGCAAATACTAAGATTGATGCGATGATTATGATAAGCCATGTGGATTTATTAAATTTGACGGTTTTAAATTTTTGAACTCGTTTGAACACAAAATACAGAATTGCTGCAACGATCGCAAGTAGGACTAATGTGACTATTGGAGCAATTTTTAAATAGCTTGCATATTTTGCACCTAGATCTTTTTTGGTGAGAGTAAGTATACTTAATGGAATTTGTTCTGCTAAAAATAGCAATATAAATGCTATAATACGAAACAGTCCCTTGATCGGATTTAGAGTATTAGTTTTATTATTCAATGGGGAGACCACCTTGTTGATAATTATTATTAGTATTTTGATTAAATAAGTGCTTTAATACTATAATGAGTTTTTTATAAAGGAGTGAATGGATTGTTTAAGATTGCTCGTGGCAGGATCAACCTCTGGCAAGTACTTGGTGCGGTTTTATTTATGACTATTCAAGTAATTACCACGTTGTATCTGCCAAACATCACATCTGACATTGTTAACAACGGTGTTTCAACCGGTAACACTAATTATATTATACATGCCGGTATAAAAATGGTCTTGATTTCAATTGTCAGTGTTATTGCGGCCGTTGGTAATGTTTTGATGGCTGCTCAGGCATCACAAGGCCTGGGTCGCAAATTGAGATCTGATTTATTTAGAAAGATATTATTCTTCACTAATGATGAGTTTGATAAATTTGATACATCATCCTTAACTACTAGAACGACTAATGATGTTATTCAAATTCAAAATGTTATGATCATGATGCTTCGTATGATGATCATGGCACCAATTATGTTGATAGGTGCAAGTATCATGGCTTATCAAAAGAATGCGGAAATGACTAAGATCTTCTTGATTTCAATTCCTATTCTGATTGTCTTAGTTGGTCTTGTCATGTTTTTTGCTGTGCCATTGTTCAAAGCAATGCAGAAAAAGACTGATAGATTGAACCTGATCTTCCGTGAAGGATTGACTGGAGTTCGTGTTATCAGAGCATTCCGCCAAGATGCGTTTGAACAAGAGCGTTTCAAGGGTGCTAATGCTGATTATACAAACAATGCCATCAAGGTATTTACTATTGTAGCATTGATGTTCCCAATCGTTACATTGGTTATGAGTGGAACTAATGTAGGAATCACATGGTTAGGTGCCAAGTACATCGCTAACCAATCTATGCAAGTTGGTAACTTAATTGCCTTCATGACATATGCAATGCAAATACTAATGAGTTTTATGATCTTGTCATTAGTATTCGTATTTGTTCCTCGTGCTTCTGCATCAGCTGCACGTATCCAAGAAGTTTTCGCTACTGAAAGTACAATTGATACAGTCGCTAAGCCAGCCAAAGTAAAAGATGAACCATCACTAGGATTCAGTGATGTTAACTTCCGATATGACGGTGCTGAGAACTTAGCACTATCTAATTTGAATTTCAAAGTTGAGGCTGGTCAGACTTTGGCAATCATCGGTGGTACTGGATCAGGTAAGAGTACTTTGATCAATATGATACCTAGATTCTTTGATTCTGAAACTGGTGTTGTCAGTTTGAATGGTACTGATGTTAAGGCATTGAGTACGGAAGATATCAATGAAAAAGTTGCCATGGTTCCTCAAAAGGCTATTTTGTTCAAGGGAACTATTAGGAGCAATATGACTTATGGTAAGGACGGAGCTACTGATGACGAAATCTGGCATGCTCTTGAGGTTGCTCAGGCAGCTGATTTCGTTAAGGAATTAGATGGTCAATTGGACGCAATCGTTGAACAAGGTGGAGATAACTTCTCTGGTGGTCAGAAGCAACGTTTGGCAATTGCCCGTGCGCTTGTCAAAGATGCTTCGATCTATGTCTTTGATGATTCCTTCTCAGCTCTTGATTTCAAGACTGACTTAAACTTAAGAACCGCTCTAAAAGCTGACAAAAAAATCAGTAAGAGTGTAGTTGTTATTGTTGGTCAAAGAATCTCAACAGTTGCCGATGCTGATCAAATCGTTGTTCTTGATGACGGTAAGATGGTCGGATTAGGTACTCATGAGGAATTGAAAGAAAATAATAAGACTTATCAAGAAATTATCGAGTCTCAAATTAAGGAGGCTAAGTAATGGCTAAAGAAGATACTAAAGCTCCACAACCAACTGGCGGCCACGGTCCTGGTGGCCATGGACCAGGCTTAGTTGTGAAGCCAAAGAATTTTTGGAAGACAACAGGAAGATTAGCTAAGTACATGTCTTCGTATGTTGTTGGGATTGCTATTGTTTTGATCTTGGCAGTTGCTTCGGCTATTTTCCAAATCAGAACTCCTAAGATCTTGGGTGAAGCTACTACTGAGATTTATAAAGGTGTTATGACTGGTGCTGCTCAACAAAAAGCCGGTATTCAAGTCAGCCAATTACCAATCAACTTTACTAAGATCGAACACATTATTTTGATCGTTATGTTGATGTATTTAGCTTCAGCTTTATTTACATTTTTACAACAGTTTACTATGACTCGTATTTCACAGAAGACAGTTTATAAGTTAAGACGTGATTTGAAGTCTAAGATGGAACGTTTGCCGATCAGTTATTACGATTCACATTCTAACGGTGATATTATGTCACGTGCGATCAATGATATGGATAATATCGCCGGTACTTTGCAACAGAGTGTTACCCAAGTGGTAACTAGTACGGTTACTTTCATCGGTGTTTTGTGGATGATGTTCACTATTAGTTGGAAGTTAACTTTGATTGCTCTAGCAACTATCCCAGTCAGTTTGTTAGTTGTTGGTGTGATTGCACCACAGTCACAGAAGTTCTTTAAGAGACAACAGAAGTCACTTGGTTTGTTAAATAATCAAGTTGAAGAGAATTATGCTGGACACGTTGTGGTTAAGAGTTTTAATCACGAAGGGGATTCGATCGAAGTTTTTGAAAATGAAAACGAAAAGTTATACAAGGCTTCTTGGAAGGCTCAAATGATCTCTGGTATCGTTATGCCTTTGATGACATTCTTAAATAACTTAGGTTATGTTTTTGTAGCCATGTACGGTGGTATTTCCGTAGCCAATGGTAATTTACCACTTGGTGATATCCAAGCGTTCCTACAATACATGAATCAGTTCTCACAACCAATTTCACAACTTGCTAACTTGACCAATACTATTCAAGCAACTATCGCTTCAGCAGAACGTATTTTTGAAATCATCGATGAACCTGAGATGAACAATGATAAAGTCGATGTTCCAGATGTAGAAACTGACGATAAGGTTACTTTGGATCACGTTAAATTTGGTTATGAAGGTAAGCCGATCTTACTTGAGGACTATAATTTGCACGTTAAACCAGGTGAAATGGTAGCTATTGTTGGACCAACTGGTGCTGGTAAAACTACTATCATCAACTTACTTGAACGCTTCTATGATGTTAGCGGTGGTTCTGTTAAGATCAACGGAAAAGACGTTAGAAATATGACTCGTGAAGAGGTCAGAAGTCACTATGCGATGGTTCTTCAGGATACATGGCTCTTCACTGGATCGATTTATGATAATTTGAAGTATAGTAACGAGAATGCAACCAAAGAAGAGATCATCACAGCTGCCAAAGCAGCCCACGTTGACAACTTCGTTAGACAGCTTCCAGATGGATACGATACAGTTCTAAATGAAGAGGCATCGAATATTTCCCAAGGACAAAGACAATTAATAACAATTGCCAGAGCCTTCGTGGCTGATCCTGAAATATTGATACTTGATGAGGCCACTTCTTCAGTTGATACAAGAACTGAAGTTCATATTCAACATGCTATGGAAAGATTACTTAAGAATAGAACTAGTTTCGTTGTTGCGCATAGATTGTCAACAATTAGAGACGCAGATAGCATCATCGTTATGAATCACGGTTCAATTATTGAAACCGGAAATCATGAAGAATTGATGGCTAAGAATGGTTTCTATGCTGATCTTTATAACTCACAATTTGCCGGAAATGTGGCAATGTAATCAAAAATCCCAACACAACAGTGTCGGGATTTTTTTGTGTTAGAGGACTATTTTTACGATACAATTGAAGCATTAACAATCATGGAGATAATGGCATGAAAAAATTTCAACAAACAGAAGCACAAATTTTGGATCTAGTGAATCAACAAGTTGTACCGGGTGTTAGTTATGGTTTCATCAGTAATCAAGGCAAGAATGATATACAAACGAGTTATGATGAATCCAACTATGCTGGTAGTAAATCATGGATCCCTGAGATCACACCTCTTCAAGGTAATGAATTGTATGATCTAGCATCTTTAACAAAAATCATGGGGACTGTTCCAGTGATTTTGAAGTTGATTGACGAGAAAAAAATAAGCTTACATGATCCAATCAAAAAATATTTGTCACAATTTAAAGATGACCGAGTAGAAATATTTCACTTACTAACTCATACTTCTGGTATCGCTGGTTATATTCCCAACCGTGATAGTTTAAATGATCAACAATTGATCGAGGCTTTACTGAAGTTACCAGTGACTGATAATTTCAATAAAAAAGTTGTCTATACGGACACGGGCATGATCTTTTTAGGATTGATCATTGAAAAGATTTATAACAAACCAGTCCAAGAAGTACTTGAGGACTTTGTACGTAATACTTGGAATCTGACTGATACGACGTTTACACCTGATATCAAGCGTTGTACTCCTACCTATGAGGTTAATGGAGAAATGCTTACTGGTATACCAAATGATCCCAAAGCGCGCCAGTTGGGCAAACATTGCGGATCTGCAGGTATGTTTTCAAGCTTGATCGACGTAATGCAATTTTCTAGAGCAATGTTAAAAAAGGATTATAAGTTCTTATACAAGAATTTTACTGATTTGAACCCGGGACGTTCACTGGGGTGGGATATCAAACCTGGTAATATTTTGTTTCATACTGGTTACACTGGGCATTTTATTGCGTTGGATTATATTCATCAGAATGCAATGGTAGTTTTGACTAATCGAGTACATCCAATTGAACACAATCAAATCTTTTTGGAACGTCGTCAGACGATATTAGACAGTTTTATTAACGAAAGCAAATAAATAAAGCGAAGCCATTGGCTTCGCTTTATTTAATATATCCATTATCATTGAGGACTTTTCTAAGTCCTAACATAGCTGTATATGTTGCAAGAACGTAGATTTTTTTAGTTGGAATATTAGGAATTTGCTTAACAAAATCTTCGATTTCAACTGTTTCGATGTTCTTTTTCATATCTAAGCCAGCAATCTTAAAACGATAAGTGACGTCCTTGACACGTTTACCACCAGTGATGACTAGTGGAATTTGATCGTAATCGAAGTCTTCAAAATTAGCGTCCCAGATCCAACTAGTATCGATACCATCGGCATAGTTGGCATTTAATAAGAAGGCCAATGAGTAATCGGACTTATCACTTAGGATAGTTTCAATAACTTGATTAAGACCGACAGGATTCTTGACTAAGATAATGTTGACGTCTTTATCATCAACGGCGATTGTTTCTTGGCGACCGAAGACTTTTTCGTCATATGAGAAGGCCTTTCTCATTTGTTCGACGCTAATGCCCATTTCAGATGCGATTGCAAAGGCAGCCAGGGCGTTGTAGATGTTATATTTACCACCGATATTCATTGTGAAAGGATGACCATCGATTTCAAATTCAGTCTTGTTTGGTAACAGAGTTTTGATGTCAGTAACTTGATATTTAAGCTCGTTTTGTTTGAATCCACAGTTAGGACAGAAATAACTGCCTAAATTAGCATAAGAGATCGTATGATAGTGCATGATGTGGTTGCATTTAGGACACAAGACACCATCTGTATTAGTTGGTGCTTTGATATCGTCGTTCTCATGACCTTTACTAGAGAAGCCATAATAAACAACTTTGTTGGGCAGATCCTTTGAAGAAAAGATAGCTGCATCACCATTAGCGATAATTGTTGCTTCAGGTGCTAATTTGATTCCGTTAAGGATTTTTTGATAAGTAGTGTAGATTTCACCATAACGATCCATTTGATCACGGAAAATATTCGTAAGAACAAAGTACTTTGGCTTAATATACTTACAAATGATCTCAACGTTAGCTTCATCAACTTCCAGAACGGCTAATGGACGCTTACTCTTCTTGTGATGTGTAACAAAACTAGTAACAATACCTTGAATCATATTTGATCCAGTTGGGTTGGTTAAAACATCATCGTACTTTTGTGTGACCATTTTGTTGATCAGTGAAGTTGTTAGAGTTTTACCATTAGTACCAGTCACGATAACTAAGTCGTAGTTTTTACCGAGACTTTTTAAAATATCTGGATCGATTTTATAAGCAATCTTTCCTGGATATGAAGATCCACCGTTAAAGAACTTACTCAGAATGAAATAAGATGTTTTTCCAGTAAGTGTTGCAATGCTTGATTTAAATGTCATTTTAAAACCCCAATTAGTTTGTATTAAAAATATATTATCACAACTAATTTACATTTTATCTGATTTTGATTCAATTTAGTCAATGTTTAATATGTTCAAGCGCCATTTTTTTAGTTATAATCTTCAAGGACGTAAATTTGGAGGCAGAGTATTGGCGCAATTATTTTTTAAGTATGGTGCTATGAATAGTGGAAAATCGATTGAGATTTTGAAGGTAGCACATAACTATGAAGAACAAGGTAAGTCAGTTATTCTGATGACGAGTATTTTGGACACTCGATCAGGAACTGGTAAAATAAAAAGTCGAATGGGTTTGACTAGAGATGCAATCGCATTGAAGAAAGACTCGAATATTTATGATATTGTTAAGGGTGAGAATCCTGATGCAGCTTGTGTATTGATCGATGAGTGTCAATTCATGAATAAGGCTCAAGTTTTAGAAGCAACTCAAGTTGTAGATGATCTTGGAATACCAGTTATGGCATTCGGCTTGAAGAATGACTTCAAGAATGAATTGTTTGAAGGAACGAAGTATTTGTTGTTGTACGCTGATAAGTTGGAAGAAATGAAAACTATTTGTTGGTTCTGTACTAAGAAAGCAACGATGAATATGCGTGTCTCTGATGGCAAGCCTGTATATGAGGGTGCGCAAGTATCGATCGGTGGCAATGAAGCATATTATCCAGTATGTCGCCGTCATTATAATCATCCTCCATTGATAAATAATAATTAAGAAAGGAAAATAAATTAATTGGACAAAATACTAGAACAACTTGAAACACTAGTTGAAAGATATGCCGAACTACAAGAATTAATGAGTGATCCTGAAGTCATTAATGATACAAAGCGTTATATGGCCTATTCAAAAGAAGAAGCTGATATGCGTGACGTTGTTAAAGCATATAACCGTTACAAAGAATTACAAAAGAGCATTTCCGATAGTGATGAGATCATGCGTGAGACTGATGATCCTGAAATGCAAGCTATGGCAAAAGACGAAATGAATTCATCTAAGGAAGAGGCTGAAAAACTAGAGCATGAAATTACATTACTGATGCTTCCTAAGGATCCTAATGATGACAAGAATATCATTATGGAGATCCGCGGAGCTGCTGGTGGTGATGAAGCTAGTTTATTCGCAGCTGATCTTTTGAGCATGTACAGTAAATATGCTGAAAAACAAGGCTGGAACTTCGATATTATTGATGAAAACTCGACTGAGGTCGGCGGCTATAAAGATGTCGCTGTAATGATCACAGGTAGTCGTGTTTATTCTAAATTGAAGTATGAGAACGGGGCACACCGTGTTCAACGTATTCCAGCTACTGAGTCTGCTGGTCGTGTTCATACTTCAACCGCAACTGTCGCAGTTATGCCTGAATATGATGAAGTTGATATTGATATCGATCCTAAGGATATCCGTACAGATGTTTATCGTTCATCTGGTGCTGGTGGGCAGCATATCAATAAGACATCATCTGCTGTTCGTATGACCCATTTACCAACTGGTATTGTTGTTGCCATGCAAGACCAACGTTCACAACAACAAAACCGTGAAAAAGCTATGCAAATTTTGAAATCACGTGTTTATGATTACTATGAATCAGAGAACCAAAGTGAATATGATGAAAAGCGTAAATCAGCTGTTGGTACCGGAGATCGTTCCGAACGAATCAGAACTTACAACTATCCACAAAATCGTGTGACTGATCACCGAATTGGATTATCATTAAACAAACTAGACCGCATTATGAATGGTGAATTAGATGAAATCATCGATGCCTTGATTGTTAATGATCAAACTCAAAAATTGGAGCAAATTCAAAGTGGAGAGACTAAGTTATTCTAGTGCCCTGAAAAGGGCTTTTTTAATGCTAAAACAGCAAGACAAATATCCAGAAGATGCTGAATATCTGATGGAAGAATTGACTGGTTTCAACTACACACAGTTGCAGCTACACCGAAATGATCCGGTTCCTAGTAAAATTATGCGTCAATTTCGTGATGGTGTGGTTAGATTAGGGATGGATGAACCAGTGCAATACATCTTAGGTTATGGGTATTTTATGAATAAGAGTTTTACTGTCAGTCAGGATACTTTGATCCCTCGTCAGGAAACTGAAGAAATGGTTCAAAAAATCATTGATGATCATGACGGGAGAACTAAAAATATTTGGGATATTGGAACTGGTTCTGGTGTTATTGCAATAAGTCTAGCTTTGGAGTTTCCAGATGATGATATTTTAGCGACTGATATTTCTGAGGGAGCACTGAAAATCGCTCAGCTGAATGCTGATAATTATCAGACTAATAACGTCTTTTTGAAACAAAGCGATTTGTTTCAGAACGTCAAACCAGAACCGTTCGATATTATTGTTTCTAATCCACCATATATTTCTCAAGCAGAAAAAAAGGTCATGGATCAAAGTGTTATCAAATATGAACCGGATTTGGCTTTATATGGAGAAGAAAATGGATTAGAATTTTATCAAGACATATCGCAAAATGCTGACGATTACCTAAGTGACGATGGCATTTTGTATATGGAGTTCGGTTATCACCAAAAATCTGCTTTGGAAGAAATTTTTGCTAAAAATATGCCTGAGTATAATGTAGAATTTCATAAGGATATGAGCGGCAATTATCGATATCTTAAAGCTGAAAAGGAGAGGGTATAGATTTTGGAGACAGAGATATTAAAAAATACGCAAATAGCGGAAGCGGTAAAGTTTCTTGCCGATGGTAAGCTTGTGGCGTTTCCAACTGAGACTGTATATGGTCTTGGCGCTGACGCTACACGTCCAGATGTTGTGAAGGACGTATACGCTGCTAAGGGTCGTCCTAGCGACAATCCTTTGATCGTCCACGTATCTAGTCCAGAGATGGTTTGGAAGTATGCAGATACTAGTTATAAGCCAGTGGCAGAGAAGCTGATGAACAAGTTTTGGCCAGGCCCATTAACCATCATTATGCCTATCCAAGCTGGTGCATTGTCTAAAGAAGTAACAGGTGGTTTAACCACTGCTGCTTTTAGAATGCCTAATAACAAGACGACATTGAGTCTTATTGAGACATTTGGTAAACCGATCGTTGGACCATCTGCCAACACAAGTGGTAAACCAAGTCCAACTTTGGCTAAGCACGTTTATCATGATCTAAATGGTAAAATCTCGGCTATTTTGGACGATGGACCTACTAAGATCGGTGTGGAATCGACTGTTATTGATCTTTCAACAGCTATACCAGCTGTCTTGCGTCCAGGGATGATAACTGTAGAGGATTTGTTGCAAGTATTAGATAATGTTAATAGCGATCATCATAAAGTGGCCGCTGGGGAGACTCCAAAGGCTCCAGGGATGAAATACAAGCATTATGCACCAAGCGCACAAGTCGTTATTGTCGATAAGACTGAAGATTTCTCTGACGCCGTATCTATGTACGGTGACAAAAAATTAGGTATTATGGCAACAGATGACATTTTGTCTACAATTGCTGATGAGGATAATTTTATTAAGTTCTCATTAGGCAATGATATTTACAGTGCATCTAAAGAATTATTTGCCGGTTTGCGTGGATTAGACGGTAAAGGTGTCGAATACATCCTTGCACAAGGATTCCCAGATGCGGATCATGGCGAGGCATATAGAAACCGTTTGAACAAATCTGCCGGTCAAAAACATTTCACTAAGTAATAAAATGGCTATAAAAAAGCCAATAAAAAAAGGAGAGTTACAAAATGTCTAAATTTCAAGTACTAAATCACCCATTGATTCAACATAAGTTAACAATTATCAGAAACAAACACACAGGAACTAAGGTATTCCGTGAAGTTGCCAACGAAATTGGTGAATTGATGGTTTATGAAATTACTAGGGACTTGCCATTGAAAGATATCGAAATTGAAACTCCAATGGGTAAATCTACACAAAAGGTACTTGCTGGTAAGAAGCTGGCTGTTATTCCTATTCTTCGTGCCGGATTGGGCATGGTTGACGGTGTTCTAGAACTAATTCCTGCTGCCAAAGTAGGTCATATCGGTATGTATCGTGACGAAAAGACACTTCAACCTCACGAATATTTTGTAAAATTACCTAGTGATATTGATGAACGTGAATTGTTCATCGTTGACCCAATGTTAGCTACTGGTGGTTCAGCAAATATGGCCATTGAAGCACTTAAAAAACGTGGAGCAAAACACATGCGTCTAGTAGTTCTAGTTGCTGCCCCAGAAGGTGTTAAGGCTGTTCAAGAAGCTCACCCTGATGTAGACATTTACGCTGCTTCACTTGACGAGAGAATTACCGATAGCGGCTATATCTTCCCTGGTTTAGGTGATGCTGGTGATAGATTATTTGGTACTAAATAAAATAAAAACATTGTTTGAATATATTTTTAGAAGTGTTATTATTTTGTGGTATCAATTGTTTTCAATAAGCGAAGAAAGGGGGGGGTATTATTGGATGATAAATATAAGTTTATTGATTTCTTAGGTTTGAGATTCAATGTTGCTAATGACTTGTCAGCATTGATCTCCGCTATAATTGTATTTGTCTTCGTCTACTCGTTATCTCGTAAGGTTACGATGAGACCTGGTAAGGCTCAAAACGTACTTGAATGGATTATTGATTTTACAAATAATATTATTAAGTCGTTGATGCCTGATGCAGCGGTCAAACAATTCGGATTGTATGCTTTTGTATTGTTTACATTCGTATTCTTTGCAAACCAACTGGGATTAATATTCCAAGTTAAAGTAGGTGGTTATACTTATATTAAATCTCCTACGACGAATCCAATGGTAACCATGGCACTTGCCTTGATATCGTTACTGATCTCACATTATTATTCAGTGAAGAAGTTTGGATTTGGCGGTTATGTAAGCAACTACGTAAAACCCGTAGGTTTCTTGTTACCAATAAATATTCTAGAAGAGTTCACTAACTTCTTGACGTTATCACTACGTCTTTACGGTAATATTTTTGCCGGTGAAGTACTTCTTGCACTTATTGGAACTGTTGCTAAGAGTTTTGGAGTTGTTTCACTCGTGGTCGCTTTACCACTGGAAATGATTTGGCAAGGCTTTTCAGTCTTTATTGGAGCCATCCAAGCGTATGTATTTACCACATTATCAATGGTTTATATTTCACGTAAACTGGAACAAGAATAATTTTTATTGGAGGAATTTTAAATCATGAAAGAAATCGCGGCAGCTATTGCAGCTAGTTTTGCAGCTCTTGGAGCATCTATTGGTAACGGACTTGTTATCTCAAAGACAATGGAAAGTATGGCTCGTCAACCAGAAATTTCTGGTGACTTGAGAGCTACAATGTTCATCGGTGTTGGTTTGATCGAAGCTGTTCCTATCATCGCCATCGCTATTGCATTCGTTATTCTTTTCGTATAATACATACAGTATTGATTCGGCGATAATAAAATAAGTCGCCTTTTTATGTTTTATAGGAAAGGAAGGAGTGGAGAATATTGGCAAGTTTATTAGTGCTTGGAGCAGGTAAATTAGCTTTGGGTGACATGCTTTTTATTCTTATCTCATTCGTCCTTCTTACTGCACTTGTTAAGAAATTTGCATGGGGTCCTGTCACAAAAATGATGGATGCTAGATCAGAGAAGATATCCGGTGATCTGGATTACGCTGATCAAGAACGTGCACGTGCTGACAAGCTTGCGAAGGAACGTGAAGAAGCACTTAAGAATTCACGTGCTGAAGCTATCGACATCGTTAATAAGGCCAAGGAAAATGGAGAAGATCAAAAGAAATCCATCATGGCCGATGCCCATAGTGAAGCAGAATCAGTAAGACAAAAAGCTAAGTCAGATGCTGAACGAGCTAAGCAAGAAGCTATGAGCGATGCACAAAATGACATCGCCAGCTTGTCTTTGGAAGTAGCCTCAAAAGTTATTGCCAAGGAGCTTAATGCAAATGACCAAAAGTCACTGATCGACTCTTATATTAAGGAGTTGACTGTAAACAATGAAACTAAGTAAATTCCAAGTGGGAAAACGTTACAGTAGAGCGCTTTATGAAGTAGCACAAGAGCAAGATTCAGTTGATGATACTTTGGAAGAGATCAAATCTCTTGCAACAGTGTTTTCAGAAAATCCTGGTTTAAATATTGCTTTTTCAGGACGTTCAATTTCTCGCACTGAAAAATTAAAGATCGTAGATACTTTAAAATCTGGACACAGTGAGTTAGTTCAAGATTTTATCAGCATGCTTTTTGATCGTGATCGACTCAGCAACGTTGATGATATTGCTGATGCTTTTATCAAACGATATGATTCTGATAATGGTATCGTAGAAGTTACAGTGAAGTCAGTTGTTGAATTAGATGCAGATCAAGAAGCAAAGTTAAAGTCTGTGGTTAAAGATAGATTTTCAGTAAATAAAGTAAATTTAACGAAAATAGTAGATCCATCCATCATCGGTGGGATTATTATCCGTGTTGGTGATCAAGTTATAGATGGAAGTGTCGTTAAGAGATTTAACGACATTAAACATATGCTATTGGTTAACAAATAAGTCGAGGTGAAAAGAATGAGCATCAAAACTGAAGAGATTAGTTCACTGATCAAAGAACAGTTGAAGAACTATAAAAATGAACTCTCAGTTGATGAAGTAGGTACAGTTACATACGTCGGTGATGGTATCGCTCGTGCTAATGGCCTTGAAAATGCTATGGCATCTGAGTTACTTGAATTCCAAGACGGTACATATGGTGTAGCTCAAAACCTTGAAAGTGATGATGTTGGTATCATCATTTTAGGAAATTACGATCAAATTCGTGAAGGCGATACAGTTAAAAGAACTGGTCGTATCATGGAAGTTCCAGTTGGTGAATCATTGATTGGACGTGTCGTTAATTCTTTGGGTCAACCTGTTGACGGTTTAGGTGACATTAAGACAGATAAAACAAGACCTATTGAATCACCTGCACCAGGTGTTATGCAACGTAAATCAGTTTTTGAACCATTACAAACAGGTTTGAAGGCTGTTGATGCACTTGTACCTATCGGTCGTGGTCAACGTGAATTGATTATCGGTGACCGTAAGACTGGTAAAACTTCAATCGCTATTGATACAATTATCAATCAAAAAGACCAAGATATGATTTGTGTTTATGTCGCAATTGGTCAAAAGGAATCAACAATTAGAAGTCAAGTTGAAACACTAAGAAAGAACGGCGCAATGGATTACACTATTGTTGTCGAAGCTGGACCTAGTCAACCTGCTCCTATGTTGTACTTTGCCCCATATGCTGGAGCAGCTATGGGTGAATACTTCATGTATAATGGTAAGCACGTTCTTATCGTATATGATGATTTAAGTAAACAAGCTAATGCCTATCGTGAAGTGTCACTATTGCTCCGTAGACCACCTGGGCGTGAAGCATATCCTGGTGATGTTTTCTACTTGCACTCACGTTTACTAGAACGTGCTGCTAAGTTGAGTGACGATCTTGGTGGTGGTTCAATGACTGCCTTACCAATCGTTGAAACACAAGCCGGTGATATCTCCGCATATATCCCAACAAACGTTATTTCCATCACTGATGGACAGATCTTCTTGAGTAGTGATTTGTTCTATTCAGGTACTCGTCCAGCTATCAACGCTGGTGAATCTGTTTCTCGTGTTGGTGGTGATGCACAGATCAAGGCCATGAAGAAAGTTGCTGGTACATTACGTCTAGACCTTTCATCATACCGTGAGCTAGAATCATTTGCTCAATTTGGTTCTGACCTTGATGAAGCTACAAAGGCTAAGCTAGATCGTGGTAGCCGTACAGTTGAAGTTCTAAAACAACCTGTACACGCTCCAATGCCTGTTGAAAAACAAGTTTTGATCTTGTTTGCTTTGACAAGAGGCTTCCTTGATAAAGTTGCAGTTGATGATCTTCAAGAATATGAAGCTTCACTTTCTGAATTTTTCGACGCAAATCATGCTGATCTCTTAACAGAAATCAAAGAAAAAGGTACATTACCTGATGAAGATAAGATGAATGCCGGTGTAAAAGAATTCACTGAAAACTTCTTAGCTTCAAAATCTGAAAAGCAAGATAAATAATACAGGAGGTTTAAATTATGGCTGAGTCACTTATGGATATAAAAAGAAGAATTTCTTCTACTAAGAAAACCGGTCAAATAACAAGAGCCATGCAAATGGTTTCTGGTGCTAAACTCTCTCGTATCGAAAAGAAATCTATTGCTTATCAATTGTACGCAAAAAAAGTTGAAGACATTATTCGCCATTTAACAATGGGGAACTTGTTCAAAGAAATTCCAGTAACAGAAAATTCTTCTGATCCATGGAGTTTGAATAATCTTCTTAAAGTGCGTGAGGTAAAGAAAACAGCTTATGTTGTTTTAACTAGTGACCGTGGTTTAGTTGGTGGATATAATAGTAATATCTTGAAAGCCATGATGGATATTTTCCGTACTAAATATCATAATGACACAAGTAAATTTACTGTTATTTCACTAGGTGCTACTGGTACTGAATTCTTCAAAGGACGTGGAATCGATATTTCTTATGAATATCGTGGTTTACCAGATGTCCCTACAGTTAAGGATGTAACTCCAATTGTAAAGACGATTTTACAATTGTACCAAGCAGGTACATTTGATGAAATTTACATCTGTCACAATCATCACGTTAACTCTTTAGTTTCAAGATTTACTAACGATAAGTTACTACCTCTTGAACAAGCTAAGGATTCAACTCATGAAGAAGAGCATATTGCTAGTGAGTATATTACAGATCCAAGTCCTGAAGCGGTCTTGTCTGCGATTGTACCTCAATATATTGAATCTTTAATTTTCGGAGCAATGATGGATGCAAAGACAGCGGAACACGCTGCTTCTGTTACAGCCATGAAGAGTGCTACTGATAATGCGGATGAATTGATCTCAGATCTTTCATTACATTACAACCGTGCTCGTCAAGCTCAAATTACTACAGAGATCACTGAAATTGTCGGCGGTGCTGCTGCACTAGAATAGTTTAGAAAGGAGCCAAATAAATGAGTAGCAAAGGTAAAGTTATTCAGGTAATCGGTCCAGTTGTTGACGTTGAGTTTCCTTTAGACGGAGACCTTCCAGAACTTAATGATGCTTTAGTTATTAAGAAAAACGATGGATCAAGTATTACCCTAGAAGTTGCTCTAGAATTAGGTGATGGCGCCTTACGTGCTATTTCCATGAGTTCTACTGATGGACTTCAAAGAGGTGCTGAGGTTGTTAATACAGGCGCATCTATTTCTGTTCCTGTCGGAAAAGAAACATTAGGTCGTGTGTTTAACGTCTTAGGTGAAACAATTGATGGAGGCAAGGAATTCCCTGCTGATTTCAGAAGAGATAGTATTCACCGTAACGCACCTGCATATGATGAATTAAATACATCAACAGAAATTCTTGAAACAGGTATCAAAGTTATCGATCTTCTTGAACCATACGTTCGTGGTGGTAAAGTTGGATTGTTCGGTGGTGCCGGTGTTGGTAAGACCGTTCTTATCCAAGAGTTGATCCACAATATTGCTGAAGAGCATGGTGGTATTTCAGTATTTACTGGTGTTGGTGAAAGAACACGTGAAGGTAATGACCTTTATTATGAAATGAAGGAATCTGGTGTTCTTGAAAAGACAGCCATGGTTTATGGTCAAATGAACGAATCACCTGGTGCTCGTATGCGTGTTGCCTTAACAGGTTTGACAATTGCTGAGTACTTCCGTGATGTTGAAGGACAAGATGTTCTATTGTTCATCGATAACATCTTTAGATTTACACAGGCTGGTTCTGAAGTTTCAGCCCTACTAGGTCGTATGCCTTCAGCCGTTGGTTATCAACCAACATTGGCTACAGAAATGGGTCAATTGCAAGAAAGAATCACTTCTACTAAGAAGGGTTCAATCACTTCAATTCAAGCCGTTTATGTTCCTGCTGATGATTATACTGACCCTGCTCCAGCTACAACTTTCGCCCATTTGGATGCTACAACCAACTTGGAACGTAAGTTAACTGAACAAGGTATTTATCCAGCTGTTGATCCGCTAGCTTCTTCATCTTCTGCTCTTGATCCATCTATTGTTGGTGAAGAGCACTATAAAGTTGCTACAACTGTTCAACAAGTTCTTCAAAGATACCGTGAATTGCAAGATATTATCTCAATTCTTGGTATGGACGAATTGTCTGATGAGGAGAAGACTGTCGTTGCTCGTGCAAGACGTATTCAATTCTTCTTATCACAAAACTTCAGTGTTGCGGAACAATTTACAGGTAGACCAGGTTCTTATGTTCCTGTTGAAGAAACAGTTAAGGACTTTAAGGCCATTCTTGATGGTAAGTATGATGACGTTCCAGAAGATGCTTTCAACGGTGTTGGTGGTATTGATGACGTAATCGAAAAGGCCAAAGATATGGGCTGGACACCTGCAGACGAACAAAATGATGATAACGCTGCTGAGGCAGTCGCTAACTAATAAGGAGGGGATAATATGGCTGATCCAAATCATATTGTGACGGTCAATATTGTTACTCCTGATGGCGTTGTATATGACCATCATGGCAATCTAGTTATTGTGAATGCACTTGATGGGGATATTGGTATTATGGCTAGCCATGAACCAATTATCGCACCTATTAAGATTTCTGAGGTTCGTGTAAAGCGTACCGATGATCCGCATCATGAAGATGCCATCGCTGTTAACGGCGGATTCTTGGAGTTCAGCAATGATCTAGTTTCTATCGTGGCTAATAGTGCTGAAAGAGCTAGAGATATCGATTTAAGACGTGCTCAATATCAAAAACAAAAGGCTGAGGCAACGATTAAGACTGCCGAAGAGAAACATAATGTGGATGATTTAGCACGTGCTCAAGTTTCTTTGCGCAAAGCTATGAATAGAATTAATGTAAGTTCGCATAAATAAATCAATAAGACTAATCAATCAGAATTTTGCAGATTGACTAGTCTTTTTTTGCTTTCTTAAAAAAATAAAATTTTAATTTGTCAAATTATTTGATAATATTTTAAAGTAATCTTAAAGAACAAATTAAATTCAAATTACAAGTGTTACGATTGAAAAAAGTGAGGTTTTATTAATGACAAGTTTAGGAATAAATGCGATAATTACGCTGGTTAGCCATGTAGTATTCATTTGGATCAGCTTCAACGCTTTACAAGTTGTAGATTGGCGAAAAATTTATAACAAATCTAACCCTAGAATGTTACAATTACTTGTAGCGTTTGTTTCAATCGCTCTAGGGTATACTGTAAGTTCATTCTTTTTGAACATTATCAGTGTTTCACAAAACCTAACCTTACTTTTTTAAATGATTCCAACGTTTTGGAGGAGAATATTGTGCAACAAATAATCGTAAATGGACCTAGTCAATTAAAGGGAACAGTAAGAATTGAAGGGGCTAAAAATGCTGCGCTACCGATTTTAGCGTCAACATTGTTGGCTTCTGAAGGGAAGACTTCCTTATCAAATATCCCTCCGTTATCAGACGTTACAACGATGGCAAAAGTGCTCAGAGCCTTAAATGCTCAAGTAACATTTGATGAAAATGACGAAATTTTAACTGTTGATACTTCTAATGGAATTTCTACAACTGCACCAGAGGAATTAGTTGATAAGATGCGTGCTTCTATCGTCGTATTAGGACCTCTATTGGCTCGTAGTAAAGAAGCTCATGTAGCGATGCCTGGTGGCTGCGCAATCGGTTCTAGACCTATTGATTTGCATATCAAGGGATTGGAAGCAATGGGTGCTGAGTTCACACAAAACGGTGGCTACATCGATGCTAAGACAGATGGTTTACATGGAGCTAACATCTACTTGGACTTCCCAAGTGTAGGTGCTACTCAGAACATCATGATGGCTGCTTCATTGGCTGATGGTGTAACGGTGATCGATAATGTTGCTCGTGAACCAGAGATCGTTGATTTAGCAAATGTCTTGAACAAGATGGGTGCTGAAGTTAGTGGAGCTGGTACTAATACTATCCGTATTACCGGTGTAGAAAAGATGCATGGCTGCGAGCATATGATCATGCAAGATCGTATTGAAGCAGGCACATTTATGGTAGCAGCCGCCGTTACGAACGGTAACATCCTAGTTAAGGATGCAGTGGCAATGCACAACAAACCATTGATTTCTAAATTGGAAGAAATGGGTGTAACCATTGAAGAATCCGATGAAGGTATCAGAGTTATTGGTACTAATCAATTGAAACCAGTAGATGTGAAGACATTACCACATCCAGGTTTCCCAACTGATATGCAAGCACAAATGACTTTGGCACAGTTGCTCAGTGTTGGTACCACCGTTATGACGGAGACAGTGTTTGAGAATCGTTTTATGCATTTCCCAGAATTCGGAAAGATGAAGGCTGACTACAAGATTGAGGGTAATTCTGTAATAATGTTTGGACCTGCTCAATTATCAGGCGCTAACGTAGCGGCTACTGATTTGCGTGCAGCTGCAGCGTTAGTTTTGGCAGGATTAGTTGCTGAAGGTGAGACTAGAGTTTCAAATCTTCAATATTTAGATCGTGGATATTACCGTTTTACTGAGAAGTTAAGAGAATTAGGTGCAAATGTTAGACGTGTATCGATTGACGAGAGTGGTCGAGAAAGTCTAGTATTGAATACAGTATCTAGTGTTACTAAGTTGGCTTAAAATTAACTTAAGAAAGTGGTTCTCCACTTTCTTTTTTTATTGATAAATTAATATGATACGTCGGTTTATGATATACTTTTTGTGTTTAGATTTTGGAGGATACAGCATGGCAAAATATCTAGGAATTGATTTGGGTACAGCGAATGTACTTATAGATGTAAAAGGAGAAGGAATCGTTTTGAACGAACCTTCTGTAGTCGCAATTAATACCAAGAATGATGATGTCGTTGCAGTGGGTAAAGATGCTTACATGATGGTTGGTAGAACACCAGCTAATATCAAAGCAGTACGTCCACTCAAGGATGGTGTTATTGCAGACTTTAATATAACAGAAAAAATGCTTCAATATTTTATTGATAAGTTGAATGTCGGAGGACGTTTTTCGAAGCCTACAATTATGATTTGTGCTCCTACAAACGTTACTCCAGTTGAACAAAAAGCCATTATCGAAGCTGCTGAACAAGCAGGTGGCGGTAAGGTTTATTTACAACTTGAACCAAAAGTTGCAGCGGTTGGTGCTGGACTAGATATCTTTAAACCACAAGGTAATATGGTTATTGATATCGGTGGTGGTACTAGTGATATTGCCGTTCTATCAATGGGAGACGTCGTTACAAGCCGTTCATTGAGATTTGCTGGTGATAAGATGACCAGTGCCATTCAAGCCTTTGTAAAGCAACATCATGGCTTGATAATTGGTGAGAGAACGTCAGAACAGATCAAAATCGAAATTGGTTGTGCAATGGATGCTGATGAGAGTGTGACATTCTCAGCCAGTGGTATTGATATTGTTTCCGGATTACCTAAGGAAATCACGATCAACGAAAAAGAAGTAGAGAGCGCACTAAGTGATGGTGTTACTCAAATTATCGAAGCAGCTAAGGGCGTCTTGGAGCAAACTCCTCCTGAATTATCAGCCGATATAATCGATCGCGGAATTATGTTGACTGGTGGTGGAGCTTTACTAAAGAACCTTGACAAGCTTTTAGCTGAAAAGCTACAAGTACCAGTTTTGATGACTGAAAGTCCATTGGATTCAGTTGCTTTAGGAACAGGAATTTTGTTAGATAATATAGAAAAACATAAGAAATATTAAGGTGAAAAATGAAACGAGACTTTGGTAAAGAATATCGTCAAGGTATTTTTAAAAAAATTGGATGGGTTTTGTTACTTATGCTTATTTTTCTAGTCTTAGGTATGTTGATAGGTTCTGCTTTGGGTGGTTCTAATCCCTTAGCGGTCCTATGGCCCGGTACCTGGATGCACATGTTTGATTTCTTGAGATAGTTATGATGAAAAAAATATTAATTGGACTCGTCCGTATCTATCAAAAGTTTATTTCACCAGTATTGCCACCAAGTTGTCGGTATTATCCAACTTGTTCGACATATTTTATTGATGCAGTAAAGAAGCATGGTGCTATTTTAGGTTTTATTATGGGGATTGCTCGTATTTTACGTTGTAATCCATTTGTTCGTGGTGGTGTTGATCCTGTTCCGGATAATTTCACCATCTTTCGAAATCCTCATCCTGAAGATTACGAGGATGAAATTATTGCTCAGAAATTTCACAATAAAGAATAGGAAGATTTAATGTCAAAATCAAAAAAAGCAGTTGAAATCAACTTAAAAGATATCAGTGATGATCCAGAGAAGTATGAACTCTGGGACGGTAAGAAGTATATTGGTACTATTACTAAAGAAGGAGATCGTTATCTTTCATTTGTAGAGAGTACGGATACTCCTTTCAAATCAGTTAAGTTGGACGATGCTATAAATGAATTGTTAATGCAGTATAATCTACATAATCATTAATAGGTGTAAAAATGCAAATTAGAAATAGTAAGAAAGAAAATGATTCGGATTCAAGAATCGATTACGGAATAATTTTTTCCGTAATGATGTTAGCCTTAATTGGCTTAATGTCTATTTACGTTGCGACTATCCAAGATTCACAGAATCCAATGCGAAATGTTATATCGCAAGTAGCTTGGTATGTAATTGGAGCAATTATCATTGCTGTCATTATGCAGTTTGATGCAGAACAACTTTGGCAAGTGGCAAATTATGCGTACTACGGTGGGTTGGCGCTATTAGTGCTGGTCCTGATATTTTACAGTAGGTCATATGCGGCAACCACTGGTGCTAAGAGTTGGTTTGCAGTTGGATCATTTACTTTCCAGCCATCTGAAGTAATGAAGCCGGCCTTCATCTTAATGATGGGTAAGGTTATAACTAATCATAATAGTGAGTATCAAGTACACACTTTGAGAACGGACTTTTTACTACTTGGAAAAATGCTTTTGTGGACAGCACCAGTCATTGTATTACTTAAATTACAAAATGATTTGGGTACATTGTTGGTTTTCGTCGCTATCCTTGGCGGAATGGTTCTAGTATCAGGTATTGATTGGCGAATAATCTTGACAGCCTTCTTAATAGTAGCTGTCATCGGTGGTACGGCGTTGATGTTTGCGACGACTGATTGGGGTCGTTCAATTTTGACGCATGCCGGTTTTAGAAGTTATCAGTTTGCTCGTATTGATAGCTGGTTGAATCCATCTCAAGATACTTCTGAAAATGGATATCAGATTTGGCAGAATATGAAGGCTATTGGTTCTGGACAGCTATTTGGTAAAGGTTTTAATGTATCAAATGTTTACGTTCCAGTTCGTGAATCAGATATGATTTTCTCAGTTATCGGTGAGAATTTTGGTTTTGTTGGTTCATGTGTATTGATATTTTTATATTTCTTATTAATTTATCAAATGATTCAAGTAACTTTTGATACTAAGAATGAGTTTTATGCTTATGTTTCCACTGGTGTTATTATGATGATCTTGTTCCACGTCTTTGAAAATATTGGTATGAGTGTTGGTTTATTGCCGTTGACCGGTATTCCACTGCCATTTATTTCGCAAGGTGGTTCGGCACTTCTTGGAAATATGATTGGTATAGGATTGATTATGTCAATGAGATACCATCATAAGAGTTATATGTTCGAAAACGGTACATTTAAACAAAGGTAGGTTTTTTTCATGGCAACAGATAAGTATTTATGGGTTAAAAAAGGTGAGAATACAACACGTATAGGTTTGACTGCAGCAGGTCAAGAAGCCCTTGGAAAGGTTAAGTTTATTGACCTTCCAGTAGTTGGTCGTGAGATCAAAGTGGGAGATTCGACCGGTGAAGTGGAAGCTCAGAAGGCTGTTATTGAGTTTGAATCACCAGTTTCGGGTACAATAGTTATGGTTAATGATAAATTAACTGATAATCCAGAATTATTAAATGGTTCTGAGAAAGATGCTTGGCTTTTTGAAGTAAATAATTAAATATTTAAAACTTATAGTTTTATTGTTGCTTATTTCTTGCATGTTTTTTTAAGAACTGTTTAAATTATCCTGAAATTAATAAATGAATGGGGATAATTCAAATGAAAATTTTAGGTGA
Organism: Companilactobacillus sp. HBUAS59699; assembly: GCF_036913575.1. Classification (NCBI taxonomy): domain Bacteria; kingdom Bacillati; phylum Bacillota; class Bacilli; order Lactobacillales; family Lactobacillaceae; genus Companilactobacillus; species Companilactobacillus sp. HBUAS59699. The sequence goes on along the minus strand of NZ_JAYKTV010000001.1, from coordinate 663,446 downwards.
AAAAATTCGCCACTATAGAAAGCTCAGAGGTATTTCTCAATCTGAGCTTGCCGATGGTATTTGTACTCAAGCAACTGTAAGTCTTATTGAGAAAAAAGACAAAATTCCTAGCATGGAGATCTTGGTTCGCATTTGTGAAAGACTGGGTATCACAATGAACCTCGTAATTGTTAACGATGATAGTCAAATTTATTCTATTATTTCTGATATTAAAAATTCATTTTATAAAGATGATTATCAAGGTATCAGTGATAAACTAGATAAATTAAATGATATTAATGTTAACAATAAACAAGAGATTAAGTTAATTCATTTCTTCAATGGGTTAGTCGAATATGAAATTAACGAAAATTATGACAAAGCAATCTTTGACTTTAACCGTGCGATGAACGTTAATATTGCAAATATCGACATGTACGACATTTTGATCGATGTTTATACTGCAAAAGCATATGTTAACAAAAAGTCCTTAGATGAAGCCAAGGTGTACTATGGACAAGCTAAGGATCTTATTCAATCTAGTGCTGAGAAGATCAGTGAGGATAATTATCATGACAGTATCTTGATTTATGCTAATATGTCAAAATTGTCCTTAGACTTAGACGACAATCAAAAAGCCATCGATTATGCTAACGAAGGAATTTACATTGCTAAGAAGGAGCAATCATTGTTTAAGCTTGATACAATGTACTGCTCTATGGCTGAAGCAGGTACACGCGAAGGTCAAAAGTCCGATGAAGACTACATCAAAGCTTATGTAATTTCTAGCATAAATGACAATAAGAATATTTTTGATAAATTAAAGTCAAAAATTGATAATATGAATCTAAGTATTTTTAATAAATAGTAATTAAAAATTATTAATTTCAAATAAAAAAAGTGGGTTGATTAATTAAAATCAACTCACTTTTTTTTAATAATTTTTTTATTTTTTGCTTGGTTTTTGAATAGATTTGTTATCTAGATCAGTTCTTACTACAAGAACATCACATGCAGCAGTTCTTGTTACGTATTCAGTAACTGAACCGATCAACAATCTTTCCATTGCGTTAAGACCAGTTGCACCGATCATGATTAAGTCAACGCCTAACTTCTTAGGGAAGTCAGTAGCAATGATTGCTTTTGGGGCACCGTATTCAATGCTGTAATCGATGTCTGTCAATCCAGCATCTTTGGCAGTTTGTACATAACTCTTTACTGTTTCTTTAGCTTTTTCTGTTATTTGTTCAACCATTGTTGAATCAAAACTTGATACATTTTGGAAAGCACGTGTATCAATTACATGTAGTAGATGTACTGCGGCATTATTTCTTTTAGCAACTTCCACAGCCTTTTTGAAAGCTAGTTCTGCTTCGAACGATCCGTCAATTGGTACGAGAATGTTTTTGTATTGTTGTAACATATTATCACCTCATTGATTAATTATATAACTTGCTTACAACCTTATTTTAGTTGATTGAGGCTGATAAATACAGTCATCTGCGAATATTTGCCAAATAAATTGAGAAACCAGCAGCAACTACACTTCCTAGAATTAAAGTAATAAAATTGGCTTCTTTACTGCCAACTATCATGATGATTATTCCTGCGATAGAAATCAATACTAATAAGACCGATGTAATGATCATCATACTTTTCAGTGTTAAGTTTTCATCTGGTGAGTAGATCAAGAATTTACCGTTACGATGACTCCACAAATTATATGCTAGTGCTAATAAGAAAATAATAAATATTAGCATTAAAATTTTAATTACCATTATTAATGTTCACTCCGTTTAGCTTTATTTTTCAGATTATTTAATTGTTCAAGGCGCATTTTTAATGCTTGTTCATATTTACCAGTTGTATTTGGCCGATAAAAAATTTCATTGACTAGCTTGTCTGGTAGGTATTGTTGATAGACCCAAGCATTAGGATAGTCGTGTGGAAATTTATATCCAACGCCGTGTCCGAGTTTCTTGGCTCCCGAATAATGAGCATCTTTCAAGTCATCTGGAACTGATGCAGCTTTGCCACTACGAACATCTTTCAAGGCGGCATCGATTGCGACCATTCCTGAATTGGATTTAGGACACAGACATAAGTCGATCACAGCATCAGCTAACGGAATCCGTGCTTCGGGTAAACCAACCATTTGTGCCACTTGTGCGGCCTGTACGGCTCTTTGACAAGCTTGAGGGTTAGCTAGACCAATATCTTCATAAGCACAAACTAAGAGCCTCCTAATGGCGGTTGTGAGTTCTCCGGCTTCCAGCAGACGAGCAAGATATAACAATGCGGCATCTGGGTCACTTCCACGAATTGATTTTTGAAAAGCTGAGATAACATCATAGTGACTGTCGCCATCTTTATCAGCCGAGATGGCTTTTTTTTGCACTGATTCTTCAATTGATTTTAAGTCGATGTGAATGATCCCATCTAATTCCTCAGTTGATAATACTGAGAGTTCCAATCCTTTGAGAATACTTCTTAAGTCACCGTTGGTAGAACTTACCAGCAAGTTTAGAGCATCGTCGTCCAATTTGACGTTGTATTCACCAAGACCATTTTCTTTATCGGCAAGTGCACGACGCACCGCTTTTTTTAAATCATCTGGTTCAAGTGGTTTTAATTCAAATATCTGAACACGAGAACGAATAGCTGGGCTAATGTTGATATAAGGATTCTCGGTTGTGGCACCGATCAAAATAATTGATCCACTTTCTAATAATGGTAATAAAAAATCTTGTTTTGTTTTATCAAGCCGATGGATTTCGTCTAATAATAAAACAACTGTTCCGCTCATTTTTGCTTCTTCAGCAACGATCTGTAAATCTTTTTTACTGTCGGTCGCTGCATTTAGCTTGCGAAAGGCGTACTTAGTACTTCCAGCAATAGCACTGGCAATACTAGTCTTACCGATCCCGGGTGGTCCGTAAAGAATCATTGACGATAGCATCTTGGCATTTACCATTCTGCGAATGATCTTATTAGGACCAACCAAGTGTTGTTGACCGACGATATCATCGATACTAGTCGGTCGCATGCGATATGCTAGTGGTTTTTGCATAAGTCCTCCTATATAGTACAATAATTATATTCTACAACAGAGAGTGAAGTAGAGGGGATAAACTTTTAGATTGTCTAGAATTGTGTAATGAAAGGAATTTATCATGTTTGATAAGAGTGATTTTGATGTATTTAAAGATGATACTTTGTCTGGTCGTCTTGATTTAATCAGAAAGCAACTAGACCCAAAGTTTGAAATATTTGGCAATAAATTACTTGATAGACTTGAACAAGATTATCAACAAACATTTTATTTAAAAATTGCTAAACACCAAAGAAGAACCAAAAATCCACCACCGGATACTTGGTTAGCAATAAATTTAGATAAGAGTGGTTACAAAAAGACGCCACACTTAGAGTTAGGTCTCTGGCCGGATCGTTATTTCATAACATTTAGTTTATTGGCTGATGCTCGCAAACGACAGGATTACTATCCTTTGATCAAGTCTTGGAATGATCAAGTTATATCAGAAGAGTGGCTAGTTTCAAATGACCATACAGTGGCCGCAATGAATGATGCGAACCATTATTTAGCGGCTGTAGATCGATATTCAAAAATTAAATCGAGTGATTTTGTAATTGGTTTTGATCTATCTAAAGATTCATCGCAGGTAAGTGATGGCAATTATGATGAATTGCTGTTCAATAAATTTATTGCGTTAAGTAAATTTTTAGTAGATGCAAACAACGAGGTTGCAGAAAAATAATTAATTATATTAAATCAGCACGTTATGATAATCCGCCTCAATTATCATAACGTGCTGATTTTTGCTTGTAGAAATAAAAAAACATCCACACAAGGTGAATGTTTTGATAAATATTAAAGGATTTGGTTGTAGTATTCAACAACTAGTGATTCATCAATATTTGGTTCTAGTTCGTCACGTTCTGGGTTACGTACTAGAGAACCTGTCATTGTGTTTTCGTCGAATGTAACAAAACCAGGACGTCCAACAACATTTTCAAGGTTAGCCTTAACAATAGATAAGTCCTTTGATTTTTCACGAAGGCTGATCTTTTGACCAATTTGAACTTCGTATGATGGAATATCAACACGTTTGCCATCAACAGTGATGTGACCGTGGTTTACAAGTTGACGAGCTTGTGGACGTGAACTTGCAAGACCTAATCTGTAAACCATGTTGTCAAGACGTGATTCAAGAAGAACCATCAAGTTAACACCGTGGATACCGTCAAGTTTACCAGCACGCAAGAACAAGTTACGGAATTGACGTTCGTTAACGTCATACATGAAACGTAGCTTTTGCTTTTCTGTTAATTGTTGACCGTATTCTGAAATCTTACGACGACTGTTTGGTCCATGTTGACCAGGAGCATAGTTACGACGAGCGATTTCCTTACCTGTACCTGAAAGTGAGATTCCTAAACGACGTGATAATTTCCAACGAGGTCCTGTATATCTAGACATAAATAAATTCCTCCAAAATTTTGTATGGAGTAAAATAATTAACAAGAGTTTAGCATTCGTGCAGTTGCCGCTACAAGTTTCACCACATGCAGCCGTGGGTTACTAATTGAACAAATATGTCGGTAACTGTTGACGTTCTTGCCGCTCTTTGCTGCATATTTTACACAAAGAGTAGTGTAACTTGAATGACGAACAAAGTCAAAAGAAATTTTTGAGCCAATATTTAAAACTTTATTATGAAAGACTATTAAAATAAATTGTAAGGTTGTTCTCTGGTATAATTCAAGTTATATGATATCGAATCATCATTAGGGGTGTTAAAGTGTCGAAAATAATTATTGGAATAATTATTTTGATCTTAGTCTTCCTATGGTACATGTGGTTTTTACAGAAGAAAAACGCAGGTACGCTTAACTCATATAAGGAACGTGCTGATGAGTTAAAGGAAGATAGATTGAATGATAAATTAAAAAAATTGGAAGAAATGAAGCTTGCTGGTGCTAGTAGAGATCAATTCAGTAAGCTCAAATCTAATTATCAAGAACAATTGAATGAAGTTGTTCCTTCTATTTTACGTGAGATTCGTGGTTCCGAATATAAGAATACACAGTTCAAAGTATTTGGAGCGGCTAAGCAACTGAAGCAAGTTGATCGGTCTTTGAATGAATTGAAGGAAAAACTCGATCATATATCAGAAGAGTTGGATGAATTATCTAAGAGCGATGAATTAAATGCTACTCAGAGTGAAGCACTCCAACAAACTTATGAGGATTTGCGTAAGAGAATTCTGACACAGTCGTTCAACTACGGAACTGCAGCTGATAAGTTAGAGGATGAATTAACCGAGATTGCCGGTCTATTAGACAAAGAAACACAATTGACTGATAAAGGTGATCACATTGAGGCTAGCCAATATCTGGATGATGTCAAAATAAAGCTAGGCTTAATAACTGATCAGCTCAAGGTCATTGAGCCATTACATCACGAGTTAACTGATGTTTTTCCTGGGCAAATTGAAGAAATCAATTCGGTTTATCAGAAACTAGTCAATCAGAAATTTAATTTTGAGGAAGATATTGAGGCATTGATCAAAGATGTCCAAAACAGTTTGGATCTGTCTAATTCAGAATTAGGTGAATTGAACTTTGATCATGTTAATAATACTAATGAAGAAATTAGACAAAATATCGATCACTTGTATGATGTTTTGACAATTGAAATAGATGCTAAGCAAAATGTTTTGAAGCAACAAAAACCAGTGCTTGATTACATAAACCACGCTAAGTTCCAGCACAACCGATTGGACAGCAGAATTCAAAAGTTAAGCAATAATTATATTTTGGCAGAAGGCGACGTTAAACAATTTAAGGATAACCTAGTTACTTTAAATACGATCCGCACTAACTACGATCAAGATGTACAAGATATAGCTGATAAGAATTCGATCTTTTCTCAAGCTGAAAATGACTTCAAAGCAATTGTCAGTCAATTGGATGAAATTGAATCTAGTGAAAAATCGATCAACGATAACTTTAATCAAATGATCTCGAGTGAACGTATTGCACGCAACAGTGTTAATAAGTATGCCAAACGCTTAGAAATCCAAAAGAAGGTCGTAGAACAACTACGTCTTAATGGTTTACCAGATGATTATTTGGATTATTTTTACATGGTATTTGATGAGATCAACAAACTCTATAATGAGTTAGATGCTGAACAGATCAACATGGAAGATATCAGTAAGCAGGTAATCGTAACTCAAGAAGATCTTGAAAACTTGGTACAGAAAACAACTGATTTGAAGATGAATGTTAGATTAGCTGAGAAGTTATTACAATACGCTAACCGTTATGCTGATAAGGATGCTGACTTTGCGGATCAATTGTCACGAGCACGTGCTTTGTTTGACGAAGATTACGAATATGGTAAGTCAGTTGAAACAATTTCTGCAGCTTTGGAACGAGTTGAAGCAGGTTCAGTTGAAAGAATAAAAGAAACAATTAATGCATAAATATGAAATTTGCGTTATCTTATAGTATGGTAAAAAAATTAAGGCCGTTAAGGCCTTTTTATTTTGGTGGGAAAAAATATGATTTATTTTGATAATAGTGCAACAACAAAAATCGAGAAGACAGTTCTTGATACTTATAATGCAGCTAGTTTGAATTACTTTGGTAATCCATCTAGTTTACATAAATTAGGTTTAAAGGCTTATGAATTACTAGAAACATCACGTAAGCAAATTGCTGAATTAATGGGATTAAAACCTTACGAAGTGGTATTCACTAGTGGTGGTACTGAAGGCAATAATTGGATCATTAAGGGAACAGCATTTAAGAAACGTGAGTTTGGTAAACATATCATTACAACTTCGATCGAACATCCTTCAGTTATGAATTCGATGCATCAACTTGAGGAATTAGGATATGACGTAACTTATTTACCAGTCGATAAAACTGGTCATGTCAGTGCTGAAGATTTGAAGAATGCTATTAGAGATGATACTATCTTAGTTTCAACTATGGCAGTTAATAACGAGATCGGATCAATTCAACCGATTCACGAAATGGCTCGTGTGCTGGATGATTATCCAAACATCAGTTATCACGTTGATGGAACACAGGCTATTGGTAAGAATATTGAAGATAAGTTCATTGATCCACGAGTTGACTTCTATACTTTCTCTGGTCATAAATTCCATGCTCCACGTGGAATTGGTTTTATTTACATGAAAGCCGGTAAGCAATTGGAACCATTAATGGCTGGTGGCGGTCAAGAGAAGAACCTTAGAAGTGGTACTGAAAATACACCTGCTATTGCCGCAATGGCTAGAGCTTTGCGTTTGTTGAAGGAAAATGAAGCTCAAAAGGCTGATAAGATGACTAAACTCAAGACTGAGTTGATCGAACACATTCAAAGTCTGCCAAATACGCACGTTTTCTCCAAAGTAGCTGACGACTTTGCTCCACACATTATTTGTTTCACAATTGATGGAGTTCGTGGTGAAACAGTTGTGCATACTTTCGAAGATCGCGACATTTATATCTCAACTACAAGTGCATGTTCATCTAAAAAGGGACTAGAATCAAGTACCTTAAAGGCAATGAGCACACCAGAGAAAATTGCTACAAGTGCCGTTCGTGTCAGTCTTGATGAGAACAATACTGAAGCTGAAATGAAAGAATTTATTAAGAATTTGGATGAAATACATGATCATTTCCAAATTTTAAATTAGGAGAATTTAATGGAATATACTGAAATTATGGTTCGCTACGGCGAATTATCAACAAAGGGTAAGAACCGTAAGAGCTTCATCGATCGTCTACACGGTAATGTTGCCAAGGTGTTAAAAGATTACCCTAACTTAGTTATGAGACCACATCGTGATCGTCTGCATATCCAGTTGAATGGTGAAGATGCTAAGCCAATCATGGAAAAACTCAAGAATGTTTTTGGTATTCAAACTTTTTCGTTGAGTGTTAAAGTCTCAAAGGACTTTGAGGATGTCAAAGCTAAGGCTATTGAAATGATGCATGAAGCATATAAGCCTGGTATGAGTTTTAAGGTGGGAACTAAACGTTCAGACCATACATATAAACTCGATACTAACCAAGTTAATCTCCAATTAGGGGATGCAATCTGTGATGAATTTCCTGGAATCGATGTTGAGATGAAGCGTCCTGACATCAAGATCTCAGTTGAAGTTCGTCAAGATGGTATTTATCTCTCATACTTAACTATCAAAGGTGCCGGTGGTTTGCCAGTTGGTACTGCCGGAAAAGCTATGTTGATGCTGTCAGGTGGGATCGATTCACCTGTTGCTGGTTATCTTGCAATGAAGCGTGGGGTTGATATTGAAATGGTTCATTTCTTCAGTCCACCTTATACTTCAGAACAAGCTTTGAACAAGGCTAAGGAATTAACTAGTAAGTTGACTGTTTTTGGTGGTAATATCAAGTTTATTGAAGTACCATTTGCAGAGATCCAAGAAACAATCAAGTCATCCGTTCCAGAAGGATACTTAATGACGATTCAACGCCGCTTCATGTTGAGATTAACTGACATGTTGCGTGAAAAAGAGCATGGTTTGGCCATCTTTAATGGTGAAGCCGTTGGACAAGTAGCATCTCAAACCCTTGAGAGTATGGCTGCCATCAATGATGTTACAACTACACCAATTTTGCGCCCAGTTGCTACTATGGATAAGACTGAAATTATCCGTTTGGCTGAAAACATTGATACATTCAATTTATCCATTCAACCATTTGAGGACTGTTGTACGGTCTTTGCTCCACCAAGTCCTAAGACACGTCCTAGTATCGAGAAGACTCGTAAATTTGAAAGTTCACTTGATATTGACGGCTTGATCGAACGTTCATTAGCTGGAGTTAAGATCACAACTATTGAACATGGAGATCACTTCATGGAACAGCAACAAGAAGATATCAGCAGTTTGCTATAAAATTATAATTGACGTTTTGTGAAATATGTTTTATTATCAAATCAACAGCTTTGAGCAGGAGTGTTGAATTTAATGGCTTCAGAGAGTGCATGTTAGCTGAGAATTGCACGGCCAGAGACTTCGATTGTTACCTGTGAGCTATCAAAATATTGATCGGGCCACCGTTATCTGTTGAGAGGAGAGTCTAATAATGGATTCTCAATTTAGGTGGTACCGCGAGCATTCGTCCTATATAGGACGAATGCTTTTTTATTTTATGGAGGAAATTTTATGAGAGAAATCGACATGGATACTAAATATAATCCAAAAGAAGTCGAAGAAGGTCGTTATCAAGCATGGCTTGATGAAGATGTCTTCAAACCTTCTGGTGACAAAAAGGCAAAGCCTTATTCAATCGTTATCCCACCACCAAATGTTACTGGTAAGTTGCATTTGGGTCATGCTTGGGACACAACGATTCAAGATACTTTGATTCGTTACAAGCGTATGCAAGGTTACGATACTTTGTATCTACCAGGTATGGATCATGCCGGTATTGCTACACAAGCTAAGGTTGAAGCTAAACTACGTGAACAAGGTATTTCCAGATATGATCTTGGACGTGAAAAATTTGTCGACGAAGTTTGGAAGTGGAAAGACGAGTTTGCTTCAATTATCAAAGCACAATGGGGTAAATTAGGACTTTCATTGGATTATTCTCGTGAGAGATTCACCTTGGATGAAGGTTTATCAAAGGCTGTTCGTAAGGTCTTCGTTAAATTGTATAACGAAGGTTTGATCTATCGTGGTGAATACATCATTAACTGGGATCCAGAACTTCAAACAGCACTTTCTGATATTGAAGTTATCCATAAGGATGACAAGGGTGCTTTTTATCATGTTAAATACCCATATGCTGATGGATCAGGTTACATTGAAATTGCTACCACACGTCCTGAAACAATGTTTGGTGATATTGCTATCGCAGTTAACCCAAGTGATGAGAGATATAAGGACATTGTTGGCAAGGAAGTAATCGTTCCTCTAGTTGACCGTAAAGTTCCAATCATTACAGACCACTATGTTGATAAAGAGTTCGGTACTGGTATGGTTAAGATCACACCTGCCCATGACCCTAACGACTTCTTGGTTGGTAATCGTCACGACTTACAACGTATCAATACTATGAACGCTGACGGTACAATGAATGAGAATGCTGGTAAGTACAATGGCATGGATCGTTTTGACGCCCGTAAGGCTATTGTTAAGGACCTCGAAGATGGCGGCTACATGCTAAATGTTGAACCAATCGTTCACAGTGTTGGACATTCAGAACGTTCAAACGCTCAGGTTGAACCAAGATTATCAACTCAATGGTTTGTTAAGATGAAGCCACTTGCTGAAATGGCTCTTAAGAACCAAGAAGGCGACAATAAAGTAAAATTTGTTCCTGATCGTTTCGAAGATACCTTCAAACAATGGATGGATAATGTTCATGATTGGGTTATCTCACGTCAATTGTGGTGGGGACATCAAATACCTGCATGGTATAACAAAGAGACTGGCAAGATGTATGTCGGTGAAGAAGCTCCTAAAGATATTGAAAACTGGACACAAGAGAGTGATGTTCTAGATACTTGGTTCTCAAGTGCTCTATGGCCATTTTCAACTATGGGTTGGCCTGATGAAAATTCATACGACTTCAAACGTTATTTCCCAACCGATACTCTAGTTACCGGTTACGATATCATCTTCTTCTGGGTATCAAGAATGATTTTCCAAAGTTTGAAGTTCACCGGTAAACGTCCATTCGAACACGTTGTTATTCACGGTTTAATTCGTGATGAGCAAGGTCGTAAGATGAGTAAGTCACTTGGTAATGGTATTGATCCAATGGATGTTATTGAGAAGTACGGTGCTGATGCACTTCGCTGGTTCTTAATGAATGGATCAACTCCTGGACAAGATACACGTTTCAGTTATGACAAGATGGATTCAGCCTGGAACTTCATCAATAAGATTTGGAACGCCAGCCGTTTCGTTATTATGAATCTTGATGACGACACTCCAGCTATGGACGATCTATCGAAGGTAACTCGTTATGACTTGTCAGATAAGTGGATCTTGGCTAAGTTGAATCAAACTGTTAATGAAGTTAATCGTTTGATGGACAAGTTTGAATTCGGTGAAGTAGGTCGTAACTTGTACAACTTCATCTGGAATGATTTCTGTGATTGGTACATTGAAATGAGTAAAGCTACACTTACTGGTGAAGATGGTGAAGCTAAGGATCAAAAGAGAATGATCCTAACTTATGTTTTGGACAAGATTCTAAGATTGATGCACCCAATTATGCCATTCGTAACTGAAAAGATTTGGTTATCAATGCCTCATAATGGTAAGTCGATCTCACTCGCATCATATCCAGAAAATCATGATGAGTTCAAAGATGAAAAGGCAATGAACGATATGGATGTTCTGATCGACTTGATCAAGTCAGTTAGAAAGATTCGTCTTGAAGCCAATGCTCCACTTTCAAAGGCAGTCGACATCCTTATCAAGCCACAAAATGACGATATCAAACAAGTTGTTTTGAATAACACTGAATATGTTGACAGATTCCTACATCCAAAGGAATTGAAAGTTGAAACAGATCTAGAGGCTCCAGCACTGGCTATGACTGCAGTTACAAACGGTACTGAAGTTTATATTCCACTAGCAGAATTGATTGATCTTGATGAAGAAATTGCACGTCAAGAAGATGAATCGGCTAAGATGGATAAAGAAATAACTCGTTTGGATAAGAAATTATCTAATAAAGGTTTCGTTGAAAAAGCACCTGAAAAAGTTGTTAATGAACAAAAAGAAAAATTAGCTGATTACCAAGCCAAACAAGCTAAGATCAAACAACGTATTGATCAATTGAAAGCTAATAAATAATTAAATAATGGGGGAAGGACATTTATTTGTCTTCCTCTTTTTTTATGTATGAAAGGAATATAATGCTTAATAGTTATCAAGAAGCAATTGAATATATTCATTCTCTTCCCAAATTTCATCGGACAAACAAGTTAGATCGCATCAAGTCAGCTCTTGACAAGTTGGGCAATCCGCAAAACTCTTATCCGACGATTCACGTCACAGGAACTAATGGCAAGGGAACTGTCTGTAATTACTTGTCTAATCTATTTGAAGCAAATGATCAACGTGTAGGGATGTTTACATCACCATTCATCAATGTTTTTAATGAACGAATTCAAATCAATCACAGAATGATAGGTAATGAAGAGTTGCTGGATCTTGTCAACCACATCATTAGTTTGATTGATGAAAATTCTCTTTCAGAGTTTGAATTCGTAACTTGTATGGGCTTTTTGTATTTCAAAGACAAGGTGGATGTGGCAATAATTGAAGTTGGGATTGGGGCTAAACACGACAAAACTAACGTTATTAAGCCTGATGTTTCAGTTATTACCTCGATTGCGATGGATCATGAGCAATTGATTGGACCAACGATTCAAGATATTGCCGTGGAAAAGTCCGGTATTATTAAAAAAAATACGCCGTTGGTCACAGGATATTTGCAAGATTCGGTCCGAAAAATTATTTTGGAATGTGCAAGTAAATTGAATAGTCCAGTGTATGAATATCAGCACGGTTTGAAAATAAAAAATTTAAAGATAAATAATTTTGAAATTTATTTTGAATTTAAAAATTTACCCGTAAAAATTACAGGTATTGAAGAAACTACTGCGATAAATGCGGCAATCGCCCTTCAAACCTTCGTTTGTTATCAAGAAAAAAACAATTTGAATTATAATTTGGAACAAGTAATTGCCCAAATCGATGCAAAAAAGATCCCAGCAAGACTACAAATCGTCAATAAAAGACCACTAGTAATCCTTGATGGGGCACATAATTTGGCAGCAATTGATAATTTAATCAATTCTTTAATAACAAATGAGCCTAATAAAGATATAATTACTATGTATGCAGGGATGAAAGACAAAGATCGTCATGATATTTTGGACTTTCTGACCAGCAATACTAAGAAAGTTTTTGTTACCAGTTTAGATATGCCTCGTGCAGCAAAGTTTGATGATTACGATTTTTCAAATTATGATAATGTTGATTATATTGATGATTATTATGATTGCTTACATAGAATTATTGATAATCTAAATGATCAGCAAATTTTACTTGTTACTGGATCTTTTTATTTAGTTTCAGAGTTAGAGTCATATTTTTCGTAGTTTAAAGTATAATGGTAAACTTACGAGAGAGAATCACCAAAAACGGTATTAAGTCAATGGAGACTAGCGAGCTAGTCGCGGTAATATTAGGTAATGGAACTAAAGGTAAAAATGTAATAGAAATTGCTGACAAGATAGTTTCTGAATCTTACAATTTGAATTTAAATATGGAGCAGTTATTGTCATACAAGGGAATTGGTACAGCTCAAGCATGTAAGATACTGGCAGCATTTGAATTAGGCCAGAGAAAACTTGAAGCTGATTCCTTATTAAATCAAGTTGCGGATCTATCTAGTTTGAGTAAGCATTTAATTAAAAAAATTGGTAACTCACCACAAGAGAAATTAGTAGCTGTTTATTTAGATAATGGTTATCATGTGATTGCGGAAAAAATAATATTTATTGGAACAACGGATGCAGCGACGGTGCATCCTCGCGATATTCTTAGAGAAGCATTGTATATATCTGCTACTCAAGTCGTCATAGCCCACAATCATCCGAGTGGACGACTTTACCCTTCCGAAAATGATAAAAATTTTTCTTTACGGTTATTAAAATGTTGTCAGTTAATGGGAATTAACTTGATCGATCATCTGATTGTGACAAAAAATGCGTATTCCAGTTTAAAAACAGAAAAAATTATTTAGGTATGTCTTTGGATTACTTTAAATTGGTCTTTTGTATGATATAATTTTGGATAGCGTAAAATGTGGTGTGTACTTTAAAGGAGAGAATATAAATTGTTTGGTATTGGATCAAAAAAATTAGGAATAGATTTGGGAACTGCTAATACTCTTGTCTATGCCGAAGGTAAAGGCATCGTTTTAAACGAGCCATCAGTCGTTGCAAAGAACAATAATACTGGAGAAATCGTTGCCGTTGGTTCCGATGCTCGTGAAATGATCGGTCGTACTCCTGGTAGTATCTCAGCAATCCGTCCTATGAGAGACGGTGTTATTGCGGATTACGATACAACTGCAGCAATGATGAAGTATTTCATCGAAAAGACTGCTGGAAATTCAAAGCCATCTGTTATGGTTTGTGTTCCAAGTGGTGTTACAGAAGTTGAAAAGAGGGCTGTTATTGAAGCTACTCAGCATGCGGGTGCTAGAGAAGCTTATGTAATCGAAGAACCATTTGCTGCTGCAATTGGTGCTGGACTTCCAGTTATGGATCCAACAGGTAACATGGTTGTTGATATTGGTGGTGGTACTACTGACGTAGCTACTATTTCACTTGGTGGTATTGTTTCATCACGTTCGATCCGTGTTGCTGGTGATAAGTTCGACGATTCGATCTCAGCTTACATCAAGACAAACTTCAACTTACAAATTGGTGAAAGAACTGCCGAAGACGTTAAGATCCAAGTCGGTTCTGCTTCAATCGAAAAAGCTAAAGAACTTGAAACAATGCAAATCCGTGGTAGAGATTTGGTTACAGGTCTTCCAAAGACTATTCAATTGACTGGTGAAGACATAGCAACAGCTATTCATGAAGATGTTCAAGAAATCATTGAAACGATCAAAGAGACTCTTGAAGAGACATCTCCTGAAATTGCTGCTGACGTGATCGATCACGGTATTGTACTTACTGGTGGTGGAGCATTATTACATCATTTGCCAGAAGTAATTTCTGAAGCAACTGGAGTACCTGTATTCATTGCTCAAGACCCACTAGATTGTGTAGCCATCGGTACTGGAGAATCACTTAAAAATATCGATGTAATGCGTCGTCAAAAATAAGCGGGTTAATCCCGTTTTTTTTGTTTACTGTAGGAGGAAGCAATGCAAAAGTTTTTTTCAAACAAAAAGTTAATCATTCTAATGGTAATTCTTATCGTGACTTTTGGACTTTTAGCGGTAACTGTAAATATTCGCGATAACAAAGAGACTCCTCCTGCCATCCAGCAAGTGGGGAATGACGTTGTTAGTGTTGTTGGTGGAGTGTTTGCCTATCCAACCAATGCTGTTAAGAACGCTTCTTCAGAATTTTCTGATTTGTACAATACATATACAGAAAACAAACACTTGAAGGCAAGAATAGATGATTTAGCTCAAAATCAAGCAAAATTAAAAGTTGTTCAAGAAGAGAATCAAAAGTTAAAAGAAGAGTTGAAATTAAATGCAACGTTAACAGACTATACGACTGTTAATGCGTCTGTATTGAGTCGCTCACCAAGCAGCTGGCAAAGTTATTTGACGATCAATCGTGGTAGTACGAGTGGTCTAAAGAAAAATATGCCAGTTATGTCTGGAAAAGGTTTGATTGGACGTATTATTGAAGTTGATAAGGTCAGTTCTAAGGTTGAATTGATCTCAACTAACAATGAATTAAATGACAAGTTTGCTTCTGAAATCTTGGATGACAATAATAATGCCGTTACTGGTATCGTTAGTCGTTACGATAGTTCATCTGGTAAATTAGTCATGGAAAATGTCAATTCTACTAAGGGCATCAAAAAAGGCCAACGAATCATTACATCTGGTTTAGGTGGTAGAACACCTCGTGGATTATACATTGGTAAAGTTTATGGAATTAAAAAAGACAATTATGGTATGACTAATTCCGTATATATAACTCCAGCAGCTGAGCTAAGAAACTTTACTGTTGTTACAGTTATTAAATCGACTGTTAGTGGTGAAAAATAATGAATATCAAAACACGAAAGATCGTCGGACAAGTTATATTTTTGCTGCTGGCTTTTTATCTTGATGGTCTTATGAAGTGGGCATTCTTAAATAATATGAATACCGGTGACTTCATGATTTTGCCACAGATCATGCTGATGGCAGTTGTACTGTTAACTATGAGAATTAATAATCGTCGTCAATTATTGATCTATGGAATATTGTTTGGTCTGATATACGATTCCTATTACTATGGGATCATCGGACTGTATACAGTTCTTCTACCACTTATCATGGTAGGGATCGATCATTTTAAATTCTTATTTGTTAAAGCCAATATGGGTTATGAATTGTCTATTTATTTCTTAGCTTTGACATTCTTGCAATCAGGAATTTATGTTCTAGAAAGATTGCTTCAACAAACAAGTACAAACGTTTTTGATTTTATAACTTATGTATTAGGACCAACGTTGTTATGGAATATGATTTTGTTCTTCATAATTTACGTTCCACTAGCAAATCTTAGTGATTGGTTGGTTAAATATAGGAGGGATAGTAAATGAGCAACGTTACTCTTAAAGGTAGCAAAGAAGGGTATGTTGTAATCATTAACGATGAAAGTGACTTCCAACAAGCATTGAAAGACTTGAAAGAACTAATTCTTAAACAAAATATTGGCTCTGCTGAAGATGATGTCATTCAATTTACTATTAAGACTGGTAATCGTCTTTTGACTGATGCTCAGGTGAAAGAAGTTAAGAAGACTTTTACTGAGTATCCTCAAATTGAAATCAAAGAAATTAGTTCAGAAGTTGAGTCAAAACTTGAAGTATCAAAACTTTTAAAAGCTAATAAGATGAACATTGAAACGGGCATTGTTCGTAGTGGTCAAAAGTTAGAATTTGAAGGCGATGTATTATTCTTGGGTGTCCTTCATGAAGGAGCACAGATCAGTACAGATGGATCTGTCTATATACTGGGTAAGGTAAATGGCATTGTCCAAGCTGGTTTCCCAGATAATACGAGTGCAGCAATTTTTGGCAATTTAAAGCATGCCGCTCAATTACGTATTGCTGATGTTATTGAAATAATCACGGACGAAAATGAGGGTGATCTTCATAATCATCAGTTTGCATACATTGACGATATGCACTCTATTAGTGTTAATGATTTACAAGATTACAAAGAGGTTATGAGTGAATCTAGAAAAAGGACGGTTTAGTTATGGGGATATCTATTGTTGTAACGTCTGGTAAAGGCGGCGTTGGTAAAACAACTACAACCGCTAATATTAGTTCCGTCTTAGCAAGCCTTGGCAAAAAAGTTTGTATGGTGGATCTGGATATCGGACTTAGAAATTTGGATGCTGTTTTGGGGCTTACCAACAGAATTGTTTATGACATCGTTGATGTGGCACAGAATCGAGTTGTTTTATCGCAAGCGTTGGTTCGTGATCCGAGATTTGAAGACAATTTGTATTTATTAGCGGCTTCGCAGTTTGCTGACAAGTACGTCCTTGATCAAGATTCTGTTAGAAGAATTATTACTTATTTGAAGCAAAGATTTGATTTTGTAATGATCGATTGTCCGGCGGGGATCGAGTACGGTTTTCAAAATGCTGTCACGGTTGCTGATGGGGCAATCGTTGTTACTAATCCCGAATTAGCGTCCGTCAGTGATGCTGATCGAGTGGTTGGGATTCTTGAAAGTATGAAGATGCCGATTACACCACATTTGATCATTAATCGTGTTCGTAAGAATATGATCAACAAAGGAACTTCGATGAGGATCGATGATATCGTTAATCATTTACGCATTCCATTATTGGGAGTAGTCATTGATGAAGACGATGTTATTGCTGCTTCAAATGCAGGTAGAACGGTGATTTCTGATAAGAACAGTGATGCTGGTCACAGTTATCGAAATATTGCTCATCGAATGCTTGGCGAAAGTATACCGTTAGATATTTTTAATGATGAAAAAAAGACGGGATTCTTTAGCAGAGTATTTGGTAGAAAAAAGTAACAGTGATATAATTATGTTAATTAAATAGTCAACACAGGGGGAGCCAATGGCTGAGAGTGATTAAGTTCAGACCCTTTAAACCTGTTATGTTAATACATGCGTAGGGATAGTGTTGTTCAAGTAAAAAACTCGAACTCTCTTGTGATGGCTTAAATCAGAAGGGAGTTTTTTTGTGTCAAGAAATAATAATTTGGTGGTTTTAACTGAAGGTGCAATCATTGTTGCAGCATCTACAGCACTAGCCTTCATACCACATAATCTAGGCGCTTCATCGATTTCAATTGTGTATGGTTTGATTCCTATGTCAATATATGCTTTGAGAAGAGGCCTAAAGCCGGGATTAATTGCTGGACTAGTTTGGGGACTGTTGGACCTTATTTTAAGAGGATTCAGTAGTGGTGGTTTTTTGAATCCGCTACAAGGGTTCGTTGAATATCCAATAGCTTTTGGAGCTATTGGACTTGTCGGCTTGGGAAGTATGCAAGTGAAGAAAAGAATTGAAGATGGAAAAAATCCGATAGGTTTAATAATGCTCTATTCTGGAATTGGATTCGTAGCTAAGTACTTCTTCCATTTCATTGCTGGTGGTATTTATTGGGGAATGTATGCACCAAAGACCATGAATCCATGGATCTATTCATTGGTTATCAATGGTGGAAGCTTTATTGCCAATATGATAATGATGTTTGTCCTGATGTTGATACTAAGTCCGGTTTTAAAGAAATTTATTATTGTCAAAGATTAAAAAAATAGTGTTCAAGTAGAGATTGCTTCTACTTGGACACTATTTTTTGTTTGTTTTAAATAAAGCTCATGAGTGATCCTAAGATTACTCCGCCAATTGTTACTAAAATCATTAACCAAACGACCACTTGGGTAATTTTTGTTAAAGTGCTTTTAGGCTTTTTTTCGTCGTTCAAACGTTCCACCACCTAGTATTTATATATGAAGAATATTACTTCACATGAACTAATTATGCAACAATTGTGGTGAAAATACACTATTTTTGGGATTATCCCCCACCGTTATATATGTTGATAAATCAAGTAATAAAACGTTTTACATATATCAGTGTCATTTTTCACAATATGAAGTGGTTAATTGTGGTGATTTGTGGTAAATTAGAAAGTGTTAAAGAATTGAGGTGAACTGTGGATGTTCATGGGGGAGTTTCATCACACCATTGACAGTAAAGGTCGAATAATTATCCCTGCAAAATTTCGTAAGGAAATTGGGGATATTTTTGTAATTACTCGTGGTATGGATGGCTGCTTATTTGGATATTCCATGGAACAATGGAGCAAGCTTGAGGCTCAGTTGGATAAGTTACCTTTAACAAAGAAGGATGCCCGTGCTTTTACTAGATTTTTCTATTCCGCCGCTGGTGAAATGGAATTTGATAAGCAGGGACGCGTCAACTTGTCGTCGTCTTTAATAGATTTTGCTAAATTAAAAAAGAATTGCGTAGTAGTTGGTGTTTCAGACCGAATTGAAATTTGGGATGAAGAAAGATGGAATGAATTTAATCAACAAGCTGAAGACAATTTTGAAGAAATATCGGAGAAAATGACAGATTTTGACTTCTAATGAATTTACACATAAAACAGTATTATTAAAAGAAACAATCGATGAGGTTAATCCTAGAGATAACGCCATTTTTGTTGATGCAACTTTCGGTCGTGGTGGTCACACTAAAGAACTATTGAGCCGCGTCAACAATAGTACCGTTTATGCGTTTGACCGTGATGAAGCCGCTATAAAAACTGGTGAAGAGATTGAAAATAATCCCGATATTATTGGTTCTAACAAACTCATATTGATTCGTGATAATTTTGAAAATATGAAAGAGCGCCTGAATGAATTGAACGTCACCGCTGTTGATGGTGTAGTTTACGATTTGGGTGTATCCTCTCCACAATTCGACGATGCTGTTCGTGGATTTAGCTACAAAAAAGAAGCTAGATTAGACATGCGAATGGATCAGCGCCAAGAACTTGATGCTGAAAAAATCGTCAATGACTGGTCATATAACGAATTGGTAAGTATTTTTTATAAATATAGTGACGAAAAATTCTCTAAACAAATAGCACGTTCAATTGAACGTACTAGGGAAGACCATCGTATTACATCGACGTTAGAATTAGCTGATATTGCTAAAAATGCAATTCCGGCTGCAAGACGTCGTACTGGTGGACATCCAGCTAAGAGAATTTTTCAGGCTATCAGAATTGCGGTCAATGATGAACTCGGATCACTTGAGAGATCATTAGAACAAGCGATCGATTTATTAGCTCCTAAAGGCAGAATCAGCGTTATTACATTCCAATCTAAAGAAGATCGAATTGTAAAACACATTTTCAAAGAAAATTCAGAAATTGACTTACCGCGGGGATTACCGGTGGTACCAGACAATTTAAAACCATTATTGAAACAAATCACTAGAAAACCGATTTTACCTAGTGAAGATGAATTAGACGAAAATAATCGTGCACACAGTGCAAAATTACGTGTTGTTGAGAAGATTTAGTTATGGAGAATTTATGATGAGAGAAAGCACAGCCAGAAATCTACCAAATTATGAAACAGTAGAACAACCACAATCAAATCCAGCCGCAGCACCTAAGCCTGCGACTCATAAAGTAGCGTTATCAAAATTAGAGGCAACGTTGATCGTTGGACTCGCTTTTTTAACGTTGATTTTGATGGTTTCATTAGTAAGTATCAAGGTTTCCATGACTTCTGATCAAAATAATTTAGATCACATCTCAACAGAAATAACAAAAGTAAATACAGATAACGTAAACTTACGTCAAGAGATTTCTGAAATGACCAGCTTTGATCGTCTTTCAGCCTTTGCCAAGAAACATAACTTAAAAATGAGTAACAAAAACGTAAGGAACGTATCGAAATGAAATTTGGAAAAATATTTAAAAATAAGGCAAGACGCAATCATTATATCGTTGGTGGAATAATATTGATTGCGACTGCCCTTTTTTTTATTGTCTGTATATATCGATTTGCTTCTATATCGACTCGTAAGGAATATAGCGGCGTTAATCTAGAGCAAAGAACCAAAATGAAATATGAACGTGTATCAAAAGTTAATGCTAAACGTGGCGATATTTTGGATGTTAATGGTGACATGATTGCCGGAGACTCTACTATTTATAATATTTATGCTGTGCTATCTAAGAAGTCTAAGACTACTGATGGTAAGGCTGATTATGTAAAGAATAAGCAGAAGACGGCTCGCGTCTTGAGTAAGTATTTGCCATTGTCTAGAAAAGAAATTATTAAGTTTCTTAATCCTAAAAATAAAGATCAATATCAAGTAGAATTCGGCCAAGCCGGACGTAGTTTGTCGATCGAAATTAAAAATAAAATCAAGAATCAAGATCTTCCCGGGATTCATTTCGTAGAATTACCGTCAAGATCGTATCCTAATGGAGTCTTTGCTACTAATTTAGTTGGTATAACTAAGGCAGATAATGCCAATGATACTAACAGTAATATTAGTGGTGTTATGGGAATTGAAAAATATTTCAATAAGCTTTTGAGTGGTAAAAATGGTAAGAGAGTTACTAAGGTGGATTCAAACGGTAACGAACTTCCTGGTTCTCAAGTGATTGAGAAGAATTCTGTTGATGGATCGAATATTTATTTAACTCTGAATAGTCGTATTCAACAATATGCAGAGATTTTGGCACAAGAAGTTTCTGAAAAATACGCTCCTAAGAACTTACAGATCGTAGTTATGAATGCGAAGACAGGTGCGATTGAAGCCGCCACGCAACGACCAACATTTAATCCAACGACTAAGAAGGGATTGAGCAATAGCTGGCGTGATACATTGGTGGAAGATCAATATGAACCTGGTTCGGTTATGAAGATTCTGACGCTATCAGCCGCAATTGATTCCGGTAATTACAAACCTAATGAGCTGTATAAATCCGGTTCGGTAGAGGTCGGTGGTCGAACGATCAGTGATTGGAATAACGCTGGCTGGGGTTATATTCCTGTTTCTGAGGCCTTCCCTAGATCATCTAATGTTGGGATGGTTCATCTTGAAGAAGAGATGGGCTCAAAAACTTGGATGGAGTATATGAAGAAGTTCCATATCGGTGATAAGACCAATGTAGATTTACCCGGTGAAGTTTCAGGGAGTATTTCTTATGAACACGCCAGTGACCAAGCTATGACTTCCTTTGGTCAAAGTGTCAACGTCAATGCTATGCAGATGTTGCAGGCTTTCTCCGCCATCGCTAACGGCGGTAAGATGATCAAACCACAGATTATTCAAAAAATCGTTGATCCAACTACAGGTAAAACTACTAAGACATACAAACGAACAGTGGTCGATACACCGATCAAAGCAAGTACTGCTAAACAAGTCCAAAAGGCAATGCGCCAAGTCGTCACGAAGACTTATGGTACTGGTATTGTTTATAATGTTCCTGGTGTCAAGGTTGGAGTTAAAACTGGTACAGCCCAGATTGCATCGCCAAGTGGTGGTTATTTGACTGGTAGCAACAATTATATATTCTCTGTTGCTGGATTGATTCCATATAATGATCCCAACTACATTGTGTATATAACGATGCAACAACCACAACAAATGACAGAGTCACCTGAAAAAATCCTGTCAGAAGTATTTAATCCACTAGTCAAGAGATTGGTAAGTCAAGGTAAGTCACCAACCAATACAACTGAGGCCGGCAGTCAATATGTAAGTATTCCTAGCTTGCTCAACGATACGACCGACGAAGCTACTAAAGAAATCAAGAAAATGGGCCTGCAAACTGGTATTATTGGTACCGGTAATAAAGTTGTTCAACAGCTGCCTGCTAGTGGTGAGAAGGTCATGCCTGGTCAACGAATCGTGCTATTGACTAATGGTGCAATGACTATGCCTGATTTGACGGGTTGGTCAAAGAATGATGTATTGAAATTTGCCGAAGTCACTGGTACACATGTGACGACCAAGGGCGATGGATATGTAACAAAACAATCCATCGAAAAGGGCCAAGTAATAAGTGACAGTGGTAAAATTATAGTTACATTGAAAAACAAATAAATTGTTAAATAATTAAGGGGATTTTTATGGAACTAAGTAATATTGTTATAGATATCGCTAGTGCTGCGGCAATTGTCGCCATTTTGATGCCATTCTTGATTGGTTATCTAGTAGCACATAAAGAAGGTCAATCAATTCGTGAAGAAGGACCTAAATGGCACGAGAAAAAATCAGGAACACCTACGATGGGTGGACTTTTGATAATACTCGCCACTGCTGTAACCAGTCTCTGGGTCGGTCTTTGGCAAGGCCAACTAACACATTCATTATTGATCACAACTTTTGTTATCGTAATTTATGGATGTATTGGTTTTATTGATGATTTCATCAAGGTATTCAAGAAACGTAATCTAGGTTTAAAAGCATTACAAAAATTAATTTTACAAATTATTGTTGCTGCAATTTTCTTGTACGTATACAACAATGATCAATTTCCAATGAACTTTTCAATTCCTGGATTGTTTTCAATCGATTCAGCAGTGATTTTCATCTTATTTACAATTTTCTGGTTAGTTGGATTTTCCAATGCAACTAATTTAACTGATGGACTAGATGGTTTGCTTGGTGGTCTAGGAACAATTTCTTATGCAACATACGGATATATATCTTTGTATCAGAATCGTATTGACCTAGCTATCATTTGTTTTGCGGTTGTAGGTGCATTATTAGCATTCCTAGTATTCAACCACAAACCTGCTAAGATCTTTATGGGTGATGTTGGTTCATTAGCATTAGGTGCTGGTTTAGCAACTATTTCGATCCTGTTAGGTAGATATTGGTCACTATTGTTGATCGGTTTGGTTTATGTTATTGAAACCGCCAGTGTTATGTTGCAAGTATTTTCTTTCAAGGTATTTCATCGTCGTATTTTTAAAATGACACCTATTCATCATCATTTTGAAATGTTAGGGTGGAATGAGTGGAAAGTTGATATTGTTTTTTGGATCGTCGGTATTATTTGTTCAGGAATTTATTTAATCTTATTTATGTAGGAAGTCAGTCATGAAAACAAAAAGTAATTATTCAAATAAAAAGATATTAGTTTTAGGTTTAGCCAAAAGTGGTTATGCGGTAGCTAAATTATTGAAAAAAATGAACTCAGATGTAACGGTAGTTGATTCAAATCCTCTTGAAGGAAATGATGAGGCAAAACAATTATTGGATGAAGGTTTCGACGTTATTACCGGTAGTAATGATGCTAGTTTAGTGGATGATTCGTATGATTATGTTGTTAAGAACCCTGGTATTCCATATACTAATGAACTAATCAAGCATGCTCAGAAAATTGGCGTTCCAGTAATCACTGAACCAGAAATTGCTTACAGTTATTCAGATGCAACGATGGTTGCTGTTACTGGTACCAACGGAAAAACAACCGTTACCACATTGATTCAATTGATGTTGGCACATTCACCTAAGTTTAAGAAGTCTTACTATGCTGGAAATATCGGTATTCCTATTTCAGATGTAATTCAAAAGGCTACTGCTGATGATGTGGTCGTTACTGAATTATCTAGTTTTCAATTGCAAGGAACGATCGATCTGCATCCACATGTTGCAGTCTTGAACAATATTTATTCAACACATTTGGATTTTCATGGCACTCGCGAAAACTATATTAAGGCTAAGATGCATATAACTAAGAATCAAACTAAAGATGATTACTTTGTTGTTAATTGGAATACTGAAGAATGGCGCAACCTGGCTAAACAATCTAAGGCTGTTATTAAGCCATTCTCAGATGAGCAAGAATTAACAGATGGTGCTTACGCAAAGAATGGGGAATTGTATTTTAATAAAGAATTCATTATGAACGCTGATTCAATTCAAATCCCTGGTGAACACAATGTTCAAAATGCTTTGGCTGCCATCAATGTCGCTAAGTTATTTGATGTAAGTAACGAAGATATAATCGATGTTCTTACTTCCTTCAGAGGCGTTAAGCATCGTATTCAATACGTTGACAAGTTCAATGGTGTGAAGTTCTACAATGATTCTAAGGCAACTAATACTGAAGCTACGATTGTTGCTTTAACGGCCTTTAAACAACCAATCGTATTGATTGCTGGCGGTCTTGATCGTGGTAATGGTTTCGATGAATTGATTCCTTCTCTCAAGGGAAAAGTCAAGAATATCATCGTATATGGTCAAACAGCCGATAAGATGGTTGACACTGCTAAAAAAGCTCAAATCAGCAGTATTACTAAAGTCAAAAATCTAAAAGAAGCTGTTCCAGAAGCATATCGTCAAAGTAGTGAAGGAGAAATCGTCTTATTGTCACCAGCTGCTGCTAGTTGGGATCAATTTGATAATTTCGAACAACGTGGAGACCAATATATTGCAGAGGTCGAAGCACTAAAAGGGGAAAACTAATGGACAAACTACGAGTTATAGTATCCGGTGGTGGTACCGGTGGTCATATTTATCCCGCAATGGCATTGATCAAGCGTCTAAAAGAGCGTGACATGATTGATGATGTTTTGTACGTTGGAACTGAAAAAGGCTTAGAGAGCAAAATTGTCAAGCAGGCAGGTATCAAGTTTGAGACGATTGAAATCAAAGGCTTTAAACGTAAATTAACATTGGAAAATGTCAAAGTTATGCAATTGTTTCTTTCAAGTGTCGGTAAGTCTAAGAAAATCGTTAAGAATTTCAAACCAGATATTGTTATCGGTACTGGTGGTTATGTATCAAGTGCGGTTGTATACGCTGCTCATAGATTACACATTCCTACGATTATTCATGAACAGAATTCAATTGCCGGTGTTACTAACAAATTCTTAGGTCACTTTGTAGATCGAATTGCGATTGCCTTTAAAGAAGCACAAGATCAATTTTCTGAAAAACGTAAGATCGTCTTCACTGGTAATCCTCGTGCTCAGGAAGCTGTTGGCATCAAACCCAATGATCGCTTGAAGGAATTGAATTTAACTCCAGGAATTCCAACCGTGATGATTTTTGGTGGTTCTCGTGGTGCAACTCCGATCAACAAGGCAGCTATAAGTTCAATGGATAATTTTTCTAATGAAAATTATCAAGTTTTATTTGTTACCGGAAGGGTACATTATGACGATGTGATTAAAAAAATCGATAAAAAGTACTTAAACAGTGCAAATATCTCTGTATTACCATATATTGATAATATGCCCGAAGTTTTACCAGATATTAATTTGATCGTTGGTCGTAGTGGTGCAACAAGTATCGCCGAGATCACTGCTTTGGGTATTCCATCAATATTCATTCCTAGTCCTTACGTTACTCATGATCATCAGACTAAGAATGCAATGTCAGTAGCTAAAAATGGTGCAGCAAAAGTTATTCCTGAATCAGAGTTGACTGCCGATGGATTGTTTAATGAAATCAATCAGATTATGAATGACGAAGGTGTTCAGAAAAAAATGTCTGAAGCATCTAAGAAGACAGGTGTTCCTGATGCATCTGATCGATTGATCAAAGTTATGACTACTTTAGTAAATAAATAATGTTGAGGTTTTACGATGGCAAAGAAAAAGAGAAACAACGTTAAGAATATAGTTATTTTTTTCATTGCCGCAGTAATTATCTTTATTGCCTATCTTGGTTCTCCTTTGAGTAAAGTTCGCAATATCTCGGTAAAAGGCGTGAACGATTTAGGTGCACAACAGGTCATTGATGCAACTGATATCAATGAGAATAAACTACTAATGAGTGTGTTTTTTGAAAAGAAATCAATAGCTGAACGAACGCAAAAGAAATTACCGTCGATCAAAAAAGTTTCGTTTAAAACTGGTAATTTACGTGATTTGACGATTGATGTAACTGAGTATCAAACTTTAGGATTGATTTATAAGAACGGCTATTATTATCGGATAATCGACAATGGGCGCATTATAAATCAGAAGATGAAAGCTCCTATTGGTAATTATCCGATATATAGTGGTTTCAATAATAAAAAAGAATTAAAAAAAATATCAAATATATATAAAAATTTAAATGATAATGTTAAGACCAATGTTTCTGAATTTTATAATTCTCCAACTAAACTGAATCCATACCGTGTAAAAATTGATATGAACGATGGTAATAAGGTCGTAGCTGATATCAGAACGGTTCAAGCCAAAATGAAATATTATCCTGGCATTGCTTCACAGATGAAAAAGAAAGGTGTCATTAATCTTGAAGTAGGTGCTTATTCTTATCCGTTTAAAGATAAGAAATAGGTTTAATATAGTCAATTTTGTGTTAAAATTTTCTAATGAATAGATTTTTTTCTAGGTAAGGGAGGCTGCCACGATTAATGGACAATTCTGAATTTTTTGTAGGTCTAGATATAGGTACCAATTCAATCAAAGTAGTGGTTGCTGAATCGTCAGGTGACAAAGTTAGTGTCGTCGGCGTTGGCAGCGAGAGATCTGAAGGAGTCAACCGTGGCGTTATAGTCGACATAGACAAAGCTGCAGGTGCAATTAAGAAGGCTGTAAAGAAGGCCGAGACTCAGGCAAATATAACGATACGTGATGTGGTAGTGGCAATATCTGCCAACATGTTACAAATCGAAAAGTGCCAGGGAATGATTGCAGTTGGTACTGAATCAAAAGAAATAAATGAAAATGACGTAAGACAAGTTATGGCTGCGGCCATGGTACAAAACTTACCTAGTGAACGTGAAGTTGTTTCACTGATTCCTAAACAGTTCTCTGTGGATGGATTCAATAATATACGTGATCCAAGAGGTATGATTGGTGTTCGTCTAGAGATGAAGGGCCTAATTTATACCGCACCGAAGACAATCGTTCATAATACAAAAAAAGCTATCCAACAAGCTGGTTTAAATATTACTCATAAAGTTATTTCACCAATGGCGTTGAGTCAAGTTGTCTTAGACGACGGTGAAAGTGACTTTGGTGCAGTTATTATTGATATGGGTGCTGGTCAAACAACCGCCTCTGTTGTTCATGATCATAACTTGAAACTTTCAACAGTTGATTTTGAAGGTGGAGATTACGTAACCCATGATATTTCAGTCGTTTTGAATACAACGATTGAAAATGCCAGTCAATTAAAACTTTATTATGGAAATGCGGATGTTGATGACGCTGCTACTGAAGAGACAATCAGTGTAGATGTAGTAGGAAAGAATGAACCTGAAGCAATTTCTGAAGAATATTTAGCTGAAATAATCGAAGCTAGACTTGAACAGATTTTTACAAGATTAAAAGATCCACTTGAAGATGCTGGAGCATTATCACTTCCTGGCGGAATTGTATTGACTGGTGGTGTGGCTGCCACACCAAACGTTGAAAAACTCGCTAGACGAATTTTTAATGTTAAAGTTAAGAGTTACATTCCTTCGCAAATGGGAATGCGTTATCCTTCTTATTCGTTAGGATTAGGATTAGTAACATACGCTTCGAGACTAAATGACATAGGTGTCATCGCTGATAACGTTGTGAATGGTGCTGCAATCAGTTTGAAGAATTCAAATCCTCAACCAGCAGTTCAACAACAAACTAAAAAAGAACCAGAACCAACACCAGTTCAATCCAATCCTGAGCCTAAGCAAAAGACTCAAGAGCCAAAACCTGAAAAGGGTAAGCGGATGAACAAGGTTAAGGACTTCTGGAGTAAGTTTTTCGATTAAACATTAATTATTAATAAAAGTAAAAGTAGTAGGAGGAACTCCTTAATGGAATATTCATTGGATTCAAATAACAATACGGGAGCAGTTATTAAAGTTATCGGTGTTGGTGGCGCTGGTGGTAATGCCGTTAACCGAATGGTTGATTCTGGCATCAAAGGTGTGCAATTTATTGCTGCCAATACTGATGTGCAGGCATTGGAAAGTTCACAAGCTGAAACTAAAATTCAATTAGGACCTAAATTGACAAGAGGCCTTGGTGCAGGTTCTAATCCAGAAATAGGTCAAAAAGCAGCTCAAGAAAGTGAAGAAGCTATTAAAGAAGCTCTTGACGGAGCAGATATGATCTTTATTACTGCCGGAATGGGTGGTGGTACAGGTACTGGTGCTGCCCCTATTGTCGCAGGCATTGCCAAAGATAGCGGTGCTTTGACTGTTGGTGTCGTTACACGTCCATTTGCTTTTGAAGGCTCAAAACGTTCACGTTTTGCTGCTGATGGTATAACTGAATTGAAAAAAGACGTTGATACCTTAGTTATTATTTCAAACAGCAAGCTATTAGAGATCGTTGATAAGAAGACTCCAATGGGTGAAGCATTTAGTATCGCTGATGACGTTCTACGTCAAGGTGTACAAAGCATTTCTGACTTGATCACATCACCTGGATTTGTTAACTTGGATTTTGCTGATGTTAAGACAGTTATGTCTGATCAAGGATCAGCCCTAATGGGTATTGGTACAGCTAACGGTGAGAATAGAATCACTGATGCAACTAACAAGGCTATTTCTTCACCACTATTGGAAGTTTCAATCGATGGTGCTAAACAAGTCTTGCTTAACATTACTGGTGGTCCGGACTTGTCATTATTTGAAGCTCAAGATGCTGCACAAATCGTTTCAGAACAAGCTACATCTGACGTTAATATTATCTTTGGTACTTCAATCGATGAGACACTTGGCGACCAAGTTAAGGTTACAGTTATTGCTACTGGTGTTGAAAGTGAAGACAAGAAGAGATCAGTTCAAAAACGTCCTCAATTAAACAACCGCATGGCAACACTTGATAATAATGCTCCTGAAGCTCCTAAACAAGCTCCAAAGCAACAACAAAGTGATCCATTAGCTGACTGGGACATCAATCATGATGACAGTTCAAACAACAATGTTTCTGGAGAAAAAGGTGACTTTGAAATCTTTAAGAAACCTGAAACAATTGATTTGAACGATAATGATGATGATTCAACTCCTCCAATTTTCAAGCGTAGAAATAACAAGTAATAAAATAGTTAGAAGGAGAACCTATTATGGCTTTTGAAAAATTAGGTAATTTCTTTGGAATTAATGACGAAGATGGTTATGATGAACAAGACAATGTAGAACAGCCAGCTGCTGATTATTCTGGTAACGAGAAGGTAGTTTCTATGAGTGCTGCAAGTGAACCTAGAACTGCAAGTAGTAAGATAGCAATTTATCAACCAAGAGTATATTCAGATGCTAAAGTAGTTGCTAAACAATTGTTAAACAACAAAGCTGTAATTGTTAATTTCAATAATATAAATGATGAGCAATCAAAAAGAATCGTCGATTTTTTGACTGGTTCGATTTATGCTCTTAATGGTGAGATCAAACGTGTTGGAGACAAGATTTTCTTATGCACTCCACCTAAGTTTGAGATTGATGGAAGCATTCCAGAATTAAATGAATAAAATAGATAGGGGAACCTTATGGATCGTATTTCTTACGGTTTGCCACTGATCATCGGTGGAGCGTTTCAAATATATGAGTTGATCGTATTTGTATATTGTATTTTGACGTTTATACCTGCACTATACAATTCTGTATTTGGTCGTTTCATTGCTAGTCTGGTGGAACCTTTTTTCAGAGCAATTTCGAAGATTATTCCTACAAGATTTGGGATGATTGATTTTTCCCCATTAATTGCTTTAATTATTCTAGAAATAGTACAGAAAGTGATCTTTTATATAATCTAATGACTGAAAAAGAAAATGTAAGCTTAAAAAGTGGATATTTTCGTCCAGAAGAAAAGCCCTTTATTGATAAAATGAGCGATCTGCTACTTAGAACACAAACTATGTATATCCCACAATTGACTGATTTTCTTAATTTAAGAGAGCAGCTGATTCTAAATAATCTCGTCAACAAATATGATGACCTTTATGTTCATTATTTTGGCGGATACGAAGGGGCAGAGAGAGTCAGGGGTATTATTGCTCCTGACTATTTTGTACCTAAAGAATCTGATTTTAAGATTTCAATGTTTGAGATCAGGTATCCAGAGAAATTTGCGAATTTACATCATGGACAAATTTTAGGAGCTTTGACTGGATCAGGAGTTGAACGAGATCACTTTGGAGATATAATAACTGACGGAGAAAACTGGCAATTCTTTGTATTTGACCAGATGAAAGATTTTGTATCTGAACAAGTACAGAAGATCGGACCTTACAAGGTTCATTTGTCACAGAAGAGTTTCAACGAACTCTTGTTACCAAAGGACGATTCACACGACGAAGTAATAAATGTACATTCGCTGCGTCTAGATACTGTTGTAGCAACTGCTTATGACTTATCGAGACAGACAGCCAAAACACTAGTTGAGCATGGAAAAGTCCAAATCAATTGGGTGCCAAACAAAAATGCAAGTTCTTTTATAACGATCAATGATACGTTGAGTGTGCGTGGATATGGTCGAGTAAGAGTTAATGATATTATGGGTAAATCCAAGGGCAATAAATACATATTGTTCGTTAATATTATTAATAAATAAATAGGGGTGGAGATTATGGTATTGTCACCAATAGAAATACATGATAAGGAATTCGAACACAAATTCCGTGGTTACAACCGCGATCAAGTAGATAAATTTCTAAAACAGGTTGCTCAGGATTATGATCTTGCCCTGCAAAAGAACGAGCAGATACAAAAAGAATTGGAAGATACTAAGGAACAATTGAAGTATTTCACCGATATGCGTGATGCTTTGAATCAATCAATTATTGTTGCTCAAGATGCTGCTGATAAGGTGAAAACTAATGCTGAACAAGAAGCGCAAGTGATTGTTGAAGAGTCTCAAAGGAAGGCACGTGATCTGCTAGATCAATCTACTGCTAAGTCGAATCAGATCCTTGAAGATGCTTCAAGTAAGGCTCGTCAAGTGACGATCGAAACTGATGATCTTAAAAAGAAATCGGCTGATTACAGACGTGGCTTGGAAGAGATCTTGCGTCAGCAATTGAATATGATCAAGAGTCCTGAATGGGAGAAACTCTCACAAGATACGTCGACCAATGATTTGAAGCAACGTGTGGGGATGCAAGCTGATTATGAAGCAAATAATCAAAATGCCAATCAGAATGCTGGGCAGAATATGAATATGAACCAAAATTCTGCACCTGAACAAAATAATTTTGATCAGAATAATGCTGATGTATCGGGCGATAATTATGAAAACGCCCAAACAGATTATGAAAATTCATCAGATACCATTCCCAATGAGGAACAAATGAACTATAATAACAATATTCCCGATGAGGAACCGGCAGATCCATATACAGTTAACCATGAACAAAATGCACCAACTTTTAATTTTGCTGATGACCAAACTGATGATGCTGGTACTGATGATAATGAGGAATCTAATAATTAAG
The DNA here is from genome assembly GCF_036913575.1 of Companilactobacillus sp. HBUAS59699. Lineage (NCBI taxonomy): Bacteria > Bacillati > Bacillota > Bacilli > Lactobacillales > Lactobacillaceae > Companilactobacillus > Companilactobacillus sp. HBUAS59699. Next base: position 631,264 of record NZ_JAYKTV010000001.1, on the reverse strand, counting down.
AGAACAAGTGCTTAATAAAACATTTTTCAGCGAGCTAACGTATGGTGTGAGGTTAGTAAAATAATTTATTTAGTATATCAGCTCTTAAACAATTTTATAATCAATTACCAATAGGTGGTATAACGAAGAACTCGTCCTAGAATTGGATGGGTTCTTTTTAATTTCAAGAGGGGTGAAAGAATGAAAGTCAAAGATACACTTAACTTAGGAAAAACAAAATTCCCAATGCGTGGAAATCTTCCTAACAAAGAAGCAGAATGGCAAAAAGCCTGGGAAGAAAACAAAATTTATGAAAAGCGTCAAAAATTAAACGAAGGTAAACCAACCTTTGAACTATTAGATGGACCTCCATTTGCTAATGGTGATATTCATATGGGGCATGCTTTGAACAAAGTCTCAAAGGATATTATTGTTCGTTATCATTCAATGAACGGATTCCGTTCACCATATGTTCCTGGATGGGATACTCACGGTCTTCCAATCGAACAACAATTAGCCAAAAAGGGTGTTAAGCGTAAGGAAATCGGTATGTCTGAATATCGTAAGATGTGTTTGGACTTTGCTGAAGGTGAAATCAAGAAACAAATGGCTGGATTCAAACGTCTAGGTGTTTCAGCTGATTGGGATCACCCATACATTACTTATCAACCAGAATTCGAAAAAGAAGAAGTTAAAGTATTCGGTGAAATGGTTGACAAAGGTTATATCTATCGTGGTAAGAAGCCTGTATATTGGTCACCATCATCAGAATCTACACTTGCTGAAGCTGAAATTGAATATAAAGATGTTAAGTCACCTTCAATCTTTGTAGCTTTCAAAGTTCGTGATGGTAAAGATTTGTTAGACAATGATACTTCATTCATTATTTGGACAACTACTCCATGGACAATGCCATCTAACGAAGCAATTTGTGTTAATCCTAAATTTAACTATTCATTGATCAATGCTGATGGTAAGAAATACGTTGTTGCTGAAGAACGTATTAGTTTCTTACAAGAAAAACTTGGTTGGGAAAATGTAGAAATCCTCAAGACATTCAAAGGTGCAGACCTTGAAGGATTAACTGCAACACACCCATTCTATGACCGTGAATCACAATTGATTCTTGGTAACCACGTTACATTGGATGATGGTACTGGATTAGTACATACAGCTCCTGGATTTGGTGCTGATGACTTCGTTGTTGGTATGAAATACAAGCTTCCAGTATTTTCACCTATTGATGAACACGGATGCTTCACTGACGAAGTTCCAGAATACAAGGGTGTATTCTACGATGATGCTAACAAGATGATAACTGAGAGAATGACAGAAAATGGCTCATTGTTGAAGCTTGATTTCTTCACTCACAGTTACCCACATGATTGGCGTACAAAGAAACCTGTTATTTTCCGTGCTACACCACAATGGTTCGCATCAATTGACAAGTTCAGACCACAACTATTGTCAGAACTTGAAAAGGTAAGTTTCATTCCTGATTGGGGTAAAACTCGTCTTTACAACATGATTCGTGACCGTGGCGATTGGGTTATCTCAAGACAACGTGCTTGGGGTGTTCCACTACCAATTTTCTACGCTGAAAATGGTGAACCTATCATGACCAAAGAAATTATTGATCATGTTGCTGATTTATTTGGCAAATATGGCTCAAACGTTTGGTTTGAACGTGACGCTAAGGACTTACTACCAGAAGGTTACACAAATCCCGCTAGTCCAAATGGTAAATTCACAAAAGAAACAGATATTATGGATGTTTGGTTTGACTCAGGAACAGCTCATGCTGGTGTTGCTAAATTACGTGATAATTTAACATTCCCAGCTGACTTAGTTCTTGAAGGTTCCGACCAATATCGTGGTTGGTTCAACTCACTATTGATCACTTCAGTTGCGGCCTTTGGCGTTGCACCATACAAAGCTATTCTTTCTCAAGGTTTCACACTTGATAAGAATGGTGTCAAGATGAGTAAGTCATTAGGTAACGTTATTGCTCCTTCTGATATTGAAAGACAATTCGGTGCTGAGATCATTCGTCTTTGGGTTGCTTCTGTTGATTCAAGTTCAGATGTTCAAGTATCTGTTGATTCATTCAAGCAAGTTTCAGAAACATACCGTAAGATCCGTAACACTCTTAGATTTATGATCGCTAACACAACTGATTATGATCCTAAGACAAATCGTGTAGCGTATGATGATCTTCGTCCTGAAGACAAGTATATTGCTGTTAAGTTGAATGACTTAGTTAAGAATCTTCATGATGAATATGACAGTTACGACTTTGCTGACGTAACTAAGAACGTTGTTCGTTTCATCACTAATGAACTTTCAACTTTCTATCTTGATTTTGCCAAGGATGTTGTCTACATTGACCCTGAGGATTCACATTCACGTCGTTCAATGCAAACAGTTATCTATGATGCAGTTGTTAAGATTGCTAAGTTGATGACACCAATCTTGCCACATACTATGGAACAAGTTTGGGAATACTTGAAGGAACCAGAAGAATACGTTCAATTAACAGAAATGCCGGAAGTTGAAGAACTTGCTGGTTCTGAAGAAATCGAAAAAGACTGGTCAGTCTTCATGAACTTTAGAGACGACGTTCTTAAGTCCCTTGAAGTTGCACGTGCTGATAAGTTGATCGGTAAATCACTTGAAGCCAAAGTAACGGTTTATCCAAGTGAAGAACTTCAAAAGACTTTTGATAAGATCAATAGTAACTTTGGTCAATTGTTGATCGTTTCTCAATTTGAAATCAGTACAGATGCTGCTCCAGCAGAGGCTGACAAGTATGAAGATGCTAGCGTCTTAGTTGAAAAAGCTGATGGTGAAGTGTGTCAAAGATGTCGTATGATCAAGACTGATGTCGGTGATGACTCAAACTTCCCAACTTTCTGTGCTAGATGTGCTAAGATTGTTACTGAGGAATATCCTCAAACAATTGAAGAAGGTTTTGAGGGCTAATATATGTTTCAAGGAAAAATAGTACGTTTTAATACTGAACGTGGTTTTGGATTTATTAATAATGGAGAAGAAGATATCTTTTTCTTTGCGGATTCAATTCTTAATCGTGAAGATTACTTTATTAAGCCTGATCTCAATGTGGAATTTGAAGTTGCTCCTGGATTCAAGGGTCCACAAGCGGTCAATATTACCATATTAGAAGCTGAACAAGATGAAGAAAGCGCTGAATAGTGCTTTCTTTTTTATTGAAATAATTTATTTGGGAGAATTGTTATGAACGAAGAAGTTAATCCAAAGCGGTGGATGGTACTTATTTCGGTAGGAATTTTTACCTTAATGTCTACTCTAGATGGTTCCATTGTTAATATTGCTTTGCCTGTTATCAGTAAAGATTTAAATATCCCAATGAATATGGCCGAGTGGATCGTGTCGATCTATTTAGTTACCATTTGTATTTTCTTATTGTTATTTGGTAAATTGGCCGATTCGATTGGTAAAATCAAGGTTTTTAAAACCGGATCGATTCTTTTCATTATTGGATCGTTGATCTGTGGATTTGGGATAGATCTGCCGATTTTACTATTGGGTCGTGTGGTCCAAGCCTTTGGTGCTTCAATGGCGATGGCCACCAATAATGGAATAATTACTCAAACATTTCCATTAAGAGAGCGTGGATACGCCCTAGGTTACATTGGTTCATTCGTTTCGATCGGTTCTATTGCCGGGCCTGGTATCGGTGGCTTGATCTTGTCACAATTTCATTGGAGCTATATTTTTTGGATCAATCTTCCTATCGGTGCTATCGCTTTGTTATTGGGATATTTGAATTTACCCAAAAAAGAACCGAAAAACCCTGCCAAAATCGATCGACGTGGATTTGCGGTTTACTTTGTGACACTGATACTTTTCTTTGCGGCAATATTCATTGGTCAGTCGGTTGGATTTAGTAATATTTATATTATTTTGACCTTTATAGCGGCCATTGCTTGCTTTGTATTGTTCATTCATCTACAGAAGATCACTGAACAACCGATGATCGAACTGAGAATTTTTAAGAATCATGATTTTACTTTAGGATTAGTAGTAGGCTTCTTGATCTTTGTAACTAACTTCTTCTTTAATGTCGTTTCGCCATTTTATTTGGAAAATGCATTAGGAATGAAAGCTTCGATTGCCGGTTATATCTTGATGATGTTCCCAGTAGTTCAGGTCATTGTTGCGCCGATTTCAGGAAAAATGTCCGCAAAAATAAATCCAATTTTGTTAACGATAGCTGGTTTATTAGTTCTGGCTATTGCTCAAATTGGATATTTATTCTTTAATGTTAATACAGGACTTTGGTTCATCTTATTGTTTATTGGTTTGAACGGTTTAGGAAATGGACTGTTCCAAGCACCTAATAATACAATGATAATGAGTTCCGTTGAACCAAAAGACTTAGGAATTGCTGGTGGATTGAATGCTTTAGCACGTAATCTAGGAATGATTATCGGTGTATCAGTATCAACCACTGTATTGTTCTTATCGATGAGTAATTTTTATGGTAAGTCAGTGACGACCTATATTGATGGCAGACCAGATATCTTTATAGATGGTATGCGTGTTACAATGTCCTTTGCATTAGTAATTTGTTTGATTGCTATAATTATGTCAGTAATTAGATTATTAAAATCACGAGGTTTAAAGAATGAATAAAGAAGATTCAAGATATTATGAAGAAGTAGTTGCTTCGAAGCGCATGTTTGGCGGTAAGATTTTTGATGTTGATGTTGAGCAAGTTATCCTACCAAATGGTGTTCCAGCTATTAGAGAATTAGTTAGACACCATGGTGCGGTTGGAATTATGCCATTTACTTCTGATGGTAAGATGGTATTTGTGCGTCAATGGCGTGAACCGATGGAACAAGAAACATTAGAAGTTCCAGCTGGTAAGATCGATCAGGATGAAGGCTCAGATCTTAAAGAAGTAGCATTGCGTGAAATGAATGAAGAATTGGGACTGACAACGGATCAAATAGAAGAGGTCACTTCTTTTTATTCCAGTCCTGGTTATTCGGATGAAAAATTGACAATGTTCAGAGCTGATAATCTCAAAGAAGTTGAAAACAAGCGTCCGCTTGATCCTGATGAATTTTTGAATGTTGAAAAGTTAACACTTGAAGAAGCCAAAGAACAAATTAAAGCCGGTGTCATTTGTGATGCAAAATCTATCTATGCTGTAACTTATTGGGAGTTAATGAATGCAAAGGCTTAGTGAACTTTGGGATAAGTTCAAGAATGTTTTAGTTGATACTTTTTCTGGCGGTAAAAAAAGCGATCCTAATAGCTCAGTTGTTTCGGCTGATGAGGTAGAAAAAAGACAACGTGAGTTGCGTGATCAAGAACGTAAACGTGTCGAAGAAGAGTATCGTAAGGAACATCCTGATCAAATTGAACAAGAAAAAATGATATCTTTTGAGAATAAGACAAATCGCTTGAAAAAAAGGCTGAACATTGCCATCATTACAGTATTCGGCTTAATTGTGATCGTCTTTTTAGTATTGTTTTTTGTTTAAATAAAAAAGGAGAATTATAAATGAAAATTGGTGTAATCGTTCCAATGGAAGAAGAAATTAAATTGCTCAGAGAATCATTGAGTGATGTTAAGAAAGAGACGACTGCAGGTGTTGAGATCACTATTGGTACTTACAAGACTCATACAGTTTATATGGCTCAAAGTGGTATTGGTAAAGTTCAAGCTGGGATGACTACAACACTTATCAACGATCGTTATCAACCTGACTTGATCGTTAATACTGGTTCAGCTGGTGGTGTCGGTGAAGGATTGAAAATCGGTGATGTAGTTATTTCACGTCGCTTGGCATATCATGACGTTGATGCGACTGGATTTGGCTATGCAGTCGGACAATTACCACAACAACCATTGTATTTTTACGCTGATGAAGATTATGTTGAGAAGATCGAGGCTGCTGCAAAGAGAACTGGTTTAGTATCTCATACTGGTTTAATTGTAACTGGAGACCAATTTATTGACTCTAGCGAAAAAATTGCTACAATTAAAAAGTCGTTCCCAGATGTCTTGGCATCTGAAATGGAAGGTGCAGCTGTGGCTCAGGTGTGTGCACAATTCAAAACACCATTCGTTGTTATTCGTTCAATGAGTGATGTGGGAGACGAAGATGCTAGCGTTAATTTCGACGACTTCGTTATCGAAGCTGGTCGTAAGTCGGCACAAATGTTATTAAATTTCTTGGATCAAGAAGTATAGAAGGGGATTTTTAAATTGGAGTTTACTTATTTAGATAATGCTGCCACGACACCAATGGCTAAGGAAGTTGTTGATGTTATTTCTGAACAAATGGCAAATAATTTTGGAAATGCTTCAGCAACCAATTATTTTGGTCGTCAAGCACGCAAAGTATTGGACGAAAGTCGTCACACTATTGCCCAAAGTATCAATGCCAAAGATTCAGAAATCGTTTTTACAAGCGGTGGAACTGAAAGTGATAATACTGCTGTTATTGAAACGGCTTTGTCACGTCAAAAATTAGGTAAACATATTATTACTACAGCAGTTGAACATGAGGCAATTTTAAAGTCCATGTCATACCTTGAAACATTAGGCTTTGATATTACATATCTCAAACCCAATACTCGTGGTGAAATAACAGTCGATCAAGTGAAGTCTGATTTGACAGACGATACCATTTTGGTTTCTGTTATGTATGGTAATAATGAAACTGGAGCAAAAAACCCAATTGCTGAAATTGGTAATCTGTTGAAGGATCATCAAGCATTCTTCCACACTGATGCTGTTCAAGCATACGGTCAAGAGAATATTGATGTAAAAGCTGAACATATTGATATGATGTCAACTTCAGCTCACAAGATCAATGGTCCCAAATTTATTGGTTTTCTTTACATAAATGATGATATTCATATTCCTTCATTTATCAAGGGTGGCGATCAAGAGACGAAGCGTCGTGCTGGTACTGAGAATGTTCCGGCAATTGCTGGATTCGCTCAAGCAGTTAAATTGATCACTCCTGAGATAAAGGATGAACGTCGTGATCGTTATTTTGGCTTTAAACAAAAGATTCAAGAAATTTTAAAAACAAATAATATTCCATTTGAAGTAAATGGACCAACCGATGAGAATGCTTTGAATCATGTCTTCAATCTCTATCTGCCAGGGGTTGATCGCGGTGTATTGTTAACTAGACTTGATCTAGAACAATTTGCTGTTTCCGGTGGTTCTGCTTGTACAGCAGGAAGCCTTGAACCTTCACACGTCTTAGTAGCTATGTTTGGTGAAGACAGTCCTAAAGTCAACGATTCTATTCGTATTAGTTTTGGTAAAGATAACACCGAGGAAGAGATAGTTAAATTCTCTAATAAATTAGTCGATATTGTTAAAGACTTGACTAATTAGTCATCTTTATTCAAACTTTACTTATGAGAAATTCACTTAGGAGGTTTTTACTATGAGTAAAAAGGCACAAATTTTAGGTGATACAGAGTTCTATGAACTTAGTCCTGAAATCAAAAAATATGCATTACGAGATGTTGGTTTTCAAGAAACTAAACAAGGTAATTTCCGCCTTGAACGTCCCATCAATGGTAGTTCACCATATGATGCCCGTTATGTCTTGAAAGTTTCCATCAATAAAGATTTGGATAATCTTAAATTAGCTACTACGGACAAGAGTGGTATGCATAATCTTAATATCTTTAAATTAAAAGACACTGAAAAAGAAGTCAGTGATCTTAGATATTTATTAGATTTTATGATTGAGAAGAAAGTACTAATCAAGGATTAGAGTGGAGAGGTTTTTTATGGATAATAAGAAGAAGCGCATTGTTGTTGGAATGAGTGGGGGAGTTGACTCCTCAGTTAGTGCACTTCTACTTAAACAACAGGGTTATGAGGTCATCGGTGTGTTCATGAAGAACTGGGATGATTCAGATGACGCTGGAGTTTGTACAGCAACAGAAGATTATGAGGATGTAGCTAAGGTTGCTAATAAGATCGGTATTCCTTACTATTCTGTTAACTTTGAGAAGGAGTACTGGGATCGTGTATTCGAGTATTTCTTGGATGAGTATCGTAAGGGTAGAACACCAAACCCTGATGTTATGTGTAACAAGGAAGTTAAGTTCAAGGCATTCTTAGATTATGCTGAGAAGTTAAATGCTGATTACATTGCTATGGGTCACTATGCACAAAGTTTTCGTGATGATAATGGTGTCGTTCACTTGCTTCGTGGTGGGGATGCTAACAAGGATCAAACTTACTTCTTGAGTACAGTACAACAACATCAACTACAAAAGGCTTTGTTCCCAATTGGTGGAATGCAAAAGTCTGAGGTACGTCGTATTGCTGAAGAGGCTGGTCTATCTACTGCTAAGAAGAAGGACTCAACTGGTGTATGTTTCATCGGTGAGAGAAACTTCAGAAAGTTCCTTGGTGAGTTCTTGCCTGCCCAAGCTGGTACAATGATGACACCTGATGGTGAAGTTAAGGGTAAGCATGCAGGTTTGATGTATTATACAATCGGTCAAAGATCAGGACTTGGAATTGGCGGCAATGGTAAGTCAAATGAGCCTTGGTTCGTAGTTGGTAAGGATATGTCAAAGAACATTCTTTACGTTGACCAAGGATATGATAATCCTAGATTGTATGCTGATCACTTGGAAGCATCAGACTTGTCATTTATTACAGGTTTGGATTACGGTGACGAGTTCCACTGTACAGCTAAGTTCAGATATCGTCAGCAAGATACAGGCGTTACAGTTCACGTATTAGGCGATGGCAAGGTCAGTGTTGACTTTGACAATCCTGTTCGTGCAATTACACCTGGACAAGAAGTTGTCTTCTTTGACGGTGAGGAGTGCTTAGGTGGCGCAACTATCGATGCTGCATATATGAAGGCTAAGAAGTTACAATATATCTAGAGCAAAATTTATTAGAATCTAAAATAGGCAATCGTGAGAATATGATTTCTCGTGATTGCCTATTATTTTTGTATATACCATTGTAACAACTTGAAAAAATTTCTGTAAATCTTCATAATAGTAACTAATTAACTTTGTAAGGTGAAGGATATGGATTTGTATTTTGTCAGACATGGAAAAACTGAATGGAATTTAGAAGGAAAGTATCAAGGTGGACATGGAGATTCTCCATTGTTGCCAGAAAGTTTGCGAGACATCGGTAAATTAGCTGGAAGACTTGAGAATGTAAAAATTGATCATGCATATACAAGTCCACTTCCAAGGGCAAAGACTACTGCGGAGACATTACTGGATGATATAAATCGCAAGATACCGTTGACGGTAGTTGATGGCTTGCGTGAGTTTGACCTTGGCATTATGGAAGGTCAAAAATTTGTTAAACTAGAAAAAGAAATGCCAGAGATCATACATTCCTTTAGATTTGACCCTAGTACATATGATTATGAACGCATTAAAGGTGAATCATTTGAACAAGTCGCCGAACGCACTAATAAGGCAGTTCAAAAGATAGTTGACAGTAGTCCTGCTGACGGTGCAGTCTTGTTCGTTAGTCACGGAGCTGCTTTGGTTACTTGCATTCAATCGCTATTGGGCTCCAAAGTTGCTGATATTCGCAAAGATGGTGGATTATCAAATACTAGTTTGACACATTTGCGTTACGAAAATGGACAGTATAAGTTGGTCAAATGGAATGAAACAGGATATTTAGATAAGAAACTTTCAAGTACAGATACGATCTAATGAGGTATTAAATGGATAAGAAACAAATTGAAAATGAAATAAAAAAATTAGTTAAAGACTTAAATACAAATGACAAACAACTGAGCAAGGTATTGAAGCTATCAGCTTATTTAGTACAAGTTGGTGATCTAGAACAAGCTGAAGAATTGTTATTGCGTTCTTTGACCAATTTTCCTAATGAAAAAGACCTTCGTTATAATTTGGGTAATGTTTATTTCATGGCCGCAAAGTATGACAAAGCAAGTAATATTTTTCAAAAATTGATTCAGGATGATTATGGTTTTGAAGCTTACTTCATGCAAGCTAAGACGTTGGATGAACAAGGTAAGAAACAATTGGCAATCGTTTATGCTTTGACAGCAACTGAGAAGAACTCAGAAGATATCGGTGGCTTGGAACTGATGGCTGATTTGTTGTTATCTAATGGTAATTTTGATGAGGCCATGAACTACTATAAAAAGGCCAATGCCATTAAACCCACTGCAAAATACTATTTTAATATGGCGCTGTGTGCAATGAATTTGGATCAAGATTATCAACCATATTTGGATAAATCTAAAAAACTAGATGAAAAATATTATTTGAAGAATGAAAAGAAATTGTCCAATCTACAACAATTTTTAACAAAGACAGGAGATAGCGATGACAGAAAGTGAAAAAGAATATTTCATTGGCACTGTCAAAGCTATTTTTTTTGAGAATCCTGAAAACTTATTCAAGATTTTTACAATAAAAATCAAAAAAACCAATACTGATTGGGATGGCAGTGACATTGTCGTTACTGGTAGTTTTGGTGAGATATCCGAAGAGGAAGAATACAAGTTTGAAGGCCGCATGGTCGATCATCCTAAGTATGGTAAGCAATTTCAGGCAGATACTTATCAGCATAGTCGTCCTAATGGCCGTAAGGAATTGATAAATTTCTTTTCCGGTGAAGAATTTCCTGGCATTGGTAAGAAAAAAGCCGAAAAAATCGTTGATAAATTGGGAACTGATGCAATTGATAAGATCCTGCAAGATCCTAATGCTTTAGATTTTTTGAAGCTCGGTGAAGAGAAGACCAATGCAATTGTTGAACAAATTTCCAAAAATCATCAAACTGAGCAAGTCTTGTACCAGTTGAATAATTTTGGATTTGGAAATGTCTTGGGAGCTAGGATCTATCAAAAGTATGGAGTGAAGACTCTCGAGATCATCAATGAAGATCCATATAGGTTGGTTACCGAAGTAAAGGGAATTGGATTTAAGCGTGCTGATGAGTTAGCTAAACGCTTAGGAATACCTGAAGATGACCCACGTCGTATCAAAGGTGCCTTAGTGCAGTTTGTGACAGTTTTAATCCAAAGTAGTGGAGATACTTACATTAATAAGGAAGAGCTCTTAAAACGCGCAATAGGGGTCTTACAATCAGGTAACCAAAATGGTGCTGAATTAGGTGAGAAGATTGCTAACTGTTTGAGAGATCTTGTTAACGATGGCGTACTGTTAGTTGAAGATGATCGCGTTTACGACAAAAATTATTTTGATGCTGAATGGTCGATAGCTCAGTCATTAAAGATGATCACGGATACTTATAAGGGCGTATCTTGGAAAGATAAAGAATTCAAAAAAGAATTAAAGCATGTTGAAAAAATGTTTAAGGTCAAATATGACCCTTCACAAGAAGAAGCTATTAAACAATCATTGACCCATTCACTATTCTTGCTTACTGGTGGTCCCGGAACTGGTAAAACAACGATCATCAATGGAATAGTAGCGGCGTATGCCAAACTCAACGATGCAACTTTAGATCCAGCATCGGAGGACTACGCAATTGCCTTGGCAGCGCCGACTGGTCGAGCAGCGAAGCATATGGGAGAGTCAACTGGCTTGCCAGCAATGACGATTCATCGATTATTGGGATTGACCGGTACGGAAGACGATGAATATGCGGAACCAACTTTGGACTGTAAGTTATTGATCATCGATGAGATGTCTATGGTTGATACTAAGTTATTTAGGACTTTGATAACTGCAGTGCAACCAGGCACACAAGTTGTTTTGGTAGGTGATAAAGATCAACTACCATCTGTAGGTCCAGGTCAAATATTCTCAGATTTGATCAACAGTGGCGTCTTCCCAACAACTATTCTGAAAGATATTCATCGTCAGGATGAAAATTCAACGATTATTCAATTAGCACATGACGTGAATGAAGGTATAGTGAATGATGATATTTTTGTAAATAAATCAGATCGTAGTTACATTCGCAGTAATAGTCGTAATGTTCCAGAAGTGTTGTCGCAGATCATTAGTAAATCCAGTGAAAGAGGATTTGATATTTCTGACGTTCAAGTTCTAGCGCCAATGTATCGTGGTATCGCGGGAATCGATAATTTAAATCAGACGATCCAAGATGTAGTTAATCCAATGATGCCTAAGCGCAAGCAAGTGGCTATGGGGAATGTACATTACCGTATTAAAGATAAGGTCGTGTATTTGGTCAATACCCCTGAAGATAATGTCTTCAATGGTGAGATCGGTAAGATCGTCGGTATATTGCTCGCCAAGGAGAATACCGATCACGTTGATAAACTAGTGATCGACTTTGATGGCAACGAAGTGACACTGGATCGAAAAGATTGGACCAATATTTCTTTGGCATATTGTACTTCAATTCATAAAGCACAAGGTTCTGAATTTGAAATGGTGATCTTGCCCTTAGTTAACGAAGAATCACGCATGTTGCGTCGTAATCTGCTTTATACCGCCATCACTCGATCACGTAAGTTGCTGATCATGGTAGGTGACAGGTCAGCCTTTGAGCGTTCTATCACTGACCAATCTTCAGAACGTAATACCACTTTGAAGGAACGTGTTTTTGAAACATTCAAAGTAAAACCTGATAAAACGGATGCTCCTGAGACTAAAGAAGAAATTGTTGAACCGGATCAGCCTAAGGATTATATTCTGACATTAGATATGGTAATGAACAGTTCTATTGATCCGATGATTGGGATGGAGAATGTTACTCCGTTTGATTTTATGAAAAAATAAATTTGGTAGTTATTGCCACTAACGAAGGTCAACAATTCCATCTGCTGTAGGACCGGTTTCAAACTTTGTTTTCAACCTCGCTTGGAAGCCTGTAGTGTCCAATTGTACTAAGCGATAAAATCGCTAAGTACACTTTTTACAGCTGATTCCATTGTTGATCTTCGCTAGTTATGTTATGTACTAATAACATGTCGATTCTATTTTGTGATAACTTAAATAGTATATTTTATTAATCCTTTTATGGTTTCATCCATAGAGGGATTTTTTTTGTATCTCAATCTTAATTCAATAATACAAAAAATGGTTATATCTCAGAAAAAATCTGAAATATAACCATTCAATAAATATATTAAATTTAGCTGGAGGTCAGCAGTAATGGAATCAGTAGCAAAAGTGGTGTTAATGCGGTGATTTTCCGCATTTACAGCACTGGACGACTTTCTGGATTTGCGATTTTTGCAAAGCAAGAAAGCGAGTCATGAGACCGCTTTGTGGCTCAGGACGTTCCTGCTACAGATGTAATTACTGCTGACCGGAAGCGGAAACGGAAATGGAAGCGAAATAAACTATATATCCATCTCTAATGGAATCCAAAAATCATGACGATCGACATGAAAATCAATATCAAAGTTATGCTTACCTAGTTCTTCGCCATCCATTTGACCGTGTTCAGGAGCATAGCTAGTTAGATGATATGATTTTACCTGAGTGTGCCAAACGTTCTTATCTTTCAGATGAGATCCGTTAGCAAATAATTCAGTAAACAATTTAACGAAGGTTAATCCAGATATCTTATGGACTACCACCAGATCTAGTTTTTGGTCGAATGGAGTTGCAAGTGGATCAATAGCAACTCCGCCACCGAAGTAGGGATGATTAGTGGCTGAAACGATATATGCATCATTGAAGTGCTTGGTCACACCATCGATCGTAACGTCTAATGGGAAAGAATCCTGGTTTTTGATAACAGTTACTAAACTGGAAACGTAAGCCAGAGTACCAAGCTTCATTTTATTCAATAAATCTTTTCTTTTAGAATGATTGGTTTCATAGACGGTGAAAGCATCGAGTCCAATACCGATATTATTTACAAAATACTTTGTCTGATCATTGAAATTTGCCTTACCAATGTCAATTGTATTGGGTTCATTCATTGCTAGTATTTTTTGAAGCAGAATGATTGGATTCTGCTTTTTTATTTTGATTCCACGACTGAAGTCATTGCCAGATCCTCCAGGAATATATCCTAAGGGAGTATCCTGATTATGGGATTGTTTAACGCCGTTTAAGGATTGATTGAGAGTTCCGTCACCACCAAGAACAATGATTCGTGCATGATCTTCCAAATTATCGGCAAGGTACTTTGCTATTCTTACACCATCACCATTTTTCTTGGTTGTATGAATTTGATAACTTATTCCAGTTCTATTTAAATAAGTTTCAACTTTTTTCCAAGTTCTGGTGGATTGACCGTTACCAGCACGTTCATTCAAGATGATTTCTAATTTACTAACTTTTGACATACAATTTTCCCCTCAAAAAAACAACTATGTTTCCATTAAATCATAAATCACTAAATTGAGGAAACAAAAAAAGTAGATCCGAAGATCTACTTTTGAAATCTAAATTGAAGTTGAAATCAACATTGGTAAGATGACAGGATTTCTAGCTGTACGTTTGTACAAGAATTCTTGTAATCCTTCAATGATGATACGTTTGAGTGCTGCTTCGGTGACCTTATTATCTTCGTCATCAAAGGCATTCTTGATTAGGTGGAAGACACGTTTTTGAGCTTGGTTGATCAATTCTCCAGATTCACGCATGTATACGAAACCTCTAGAAAGAATATCAGGACCAGCCAAAACAATGTGCTTTTGATAATCGATCGTTGCTACAACTACGACCATTCCCTCTTCTGAAAGAACTTGACGGTCATGGATAACAACATTACCGATATCACCGACACCCTTACCATCGACATAAACGTCTCCAGCAGGGAAGTGACCAGCTACTCTAGCAGAATCACTTGTCAAAGCGAGAACATCGCCGTTTTCTAGTAGGAATGAGTGATCCATTGGAACGTCACACAATTCTGCTAGTTCAGTGTGGATCTTCAACATTCTATATTCACCGTGGATTGGCATGAAGAACTTAGGCTTCATAAGGCGAAGCATCAATTCTTGTTCTGTTTGACCACCGTGACCTGAAGCGTGGATATTGTTTACCTTACCATGGATAACCTCTGCACCAGCTTCTGAAAGTTGGTTGATCAAGTGGTTAACACTGATTGTGTTACCAGGAATAGGGTTACTTGAGAAGATAACAGTATCACCAGGTTGAATAGTGATTTGACGGTGAGTACCATTGGCAATTCTACTTAGAGCAGCAAGTGGTTCACCTTGTGATCCAGTACATAGGATCAATGTTTCGTTGGCAGGAGTACGGTTCAATTCATGCGGATCGATTATCATTTCATCAGGAATATTTAGATATCCTAATTCACGACCGTTGGCAATGGCTTGTTCCATACTTCGTCCGAAGACGGCAATCTTTCTACCTTGTTGCATGGCCGCATCAACAGCTTGAGAAACACGGTAGATATTTGAAGCGAAGGTAGCGAAAATAATTCGTCCTTGGATAGTTTCAAATATTTGATGAATCGTTAGGCCAACTGAACGTTCGGACTTGGAAAATGTTGGTATTTCAGCGTTTGTACTATCAGATAGTAAGCAAAGTACGCCTTCTTGTCCAAGTTGAGCCATACGTTGTAAGTTTGGAGCGGGTAGGCCGGCAACAGGTGTTAAGTCAAACTTGAAGTCACCAGTTTCAACGATGATACCTTGTGGTGTGTGAACAGCAACACCGAGTGTATCAGGAATTGAATGAGTCGTTCTGAAGAATGAAACACTAAGTTTAGGAAACTTAACAACAGTGTCTTCATTGATGACATTCATCTTAGTAGACTTAACTAATCCGTGTTCTTCCAACTTACCATTGATCAATGCACAAGCTAATGGACCGGCATAAACTGGTATGTTTGGAAGTTGTTGTAATAGGTAAGGAATGCCACCGATGTGGTCTTCATGACCATGGGTGATAAACAAGCCCTTGATCTTATCTTGATTTTCAACTAAGTAGCTGTAATCAGAGATTACGTAGTCGATACCTAGAAGTTCATCTTCTGGGAATTTAATTCCGGCATCAATAATAACAAGTTCGTCTTGATATTGAACACCGTACATATTTTTACCGATTTCGCCAAGGCCCCCGATGGCAAAAACGGAAACTTCGTTATTTTTAACTTTTACGGTCATTAACTAAAACTCCGTAAGTTTGTAATTTGGACTTTTTTGTTCGTATTCAAGATGTTGTTCATCAAGTTCTTGAATAAATTCAATATGATAGTCCGTATTTTTTTCAACTGCTTGACGTACTTCAATACTTGATTGAGCGTCAACGTAAATTGATTGTGTAGATTCACGACGGGGGTTATCTAATTCACTTTCTTGGTATAAAACTTTATAAATCACTTATAATTTCTCCTTTAATTAAGTCACGTATAAGTGGCTATTTTTACTTTTAAAAATCAACGAAACAAGTCAGTTTCGTTGCAGCATTTTCCAGTCCATTTGGTTGAAATATCAACAGTTAGCATAATTTTAACATATATGTAGGTCTAAGTATATTGATATGAGTGTAATTATGAGAGGACGACAGTACTTGGATCAAGGTCAAATGGAGCCTTCTTATTGATCTTGTCGTAGTATAAGTGACCGTTTAGATGATCGATCTCATGTTGACAAACGATAGCAGGATAATCTCTAACGCGTAGAGTTTGTTGGTTACCGTCGAAATCATCATATTTGATAGTAATACGATCAGCACGTGGTACGAATCCAGGAACGTCTTTATCAACTGATAGGCAACCTTCACCTTCAGATAGAGCTGCGTTTTGAACTGAGTTTCTTACGATAACAGGATTAATCAAAGTGATTTTTAGAAGTGGCTTGTCAGGATCCTCTTCATTAGGAACCAATACAGAAGCCATCATTTTTGATACACCTACTTGAGGGGCAGCCAAACCTACACCAGCACGTAGTTGGTGTTTTTCAGCAAACTTTTCATCTTGACTATTAACTAGATATTCCATCATGTCATGAGCTAATTGTCTATCCTCATCGCTCAATGGGAACTTTACATCTTGAGATACTTTTCTTAAAACTGGATCGCCATCACGGACGATATCTTTCATTAAATACATATTTTCCTCCAAGTTATATTTGAATTTATTAAATTAAAAAATACAAGTACTTACATTATAAATTAATTTCCAGAAAATTTTGAGTAAATCTAAGAAAAACTTTTTTACCAGCAACATTTTACCTTATTTGGAATATAATAAAACAAAATAATACTTTTCAGGGGAGAAAAGTCATGATCAAACGAGCATGTTTAATGATAGGGGAGTTAATTTTCTTTTTCTTAATATTACTTGTAACGACGAATCAGGTAGATGGTTCATTTAAGGATGGTCCTAATCTTGGTCGATATATTTATGAAGAACATCAAGTGGTGACTCAAAAACAATATGATGAAATCAACGAAATCAATGATCGCCTACAAACTGGGAAGAAGATTCAGAACTTATATGTTGCTATTTTGGATGATGATCCTACTAAACCGGATGATAGTGACAAGATATATAAGTATTTAGGAATTAAATTTTACGACGAAGATGCTGAGAGCATCTTGAAGGAATGGCCTGATTATAATGAAAACAAGGATAATCTAATTATTTTGTATCATAATCAAGGTCGAGTGGGTTTTGTTCCATCGGAACTGTCGCAATTTTATATAACTGATTACAAATTCTGGAAGATTACTCTTGGCAAAATGAATGGGATCAGATCCGGCGGTATTGATACTCAAATAGATGGTTTGGTAAATATTTCAAACCTCTTGGTGCGTCCAATTTTATATAGTGTGAATGTTAAAGATGCTAAGAGTTCGAAATGGTGGGATGTTAAGAGTGAGTTTTTTGGTGAATTGATGTTTTTTGGATTTGCCATTTTTATTTTAAGTATGCTTATCTATTTCATAATTAATTCTGCAGGTGCAGATTACGCTCCGGACAATTATGATAATGGATTTTATGATGGTTATAGTTATTCAAACTATCAAAATCATGACGACGATAATAATGATATTTAAAAAAATTTTTTTAAGAAAGAACAGGGACAAAACATGGTCCTTGTTCTTTTTTTCACATTCAAATAGTTAGGAAAATCAGTTAATTACATGCTAAAATTTAATTTGTATGTTAGCGCTACCAGAAAATTTAATTCATTTTAGGAGGATTCATTATGAGACTTATTGATTACGGTGTTAGAGACGATGAAAAGAAGTACATTGAAGAGTGGGCAAAGATAAATAAAGTAGAAGTAAAAATCGTTCAAGAGCTATTAACACCTGAAACAGTAGAATTGGCCAATGGATTTGATGGGATTGTTGCTTATCAACAATTGCCATACGATCCGGTTGTTTTCGATAAAATGAATGAATATGGAATTCACGTTATCTCATTGAGAAATGTCGGGGTAGATAATGTTCCATTCGAAGCATTAAAGAAGAACGATATCAGATTGACTAATGTGCCTAGTTATTCACCTGAGGCAATCGCAGAATATTCTGTAACTGGCTTAATGGCATTATTGCGTAATATGAAACATATGATTCGCAAGGTCGATCAATATGATTTTGAATGGGCACCAGACATTGGACGTGAATTAAATCAATTAACGGTTGGAGTTGCTGGTACTGGTAGGATTGGCCGTGCCGCAATCAAGATCTATGAAGGTTTTGGAGCAAAGGTCATTGCCTATGACAAGTATCGCAATGACGAATTAGATAAAAAAGGCATGTATGTGGATACATTGGATGAGTTACTGAAACAAGCTGATGTTGTTACATTGCATCTTCCAAGTTTGGGCAAGGGTAATACAGTGATCAATGCGAAGACGATTGCTGAAATGAAAGATGATGCCGTAGTAGTAAATACTGGTCGTGGTGATTTGATCAACACCCAAGATTTATACGATGCCGTTGCTAACGGTAAGCTATATGGCGCTGTATTAGACGTCTACGAAAATGAAGTAGGTATTTTCAATACTGATAGAACTGATCAAGAATTAGACGATAAATTGCTTGAAAAACTGATTCAGAGTCCAAGAATCATCCTTACACCGCATATTGCCTTTTACACTACAAAAGCTGTAAAGAATATGGCAACAATTTCATTGAATTCAATGGTAGATGAGTTAAACACTGGTACATCAGGGAATGAGATTGACTTAGACAAATAGTTAAAATTTTCACAAACTTTTCTGAAAATTTTTTTCGTGAAAACCTTTGAATTGCCTTGTTTTTTAACACATCAATGGTAAACTAAATTTATGTGAAAGCCCTTACAGATTCACAAGGGTTAGTTTCTTTATGAAAGGACTGTGGAGAATGGCAAACGAACCAATTGTTGATTTTGAAGCAATTAAAAATGATTTAACTAATGTACCGAAGCCTATTCAGATTCTGAATGAAAACGCTGAAGTTGTAGATCAAGCTGCATTCGATTCATTTTCTGATGATGACTTAGTAGAATTTATGAAAAAAATGGTCTGGGAACGTGCTTTGCATGAACAGACTATGAACTTCTCACGTCAAGGACGTATGGGATTCTATGCACCTACTGAGGGTGAGGAAGCATCTGAAATGGGTACTGTATTGGCAATGAAGGATCAAGATTACTTGTTGCCTGCATACCGTGATGTTCCACAATTAATTCAACACGGGGCCACTGTTACTGAGGCATATCTATGGTCAAGAGGACATGTAATAGGCAATAAGTTCAAGGCTCGCTCAATGATGCCACAAATTATTATTGGTGCTGCATACAACGAAGCTGCCGGTGTTGCTATGGGTATTAAGAAGAATAAAGAAGAAGATGCTATTGCATTTACATACACTGGTGACGGTGGTACTTCTCAAGGTGATAGTTATGAAGGTATGAACTTCGCTGGAGCATTCCAAGTTCCTGCATTGTTCATCGTTCAAAACAATGGATTTGCCATTTCAACACCTCGTAGGAAACAAACTGCTGCTCCAACATTAGCTCAAAAGGCTGTTGCTGCAGGTATTCCATCTGTTCAAGTTGATGGTATGGATATCTTAGCTTGTTACCGTGTTGCTAAAGCTGCACGTGATTACATGGTTGCTGGTAATGGACCAGTTATGATCGAAACACTTACATATCGTTATGGTGCTCACTCAAGTGCTGGTGATGATCCTAAGCGTTACAGAACAAAGGAAGAAACACAACCTTGGTTCGATAAAGACCCACTTATTCGTTTGAGAAAAGTTCTTGAAGATAAGGGTCTCTGGTCAGAAGAACAAGAAGATAAGTTAGTTGAAGAATACAAAGCATCATTCAAGGAAGATATTAAGAAAGCCGATGATGTTCCAGCTGATAAAGTTTCAGATATGTTGAAACGTACATTCGAAATTCCAACTCCAGAAATGAAAAAAGAAATTGAAAAATTTGAAGCAAAGGAGTCGAAGTAAAGATGGCAAAGAAAACCTATATTCAAGCAATCACTGATGCTCTAGACATTGTCTTGGAAGACGATCCAAAGACATTGATCTTCGGTGAAGATGTTGGTAAAAACGGTGGTGTATTCAGAACCACACAAGGCCTTCAAGACAAATACGGTGAAGAACGTGTCTTCGATACTCCTTTAGCTGAATCAGGAATCTTAGGATTAGCAACTGGTTTAGGTTTAACAGGTTGGCGTCCAATCCCTGAAATTCAATTTATGGGATTCTCATTTGAAGCAATCGATCAAATCGTTGGACAAGAAGCTAGAATGCGTTTCCGTTTTGACGGAGAAAAGACATCACCTATAACAATTCGTACACCTTATGGTGGTGGTACACATACAGCTGAAATGCACGCTGATAACTTGGAAAACTACTTCACTGGTGCACCTGGACTACGTGTTGTAATGCCAAGTAACCCATACGATGCTAAGGGACTATTGATTTCATCAGTTGAAAACAATGACCCCGTACTATTTATGGAAAACTTGAAGTTATATCGTTCAATGAAAGACGATATTCCTGATGGCAAGTACACAGTTCCATTGGACAAAGCAAATGTTGTTCGCGAAGGTAATGATATTACTATCGTGGCATATGGTGCTGAAGTCAATGAAGCTAAGAAAGTTGCTGAAAAACTTGCAGATAAGGATATTTCTGTTGAAGTTATCGACTTAAGAACTGTATCACCAATCGATACAGAAACAATCTTCAAATCAATTGAAAAGACTCACAAAGTTGTAATCGTTCAAGAAGCACAAAAGATGGCAGGAGTTGGAGCACAAGTTGCTTCAGCAATCGCTGAAGGTGCTGTACTTTCGCTAGATGCACCAGTTGGTAGAGTGGCTGCTCCAAATAGTGTTTATCCATTTGCTCAAAGTGAAGATTACTGGATTCCGGGCGCAGATGAGATTGAAGAAAAAGTAAATGAGATTTTAAATTACTAAAGGTTACAGATAGAAAGGAAGGAAACCAGCCATGGCTTACAAATTTAAACTACCAGAATTAGGCGAAGGGATGGCCGAAGGTGAAATCGCTAGCTGGCTTGTCAAAGAGGGAGATACAGTCAAGGAAGACGACTCACTTGTAGAAATCCAAAATGACAAATCAGTTGAAGAATTACCTTCACCTGTATCAGGTACCGTAAAGAAAATCGTTGCTCAAGAGGGTGACACTGTAGAAATCGGAGCTACATTAATTATTATTGATGATGGATCTCCAGATACTGGTGATGACGACGACGAAGCTCCAACAGCAGATACTAAGGAAGAAGCTAAGTCTGAAGCACCTGCAGAAGACAAAGCAGAAGCCGCACCAGCTGCAGAAGCAACTGGATCCGCAAATGATAACTACTTGGCTATGCCATCAGTTCGTCAATATGCAAGAGACCAAGGTGTTGACTTATCACTAGTAACACCAAGTGGCAAACATGGTCAAATCACTAAAGCTGACGTTGACTCATACAAAGCTGGAGCACCAGCCGCAAGTGCACAACCTGCTGCTGCAGAAGCTGCACCAGCCGCAAAGGCAGCCGGCCCAGCAGTTAAACCTTACAAGTCTGACGAACCAGAACTTGAAACACGTGAAAAGATGAGTATGACTAGAAAAGCTATTGCTAAGGCAATGCGTAGTAGTAAAGACATCGCTCCACACGTTACAAGTTTTGATGACGTTGAAGTTTCAACATTGATGGCTAACCGTAAGAAGTACAAGGCAGTTGCCGCTGATAGAGACATCAAACTAACATTCTTGCCTTATATCGTAAAGGCCTTAGTTGCCGTAATGAAAGAATATCCAGAATTCAATGCATCAATTGATAACACAACTGATGAGATTGTTTACAAGCATTACTACAATGTTGGTATTGCTACAAACACTGATCATGGTTTGTATGTACCAAATATCAAGAATGCTGATTCTAAGGGTATGTTTGAAATTGCCAAAGAAATCACAGAAAATACACAAGCTGCATATGACAATAAGCTAAATGCTAAGTCAATGTCAGGTGGTTCAATCACTATTAGTAACGTTGGATCAATCGGTGGCGGCTGGTTTACACCAGTTATCAACCAACCCGAAGTTGCTATTCTAGGTGTTGGTAAGATTGCTAACGAACCATACGTTGATGATGATGGAAACATTGCCGTTGGTAAGATGTTGAAACTTTCATTGACATACGATCACAGATTGATCGATGGTGCTTTAGCACAAAACGCATTGAATCTATTAAAGAAATTGTTGCATGAACCAGACATGTTACTAATGGAGGGCTAGTTATGGCTGAGAATGTTATTGAAAAAGATACTGTTATCATTGGTTCAGGCCCTGGTGGCTACGTTGCCGCTATTAGAGCTTCCGAATTAGGACAATCAGTTACAGTTATTGAAAAATCAGATACAGTTGGTGGTGTATGTCTAAACGTTGGATGTGTTCCTTCAAAGGCACTTATTACAGCTGGACATAGACTACAACAAGCCAAAGACTCATCAACTTACGGTATTACTACAAGTGACGCAGTTATTGACTTCGCTAAGACACAAGCTTGGAAGAACGAAAAAGTTGTTGCTCGTATGACAAGCGGTGTTGAAATGTTACTTAAGAAACATCACGTTGAATTGATCAACGGTGAGGCTTATTTGGATAACGATAATCAATTGCGTGTTATGCCAAGTGGCCCACGTCAATTCATGGATAACGGTGGCGGCCAAACTATCAAGTTCAAGAACTTGATCTTGGCTACTGGTAGTCGTCCAATTGAAATTCGTGGATTCAAGTTTGGTGACCGTGTCATCGACTCAACTGGTGGTTTAAATCTTCCTGAAGTACCAAAAGAATTTGTAATCATTGGTGGTGGCTACGTAGGTACAGAATTAGCCGGTGCATATGCTGACTTAGGTTCACACGTAACAATCCTTGAAGGATCACCACAAATCATTCCTAACTTCGAAAAAGACATGGTTTCAATTGTTAAGAAGAACCTTGAAAAGAAAGGTGTAACAATTATTACAAATGCCATGGCTAAGGAAAGCAAAGAAACTGACAATGGTGTTTCAGTTACATACGAAATCGATGGCAAACCAACAACTGTTGATGCAGATTACTGCATGGTAACTGTTGGACGTCGTCCAAACACAGACAACTTCGGTCTAGAAATGACAAATGTTAAATTGTCAGATCGTGGCTTAGTTGAAGTAGACAAACAAGGTCGCACATCAGTTGACCATATTTGGGCTATTGGTGATATCGTAGCTGGACCAGCTTTGGCTCACAAGGCATTCTTTGAAGCTAAGACTGTTGCTGGAGCAATCTCTGGTAAAAATACAGAAAACGATTATATTGGCGTTCCTGCAGTCTGCTTTACAGATCCAGAATTAGCTACTGTTGGTATTACTCAAACAGAAGCTAAAGACAAGGGTATTGACGTAAATGTAGCTAAGTTCCCATTTGCTGGTAATGCTCGTGCCGTAAGTTTGGATGCTGCAGAAGGATTCGTTAAATTGATTGCTGACAAAGAAACAGGCACATTACTAGGTGGACAAATCGTTGGACCTGGTGCAAGTGACTTGATTTCTGAGTTGAGTGTTGCTGTAAATTGCCAATTGAATGCAGAAGATATTGCATTGACAATTCACCCACATCCAACATTAGGCGAACCAATTCAAGAAGCAGCCGATATTCTAATTGGATATCCTACACATATTTAATGTTATTAACACTTAAGCGATGCAATTGCATCGCTTTTTTTGTATAGTAGAGAGAGTGGAAGGGTACGGTAACTTTTGAGGATTACTTAAATAATATGAGTGCCACGAAGTGACGCTCGTATTATTTGTAGTAAACGTAGAAAGTTGTACCCTGTAACTCGTTTAGAGTGGAAGAGTTAAATATGAAGCAAAGGGGCAAATATACTGATGCAAGAAAATTACAGTTATCCGTTGAATAGCGATTGGAATCAGGATGAGATCGTCAAGGTAATTGCACTTTATAATGCAGTGGAAATGGCATATGAGCACGGAATAAAGCGGGAAGACTTCTTACAAAAGTATCGAACCTTTCAACAAGTTGTTCCAATGAAAATGGAACAAAAGCAATTGGATAAGTATTTTGAATTAGAGTCAGGTTATTCGATCTATCAAGTATTCAAACAGAGTCAAAAAACTCAGAATAATGGGAAAGTCAGGATTTATAATGGAAATAACAACTAAGGAAATAGACAAATTTGTTGTAGAAGTTTTGGAAGATGTTGGACGTAGCTTAATCATCGATACAACAAAAAATAAATTAGTTGATACTAAAAAAAATCGAAATGATTTGGTGACTAATTTTGATAAGTCGACTGAGAAGTTTATTGTTTCAATGATCAAAGAGGCATATCCAGAGGCTACCATTGTTAGTGAGGAAGGATATGGCGACGTTGTTGAGAATATGGATGGATTAGTCTTCTTCGTTGATCCAATCGATGGTACGATGAATTTTGTCAAACGTGGTGACGATTTTGCTTCAATGATCGGTGTTTATTTAGATGGCCAGCCATATATTGGTGGAATCATCGATGTTATGCAAAAGAAAATTTTTCATGGTGGACCAGGTTATGGGATATACTGTGATGATAAAAAAATAAATGAACCAGAAGATAAAATATTACAAGATGGATTAGTTGATATAAGTGCCCCTATGGCGTTAAACAATTATCTTAATACTCAAGAAGTAGTTAAGAAGAGCAGTGGTTTACGCGTTTATGGTAGCGCTGGAATAATTTTTGAACATTTATTATTAGGTAAAGAAGTTATGTACATGTCATATTTAGCTCCGTGGGATTTAGCAGCTGGACGAGTATTGTGTGAAGGTGCAGGTTTAAAGGTCACAAGTGTTGACGATACCCCTGTAAATATGCTAAAATCACAAGTCGTAATAGCTGGCACGCAGAACGTTGTTTCTGAAGTGCTTAAGACGGTTAAAAATTGTGACTGAACTGTGAATTACAATCACAGTTTTTTTATTGCAAGTGATTATTATTGTCGTTTATGGAAGGAAGAAATACTTTGACTGAAAAAAGAAGAGAAGATATTAGAAATATTGCCATTATCGCCCACGTTGACCACGGTAAGACTACCTTAGTTAATGAAATGCTAAAACAATCAGATACATTAGGCGAACATTACCAAATCCAAGATCGTGCAATGGATACTAACGCCATTGAAAAGGAACGTGGTATCACAATTCTTTCAAAGAATACTGCTGTTGATTATGACGGTAAGAAGATCAATATTTTGGATACACCAGGACACGCGGACTTCGGTGGTGAAGTTGAACGTATCATGAAGATGGTTGATGGTGTTCTACTTGTTGTCGATGCTTATGAAGGAACAATGCCACAAACACGTTTTGTTTTGAAGAAGGCCTTGGAACAACACCTTACACCAATCGTTGTTATCAACAAGATTGATAGACCAGGTGCTCGTCCTGAAGAAGTTGTTGATGAAGTTCTTGAATTGTTCATCGAATTAGGTGCTGACGATTCACAACTTGATTTCCCTGTTATTTATGCTTCAGCTATCAACGGTACATCAAGTTATGATTCAGATCCTGCTAAGCAAGAACACACAATGAATCCATTGTTTGACACTATTCTTAAGACAATTCCTGCTCCTATCGATAACTCAGACGAACCTCTACAATTCCAAGTTGCTTTGCTTGATTACAACGATTATGTTGGTCGTATTGGTATCGGACGTGTATTCCGTGGAAAGATCAAGATCGGTGATAACGTTACAGTTATGAAACTTGATGGTTCAACTAAGAACTTCCGTGTTACTAAGATCTTTGGTTTCATGGGACTTGACCGTGTTGAAGTTAACGAAGCTAAGGCTGGAGATTTAATCGCTGTTTCTGGTATGGAAGATATCTACGTTGGTGAAACTGTTTGTCCAGTTGACCACGAAGAAGCTCTACCATTGCTACGTATTGATGAACCAACACTACAAATGATGTTCCTACAAAACAACTCACCTTTCGCTGGTCGTGAAGGTACAGAAGTTACAGCTAGAAAGATCGAAGAACGTCTAAAGAAACAACTACATACTGATGTTTCTCTAAAAGTTGAAGATACTGATCAAGCTGGTGCTTGGATGGTTTCAGGACGTGGTGAACTTCACTTGTCAATCCTTGTTGAAGAGATGAGACGTGAAGGATTCGAATTACAACTATCTCGTCCAGAAGTTATTTACAAGAACATTGATGGCGTAAACAGCGAACCATTTGAGGAAGTTACAATTGATACACCTGATCAATATGTTGGATCTGTTATTGATTCAATGTCACAAAGAAAAGGTGATATGAAGAACATGGAAAGTACTGGAAATGGTCAAACACGTTTGATCTTCTCAGCACCTTCACGTGGATTGATCGGTTACTCAACAGAGTTCTTATCAATGACTGGTGGTTACGGTATCATGAATCATACTTATGAGGAATACAAACCAGTTGTTAAGAATTGGGAACCAGGTAGAAGAACTGGTGCTTTGGTTTCAATCAACCAAGGTCCTTCAACTACATACAGTTTGCAATCAGTAGAAGACCGTGGACAATTGTTCATCGGTGCCGGTGTTGAAGTATACGAAGGCATGATCGTTGGTGAAAGTAACCGTGATCAAGATATCGCTGTTACTGTTACAAAGGGTAAGAACCTTACAAATACTCGTGCTGCTGGTAAGGATCACGCTGCTGCTATCAAGACACCTAAGGAAATGTCACTAGAACAATCAATCGAATTCCTAAACGAAGACGAACTTTGTGAAGTAACACCTAAGAGTGTAAGACTACGTAAGAAGATTCTTAACACAAACGAACGTAAGAAGTATGACAAGCAAAGAAAGATGTCTAAGAAGGCTTAGTAAGACTTTATAGATACTAATATCATTAATAGCTCGTTATAGCAATTTGGATACATCATCTATCCGTTGCCATAACGGGCTTTTTTTTTGCAAATATAAAATAAAATTATTATTTTTCATTAAGTAGAATTTCTTACACATAACTTGTCTTCAGCAAATCCTTAGCACATTTCGTTTTCTACATCTGTAAATTCATCAGTGGTATAATCTTAGTATTAGATTTTAGGAGTAAAAATGTGAAAAAATTAAGGAAAATAGATTTATGGATCTTGATCCCATATCTTCTCCTTTTAGGTATCGGTGTGGTTATGGTATACTCTGCCAGCTTTTATAATGCCATGTCGACAGGAGGAAGTTCAAACCAGTATTTAATCAAGCAAAGTATATATGCTGTCTTAGGATTGTTCTTTTGTTTTATTTTTTTCATGCTCAAAGAACGAGTTTTGAAAAATCAAGGATTGATAGGGCTAGTAATGGCCGTCTTAGTAATATTGCCGTTGATGGCCCTGATTATTGTTGGTAAGCTACACCCAAGCAGTAAGATAAACGGTGCATCAGCTTGGATTCCCATAGGTCCATTCAATTATCAACCACTAGAAATGGCTAAGATAGCTTTAATTTTGTATTTAGCGTTAGTTTTGACTAATAAAGAAACAAAACTTCTTGATAAACAATCACTAAAGACTATTTGGAAAGAGATTCAAGTTCCTATCTTAACGGTTATGGTAGTTATTTTACTTGTACTTTTTCAACCTGATTTTGGTGGCGCAGCCATATTAAGTTTGATAACTTTGATCTTAGTTTCTTCATCTTCAATACCAGGTAGATTTATTGCTACATTGAATACCTCACTGATCGTTTTAGTGTCGGCAGTAGTAACATTTATTATCAAAGTACAACCAGCTTCTATTGCAAAGTCATATCAATTCCAACGTTTCATGGCGATGCTACATCCATTTAAATTGGAACAAACGGCGGGTAATCAGTTAGTTAATTCGTTTTATGCGATTAGTAATGGGGGATTATTCGGTGTTGGTCTAGGTAATAGTATTCAAAAACGTGGTTATCTGCCTGAGCCTCATACTGACTTCATTATGGCGATTATCAGTGAGGAGTTAGGGCTATTAGGTGATGTAGTAGTTTTGGGATTGTTGGCATTAGTTGTAATGCGAATAATTTTATTAGGAATCAGGACTAAGAATACTTATCATTCATTGGTTTACTACGGTGTGGCTGTAATGCTTATGGCACAGACAGTGTTGAATGTGGGTGGATTGCTAGGACTAATTCCGTTGACAGGTGTTACATTACCATTTATTAGTTATGGTGGATCTAGTTTGCTTATCTTGTCAGCTGCGATGGGAATCGTTATGAATTTAGAAGCAACTGAAATTTTTAATAAACAAGAACAAAGGTGATTTTATGTATAAAAAAGTGGAGCGTCAGGCAATGTATGTCTGGGTCTACTCAATGAAGTGGAAGAAGAAACTTCAACGATTTGGTACGATTCATTATGTCTCACCTAAGATGAAGTACATTTTGATCTATGTGAACGCAAGTCGTGCTGCTGAAGTCAAAAAAGAATTGATTTCAAAGAATTACGTCAAGAGAGTTACGATGGCTCACCGCAAAGAGTTGGACGAACATTTCGTGCTCAAAAGTGATGCAGATAAACGAGATAATTTAGAGGAGTAATTATTAGATGAAAGTAGTATCTGGAAAATTTGGTGGTTTAAATTTAAAACCTGTTCCCGGAAATAATACAAGACCTACTTCTGCAAAAGTTAAAGAAGCCGTCTTTAGTATGATTTCACCCTATATGAATTATGGCAATGCATTGGATCTATTTGCCGGAACTGGCAGCTTGGGAATCGAGGCTGTTTCTCGAGGGTATGAGAAAGCTTATCTAGTGGATAAAGCATATAAGGCAATTAACACTATCAAAGAAAATATTGATAAGACTCACGCTGAGGATCAGTTTGTAGTGACTAAATCAGCTGCCACAGAGGCTTTGAAGAAGTTTGCGGAGCTTGGTGTGCAATTTGATTTGGTCTTCTTAGATCCACCTTATCGTATGAAGATAACTGAACAGATAATCAAAGATATGGTCGAAAATAACTTGCTGACAGACGATGCAATTATTGTTGACGAAACAGATTATGATGTTGATTTAAGCGACTTTGATAAGGTCAGCTTGATTCGAGAGAAAAATTACAAAGATACTAAAGTAGCACTGTACAAGTTTGGAGGCTAGCATGGCAGACAGAATTGGGATATATGCTGGAAGTTTTGATCCAGTAACAAATGGTCATTTGGATATTATTCGGCGCTCGTCTAAGCTATTTGATAAGTTAATCGTAGCGACGATGACTAATACTTCCAAGAACTATATGTTCACATATGAAGAGAAGAAGCACTTCATTGAAAATGAAATAAAAGATTTAAACAATGTTGAAGTAATTAACGGTAATGGACAGCTTACGACTAAACTCGCTAACGAATATCACGCACAGTTTCTAGTCAGATCTATGCGCAGTGGCGATGATTTCGTCTATGAAGCTGGGATTGCAGCAGTTAATAAGACATTGGATGATAATATTGAAACAATATTTTTATTGGCTGATTCAAAGTATGCTAATATATCATCATCAATGATAAAAGAAGTTGCCAAATTCAATGGGAATATTTCTCATCTTGTGCCACATGCGGTAGCAACTGAATTGACAAAACGATTGCGGAAGGATTAAGTCAATTGAAATTCAATAAAACCAGAAACAAAGTAATTGGTGGAATATTTATTTTTGTCATGGTAGTTGCTTTTTTCGTAATGCCTACGGGGTATTACTTAGAAGTTCCTGGTAGTGCTGAATCAACTTCACAATTTGTGAAGGTCAATGGTAAGCATGATAAGAAAAAGGGAGACTACTTACTTACAACAGTTGGAATTGTTCCTGGATCTCCGTTCACCATGCTGAAGTCGTTGGGAAATGACTTTGAAACTATTTATTCTCGAGAAGATCTAATGGGGGATGAAAATAGCCAAGAGTATTTCCGAGTGCAGCAGTATTACATGAAATCGGCTCAGAATAATGCTATTCAGGCGGCGTATTCAGCAGCTAAGAAGCCGTTTACCAAGAAATACTTAGGCGTTTATGTAATGGACGTGTTGGATAACTCTAAGTTTAAAGACAAATTACAAATTGGTGATACCATTACATCGATCAATGGTTATAAATTTAAGAATGCCGACCAATTTATAAAGTATGTTAAGAAGCAAAAAAAGACTTCAACTATTAAAATTAATTTTTTGAGGGATGGCAAGAAAAAAACTGCTAGTGCAGGCTTGGTCAAGCTCAAGCAAACTAAGCGCTATGGCTTAGGAATTACTTTAACCGACAATACAGAAGCTAAGGGAAACCCACCAACTAAGATCAATGCTGGTGACATTGGCGGACCTTCTGCTGGGTTGATGTTTACATTACAAGTATATTCACAAATTGCTAATAAGAACTTGAAAAATGGACGTATTGTTGCTGGTACAGGAACGATTGCACCTGATGGAACTGTTGGTCCGATCGGTGGAATTGAGAAGAAGGTCTATGCAGCGTCACAAGAAGGCGCCACGATCTTCTTCGCACCTGATGATCCGGTAACAAAACTAATCAAAAAATATGATCCAACGTACGTCAATAACTATCATTTGGCTAAACGAGCTGCGAAGAAGATTCACACTAAGATGAAAATTGTTCCAGTTAAGAGCTTAGATGATGCAATTAAGTACCTCGAAAAAACTTCTAAATAATTATTAAGACCTAGATTAAATATCTGGGTCTTTTTTTACGTAATTTTTTAAGAGGTGATAAAAATGGACAAAGTATTAGATTATATTGTTGAAAATAAAATATTGATTGGATTAGTCGTGATATTATCTGGATTTGGGATATATCAGATGGCTTTTTCTAAAGGACCTAGTACTAATGTTGCTCCGGCAGTGAGAATGGAGCAACCGGTGTCAAAGGAAGATGTAAAAACAACTCCAAAAAAAGAGTCAAAAAAAGTTAATAAGGAAGTTGCTGTTGATATTCAAGGTGCTGTGAAGGTACCAGGGGTATATCGTTTAAAGCCTAATTCCATTGTTCAAGAGGCGATTGGAAGGGCTGGTGGTTTCACTGACGGGGCGGATACCAGATCAATCAATCAGGCTCAACGAGTGACGGATCAAATGCAAATTATCGTACCCAAAATTGGAGAGTCCAATAATAATACGGTAACGTCCAACGTAACGAATTCAGGAGCTGAAGATAAACAAGTAAATATAAATACAGCTCAGGTAGAGGATTTTCAGAAGGTAACAGGTATTGGTCCTAAAAAAGCAGAAAAAATCATTGATTATAGAAATCAAAATGGTAATTTCAATAATTTAGAAGATTTAACTAAGGTCTCGGGAATTGGTGATAAAACTTTGGAATCTTTACGTGATCAATTGACTGTATGAAAGATTATTTACTTTTTCCAGCTATTTTTTGCTGTCTGGTGGTTGCTCTAGTTTTTGAGCACAGTTATTTTTTGATTTTTCTTACTATAATATTAGTTTTAAGAATTTTATTATTAAAAAATATAAAATTATTACTATTAACAATTGTTGCTGGTGTGGCATTCGCTATTTATGCGCAAATAGTTAATAATGATGACCATTATCCAAAAGATGTGGAAACTGTTTTTCTATCTCCGGATAACATTAAGGTTTCTGGCGACGTCCTTACTGGAATTGGCTCTAACGATAAGGATAAATTTCAAGTTTATTATCGGATTAAGACTGAAGAGGAAAAACACCGTTTACAAAATTTAAATGAGATAGTTGAGCTTAAAATAAAAATCAAATCAATTGATAAAATTAATCCACCTAGGAATCCAGGAGAATTCAATTATGCGAAATATTTAGAACACAATCGAATCAAGTACAGGTTTTTTGTTGATGAAATAATTAGTATTGCTCCCAAAACCAATTTAACTTATAAAGATAAATTAAATGTTTTACGAATACATCTAATCCAGAAATTCTCCCAACTTCCAAAGTGGTTACGGATTAACGCAAACAGTTTATTGCTAGGTTACAACAATAACGAAGAACCAGATTTTTTAAGTGATTTAAGTACCTTAGGAATTATTCATTTATTCAGTTTGTCTGGATTACATGTATTGATTTTACTTTCAATGATTAGAAAAACAGGTTCGTTTTTAAAAATCACTAGAGAATCTATCGATACAATAATGCTGTTGATTTTGCCAATGTACGCAATACTAGTGGGTTCAAAGCCTGGCATTTGGCGAGCAATAGTGCTGGCGATCGTAGGAATAGTGGCGCAGAAATTGGATCTGAGTTGGAGTAAAAGCTCGATATTTGGTTTAACCGTTGCTATTTGTCTATTGATCAATCCATATTCGATGATGGGGATGGGTGGACAGTTAAGTTTTCTATTATCATTTGCATTGTTGTATTTGTATGATGGCAATATGATGATCAGTACGATTAAAATGAACCTGGTTAGTTTGCCGATCATTATTTATGCAACCTACCAGTTCAGCTGGTTGATCTTATTAGCAAATATAATCTTTGTACCGATATTTAGCTTCTTTATTTTGCCAGTGACAATAGTTTCGGCTTTTACTGTTAACAGTAGTATTTGGCACTATTTTAATACGGTATTTGAAGTTATCTATTCATTGATCAACAAAGTTGCACATAGGAATGAATATGAATTTATAACTGGTACGATCCCACTATTGGCAGTGATTGTTTTAATAGTATTGGGTTTATTCATTGCTGAACGCAAGGGAATCAATAGGAAGTTACTGAGCAGTTATCTGGTGATTCTGTCATTGTGTATTATCAGCAATAAATATCCGCTTCAAGGTAAGGTTTCAATGATCGATGTCGGTCAGGGAGATAGTATCTTGATCACTACACCATTGCTTCGAAAAACCTATTTGATCGATACTGGTGGTAAATTGGGCTTTCCTAAGAAAAAATGGCAAGAGAGAAAGTCACTTAATCAGGTAGAGTTATCTACCATTCCGTATTTAAAACGGCAGGGAATAAGTAAAATCGATAAAGTTTTTCTTTCTCATAAGGATGTGGACCATATCGGTAATTTAAATACTTTAGTGGACAGATTTCCTATTAGAGAAATTAATTTTGGAACAGGATTGGAACAAAATAAAATTATTTCTGAACTGATCGTTCACAATCCGCAGATAAAATTTAATTCTTTAAAGACAGGTGATCAGTTTGAAGAGGCAAAGATTAAATGGCATATTTTGTGGCCCAAAGTACGATCAATTGGAGAAAATGGTGATTCATTAACACTTCTGGCTAATATCAATGGGACTAAGTGGTTATTTACCGGAGATTTGGATATCGAAGGAGAGAAAAAAATAATTTCTGAGCAAAACTTCAAGGTCGACTATTTAAAAGCGGGTCATCATGGTTCTAAAACATCAAGTGGGGATGATTTTATTAAGCAGATTGCTCCTAAGTGGGCTTTTATTTCCGCTGGGGTAAACAATCGCTATGGTCATCCCAATAAAGAGACCATTGAAACATTCGATA
Source organism: Companilactobacillus sp. HBUAS59699 (assembly GCF_036913575.1). Taxonomy (NCBI): domain Bacteria; kingdom Bacillati; phylum Bacillota; class Bacilli; order Lactobacillales; family Lactobacillaceae; genus Companilactobacillus; species Companilactobacillus sp. HBUAS59699. Next base: position 597,361 of record NZ_JAYKTV010000001.1, on the reverse strand, counting down.
AAAACCGAGTTATTCATTTGAATACGGCTGATTATGGTATGATTATTTGGTATTATTATCCATTTAATAATAAAAATGGAATATCGACATTTTTAAAGGGTGAAGTAGTTGAAGATAGCGGAATTAAAACGTAATTTAAAAGAAAATAAAATTGATAATGTTTATTTCGTAACCGGGAATGAACAAGTATTTATCAAAGATATTCAAGAAGAATTCAAAAACCTATTGTTGCCAGAAGAACGTGATATGAATTTTTCGAGCTTTGATCTGGAAGAAACCTCGTTGGATGACATGATCAATGAAGCTATTTCTGCACCGTTTTTTGGTGAAAAAAGATTAGTCTTTGTTGAACGTCCATATTTCTTAACAGCAGAAAAAGTGAAAAACTCAGTCGATCAAAATGTAGATCTCTTAACTAGATACATACAGAATCCAACGCCCTCAACGATATTAGTTATCTTTGCTACGTATCCGAAGTTGGATGCTCGTAAAAAAATAGTTAAACAACTGAAAAAAGTAGCAACTAATATTGATGCCAGTCAGATGGACAGCCATTTATTAGTTAAAACTATCCGTAATTTTTTGCAATCTGACGGATATCAGATCGACAATGACGCTTTAGAGCTGTTGATCAATAAGACGCAAGGTAATTATTCGCAGATCATTAATCAAATGAACAAACTCAAGTTGTATGCTCTGCAGTCGAAAAAAATTGATTTGAAAGCTGTGAATGAACTAGTTCCTCAAAGTCTGGACGATAATGTTTTTGAATTGATGAATCAAATTTTAGGTAAGAATGTCTATCAGGCTGAAGAATTATATCATCAATTCTTGTTGCAAAAGATAGATCCAATCCTGTTAGTAGCAATAATAATGTCGCAATTAAGAACATTGATCCAAACTAAAGTATTAAGTAACCGGGGATTAACTGAATCAACAATCGCTAAAAATCTAAAGTTGCATCCTTACCGAGTAAAAATGACATTGAAGCAATCTCGTAATATGGGAATACCTCAATTAACAGAGATGTTTCATTCGATTGTCGATTTAGATTATCAAATCAAGTCAGGACAAGGGGATAAGGAACTATTATTTGATCTCTTCATTGCTAAGTTTGCTTAAACCCAAAATACCCGTTGTCGCATTTAAGGCGATAACGGGTATTTTGGGGCAAAAAAAATAAGCAACATCAGTCGCTTATATTAATTTTATTAGTTCATTTTTGCAAGTCTTGACTTATCACGAGCAGCTTTGTTGGCTTTGATCAAACCTTTTGACTTAGCCATGTCGATTGCACGAACAGCTGTACGGAACATATCTTCCTTGTTGTCAGTGTTGTTAGCAGCTGAGGCTTCAAAGTTCTTGATAGCTGAACGCATTGCACTTCTTTGTGAAGTGTTGCGAAGGTTGGCCTTTTCTTGTTGCTTTACACGCTTGATAGCTGATTTAATTTGTGGCATATATTTCACCTCCGATTACCTAGTAAACTTAAACTCAATACATAGAATTATACCCAATCGGTAGTTTCAATGCAATAAATAGTTTGATTTTTTTTAACAGACTTGAAAAATAATGAGAAATGTAGTAAATTATTTAATTGTGTTAACCATGCTCTGTTTGACGATTCACCAACGTTTTGCATAGTGTGGCTAAATTATAAGGAAAAGGTGAATGAAATGGCTATTTCAAAAGAAAAGAAAACTGAAATCATTAAGAAGTATGCACGTAAAGAAGGAGACACAGGTTCTCCAGAAGTACAAATTGCTGTTCTTACATATGATATTAACTCATTGAACGATCACTTGAAGATCAACAAGAAGGACCACCATTCATATGTTGGTTTGTTGAAGAAGATTGGTCACCGTCGTAACTTGCTTAAATATCTTAGAGATAATGATGTTCAACGTTACCGTGAATTGATCAAGTCACTTGGTCTACGTCGTTAATAATAACTCAGTTAGGAGACTCCCTTTGGGAAGCTCCTATTTTTTTTACATAATTTCATTATTGCATTGTGGTGTGATAGAATAAAATCTAGGTATAGCTCAAGTAGTCTACTTTAAATTAAGGACTTAAAAAAACACAATCAAATATGATGATCTATGCTATTTATATGAAATGAGAGATGAAAAAATGAGCAAAAAAATTAAAATCGTCCTTTTAAGTGGTGTACGTGAAAATGGAAAGAACATGTATGCCGTTGAGGTCAACGATGAAATTTATATTCTAGATATTGGTCTACAATATCCAGATAATGATTTATATGGAATCGATGTTGTCGTTCCAGATATGACTTATATCAAAGAAAACATCGACAAAGTTGTCGGAATCTTCTTATCACACGGACATGCTGATGCGATTGGTGCATTGCCATACTTGATCGGCGACTATGATATTCCTGTTTTTGGTTCAGAAATGACCATTGAATTAGCCAAAATCGTTTGTTCAAATGATAAGAGAAGTAAGAAATTTAATAATTTCCACATTATTGATGAGAATACTGCCATTGATTTTGAGGAAGCCACAGTGTCATTCTTCAAAACAACACATTCTATTCCTGGATCACTTGGTATTGATGTTAAGACTTCTGAAGGTCAAATCGTTTATACTGGTGACTTCAAGTTTGATCAAGCTGCAGTTCCTACATACAAGACAGACTATGCTAGAATCGCAAAAATCGGTAGTGAGAGAGTATTAGCCTTGTTGAGTGATTCAGCTAATGCGGAATCTCCTTACGAAAATTCAAGTGAACGTGATATTTATGAGTATATCCTTGATACATTCAGTTATCATAATGGTCGAATAATTGTAGCTCAAGTCGCATCAAATATTCAAAGAATGCAACAAGTTATAGATGCTGCTGATAAGACTAACCACCGTGTTTACTTATCCGGTACAGATGCTGAAAAGATTCTAAAAACAGCTATGAAATTAGGATACTTGAAGATTGCCAATAAAGAATTGCTCGTAAGTACTAAAGAACTTAAGACGATCGATCAAAACAAGTTAGTAGTTATTGAAACTGGACGTATGGGCGAGCCTATCAAATTATTGCAAAAAATGGCTAATCCTGCTTCTAAGACTAAGTTTCAAATTGAAGAGGGAGATTTGGTATTCATCGCTACAACTCCTTCTCATGCAATGGATACAACCTTTGCTAAGACCCGTGACGCTATTTATCGTACAGGTGCCGAGGTTAAGTCATTAGGTGATGAAAAGCATTCATCAGGCCACGCCAATAAGTCTGATCTACAATTGATGATCAACTTATTAACTCCTGAAAATGTGGTTCCAGTTCAAGGTGAATACAGACTTCTAGATGCACATGCCCGTATTGCACATGAAACAGGGATGCCATATCAAAATATTTTCCTAACTAAAAAAGGCGACGTCCTAAACTATGAAAATGGACAATTTTACCTTGGTAAAGGTGTTAATGCTGGAGATACAATGATCGATGGTATCGGAGTAGGTGACATTGGAAGTATTGTCCTACGTGACCGTGAATTATTAGCTGAGGATGGTGTTTTCATCGCTGTTGCAACAATTGACCGTAAGAAGAAAAAAGTTGTAGCAAAGCCTAAGATCACTGCTCGTGGATTTGTTTATATGCGTGCAAGTAGAGATCTATTAAGTGAAAGTTCCGATATCATTGTTAATACTATTGTTGATTACTTACAAAATAGTAAAGACTTCGATTGGTCAGATTTGAAGCAAAGTGTTCGTGACAAGTTAAATCACTTCTTGTATGAACAAACAAATCGTCACCCAGTGATATTGCCAGTAATTATGGAAGTTAATCAAAACAGACATAGAAAATCTAAGAAATAGGTCGACCTCGGTCGATCTTTTATTATAAAGAGGTACTTTTAATGGACGACTCAAATAACCTAAAACGCATACTGGATCAAGCTGCGGATGCCTATGACAAGGGCAATTGGGATGATGCAACGGAACTATACACACAAGCATATGGAATGCGACAATCGTTTGATATCAATCAAGGATTGGCTGCTTCTTTGTTGAACTCAAAAAGAGCTGATGAAGCTGAGGCCGTTATTTTAGATTATTTTAATTATTATTTGAGTGATCCAGAAGCTGCAAGCTTGGCAACAGATATTGTGATTGAGAATAACGACTATTTATTAGCAAACCAGATGCTATATTTTTACGCTACCAATCCCTTATCTACGATTCAGAAGACGTTTATTGATGGATTTGAGAATCGGGTCAGAATTTCTGAAAGTCGTCATATCCGCTCATTTAAGCCACGGATGAAACAAATTGAAGAGTCCTTGAATTCAATTGTCACACAACCAATAATCGATCAAATACAGCTGATAAGAAGTCTCAGAGAGTTTGACATTGAAAATTATTTAAGAAGTGCCAAAAATTTATTGGGAAATCCATTACTACACCCGCTACTAAAGAGTGAAACTGTCGAGAATTTGTTCAAGCTAGGTATCAATGAGGATATTGATATTTCATTTTATGGTGAAAATAAAAAATTCAATCCATCGAAGCTGAAGCCTATATTATCAACAAGTGTGTACTTAGAAATGTGTGATGAATTGGAAAAAATCCTTGTTGATAGTGAAAATGAAGTACAGTTGGAGAACATGAGAAGTGAACTCTCTTTATATGCTGCAATGGTATATCCATTTGGAGAAGATATTATAAAAACGCCAACACTCTGGACAAGAGTATTCCTTTTGCGGTATGGTTTACTCGATGAGTCTCTAGTTGGGGACGATCCGGAGCTTCCAGAGGTTAAAAAATGGATTAAAAGATTCGATTCTTTAATAAATACCTTTCAACAGTGAAATAAAATAAACTTTTTTCACTTATAGTATTTACAATTTTGACCGCGCCCCGTATAATCCAAAGAGTATATTTTTAGTAGGCGAGTTATACTGAATTACTTTGCTTTCGCCACTGAAAGTAGTATAATTTTTCAGTAAAGAGCCATCTAAAGAACATTTTCTTTGGATTAATCTTATGAAATGAAATTTTAGGAGGATTCTTTGTAATGGCAGAAAAAGAACATTATGAGAGAACTAAGCCCCATGTAAATATTGGGACAATTGGTCACGTTGACCACGGTAAGACAACACTTACAGCCGCAATCACTAAGGTATTGGCTGACAAAGGTTTAGCTAAGGCTGAAGACTACGCTGATATTGATAAGGCCCCAGAAGAAAAAGAACGTGGGATTACTATCAACACAGCTCACGTTGAGTATGAAACTGAAAAGCGTCACTATGCACATATTGATGCTCCAGGACATGCTGACTACGTTAAGAACATGATCACTGGTGCTGCACAAATGGATGGTGCCATCCTTGTTGTTGCTGCAACTGATGGTCCTATGCCACAAACTCGTGAACACATCCTTTTGGCTCGCCAAGTTGGTGTTGAATACATCGTTGTATTCCTAAACAAGACAGACCTTGTTGATGATGACGAACTTGTTGACTTAGTTGAAATGGAAGTACGTGAATTACTTTCAGAATACGATTATCCTGGGGACGATACACCTATCGTTCGTGGATCAGCTTTGAAGGCTCTTGAAGGTGACCCAGAGGAAATCAAACATGTTGAAGAACTTCTTGACATTATTGATGACTACATCCCAACACCTAAACGTGAAACAGACAAGCCATTCATGATGCCTGTTGAAGATGTATTCACAATCACTGGACGTGGTACTGTTGCTTCTGGTCGTATCGACCGTGGTGAAGTTAAAGTCGGTGATGAAGTTGAAATCGTTGGTTTGAAGGAAGATGTTGAAAAATCAACTGTTACTGGTCTAGAAATGTTCCGTAAGACATTGGATCTTGGTGAAGCCGGAGATAACGTTGGTGTTCTTCTTCGTGGTATTAACCGTGATCAAGTTGAACGTGGACAAGTTCTTGCTAAACCAGGTTCAATCCAAACTCACACAAAGTTCAAGGGTGAAGTTTATATCATGACAAAAGAAGAAGGTGGACGTCATACTCCATTCTTCTCAAACTACCGTCCTCAATTCTACTTCCATACTACTGACGTTACTGGTGTTATCGAATTGCCAGAAGGCGTTGAAATGGTTATGCCTGGTGACCAAGTTACTTTCGAAGTTGACTTGATTGCTCCAGTTGCCATTGAAAGTGGTACACGTTTCACTGTTCGTGAAGGTGGACGTACTGTTGGTGCTGGTGTTGTTACAGATATCTTAGACTAATCTCTTTGATCAAATGTTGATAACAAACCTTTAAAATTGAGTTGAGACTTAGGTCTCAGCTCTTTTTTTATAGAATTTCTATATAAAAACAAACAAAAGTATCATATAATGTTAAAGTAATGTCTGAAAAAGGCTTAGAATCAGCGTCAAATATTTACAATACTGCCGTTTTAGGGTAATATTACAAAGTATGAGATCGTGAAATATACCGGAGGGATAAAATGTCTGCTAAGGCTAAATTTACAAAAAAAGAAAAAAACACTGGTGAATTAAAATTTGAAATTGACCAAGATACAATCAAAAAAGGTTTAGACACTGCTTTTGATCGTGTTAAAAAGAACTTGAACGTACCTGGATTTAGAAAGGGTCGTGTACCTCGCCAAATCTTTAACCGTATGTATGGTGAAGAAGCACTTTATGAAGATGCTTTGAACAATGTTTTGCCAATCGCATATCAACAAGCTGTTGATGAAACTAAGGTAGAACCAGTTGATCAACCACAAATTACTGTTGATTCAATGGAAAAAGGTCAACCTTGGGCTATTAGTGCAACAATCACTGTTAAGCCAGAAGTTGAACTTGGTGACTACAAAGGTCTAGAAGTTAAGAAACAAAAACGCAATGTTATGAAGGCTGACGTTGAAGCACGTCTTGAAGAACTACAAAAGCAACAAGCTGAATTAGTTCTTAAAGATGGTAAAGCTGAAAATGGTGACACAGTTGTTATCGACTATGTTGGTTCAGTTGATGGTAAAGAATTTGATGGTGGTAGTGCACAAAACTATTCACTAGAATTAGGTTCAAATTCATTTATTCCTGGATTCGAAGACGCATTAGTTGGTCACAGTGCTGATGAAGACGTTGACGTAAAGGTTACATTCCCAGAAGATTACCAAGCTAAGGATTTAGCTGGTAAAGATGCCATCTTCAAGACAAAGATTCATGAAGTAAAGACAAAGGAATTGCCTGAATTAGATGATGACTTTGCTAAAGACGTTGACGAAGACGTTGACACACTTGATGATCTTAAGAAGAAGATTCATGATGAATTGAAAGATCAAAAGAAGCAAGCTGCTGAAGATGCTATCCAAGAAGAAGCAATCTCTGCTGCAGTTAAGAATGCTAAGATCGACGAAATTCCTCAAGCTATGATCGATACAGAAGTTGACAACCAAATGAACCAATACTTGGCTAACTTGCGTCGCCAAGGTATCGATCCTAAGTTGTACTACCAAATGACTGGTACAAACGAAGACGACTTGAAGAAGCAATTTGCTAAGGATGCCGCAGAACGTGTTAAGACTGACTTAGTTATTGAAGCAATCGTTGCTAAGGAAGATATCAAACCTTCAGACGATGAAATCAAAGACGAAATCAAGTCATTAGCTGACGAATACAACATGGAAGAAAGTGCTGTTAGAAATGCACTTTCAGATGACATGTTAGCACATGATATTGCTGCTAAGAAAGCAATTGAAATGATTGTTGATTCAGCTGAAGAAAAATAATTTCGATTATTTGTTAAATTAAGAGGCCGTCAGGTCTCTTTTTTTGTGGGTGTGGTATGGTTAAAGTAGTCGGTGTGATTAGGGGATTTAGTCTGTATAAACTAATTACTTTACTACTAATCACTTAAATGCTAGACTTTCAAAGTATCGGAACTATTGAAGGAGAAAATGCATATGTTTGATAGTACAGAAACTACAGGTACAATCAGTTGTTCTTTCTGCGGAAAGACTCAAGACCAAGTTAAAAAAATCGTTGCTGGACCCGGTGTCTATATTTGTAACGAATGTATTGATTTATGTAAAGAGATCATTGATGAAGAATTAAAAGATAGTGCACCATTAAATCTTGATAACATCCCAACACCAGTTGAGATCAAACACATTCTTGATGATTATGTAATCGGCCAAACTGCTGCTAAGCGCGCACTTTCAGTTGCTGTTTACAATCACTATAAGAGAATTAACAAAATGGAACATTCAAAAGATGGTGAAACTGAACTACAAAAGAGTAATATTGCCTTAATCGGACCTACTGGTTCAGGTAAGACTTTCTTAGCTCAAACATTAGCTCGTATTTTGAAGGTACCATTTGCTATTGCTGATGCTACAACATTGACTGAAGCAGGTTATGTTGGTGAAGATGTTGAGAACATCTTACTTAAGTTATTGCAAAATGCTGACTTTGATGTTGAAAAAGCTGAGCATGGTATTGTTTATATCGATGAAATTGATAAGATCTCAAAGAAGAGTGAGAATGTATCAATTACGCGTGATGTATCAGGTGAAGGTGTCCAACAAGCTCTCTTGAAGATTCTTGAAGGAACAATTGCTAGTGTGCCACCACAGGGTGGTAGAAAACATCCACAACAAGAGCTTATCCAAATCGATACAACAAATATCTTATTTATCGTTGGTGGAGCCTTTGATGGTATCGAACAAATCGTCAAGAATCGTTTAGGCGATAAGACAATTGGCTTCGGTGCTGAACAAGCTGAAACGCAATCTCTTGATGAAGAGAAGAGTTTGATGCAACAAATCATTCCTGAAGACTTAATGAAGTTTGGTATTATACCAGAATTTATCGGTCGTATTCCGATCGTTACAGCATTGGAAAAACTTACTGAGGATGATTTGGTTGAGATCCTTACAAAGCCTAAGAATGCTCTTATTAAGCAATATCAAGAACTATTGTCACTCGATGGAGTTGAATTACAATTTACTGATGGTGCGTTGAAGGAAATCGCTAAGATGTCAATCGAACGTAACACCGGAGCTCGTGGTTTACGCTCAATTGTTGAAGAAACAATGCTTGATACAATGTTTGATATTCCTGGACGTAAAGACGTTGAACGTGTCAAAGTAACTAAAGATGCAGTTCGTAAGCTAAAAGAACCAGAATTGATTCTTAAAGATGGAGAGGTTGCCTAATTGGGCAGCCTTTTTTGTTTTATGATAAAATACTTACATTGAGGTGAATTATGCAAGTAAATAATGTATCTATGAACTTGAGTGCAGTAAGTTCAAAGCAGTATCCAGATGAAGGGTACCCTGAAATAGCCCTATTAGGCCGTTCTAACGTCGGTAAGTCATCATTGATAAATACTTTAATCAATCGCAAAAGCTTTGCTAGAACGTCTAGTACGCCTGGTAAGACGCAGACACTTAACTTCTACAACATAGAAGACTTGTTGTATCTAGTCGATGTCCCAGGTTATGGCTTCGCTAAAGTGTCTAAGAAGCAACGTGAAGAGTTTGGAGCGATGATCGAAGAATATCTGACAACTAGAAGTGTCCTAAAGGGTGTTGTTATCTTAGTGGACGGTCGTCATGCACCAAGTGATGATGATATTTCAATGTACCAGTATGTTAGTTATTATCATATTCCAACGCTGATCGTAGCGACAAAGATGGACAAGATCAAACGGAATCAATGGAACAAGAGTATCAGTCAAGTTACCAAGTCAATGCAGATCAATCAAACCGATGATCTACAATTATTTAGTGCTGAGACAAAGTATGGCAAAGATGAAGTGTGGGAATGGATTGAAGCTCATATGAAATAGTGCTTAGTTTGTCCTTAGATGCCGCTGACAGTGGGTAACAATTCCATCTGCCGTAGGACCGGTTTCAAACTACGTTTTCAACCTCGCCTGGAAGCCTGTAGTCTTCCAGGACGTCCGGTGTACTAAGCGATAAATCGCTAAGTACACTATCACGGCGGATTCCATTGTTACCACTGTCAGCTAAGTTTGTATTGTTATTTTTATATTACTGAGATTAGCTAGCATATCAAAAAACTATTTTGATATGCTATTTTTTAAGAGAAATAAAATTTAGCTGTAAGTCAGTAGTAATGGAATCAGTAGCTATAGTGGTGTTAATGCGGCGGTTTTGCGCATTTACAGCACGGATGTCTTGGTTGACTTGCGGTTTATGCAAAGCAACCAAGCAAGGTATGAGACCTTGGCTCAGACCGGTCCAGCTACAGATGGAATTACTATTGACTGGAAGCGGAAGCAAAAGAAACTTTTTGTAATTCAAATAAAGCCAGTCACAAGTATTTCAAAACCTAAAATTAAAAATTATTTACAAAAATTAAATATTTTTAATAAAAAACACTTGCATTATTTTGATTGTCTGCTAATATAACTTACATAAATTAAATTTCAGCTTCACAATAAGTAATCAATTACCTGAGTGTTAAGAGAATTGACGGTTGGTGCGAGTCATGCAGGGTAATCTGATAAAATACCAAGCTGAGGTTTCGTGTCCGACGTTACAGGAGTAAAGAGCAGATAATCTAATTATCTGAATTTGGGTGGTACCGCGCAATTAGCGTCCCTGCATATACTGCAGGGGCGCTTTTTTATTCCCAGCAACTCGGGCAAAAAAATAGGAGGAAATTTACATGAACATTATTGATGAACTTTCATGGCGTGGTCTGATCAACCAACAATCTGATGAAGAGGGCTTAAGAAAGTTAGTCGACGAGAAAGACATTTCACTTTATTGTGGAATGGATCCAACAGGAGACTCAATGCATATTGGTCACTTGTTACCATTTATGACATTGAAGCGTTTCGGTGATATGGGTCATCATCCATATATCGTTATCGGTGGAGCTACTGGTTCAATTGGCGATCCAAGTGGTAAAAAAGCTGAACGCCCAATGCAAACAATGGAACAAGTTAATCACAACGTTGAAGCTCTAAGTAATCAAGCTAAGAGAATTTTCAAAGATTTCACAATGGTTAATAACTATGATTGGACAGCTCCAATCGGAATCTTAGACTTCTTACGTGATTACGGTAAATTGTTTAACGTTAACACGATGTTAGGTAAGGAAATTATTTCCAGTCGTTTGGAAGCAGGTATTTCCTTTACAGAATTTACCTATCAAATCTTACAATCATTGGACTTCCTAACACTTTATCGTCAACACGATATTCAATTGCAAGTCGGTGGTGGTGACCAATGGGGTAACCTTACAGCTGGATTGGATCTAATTCATAAGGCTGAAGGACCAGACGCCAAGGTTTATGCTTTGACAATTCCATTGTTGCTAAAAGCCGATGGTACTAAATTTGGTAAGACCGCTGGTGGAGCTGTATGGCTCGATGCCAAGAAGACATCACCATATGAATTCTATCAATTCTGGTTCAACCAAGATGACAAAGACGTAATCAATCTTCTTAAGAAATTTACTTTCTTAAATCAAGATGAGATCGCAGCTTTAGCTGAAAAAGTTAAGACGGCACCTGAAAAACGTGAAGCACAAAGAACTTTGGCAGAAGAAGTTACTAAATTCGTTCACGGAGAAGAAGCACTTAAAACAGCAGAAAAAATTACTGAAGTTCTCTTCTCTGGCGAAATTCAAACCTTAACAACGGATGAAGTGGCACAAGCCTTTCATGGAGTACCAAGTGAGGAAATCCCTTCAGATGAAATCAACTTGGTAGATCTATTGATTGCCGCAAATGTCGATAAGTCAAAACGCCAAGCACGTGAAGACATTCAAAACGGTGCTATCAGAATCAACGGGGAAAGACTAACTGATACAACGACAATGATCGATCCTAAAGATTCATTTGATGGTAAATACATCGTTATCCGTCGTGGTAAGAAAAAGTACTTCTTAGCCAAAATTAAATAAATTTAATTAGGGCGATGAATAGTATGAGAAAAGATAAAAAACTAAGTACATTAGAGAGTTTAATTGTAATGGTAGTAATGTTTGGAATATTAGGAACTATGATGATCGGTTTCGGTATGACACCTCAAGTTCCAATTCTTTTGACATTTACTTTGTTACTGTTTTATGGAAAGTTTCGTGGTTTTAGTTGGACCGAGTTGCAAGATGGAATCGTTGAGGGTGTCAAACCAGGTATCATTCCAATGATAATTTTCGTAATGATTGGAGTCTTAGTAGCATCATGGTTGATTTCAGGAGTTATTCCGACAATCATGGTTTATGGTTTAGAGATCCTTAATCCACATTTCTTCTTATTTACAGTTTTTGTAAGTTGTTGCTTAGTTGGTGTTATTGTCGGTAGTTCATTTACGACTATTTCAACTTTAGGAATTGTTTTCATGGGTATTGGACACGTCATGGGTATTGGTCCTGTACTTACCGCTGGTTCAATTGTTTCAGGTTCTTTGTTTGGTAATAACATGTCACCATTATCTGGGACAACTAATTTATCAACTGGTATTGCTGGAGTTAAGAATGTTTTCAGTCACATTAGAACAATTTCACACACAGCGTTAATATCTGCTGCAATAACTGCTATTATCTTTTTATTCATCGGCCACAGTAATGGTCAAGTGGATATGAGTTCAGTTCATCATATCGTTAATGCATTGCAAGCTAATTTCTTCGTATCACCATGGATGTTATTACCAATCATCGTTTTGATCGGTTGTGCTATTATGCAAGTACCAGCCATCCCTACATTGTTGAGTGGTTCATTGACAGCTATCATCATGGATATGTTCATTAATCACACATCATTCAAGACAATCAGTACTGTGATCATGCAAGGATTCAAACTTAATTCATCTGACAAACAGATCAATGCCATCGTTAGTGGTGGTGGTGTTTCTAGTATGCTAGATAGCATTTCATTGATCTTAGTAGCTTTGACACTTGGTGGTGTCTTACTAAAACTTGGTGTCGTAGAGAATTTGATCGGCAAGTTAAGTAGTAAGGTTAATACACCAGGCAAATTGGTTAGTGCGTCAATGCTTAGTGCAATTGGTGTTAACTTTTTAGTTGGTGAACAATACATTTCAATCATTTTACCCGGAACAACTTTCCGCGGTAACTTCAAGAAGTTAGGAATCCAACCTCAATACCTATCACGTGTACTTGCAAGTGGTGGTGCTGATATCAATGCATTAGTTCCATGGGGCGTTAGTGGTATTTTCATTTCAGGTATTTTAGGAGTAAGCCCATTTGCCTTTATCCCATTTGCCTTTTACGTTTGGATGAACCCTCTGTTGACCGTTGCTTTTGCATTTATCTTTGGCAAGAATTACATGAAGGATTCAGAGACTAGTTCAGAAAAAATTTCCTTCAAAAAACCAGTTTTAAACACTAATAATTAAATATAAAAAATAAAATAAAACGACTTTCGTTGACTGATATAACAGTCTGAAAGTCGTTTTTTGTATTGTAAAAAATCAAATTAGTTCTTGACGATTATTTGCAATTAACATATAGTATTTCCAACGAAAACTTTTAAGCAAGTCCAGTGAGGCTTGAAAGGTTACATACAGTTTTCGTAATAAAATTATGAAAAAATAAAAGAAGACAACTTTTAATCGGATCCAGTGAGGTCCCAAAGGTTATACGAGTAAACTCCAACTTTGGGACACTGAATCTGACAGTGTCCCTTTTAATTTGGAGGAAAAAGCAATGAAGCACATACTTTCAATGTCAGATTTAACAAACGAAGATGTATACGGATTGATCGATACAGCAATCGATTTCAAGAATGGTAAGAAATCAGATATCGGCCAAGATAAATTTGCAATGAATTTGTTCTTCGAAAACAGCACGAGAACAAAATCAAGCTTTCAAGTAGCGGAAATGAAATTAGGTATGAAGGAAATTGCTTTCGAAGCATCAACTTCTTCAACAACAAAAGGCGAGAGCTTATACGATACAGTGAAAACAGTCGAGAGTATCGGTGCTAGTGTGGCAGTAATCCGTCACAGCCAAGATAAATATTATGAAGAATTAGTCAACAACAATGTCAACATTCACATCATCAATGGTGGTGATGGAACTGGTCAACATCCTTCACAATCTCTACTAGATCTAATGACGATCTATGAACACTATGGTCACTTCGAAGGTTTAAAAGTTGGCATCATCGGTGATTTAAGTCATTCACGTGTGGCCCATTCAAACGCTGAAATTTTAACAAGATTAGGTGCAGAGGTAAGCTTCGGTGGATTAGATTCATGGTATACCGAAGAATTCCAAGCAATCGGTTCACATATGAATGTCGATGAACTTTGCCAAGAAATGGACGTTGTTATGTTGTTAAGAGTACAACATGAACGACTAAGTTCAGAAGAGAACCAAAACTTCTCTAAAGAAGATTACTTTAACAAATATGGTTTAAACATGCGCCGAGTTGAAATGATGAAGCCTGATGCTATGATCATGCATCCAGCACCAGTTAATCGTGGAGTTGAAATCGCAGACGACGTAGTAGAATGCGACAAGTCATACATTTTCCCTCAAATGACAAATGGTGTGTACATGAGAATGGCAATGATCGAAGCGGTACTCGAAGGAGCAAAAATTGACAGTGAAACTAATCAAGAACGCCAAGCTGTATTACGATAATCAAATCTTAGACAGGGATGTTTTAGTCGAGAACGGTAAGTTCAAAGAAATAGCCCCAGAATTAAACATAGAAGATGCTGAAGTAATAGATGCTAAACATAATTTAGTGACACCGGGACTAGTCGATGTACATGTGCACTTTAGAGAACCAGGACAAGTACATAAAGAGACGATCAAGACCGGTAGTGCAGCCGCAGCCCATGGTGGATTTACCACTGTTGGAGCCATGCCAAATGTTACGCCAGTACCAGACGATGTTGACAAGTTCAAACATCAGATCGAATTAAATCAGCAATCAAGTATCAAAACTTTGCAGTATGCACCTGTTACATTAGAAGAGACATCTGATAAATTAAGTCCGATTGAAGATCTTGATGCGGCTGGAGCCTTTGCTTTTTCTAACGATGGGCATGGGATCAACAATGCCAAGACAATGTTTGATGCCATGCAAAGAATTGCACAATTAAATAGCCATTTGGCGGCACATGTTGAAGATCAGAACTTATTCAATAAGGGTGTCATCAATGCTGGAGCTACAGCTACGAAGTTAGGTCTTCCAGCAATTGAGCGAGTTGCTGAAACTTCACAGTTGGCAAGGGATCTACTTCTTGCCAAGGAAACTGGAGTGCATTACCATGTATGTCATATTTCGACTGCTGACAGTGTTCAATTGATTAGAATCGCTAAGGATGCTGGTATCAATGTAACTTGTGAGGTAACCCCACATCATTTATTACTAAGTGATGCCGATATTATTGAGAATGATGCTAATTTCAAGATGAATCCTCCACTAAGAAGTGAAACGGATCGTGAAGCCTTGATAGCAGGTGTACTAGATGGCACAATCGACATGATTGCGACTGATCATGCACCGCACGCAGTCGATGAGAAGAATCAAGGATTTTTAAAGAGTGCCTTTGGTATCACAGGAATTGAAACCTCATTCCCATTAATGTATAAGCTATTTGTCAAAAGCGGCATGATGAATATTAAACGTCTACTAGACATCATGTCTACACGCCCAGCAGAGCTTTTTGGACTAGATGCGGGTAGAATTCAACTTGATAAAGCAGCTGATTTTACGATAATAGATTTGAATGAAGAATATTATTTTAAAAAAGAAGACTTCCTATCTAAAGGTGTGAATACACCGTTTGTTGGTAGTGAATGGAATTGTTTTGGTAAGATCAAGAAGACATTTGTGAATGGTGAGGAAGTTTATTCGGATTAAAAAGAGGGAGGAACAGGTAAGTAATGAAGAAGCCAGTAATAATTGCGTTAGATTTTGCAGATGATTTTGAATGTATCGAATTTTTGAGTCAGTTTCCAAAGGACGAAAACTTATTCGTCAAGATAGGTTTGGAAATGTTTTGTCAGTTTGGATATCCATTTGTTAGAAGTTTGAGAAATCGTGGATATAATATTTTTCTCGATTTGAAACTTCATGATATTCCTAATACTGTTCGTAGAACTTGCGAAATGATTGCCAAGTGGGATGTTCAGATGCTGACAGTTCATGCCAGTGGTGGTGCAGAAATGATTGCTGCAGCAAAGCAAGGACTTAGAGGAACTGATACTAAATTGTTGGCCGTTACACAATTGACGTCATTAGGACAAGTTGAGTTAGCCAACGAATTACAAGTTCCGCTACAATCTCAAGACTATGTAACACATCTAGCAAAACTAGCATACGATAACGGAGCAGATGGAGTTATTTCATCAGCACTTGAAGTTCCGCTCATCAAAGAAGCAACTGGTGAAGACTTTCTCTGTATTACTCCAGGTATCAGACCAAAATCGGCCCAAGTTGGAGATCAAAAGCGTGTTGCTACACCAGCTAAAGCGCGTGTATTGGGCAGTGATGGTATTGTTGTTGGTCGTCCAATTACTCAAGCTGATAACGGTTATGTTGCATATCAGAATATTTGTAAGGAGTGGAATAAATAATGGATAAAAAAGAAGTAGCAAGAAATATTGCGAGTGAATTGTTAGATATCAAGGCGGTGACACTGAATCCTAAGAGCCCGTTTGTCTGGGCTAGTGGTATCAAAGCACCGATATATACTGACAATCGTTTGACAATTGCTTATCCAAAATTCCGCCAACAAATTGCCAAAGATTTGGCAGATTTAATTAAGGATACCTATCCAGATGTTGAAGTTATCAGTGGAGTTGCGACCGCCGGAATTCCTCATTCAACTGGAGTATCAAATATTTTAAACCTTCCGTTAAATTATGTACGGGCTCAGCCCAAGGATCATGGTAAAAAAGGTCAAATCGAAGGACGCTGTAAAAAAGGTGACAAGGTGGTCTTGATCGATGATTTGATTTCTACTGGTGGCAGTATCTTAAAGGCAGTTCATGCCGTTCGAGAAGCAGGAGCCGAAGTAATCGGAACAGCAGCAATCTTCTCATATAATTTGCCAGAAAGTACTACAAACTTTGCTAACGCTGATACAAAACTCGTCACTTTAACAAATTACCCTACAATGATCGAAGTTGCTCAAGAACAAAATTATGTCGAAGCCGAAGACATGGAACTATTACAGCAATGGTACAAAGAACCAGAAAGTTGGGGTAAATAATGGACTTATATAAATGCATGCGACCATTGATTTTTAAAGTGGATCCCGAAGTAGATCATCATTTAGTCGCTGACGGCTTGAAGGTGTTCAACGATAATTCTCAAATATTACGTAAACTGTTTTATACGAAGAAGCGTCCTAATTTACAAGTTAAAATCAAAAATTTAACTTTTGATTCACCTATTGGAATTGCGGCTGGATTTGATAAGAAAGCTGAATTCTATAATAGTTTGGGTGCCCTAGGTGCTGGTTTCGTAGAAGTCGGTAGTGTTACTAAGAGTGCGCAAGCCGGCAATAAGAAAAAAAGAGTTTTCCGTTTGCCAGAAGATAATGCAATTATTAATCGTATGGGATTGAATAACGATGGAATCAAGACAACTAAGGCACGTCTAGAATCGCATCCAGCCAATGTCAAAATTGGTCTGAGTTTAGCACCTGGACATGGATTAACTGATGATCAGAAAGTTTCGGAAATGATCGAAGATGTCAAAGAAATACATGTTGATGCAGATTATATTGCATTGAATATCAGTTGTCCTAATCAAAAGGGTGTTGCTACTTTGCAGCACGTTGATCTACTAACAAATTTATTGACCGGTATCAAGGAACTTAATATTGAAGAACCAGTATTTTGCAAGTTCGGAAATGATATTGATAACGATGAGTTGGTTTCAACATTACATTCTGTTGAAGGCCTGCTAGACGGAGTTATTTTGACTAATACTAGCGGAATGAAGCGTGAAACATTACATTCTGCGAATAAAAAAGAAAATGGTGGTTTGAGTGGAAAGCCGATCTTTGAAACTTCTATCGCCATGACTAAGTTAATACATAGTGAATTTCCAAATATGCCGATTATTTATTCCGGTGGTGTTTTCACACCTGAAGATGCTGAAGAAGCATTGAATGCTGGTGCAACTTTGGTAGAAGTTTACACAGGATTCATTTATAATGGTCCAACTATGATCGAACGTATCAATCGATATTTATCAGAAAAACAAATGATTGCTGCATTAAAATAAAAAAACTGCGTTTGCGTAAGCAAATGCAGTTTTTTCGTACATTTATAATTTTTTAGATGAATGAGATGAAGACAAATCCAATAATTCCCACTAATAAACAATATATAAGCGAAGGAGATAATGTTTTACGTAAAATATTTCCTTCTTGACCGTTTAAACCAACGAGTGAACTTACAGCAACAATGTTGTGAACACAGATCATGTTACCGGCGGCAGCACCTATTAATTGCGCAGATAGGACGATCTGTTGTGAAATATGGGCGTTGCTGGCTATGTCTGATTGTATCTGCCCGAAAGTCAAAGTTGAAACGGTAGCACTTCCTGTAACGAATGCACCCAAAGCCCCAAGGAACGGAGCAATGAAGATCCATCCGGCAGAGAAGTACTGAGAGACAAAACTGGCTATGTACATTGGCATACTTTGCAGATGACCACTGTTGTAATTTGAATTAGTGAATACTTGTACCATTATCAATGTAACGATCAAAGCGATAGCAGTTGACTTCATTGATTTGATCACATTGACACTGGTAGGAATTAAGCTCTTCAATGATCTGACTTGAATCAACAATCCGATAATTACGGCAATTGTTAATAAAGTTCCGGGTGAATAGAGGAATTCCCAATCGGAGTTTAGTCCTTTGATACCCATAATGTTTTTCCAAGATAGGTTCAAAAATTCAGTCAAGAAAGTTTTTAGAGGTGCAATGACACGCGATAGTAGTAACAAAACTACGACCGTAATGTAAGGAGACCAAGCCTTTATTAGAGACATTTCTGAAGTTTCTTCTTCTTTGTTGGAGTTTTCCTTCATCGTCCATGGTTGAGAAAAACTTACTTTTGGTATTAAGAATTTTGTTCTAATAGAAAGTATGGCAATAATAATTGTAATGAATGGTGCTAGAATTGATACGAATTCGTAACCGACGAATGATGCTGAAATCAAGGCGATCCCACTGTAACAGATTCCGATGAATAAGGTCCATGGTAAGAATTCTAACCAATTTTTTAAGCGAGTGTTTTTATCTTTGCCGAATAAGAAAACTAGTAAAAAGACTAGCATTGTTGGCATTAAGGAACCAGCGAACAAGTCGATTCTAGTTAAACTTTGACCGACTGAATTGAGAAAAGCAGGATTATCATTAACGTTACTCAAACCAACCGTTAATGGTGTACCAACGGCACCGAATGCAGCCGGAGTTGAATCGGCAACTAAGGCGAGTACCACTGATGCCATTGGTGAGAATCCTAAGGCAATCATCAGAGGAGCAGTAACCATTGCAGGAGTACCAAAGCCCGAGACACCTTCGATCAGTCCACCGAACAAGTAAGCAATCAAAATAGTTTGAACTCGCATATCGGATGACAATTTTTCAAAGCCAATGTTAATTCTGGTAATTGCACCAGTGTGTTCCAGAGTTCTCAACATGATCAGCGCACCAAAAAGTATCCAAATAATAGGTAGAGATTTGTGTATCGCTTGTAAAATAGAAGCTAATAAAATATTAGGATTCATTTTCCAAAACGTTGCCCCAAGAATCATAACAACGACAGCACTGATGGACATTCCCTTTGTAGCGGGTAAATTCAATATTCCCAGTAAAACCATCGGTAATATAACGGCTGAAAGTGCTATAAGTATCATAAGTGATCCTCCAAAATTTTGTATTAGTCATATAAATTAGCATTAATAAATCGATTTTCAGCCTCAAAGTCAATATCATTGGGATCGAAGATCACATTATTTTTTGAAGATAATTTCGCGGAATGCTTAAGTAAGAATGGCGCGAGTAGGGTAGTCAAAATAATTGCAGTAATTATCGCAGAATAGTAACTTGAACTTATTAATTTAGATTGATAACCGATTTGAGCAATGATCAAGGCCATTTCACCACGTGATACCATTCCAGCTCCTACCATATAGGATTCTGAAATTGTAAAATGTGACAGTTTAGCTCCCAATCCTGCACCGAATAATTTAGATATTACAGCAGTCAAGGTAAGTATGGCAATAAAATCGATATAGCTGCCTAATCCGGTCAATTTCATATTCAAACCAATGCTCACAAAGAAGACTGGAATGAAAATAGCAAATCCAATTGGCTCAATACTTTTGTCTACTTCATTTCTAACTTCAGTTTGAGAAATTGCTATTCCTGCGAAAAAAGCGCCAACGACTGAACTAAGTCCTAATAGATCAGCTAAATAAGCCATTCCAAAGCACAAAATCATTGCCATTAGTGTTGGGCCAACAGGTACGAATAAATTCTGACCAAGTTTTGCCATGATCGGCGCCAGAAATTTGACGACAAAATAAATAGCAATAAAAAATAATATTTGTCCCCCAAAGGTGATCAACAGCGAGTTGGAATTACTGCCTGTCCCTACAAGACTGATCATAACACTTAGGATGATCACAGCAAGAATATCGTCCACAACTGCAGCTCCCAAAATCGTTGCTCCAGCTTTTCCTTGCAAAACATTTAGTTCTTTAAGGACCGCAACGGAAATCGAAACGGATGTTGCCGCAAAAATAATACTTAAAAATAAACTTTCGGAGTTTGACATTTTATAAAATATCCCTATACCATAAGCCATAGACATAGGAACGATGACACCGATTATTGCGACCAAAAAGCTCGGTTTCAAGTATTTCTTGAGAAGTTTTAAATCACTCTCAATACCAGCAATGAACATCAGAATAATAACCCCAATTTCGGAGAAAAAATGAATAAATTCGTTCGGCTGAATCCAATTTAGAATTGCCGGTCCTAGCACAATTCCCACAACGAGCTGTCCGATGACCGCAGGTATACCAATTCGAGAAGAGTAGTGGCCCACCAGAGTAGTTACTATTAAAATAAGTACCAAAATACCTAAAAATTGCATAATAAATAACCTCCAAAAAAATAAGCCTCAAAATAGATCTTCCTAGCTATTGAGTTGGGGAGAAATACTTTGAAGCTGTTATAACCGATGTGCACAATCCGTGTTTTTTAATATTAACATATTAATTTTATTGTGAAAACCTTGAAGCATCGCCGATGGAAGCGCAAACTCAATTCACAATATTTTTTCTAATTTTTTATTTCAAAAATTTTGTGATTAATATTGTATTAGCGCCAAGTAATAAATTTCACAAATTGGAATATTAAAAAAGCAGGCTCAAAAAAATTTTTTGAACCTGCTTTTGGCATAATTATTGCTATAACATCTGCATTGGTCCGCCGTCAATACCCTTTGTAAGAGTCATTTCCGTGTCTGGATCAATATTTGTTTCTGATTTAAGAATTTCTGATAAGTGGCGTTTTAAATCTTCTTCGTCCATTTTAGATTTTAAATGCCATGCATCATTGTCACCGTTAGTTGTGATTTTTCCCAACTTATCAATACCCTTAATATTTCTTGGGTCGATCAAGTTTTCAGGTGAAGTTTTTATTTCGATAAAGTAATTTGTATACCAGTCAAAAAAGTTCATAAATTCTTTCATGAGGTCCCCTCCATAAAGCTTTTTGTAAATATCCCTGTATTTATTATAATAGAGTAGTTTGATAGAGATGGGGAATTTTTTACAAAAATCATAATAAACTTTTTGGGAGAGAATAATAATGAATCTTGAGTATAGACAAGTTACTGAAATAAGTGAAGATGATTACAAATTATTGTTAGATGCCGATCCTTACAAAGAAATCGTTGATAGCTACATTAGCCGTTCGACAGTTTTTGAGGTTTCTAACGTTGATAAGTTAGTAGGGATAGTCGCAATGTTGCCAACAAGACCAGAGACTCTGGAAATTGTTAATATTGCCGTGGCTCCTGAACAACAGAACCTAGGTATTGGTACATTGATTTTACAAAAGATGATTACCAGTGCTAAAGCTGCAGGGTATAGTACTTTAGAAATCGGTACAGGTAGTAATTCTTATC
This sequence comes from Companilactobacillus sp. HBUAS59699, assembly GCF_036913575.1. Lineage (NCBI taxonomy): Bacteria > Bacillati > Bacillota > Bacilli > Lactobacillales > Lactobacillaceae > Companilactobacillus > Companilactobacillus sp. HBUAS59699. The sequence continues at coordinate 575,240 of NZ_JAYKTV010000001.1, read as the reverse complement.
AACAGTTGCACGTTTATCAAAAAGTTGGATTCAGGATGAATTGGATCGATCATGATTTCTTTGTAAAGAATTATCCTCAAAAAATTATTGATAAGTATTTGACTTTTGATGGGTTTGTTTTGAGGGACATGGTAAGGTTGACTATGAAATTGAAATAGAGGGATGGACGGGCCGCTTCCGGTCAGCAGTAATTCCATCAGTTGCGGGACCAGTTCGAGCCAAAAAGCGGTCTCGAACTTCGCTTGACTGCTTTGCTAAGACCGCAAATCAGTCAAGACGTCCGTGCTGTAAATGCGGAAAAACCACCCGCATTAACACCACAATCGCTACTGATTCCATTACTGCTGACCTCCAGCTAAATATATTGTATTTAAAAAGTCTCTTTGTCAAATCGTATTGATGAGTGATTTTGGGCTTGAAAACATCCCTTAAATGAGATACTTTTTTATGCGTATATGAGTATAGTTCTTTTGATGTGGTTTTTATACAAGCTTTTAGCAATTAGTAAATCATATGCAATTTTAATACTAATATTTGTTCATCTTTGTTTAATGAGTATTATTCTTATATTCAAAATACCAAATATTGATGAAAAGAGAAATCACGATTAATAAAATACCAAATAATGTTCCCTTTGTGGAAATCGTTTTTTTTGATTCAATTGCATAATTTAAATTACCAATATAAAATAAAACAGCGGATTGCATTATAAAAGAAATATAATGATTTTTGAAATAATTCAATAAGTATTTTTTTGATTTAGAGAAATTCATAATATACCCTCCCAGTGTTTTATATACTATAATTATGGGATTTGTTGCACCGGTAAATACTGTTTATGCTTCCAACGGCATGAATAACAATGAAAATATAGAAGAACCAAATAAACAATTAGGAAATTAAGCATTGGATAATGAGACGTTAACATTACAAAGTATGCTAGATAATTCGAATATGAATACGGCAGAGAAAATTGTAGTAACAAATTCATTTTTGAATGGATTAAAAGATGAATTTAATACTAGATTTATGCCAAGATGACGATATTATACTATTCATCAAGATTTATCAAAAGAACAAGTTAAGAAAGTAGCGAATAGTGGTAATAAAATTGCAACGTTGGGTGGATTGCTTCCAGGAAGTATTGGAACATCCGCAGGATTAATTTATGGAAATTATTATGGTATGTTCACTACTGCTGCTATTAATGGTTGGGGAATTAGAATTTCAATAACATCTGATTCTTACAATCCACTAGTACAGGTACTACATTTAAAGTGTCTTATTTGAAATGAGTTTCGTCACTTAAATTCTAACATGAGAACAGTGATGTTCTTTTGCTTTGCTTAAAAAAGTTGGTATTAATTATTCATCAATACCAGAAAGTATAGAACCTTTAAAAATGCGTATCACTGAAATTAATCGTGATACGCATTTTTTGTTTGATTATTTTGATCAGATAGAAAGTATAAGAATTACTTATTACGCGGTAATAATCTAATGTGGAGCCAATTCAAAAGTAATACAAGATTAGCTGAGGATGGACAACAATGGAATCCGCCGTGCACGTTTACTTAGCGATTTATCGCTTAGTAAACTGGACGTCCTGGAAGACTATAGGCTTCCAGGCGAGGTTGAAAACGTAGTTTGAAACCGGTCCGACGGCAGATGGAATTGTTGCCCACCCTCAGCGGCAAATACCCCGAACAAACAACGAACAAACAGTGAACAAGCAAATTACATAGTTGGTTCGATATCAGGATCTTGGTCGTCTTCATTATCGTTTTTCTTATGCAAGTTACTGTGACGGTAACCATAACTAAAGTAAATAATTAAACCGAAGGTGAACCAGGCAGCGAAGACCATCCATGTTACAGCTTGTAATTGTGTCATTAAAACAACACACATGATGAATGAAACTATAGGAATAACAGGATAGAGCGGTACTTTGAATCCAACTGGCAGTTCATCGTAGTTATCTAATTTTCTTAAGAAAACAACTCCGATCGAAACGGTTGCGAAGGCAAACAGTGTACCGATGTTTACTAATTCAGCGATCTTATCCAAAGGAATGAACATTGAGACTAAACTAGCTAATATTGCAAAAGTATAAGTATTAAATACAGGTACGTGGGTTTCTTTGTTTATTCTGGATAGTGGTTTGGGAAGCAAACCATCACGACTGATGGCAAAAATCAAACGGGTTCCACCATATGACATGACTAATAATACAGTTGTCATTCCAGCAACAGCACCGAATGAAACGATACCAGCGACCCAATTTTGATTCATTAATTGTAATGCGTATGCGACTGGATCAGCTACGTTTAATTTGGTGTAATGAACCACACCAACTAGTACGGCTGCCACAGCCGCATAGAGAACAGATGCGATAAGTAGTGATGAAACGATTCCTATTGGCATGTCTCTTTGAGGATTTTTCACTTCTTCAGAAGCAGTTGAAACAGCGTCGAAACCAATATAAGCATAGAAGGCCACGGCTGATCCTGCTAGCACACCTTTAAATCCAAATGGTAATAGTGGGCTGTAGTTTTTAGGTTTGATATAAAATATCGCTACAACAATGAATAAGACAATAACAATGACTTTGGTGGCAACTAAGATCGAGTTTAATTTGGTTGATTCTTTAATACCCTTGGCCAAAATAAAACCGATTACGAGAGTAATAATACCGGCTATGACATTTATACCGCCACTTTTACCCGGCGTGCCCATTGAAACTGATAGAAAATCAGGCAAGTTGATACCAAAACCGGAGAGCAAACTTTGAAAGTAAGCCGACCAGCTTACAGCTACAGATGAAACGGCGAAGAGGTACTCTGAGACTAGCGCCCATCCGATGATCCAAGCAATTAATTCTCCAAAAACGGTGTAAACATACGCATACGCGCTTCCAGCAACGGGAATCGTTGAAGCAAATTCTGAATAACACATGGCTGCTAATGCACAGACAGCAGCTGATAAGATATACGCGAACATTGTTCCAGGACCGGCATAATTTGCCGCAATTATTCCTGGAGTTATGAAGATACCGGCACCAACGATTGCACCAACTCCCATGGCGGTCAATCCCCAAGCATTAAGATCACGACTTAATTCATCTTCAGACTTGGTGTATTTTATTTCGAATTTCTTTTTAGCTAACAACTTTGCAATTTCCATAACGCCTCCTCCTTATATTTTTTATCAGCTAGATTATAATTGGTATAAATTGTGAAAGTCAATCAATATGGATTATATATATATTTATAAAAATGATTTCATTTGCCTTGTATAAAAGATTAATGTATACTATCGGTGGAATTTGAAAAGAACTTTATTGTGAAAATAAATTAAATTATAAAAATTGGTATAGCATATATGAGGTAATTATTTTGAAGAATATAATACGCATTTCAATTGCTGGGGCTAATGATTTAAAGATTTTTGAATTAGTAAATAATTTTCAGGATAACAAATTTTTCTTTGATCTGTATGGTGTCGGTGAAGCTGAATACGATTTTGGGGCAAATGTAAATTATATAGCTGCCGATTCTGATGAGGAAGTGGCAAAATTGGCCGTCGCTGATGTCTTGAACGGTACGGATATACTCTTCAAAGGATTGATTCAAACACACACGCTTTTGAAAGAAGTGTTGAAAAAAGAATATAATCTCGTTGATCAAAAACTACTGTCACATATTGCGATAGTGGAGGTTCCATTATTAGGGCGACCGATATTACTTACAGATGCTGCGATGAATATTGATCCGAATTTAGATCAGGAACGTTTGATAATTGACAATGCCATTAAGGTTGCTCATTCAATCGGAATTTCTCAACCCAAAGTATCGCTACTCAGTTCAGCTGAGAATATTAATCCTAAGATGCCATCTTCAGTTAAGGCACGAGATTTAACTGATTTTTACAGTAGTAAAGAAATCGATGCTACAGTTTATGGACCATTATCTTTGGATATTTCCTTGTCAAAAGAAATATCCCAGGAGAAGAATTTTACTGGACCAATTCAAGGAGATGCGGATGTCCTAGTTGTTCCTAATATTGACGTTGGTAATGTCCTTTACAAATCATTGACGATGTTTGCGAATGCCAAGGTTGGTGGAATAGTTGTTGGTGCTAAAGTCCCAATAGTGTTGACGTCACGCGGTGATTCGTTAGATAACAAAATATTATCTTTGAAATTTGCTTTAAAAACTATTTAAAGTGGGTGTAAGGCTATGGTCAAAACAATAATTATTAATCCTGGATCTACCTCGACTAAGATTGCTATGTTTGATAATACTGATTGCCTTCTTAACAAAAATATTGAACATAATAATTCTGAAATACTTAAGTTTCACACCTTAATAGAGCAGGAGCCGTTCAGAATCAAAAAAATAGAAGAATATCTCGATTCTGAAGGTGTTGATCTAAATCAAATTGATGCTTTCGTAGGAAGAGGCGGCTTAATGCGACCGATACCAGGTGGGACTTATGAAGTTGACACTATGATGGTTGATGATCTTAGCTCGGGAAAATTTGGCATTCATGCATCGAATTTAGGCGGGATAATTTCAGATTATTTTGCTAAAAAATTCAATAAAAAAGCTTTTATTGTTGATCCGGTAGTTGTAGATGAATTTGAACCAGTGGCATATCTGAGTGGGTTCAAAGGATTAGAGCGACGAAGTGTTTTTCATGCGTTGAATCAAAAGGCGGTCGCCAGAGAAGCTTTGAAAAAAATCAATAAAAAATATCCTGAATCCAATGTAATAGTTGCACATCTGGGTGGCGGGATCAGTATAGGTGCTCATAAGCAAGGTAGAGTAGTAGATGTTAATAATGGTTTAGACGGTGAAGGGCCATTTGCACCGAATAGGACGGGTCAAGTAAGTGTAATGAGCGTGGTGGACTACATTTTTGAACACAATGTTGACCGTGAAACTATGAGAAAGAAAATCACCCAAACCGGTGGACTAGTTTCGTATCTACAAACCAACGACCTGCGTGATGTTGAAGAAAAAATCGATTCCGGTGATAAGTATGCCCAATTAGTTTTTGACAGTTTGGTGTATCAAATATCAAAAGAAATAGCTAAACAAGCGTCAGTCTTGAATGGAGTAGTTGATTTAATAGTTTTGACTGGTGGATTAGCTTATTCGAATTTATTGGTTAAAGCGCTATCACAAAAAAATAAATGGATTTCAAATGTAGTAGTTATACCGGGTGAAATGGAAATGCAGGCATTGAACCTAGGAGCACAACGAGTACTTACTGGAACTGAAGATCTTAAAAACTATCAAAAAGAATCGGAGGCTTTAGCTAATGCCAAAAGAATATGATCTAGTTGTTATTGGTGGCGGAATCGGTGGATATTCTGGAGCAATTAAAGCTGCCAAAGCAGGACTGAATGTTGCCTTAGTGGAACGAGATTTAATCGGCGGGACTTGTTTGAATCGTGGTTGTATTCCTACCAAAGCTTATCTCAAGAGTGCACAGGCAATCCGTGAATTTGAAGGTATCTCAGAGTTTGGAATTGAAACGGACGCCAAGTATAACGTAAAATTTTTGAAGGTGAAACAGCGTAAGGAAGAGATAGTTGGTAATCTGCGCAATGGAGTACAGTCACTGATAAAAATGAATAAGATCGACTACTTTCAAGGTGAAGGCAGTGTATTAGGAACTTCCATTTTTACCCCTAAATCGGGATCAGTTATGATCAAGCCACAGGGGGATGCGGATGAAATAATTCTGACTCCGAAGAATGTCTTGATTGCCACAGGTTCACGACCAGCCAGTTTACCTAATATTCCGGTTGATGAAAAAAACATTTTAACTTCCAATGGGATTTTGGAATTAGAGAAATTGCCTAAGTCGATCGCAATCATTGGTGGAGGAGTGATCGGCGTTGAATGGGCATCGTTACTACATTGGATGGGTGTCGACGTGTCAATAATTGAATTTCAAGATCGATTGATAATCAATGAAAGCCAAAAGGTTTCGGCTCAACTTAAGAAGGAATTTGAAAAACAAGGAATCAAGATCCACTTGTCAACTAAGGTGGAATCAGTTGTTATAAAGGATGGTCTAACAAAAGTTACTGCAGAGGCTGGTGATAAAAAAATCGAAATTGATTCAGAAAAGGTCTTGATGGCAGTCGGAAGACGACCAAATGTTGAAGATATTGGTTTGGAGGCTGCTAATGTTGATTTTGATAAACACGGAATAAAGGTAAATGAATACTATCAAACTAGTGCCGAAAATATTTATGCGGTTGGGGATGTAATTCCCACACTTCAACTAGCCCACGTGGCTGCTGCAGAATCAGAACTAGCGATTGATAAGATCCTCGAAAAAAATGTCGTTCCCTTGGAATACGAAAATATTCCTCGAGGTATTTATACTTATCCAGAAATTGCCAGTGTCGGTATTACTGATGGTAGTGATGGTCATGAAGGTAAGGCAAAACATGGACAATTCGATTTTAAATTCAATGGTAAATCAATGATTATGAATGAATCGATTGGTCAAGTGGAAGTCTTTTCTGACAAGGATAGCGATGATTTGATCGGTGTTAGTATCGTTGGTCCACATGCGACTGACTTGATAAGTGAACCTTCGTTAGGCATTTATCTGAATGCTACGCCGGGTGAATTAGGCTCTACAGTTCATCCTCATCCGTCATTATCAGAAGTTATTATGGAAGCGGCTCGTGATGTAGATAGTAATTCTCTCAATAAATAATCGATAGGAGAATAGCGATGAAACTAAAGGATAGTAAATTAAACAAAGATCAATTGCTCCAAGCTTATCGAATGGTAAAAGAAGCACGTATGCTTGATGAACGCCTTTGGCAACTTAATCGTATCGGTAAATCAACATTCAATATTTCAGGTCAAGGCGCAGAAGTCGGACAAGTAGCGATGGCTTTGGCCTTTGAACCAAGCAAGGATTACTTCTTACCATATTATCGTGATATGGCTGCAGCGATGGTTTGGGGTATGAGCGCCAAAGATATTTTGATGGGATCGCTCGGTAAAGAAGCTGATCCATCTTCACACGGACGCCAAATGCCAAATCACTATGGAGATCGTAAGCACAATATTGTACCTTTCAGCTCAACAGTCACAACTCAATATCCAGTCGCTACTGGTGTAGCGTTGGCAATGCAAATTGACGAGAGTGATGCCATCGCCTTGACCGCAACCGGTGAAGGTTCAACAGCTGAAGGAGATTTCCATGAAGCTTTGAATTTTGCAGGTGTACAAAAATTGCCAATGATATTTGTAATTGAAAATAACGGTTATGCCATATCTACTCCTAATTCAGAAGAATTTGGTGTCAAAGATCTGTCCATACGTGCCAAGGGTTATGGATTATTAGGCAAACAAGTTAACGGTCGTGATTTTGCGGAAACATTTTTAGCCTTTAAGGAAGCTGCTGAAAATGCTAGAAATGGCAAAGGTGCCACGCTGATTGAAATGTTGGTAGATCGATTAACAGCACATTCTTCGGATGATGATCAGCGTGTATATCGGACTCCAGAAGATATTTCAGAAATGAAAGAAAACGACTGTGTTGGATTAATGGAACAACAGTTGTTGGCTGAGAATATTCTCAATCAGGATGAGCTTGATTCTATTAAAGAAGAATTAAGTGAAAAGATAAATCAAGCTACTGAAGAGGCTGAAGCAATGCCTAATCCAACCGCTGATCAATTAATGACGCATATTTATGGAGAGGAGTAAGAAAATGTCTGAAAAATCTTATTTAGAAGCATTGAATATCGCCATTGCTGAAGAAATGCAACGTGACGAAGGAGTAATGATTTTTGGAGAAGACGTTGGCGGAGTTAAAGGTGGCGTGTTTGGAGTAACCAAGGGATTAGCTGAGAAGTTCGGAGATCAACGTGTTTTCAATTCCCCTCTAGGTGAATCTGAGATTGCGGGATTGGCAGTTGGACTAGGAGTAATGGGTCACCATGCAATTGCAGAATTCCAATTTGCTGACTATATTTTGCCAGCCGTCAACCAGATAATGTCAGAGGCTACAAAGATGCGCTATAAATCTGCTGGCGATTGGACAGCACCGATCGTAATGCGGACTCCTTATGGTGGAGGTGTTAGAGGTGGATTTTATCATTCACAATCTACTGAAAAAGTCTTTGCTGGTCAGCCGGGATTGAGAATTGTAACTCCTTCAACGGTTTATGATGCCAAAGGTCTATTGAAATCAGCCATCAGAAGTGAAGATCCGGTTTTGTTCTATGAACATAAGAAGTTGTATCGTTCAATCAAAGAAGATATTCCAGATGATGATTACACAGTGCCATTAGATAAGGCCAATGTAATTAGAGAAGGTGATGACGTGACGGTGATTGCTTATGGAATGATGCTGCAGTTTGCATTGAAAGCTGCCGAAGAATTGAGCAATGAATTCTCAGTTGAAGTAGTCGATCTAAGAAGTTTGTACCCAATCGATAAGGAAACAGTCTTGGAAGCAGCACGTAAAACCGGGAAAGTATTACTGATCACCGAAGATACCAAAGAAGGAAGTGTGGTGAATAATGTTTCAGCGATCATTGCTGAAGAAGCACTATTTGATCTGGATGCACCTATAAAGATTTTGGCTGGACCAGATTCACCAAGTATGCCATATGCTAAAGAATTAGAAGATGCATTTCTAGTAAACCAAGCAGATGTAACTGAATCTATTAGAGAATTAGCTGAATTTTAGGAGGTTAAACTTATGTCAGAACTCGTAATAAAGATGCCACCGCTAGGTGAGAGTGTGACCGAAGCAACTGTTTCTCAATGGATGGTTAAACCTGGCGATAAAGTAAAAAAGTATGATCCAATTCTAGAAGCAATCTCTGATAAAGTCGTAACAGAAATTCCTTCTAGTGACGATGGAGTGGTAACTGAACTGTTGGTGAATGAAAATGACGTAGTTCCAATTGGTGCTGACATTTTGAAAATGTCTACCGATGGATCAGCTGCAGGATCAGGGAACCAAAAAGAAGAACCGTCAGAAGAGCCAGCATCTTCTGCAGCATCATCACCAGATAAGTCCGCACCGAGATTCTCACCGGCGGTTTTAAAAATTGCAGGTGAAAAGGGAATTGATTTGAGCCTAGTAACTGGAACTGGTAAGAATGGCCGTATTACTAGAAAAGATGTTCTGAATTATCAACCTCAGGCTGAGTCTAAGCCGGCACCTGAAAAAGCCGCTCCGAGTCCAGAACCAGTAGTATCGCCAAACATTCCGGCCCCTGATCCAAAACCGGTATCAGTTGATACTAATGATATAGTTACTAAAGCTGGACCAGTACGTAAGATGATCGCTCAAAATATGTTGAAGAGCGTTCACGAAATACCGCAAGCATGGACGATGATTGAAGTCGATGTAACAGGATTAGTTAAATTACGAAATAGTTTGAAAAATAAATTTAAAGAACAAAACGGCTTCGGACTATCCTACTTCCCATTCTTCGTCAAAGCCGTAAGTACGGCACTTAAAAATAATCCTAAGCTCAACAGCAGTTGGCAAAATGATGAAATTATTCAGCACAGGGATATTAATATTTCAATTGCTGTAGCAACGGATGATGCCTTATTTGTACCAGTTATAAAACATACTGATAGGTTATCGATTACCGGTATTGCGGCTGAAGTCAATCGTTTAGCAACGGGTGTAAAGAATAATACATTGAAGGGATCTGATAGTGAAGGAGGAACGATAACAGTGAATAACACTGGTTCCTTTGGTTCAGTAGAATCAATGGGTATCATCAACTATCCGCAAGCAGCAATTTTACAAGTAGAAGCAATTAGAAAAGAACTAGCAATTTTAGATGATGATACATTTGGCATTAGAAACAAAGTCAATCTATGTTTGACCTTGGATCATCGTATTTTAGATGGTTTAGCAGCAGGTAAGTTTTTGAATGAAGTAAAGGCAAATCTTGAAGCAATTGATCAAAATACAAATATTTATTAATTCGGAGGAACTAGCCATGAACTTATTTGAAGTAATGACACATGATGATTATGAACAAGTTGTATTCTGTCAAGACAAGGTATCAGGATTAAAAGCAATTATTGCTATTCACGATACGACCTTAGGACCAGCGCTTGGAGGATGTAGAATGTGGCCTTATGCTACTGAAGAAGAAGCATTGAATGATGCCCTTCGTCTAGCCAAAGGGATGACTTATAAGAATGCTGCTGCCGGACTGAACATTGGTGGTGCCAAGACGGTTGTTATTGGAGATCCAAAAAAGGATAAGAGTGAGGCATTGTTTAGAGCACTAGGACGTTATATTGAAAGTTTGAATGGAAGATATATCACTGCTGAAGATGTGGGAACAACCGTAGATGATATGAATGCAATCTATATGGAAACAGATCATGTTACCGGAACTAGTGATGCTCAAGGAGCATCGGGTAATCCTAGTCCTGTTACTGCTTTGGGAGTTTACTATGCAATGAAACGTACTGCTAAAGAAGCCTTCGGTGATGACAACTTAACCGGTAAGACTGTAGCCATCCAAGGTGCCGGAAACGTTGCTACTGGTTTAGCAAAGCATCTGAATGACGAAGGTGCTCACATTATTGTTACTGATATCAATCAAGAAGCCATCGATAGAATGGTTAATAATTTTGGAGCTACTGCCGTTGCCCCCGATGATATTTATGATGTTGAAGCTGATATTTTTGCTCCTTGTGCTTTAGGTGCAATCTTAAATGACGACACTATTCCAAGATTAAAGGTAAAGGCTGTATGTGGTAGTTCCAATAATCAATTGTTAGATATTGAGAAACATGGACAAATGCTAAAGGATCGTGGAATTGTCTATGGACCTGATTTCATCGTTAATGCCGGAGGAGTTATCAATGTGGCTGATGAACTGAAGGGATATGATCGTGAACGTGCTCTAGAAAAGGTAAAGACAATTTACGATCAAATGGATAAGGTTTTTGAAATTTCTAGGCGTGATGATATTACAACAGCTGAAGCTGCGGATAGATTAGCTGAAGAAAGAATCAATTCGATGCTTAATGTGCGTGGTAATTTCTTGCAAAATGAGAAATCATCTTTAAAAACAGTTTAATTAGATTATATTTTCCGCTTCCGGGCAGCGGTAATTCCATTACTGCTGTCTTCCAGCTATAAAAGAGGAGTGTTACGTTAATTTGTCGTAACACTCCTTTTCGATTGGACATTAAATATTTACAACACCTATGTTTAATTTTTTCAATTAAATGATAATTTGTGAATATATTCATGTTAAATCTTAAGCTTTAGATGTCGTACAACTAGTAAGTCTATTTCTTGCCAACCATTGTAAAACGTCCTAACCCTTTGATACCATATAATTATAATATGGTGTTCAAATATTATAATTATGGGCAAATTGGTGAGAATGAATATTTCAGTACCAAAGGCGCTGAAGAATTTGATGTTAATCAATCCAACGAAGATCAAATAAAGTATGCTAACTATACGCCAGATCTACCAATCTACAATGGAAAAGATATAGTATTTTTTACTGGTCATTCAGATAGAGATAATAGTGGTGAAATCAAACTTTATAAAAAGGTAAACAACAAATTAGTTTACACTGGAGAAAAAGTAAATGCAGCTAAGGGATTCTCTATGCAGTATTGGAAAGCCTTTCATAAAAATATAAAAAGTCTTATACTATTCTTGGGTTTTGAATGGATATTGAATTATTCCTCGACTTCTTTCTACCTATCCGCTACACTTGGTTAATTTCGATTAGTGCCGGGATTATAAGGAAACAAAAAGCTACCTAAAATTGTATACCCACTATAAATCCTAGTTTAGTTTATTCAATGAAGGAAGTGACATAGAATGATGTATTCGTATTTGAAATTAGGCCCTAGAGATGGAATCTTGCTGATTTCAGTTTTCATTATGTTAGTTTTAACACTAGTTTTTAAATGGTCGGTATGGGAATTTGTGTCTTCTGTTATTGCAATCATTATTGCGTTCTTAGCAGGAAGTATGAAACCAAATAAGAAGGACGTGCTTGCTTTCTTGAAAAAATAATTTGAATTGGGACAGGATAGCCTGAATTTTTGTATATTCCAAGCCCATTCTTACTTAAGTTTGATTATAAAAATAATAGAGTTACTTATCTAACTTGAGATCTACGTCAGTAGTGTTGGTAGATCTAAATCACACCAGAAGTACATCATTTGATGTACTTCTTTTTGTTTATAAAACAAAAAAATTCAATCCCAATTTGTCAGAAAAATAAATCTAGTTGACTACCATCAGCGGCATACGAAAATACTATCTTGAAATAATTACTTTGACACACACAGTAATTGGTGTTAAATTATATTCATCGAAAGGAAGACAGCAAAATGAAACCAATGATTTCAAAAGATATAATTCGTGGTCATACAACAACTATTGTGCTTAACATCTTGAGCCAAGGTGACAGTTACGGTTATGAAATAACCAAGACGATCAAAAAATTGAGTCATGATGCCTACGAGCTTAACGAGGCAACACTCTATACCGTGTTCAGAAGATTAGAAAAAAATGGTGATATTCAAAGCTACTGGGGTGACGAGAGTCAAGGTGGTAGACGAAAGTATTACAAAATAACTCAGCAAGGAACTGAGACTTTAAAGAATAATGTCAAAGAGTGGAATTTTGCTAAGCATGTGATCGATGATTTGATTTTAGGAAGGATCGAATAATTATGAATAAAAAAATTGTAGAATTAGTAAAAACAAAATTGTCAGAAATATTTGAAGATTATCCTCATAATCCTGATATTCATGAATTGGCTGAGGAATTGAAGTCTGATCTTATTGCGTCTGCTGAAGATAAGTTAGTAGATGGAAAGTCTGAAGAAGCTGCGGTTGAAGAAGCCTTTGAAGAATTCGGCGATATCAATGATCTGATCGATGAGGTAATGCAAGATGATCAGACTGAAAGTCAAAATGGTCATCACATAGATATCGACCCGTCGGGAATCACGGTTGATGGCGGGGAAAAATTAAAAATCAACAAGAATGGTGTTTTCGTTAATCGAGGTAAGTCATTCAAAGCAGATGGCAGCGGTGTAACTATTGGTGATGGCAAGATTTTTCGTGCCGATGAAAATGGTGTGAAGTTGGGAAATATGACGATTGATGGTCGTGGAATCAACTTTGATCAAAACAAAAACAATGTCAAAGATACTTTTTCAAAATTTGATGAACAATTCGATCATCATGTTGATACTGAAATTTATGTTGAAACCCTTGATTTGGTAAATGAAGTAGCGTTTGATACTGATGAGATTGATCGACTAGATATAAATTACAATTCAGCAACTGTCCGTGTCCTACCGATCGAAGGTGACCAAGTAATACTTCGTGAATACATGTCACGTACTAATCCAGATTATTTCGCTAGAACTAGGAATGAAAATGGAACTTTGATCATTGCTCAAGGTCGCTATCCAAGATTCTTGCATCTGAAAGTTAGAACTCAAATCTTGATTCCACAAAAATTTGCCGGCGATATGCGTATTTCAACAATTGCTGGAAATCTTCATGTGACGGGAATCAATGGTCTGGGTATAGTCAAAGCCACGATTAACAGTGGTAATGGATATTTCGATAATATCTCAGTTGAGAACCTATCGATCAGGAATCAATCAGGTAGAGTAAGATTAGAAAATATCAAAGCTAATAATGCATTAGAATTATCCGCTCACAGTGGTTCAATCAGGCTCAATAACGTTCTAGGACGTGTGTTTGACATCAACGCTCACAGTGGTGCGATACGTGGAGAAGGATTATCTGGCAGTGGTAAAATCTATGATCATTCCGGAACGATTGCTATCGAGATCAGAGAATTGACCGGTGATATAATGGCAGAATCACACAGTGGAACAGTCAAGATGCACATGGTGAATGATAATTATAACTTCGATCTTCAAACTAAAAGTGGGACGGTACATGCTCCTCAAGCTGCCATTTTAAAGCATGATACACTCGACTTTAAGGATGGACACGTTGGTAATGATCCAATGTATACAGTTAGTGGCAAAGCAACTTCAGGTACAGTCAAATTATATTAAAAAATAATTGCGTCTAGTTTTTGAAAACTGGACGTTTTTTTTGTATATTTTGTCAAAAATATCTATATTCTGATTTTTATGTTTTCATATAATTATTTTCAAATAATTATTTATCCAAATTAGTTGACAAATTTAAACAATAAAAATTGTGCTTTTCAAGCTTTTAAAATTCAACCTAATATTAGATTATGATTAGACCAAAATTAGTTATTAATCTATTATGTGCTGTTTAATAATGTTTGAAATTTAAAAATAAATTAAAAATATTTTAATTTACCATTGTAATTTCATCAAAATAATCGTAATGTATAAGACATTCTACAAGATAAGGGGAGATTTATATGCAGGAAACAAAAAGTAAATGGCATATGCCATCGGCATTTACCATACTGTTTATCCTAATAATTCTTGTAGCAATTTTAACCTGGGTCATCCCAGCCGGAGAATATGCTACTACTAAGGCAGGCAATATCATTGCCGGGACATACCGAAGCCGAAGTAGCAGTCCTCAAGGCCTATGGGATATTTTCGAAGCTCCAATCAACGGAATGGTTGGTACTGATTCAACTGACGGTGCCATCTCAGTTTCATTATTTATTTTGGTTATTGGTGGTTTTTTGGGAGTCGTCAATAAGACTAAGACACTTGATGATGGGATCGGTTCTGCCGTTACTAAATATGCTGGTAGAGAAAAAATTCTAATTCCATTTTTGATGACATTATTCGCCATCGGTGGTTCTACATTTGGGATGGGCGAAGAGACGATTGCCTTCGTTCCTATCTTGATCCCAGTAATGTTAAGCGTTGGTTATGATACTCTTACAGCGATTTCTATTTCATTGATCGGTTCACAAATTGGTTGTATGGCCTCGACCATCAATCCTTTCGCTACTGGCGTTGCTTCAGAAACGATTCATATTTCACCTGGTGCCGGGATGGTTCCTAGATTGATATTCTTTGTCTGCACGGTCGCAATAGCAATCGCCTACGTTATGCATTATGCAGCTAAGATCAAGAAGAATCCGGATCAGTCATTAGTTTTTGAACGTCATCAGAAGGATCTGGAAGAATTCGTTAAGAGCAATGAAGATTCTAACGTTGCTAAGTCACTATCAGGCAAGCAAAAGGCGGTTCTAGTGGCCTTTGTTCTAACCTTTGTGGTTATGATCACTAGTTTGATTCCTTGGTCCAGTTTGAATAGTAATTGGACAATGTTTGATAACTTTAATAAATGGTTAGTCAAAGTTCCATTCCTAGGTGCTTTGATTGGTAAAGATATTTTGCCACTAGGTGATTGGTATTTCGTTGAAATTACGACATTGCTGTTTATTGCATCAGTGATTGTAATGTTTATTTTTCATATGTCAGAGGCGGATTATATCGATGCCTTCATGAATGGTATGAAAGATCTTT
The DNA here is from genome assembly GCF_036913575.1 of Companilactobacillus sp. HBUAS59699. Lineage (NCBI taxonomy): Bacteria > Bacillati > Bacillota > Bacilli > Lactobacillales > Lactobacillaceae > Companilactobacillus > Companilactobacillus sp. HBUAS59699. Next base: position 559,717 of record NZ_JAYKTV010000001.1, on the reverse strand, counting down.
TGGATGTTGCGATTATCGTTGCTGTTGCCCGTGGTATTCAAGTTGTCATGAACAATGGATACATTACCGCAACAGTTCTACATGCAGGTGAAGTAGGATTACATGGACTATCATCTGCAGTATTTATTATTTTGACCTATATTTTTTATATTCCAATGTCATTTTTAATTCCTTCTAGTTCTGGTTTAGCTGCCGCTACAATGGGAATTATGGGACCAATCGGTAAGTTCTCAGGCGTTGCAGGATCGTTAGTCGTTACAGCTTATCAATCGGCTTCAGGTTTTGTTAACTTGATCACACCGACTTCGGCAATCGTTATGGGTTCATTAGCGATTGGACACGTTAATATTGTTACTTGGCTGAAATATATGTGGAAGTTATTAGCAATTTTATTCGTCTTTACATGTGTATTTTTAGCAGTCGCCACTATGTTTTAAAAAAAAAATCGTTTATCTCAATTGCGAGATAAACGATTTTTTATTGGACGTGAGAATCTATATAGCTCATGGCATTCATCAAACGAGCGGGTAGATTTTTGTGATCATGTAGTTGGTCCCATGAGAGGTCCAAAGGTATTTGATTATTTTTGAGTTTTACTACCATATTCAGGGGTTTTCTTAGCCAAGTGAATATCGGCTGTTTTTGATTTTTGAAAGTAGAAACATCTACTAATGAATACGTATCATTTTCTGATTGGATTTCAAAACCATTGATTTGCGAATAACTAATGAATTGATGATCGGAATTCTTTCCTAAAAAAATCATCTTTAGTTTAGAACGATAAGAACTCATATCATAATAGGTAATTCCGTGTGCTTCCAGTGCCCAATAGCTGTATAGGAATGGCAGGTAACTCGGATAGTAGATGAAGAGAGCTATGAAAAGAATTATTAGAAAAATCGCCAGACCTGTTTTGTAATTAATTAAAGAACCACCACAGCCTAGAAGTGCACTTATTAAAATACTTCTAATTAAAGGACCGTGATTTATTTCTTGACCAAAGATTATCGTGCTGTCCATTTTATCACCCGTATTTTGTAATAAATCTATTGTAGCTTTTTGCAATCGTTTTCACAATAAAAATTAATTTCATATAAATATTGAAAGAAAAAGATAATATATATTATAAAAAAATAAACTTTTAAAACCGTTGTAATCGCTTAATTTATTGTATATGCTTAATTAAGAACGAGTATAGGGAGGGTACAACATGGAAAAAAAGGCAAAGAAATTTAGTATGCCTTCGGCGTACACAATTCTATTTTTCTTGATTATTGTAGTTGCTATACTGACATGGATCATTCCAGCCGGTGAATATGCTACAACAAAAGCAGGAAACATTATTGCGGGTACGTACAAAGCACGTGCAAGTAGTCCTCAAGGTATTTGGGACGTATTCTTAGCACCTATCAACGGTATGGTTGGTACAGACTTAACCGAAGGTTCGATTTCCGTTTCACTGTTTATTTTAGTTATTGGTGGATTTTTAGGAGTTGTCAACAAGACCCGTGCATTGGATGACGGTATTGCTACAGTTGTTAGAAAAAATGCCGGTAAAGAAAAAGCTCTTATTCCCATTTTAATGACATTATTTGCTATTGGTGGATCAACATATGGTATGGGTGAAGAAACAATCGCATTTTACCCAATTTTGATACCAGTTATGATCAGCGTTGGGTATGATTCGATTACAGCTATTTCACTTGCTTTGATCGGTTCACAAATTGGATGTTTAGCATCTACGGTTAACCCATTTGCAACAGGTGTTGCTTCTCAAACGATCAACATCTCACCTGGTGATGGATTAATTCCACGTTTTATTTTATTAATTATCACTACAGCAATCAGTATTATTTTTGTTATGCGTTATGCTGACAAAGTTAAAAAAGATCCAAGTAAGTCATATGTATTTGAACGTCGTCAAAAAGACCTCGAAGAATTCTCAACTGCTGACAAGTCAATTGATGACAAGCTATCTAAGAAACAAAAGGGTGTTCTATGGCTATTTGCTTTAACATTCGTAATTATGATTTTAGGTTTGATCCCTTGGACAAGTCTAAATTCAAGTTGGACATTCTTTGATGACTTCACAGCATGGTTCACTAAGATTCCATTCTTAGGTGCCTTGATTGCGCAAGACTTTGCTCCACTAGGAACATGGTACTTCACAGAAATCACAGCTCTATTCTTCATGATGTCAGTAATCATTATGTTTATGTTCAGAATGAAAGAATCAGATTATATCACAGCCTTCATGAATGGTATGAGTGAATTCATGAGTGTTGCTATTATCGTTGCTGTTGCCCGTGGTATTCAAGTTATCATGAACAATGGTTACATCACAGCTACAGTTCTACACGCTGGTGAAACTGGATTACAAAACCTTTCATCAGGTATCTTTATTGTTTTGACATATATCTTCTATATTCCTATGTCATTCTTGATCCCATCAACATCAGGATTAGCTGCTGCTACAATGGGTATCATGGGACCTCTAGGTAAGTTCTCAGGTGTTGACGGTTCATTAGTTATCACAGCTTACCAAGCTGCTTCAGGATTAGTTAACTTGATCACACCAACATCAGGTATCGTTATGGGTGCTCTAGCAATTGGACACGTTGATATCGTTACATGGTGGAAGTATATTTGGAAACTAATTGCAATACTGTTTGTCGTAATTGCGGCATTCTTGGTTATAGTTTCAATGATGTAATAAATTAGATTCAAAAAATTGGAGGGGGTTTCAAAATGGAAACATTTATCACAGACAAAGTTCAAGAAGATGCAATTAAGGAATTGAGCAAGGTTATTGCCGTTCCATCATATTGCGAAGACGCTGAAGAGAATGCGCCTTTTGGACCTGGACCAAAAAAGGCTTTGGACACTGTTCTAAAAGTTGCTGAATCAATCGGTTATAAGACATTTGAAGATCCAGAAGGATATTATGGTTATGCCGAAATTGGTGAAGGCAAGGAAATCTTTGGACTAGTTTGTCACATGGACGTTGTCCCAGCCGGAAATCTTGATGCTTGGAATACTAAACCATTCGAAATGGTTGAAAAAGACGGCAAGTTATTCGGTCGTGGAACTCAAGATGATAAAGGTCCTAGTGTTGCTTCATTATTTGCTGTAAAGGCAATTATGGATGCTGGACATACCTTCAATAAGAAGATTCGTTTTATCTTTGGTACAGATGAAGAGACACTCTGGAGATGTATGGCACAATACAACAAGAAGGAAGCACCTATTGATATGGGTATTGCTCCTGATTCAGAGTTCCCATTAACATATGCTGAAAAAGGCCTACAACAATCATACTTAACAGGACCTGGTTCAGATGAACTAAACTTGAGTTTAGTCAATGCATTCAATGCCGTTCCTGGTAAGGCTATCTATGATGGACCTAAACAAGACGAAGTTATGGCTGCTCTTAAGGCTCACAACTTTGACGCTGAAAAGGTAGAAGGTGGAATTGAAGTTAAAGGTAACTCAGTTCATGCTATGAACGCTCCTCAAGGTACTAATGCTGTTGTTAGATTAGGTATTGCACTTGCTGACGTCTTCCCAGAAATTCAAGTACTCAAGTTCTTGAAGAAGTTTGGTGAGGATGCTAATGCAACTAATCTATTGGGTGATGTTTCTGATGATGTATCAGGTAAATTAACATTCAATATTTCAAGCTTGGAGATCAGCCCAGAAGGCTCACGTCTACAAATCGATATGAGAATTCCTGTAAAGATCGATCATGATGAATTGATTCAAAAGGTTGCAGATGCTGTTAAACCATTTGATATGAAATATGAAAACTTTGACTATGTTGCTCCATTGTACGTACCAACAGATACAGACTTGGTTAAGACTCTTATGTCAACATACCAAGATGTAACTGGTGATACAGAATCTAAACCAGCTATTTCAGGTGGTGCTACATTTGCTAGAACAATGAATAACTGTGTAGCCTTTGGTGCAATGTTACCAACAACACCAGACTTCATGCATCAAGCAAATGAAAACTGGAGCAAGGCAGATATGCGCAAGGCTATGGAAATCATTGCTGAAGCAGTATATCGTCTATGTGTTTAAGATTTAAGTTTTGTAATATTCACATGAGTGTTATAAAATATTTTATAATTAGAAATTGGAACCGCCTCGGCGGTTCTTTTTTATTTGTTTGAACTCTCAAGACATAAAATTTGTCTTATATTGATAAATTGGTTAGTTTAGGGGTAAGAGGAAACGTTGCATTTTTTCAAAATGTCGATTCATTTGTCAAGAAAGGATATTGCAAGAATAGCTTGCGGGTGAATTTTTATGTTCAATTTTAATACACAACCAAAAAAATATAAGTTCAAAGGCGACATGACTGTACCGGGGGACAAGAGTATTGCCCATCGAGCAATTATCTTAGCTTCCTTGGCTAAGGGAGTCACTCAAATTAGTAATTTTTCGTTTTCCGAGGATCTTTCTACAACTGTCAAGCTGTTTCAAAGTCTCGGCGTAAAGATGTACATAGAACCGTCAAACAAAGATATGATAATTAAAGGATCTAATCGTAATTTCAATCCAGTGACGCATAATTTGAATTTGAATAACGTTGGAGAACTTCAGAGCTTAATAATGGGGATGCTGGCGACCATACCAGATACATATACACTCCAAGGTGGAGAGTTTTTGAGTAAGCGACCATCAGATAACCTTGCGGTCTTGTTATCCGACATGGGAGCCGATCTCACTAGGCTATCAGATGATTATTTGCCACTTCAAATTACTGGGTCAGATAATCTAAGAGGAATAACTTATCAGCAAGATATCGCTAGTGCTCAAATCAAAAGTGGCTTGATCTTCGCCAGTTTGTACGCTGACTCTGAAACAGAGATTCTTCGCAAAATGCCTACACGTGATCATACGGAAGTGTTAGCTAATTACTTCGGTGCGGATATAGTGACTAATCCAGATGTGATTATAGTAAATCCCAAGAATACTAATTTAACCGGTCAGAGTTTAACGATACCAGGAGACTTCTCGTCAGCTGCTTTGTATATTGCAGGTGCTCTATTGTCCGAAGACAGTGATTTGACATTACACCGCGTGGGTCTTAATTCTACGAGAACGGGCTTATTAGACGTTGCTCGTCAAATGGGAGCTAAGGTTGAAGTAGAAAATCGTTCAACTAACAGTGTGGAACCTTACGGAGATTTAATTGTGAAGAGTCAGAAGCTTCACGGTACCACTATTGCCGCTAAACAAGTACCATTCATAATCGATGAGATTCCAATCATTGCTTTGATGGCATCTCAAGCAACTGGTACGACGATTATTGAAGATGTTCATGATGTTCATCTTCAAATCAGTGATCGTATTAGAAATATGCGTGTGGAATTAGCCAAATTGGGAATCGTTATGGAAGTAAACGATGATTCGATCGTTATTCAAGGTAATCAGCCGATTCGTGTTAAAGACGATGTTGACAGTCACAATGACCATCGAATAGCTATGATGTTGTGTGTAGCATCTAATCTAACGGCAACACCATTCCAAATAAAAAATATTGAAGCTATTGATATTTCATATCCTGATTTCATTTCTGATATGAGGAAGGTATTAGTGGGAGCGTAGTTTTACGCTTCTTTTTTTTGTTACATTGACGTATGATTAATGTAACGAAAAATATGTAAGGGGTTACTAAAATATATGATCAAATTTATTGGAACTGACCTAGACGGGACATTACTCAATAGTTATAGTCAAATTCCAGTGGAAAATGTAGAGGCTATTCGACGTGCCGTTAAGGCGGGGATGGTATATTCAATTTGTTCTGGTAGAACATTGCATTCAGTTAATAAGTTTTTCAAAGATGATTTGAAAGTTGCTGGGTATAAAGCTGTTCTAAATGGTGCTGTCGTTGTTGATCCTGAGGGGAAGAGGATTGTTGACCAGCCTTTATCACACGATATTATTGAGGAAATCTTGAAAAGATCAGAGTTTAACAAGTTCAAAATTGTGTTAGATGGTCTTAACTATACTCAAGTTTACGATCCAACCAAAAACTGGACGACTTACTTTGAGGGAAGTAGTCGCCACAATTTGCACGCTGATACGATCGATGACTTACGCAAAAAAAACGATGATCCAGATTTTGAAATTTATAAAGTTTGCTTTAGTACTACACCGCAGAGACTGCCGGAATTACGAAAGAAATTAGAGTCATTTACGTCACTTCCGGTGACGATCAGTCGTTCTGGTAATGATTATTTTGAGATCAACGCTCAAGATGTGACTAAGTTATCCGCTTTGCAAAAGATTTCGGAGTTTGAGAATATTCCCATGTCACAATTTATGTGCTTTGGTGATTATGGCAATGATTATGATATGATCCGCGAAGTTGGGTATGGTGTAGCGATGGATAATGCTATCGAAAAGGTCAAAGATGTTGCTTGGAAGATCACTGATACTAACAATCAAAATGGTGTCGCTAAGATGATTGATCGTGTTCTTGAGGGGGAGTTTGGTTAAGGAAATTACGCTTCTGGTCGGCAGATCAATTTATCTACTACAAAAAACAGTGTTTCGTAACAATCTGGATATATTATCTATTCGTTGTCATGGAACACTGTTTTATTTTTTAGGTGATGAATTGCAGTTACTATTTAGTCTAGAAACAACACAAATTTAACTGTGGATAGCCAACAAATCCTAGCCGTATCATACTCAGATAATCAGTAACTGTACCTTTTGTATGATGTTTTTTAGAAAAAACATCTTGCTAAATACCATGACACGGACTACAATCAAATTGTTCATGAAAACGCTTCAACAATAATGTTTTTTATAAAAAACGTTATTAAAATGATTACAAAGGGGTTTTGATCGTGGCTGAAAAAACTATTATGTTGTGTTGCGCTGCAGGTATGTCAACGACTTTATTGGTCTCAAAAATGCAAAAGGCTGCTGAAGCTGAAGGAATAGATGCTGAAATATTTGCAACCTCAGCTGCTAATGCCGATTCCAAATTGGACGAAAAGAATCCAGATGTACTTTTATTGGGACCACAAGTTAGATACTTGGAAGGACAATTTAAAGATAAATTAGACATACCAGTTGAAGTAATTGGTATGCAGGATTATAGAATGATGAATGGTGAAAAAGTCTTTAAACGTGCGATGTCTATGATGAAAAAATAAAATTTCTATTTTGTAGAGGAAATTACAATGTCAGAAGATCAAAATGATGCGCAATTGGAAGTATGTATGGGATTGATCATCAATGGAGGCAGTGCAAAGAGTTTTGCCTTTGAAGCGATAAAAGCGGCCAAGAATAACCAGTTTGATACCGCGATTGAGAAGTTAAAAGAGGCTGACAAGTACTTGATTGAAGCACATAATGTCCAAACACAAATGCTTAAAAATGAAGCAGATGGTAAATCTGCAGATATTTCATTGATGATGGTTCATGCACAAGATCACCTTATGACTGCTATAACATTTAGAGATCTTGCAGGTGAAATAGTTGATCTATATAAAAAATTAGATTCTAAAAAATAATTCTGACGTATTAGGGCTGGGAGAGTCACTACCCAGCTTTTATTTTTTGCCATTGGGATATAAATTCGATAAAAGAGGTGTGGTTCATGTTTCCCTATCAAAAGGTTCACGAATTAAATCGATTAGAATTGATCGTTTATAAATATATTGTTGGCCATTTTAAAGAAGTTGAAAATATGACAATCAGAGATTTGGCTAACGAAGCACAGGTTTCGACCACTACGGTATTGCGTTTTTTGAAAAAAATGGGTTATGGTGGTTTCTCAGAATTTAAATTTGCTTTAAAGCAAAGTAAGAATCAGCCAGTCAGAAAGTTCAATGATAGTAGTGTAGAACCGATTCAGAATTTTTTTAAGGTGGTTACACAAGAAGGAACCTTTGACGAAAAAATTAATCGTGCAGCACAGATGATCAATGCGGCTGATTTGGTATTGTTCTTCGGCGTTGGTAATAGCGGCAAAATTGCACAGTATGGATCTAGTTTGTTATCGAGTTATGGCATATATTCCTTGCCGATTGCAGATCCTTTTCAACCAGAGCCGTTAGCTGACCGTGACTTTTCCAAGACATTGTTGATCGTAGTTTCTATTTCTGGAGAAACACAACACACACTGCAGCAAGCCAAGTATTACAAGAAGAATGGTGCGGCAACGATTGCTTTAACTGCCAATTCGTATTCTACATTGAATCAAATTGTTGACTTTCCAATTTCTTACGATGTACCGCAAATTAGAAATGGACAAATAAATGTTACGACACAAGTTCCTTTGGTTTATATGCTGGAACAGATTTCAAGCAATGCCTATCACAAAATTAATGAAAAACCACAAAATAACTTTGATAATGAAACTACTAAACAAGATTAGAAATGTATTTATCTTGCTAGATATTTCGCAATCAGTTAATTTATAAATAAAATAATATGGAGGAATATTATGGCAAATTACAGTTTGGGAATTGAAGATTTTGATAAGTTTTATGATCTGTATCTATATTCCTTCAATCGAGAAGATAGTGAACAGAAGCGAAATGCACTGCTGACTAGATACAAGCATTCTCTAGTTTATGGGATTATGAATGGAAACAAATTAGGAAGTGGACTGTTTAGCATTCCTTTCACCGTCAATTTTCACGGTGTCACTTATCATATGAACGGAATCGGTGATGTAATGAGTGCACCTGAGTTCGCTGGTCGAGGTGGTGCTGGTAAGCTGATAAATGCTGCACTGGAGGATATGTATAAGAATAATGTGACCTTGTCATACTTAGCACCGTTCTCATTTGAATTTTATCGTCAATTTGGGTATGAACATGTCTTTGATCATGTTGTAATGAGCATCCCAAGCAATGAGTGGACGCATATTAAAGCCCCCAAGGCTGGTCGAGTTGAACGCATGAATTTGGACGAAGTACCTGAAGCTGCCCGAAAACTCTACAATGACCATAATTCGCTCGGTGGAGTTATTCGTGAAGACTGGTGGTGGGATCATATGGCCTACAAACATTCAGATTGGTTCGCTGCTCTTTACTTTGAGGATGACGACACTTTAGGCGGTTACTTGTTCTACTCTAAGGATGGACCAACTTTGAAGATACATGAATGGTTGACCAAGGATCCTGATAGTTACCGAGCTCTAGCTAATTTTATTACTAAACATCAGTCTACGTTTGATAAATTTGAATATGAGTCTGACGATTCAGAAGTTAAGTCTGATCTATTAGAAGAGCCAAAGATAGCTGATGTTAAAACTGTTCCGTATATGTCTGCGAGAATTGTTAATTTGAAGAGCTTTGTTATGAAATATCCATTCATCAAATACAATCTCGATCCCATCGTAATTGATGTGAAAGATTCATTGTTATGGAACAATCATCGTTGGAAGTTATCGATCGATAAGGGAACTGTTAAGTTTGAGAAGACTAAAGAACCGTATAATATTCAGATCAGTATTGAAAATTTAACTAAAGCTATGTTTGGAACTCGGCAATTAGATTCGTTAGCACACTATGGAGCGGTTCAAGGTGATGCTGTTTCAATTGATCGCTTGAGTCATGCTTTAGTGATTGAAAAACCACAATTAAGAGATTATTTCTAAAAAACATCCCAGAATCAAATGATTGATTCCGGGATGTTTTTTAAACTGCTTTAGTTGCAGATACTTCTTTTATTTTTGGCATTAATAAGTTTAACAGGATAGCAGCTACTGCAGCTACGGCAATAGGTGAGCCTAGTAAGTATTGTATGATCTGTGGAGCTTGCTTAATTACGTTAGCTGGTAATAGCACTAGAGCTAACGTAAGGATGATAGGTAGACCGATGATATAAATATCACGATCCGTCGTGTGCAAGCTACGAATAACATTTAGACCATTTAACATGATAGTTACACAGATTATGGCGAAGACTCCACCGATAACTGGTGCAGGGATGGCAGCTAGGAAGGCTGATAATTTACTAAAGAATCCTAGAACAGAGAACCAAATACCAGCAAACAAGAAAACTCGCTTACTTGCGACACCAGTAATAGAAATAACACCAGCATTGGTAGAATATCCAGTAACGGGTGTGGTACCAAGTAGAGCGGCGAATAAACAACTGAATCCCTCACCAATGATACCCATATTCCATTGTTTCTTACTGATTTCGTGATTTGTAACAGCTCCCATCGCAAACCAAGTACCAGTTGTTTCGGTTGTGATTACCGCGTAAATGATAATGAAGGTAATAATTGCTGAAGGGGAAAAATTGATTCCATAGTGTAACACAGTTCCATTTGGAACGCTGAACCAAGCGGCATCGTAAACTGTTTGCCAATCGAACAATCCCATCATAGTTGATACGACTGTACCGACACCAAGAGCCAAAATAATTGAACCAGTTCTGAAAAATCGTCTAACTTGAGGGAATCGATTACTTATACCTACTGCGATCAATAATGTTAGAGCAGTGATTGAAGCTAGAATAATATTGTTATTGATATTTCCAGTAGCTTTAAAAATATTGTCATTTAAAGCTGAAGGAATCAGCGATAGACCAACGCAGGTGATAATGGTTCCACCAACTAATGCGGGAACTAGCTTACTGATTATCTTCTGGAAAACTCCAGTCAATCCTAGAATAATTAAGATAATAGCTCCGATCAGTAATGAACCGATCAGTGTTCCCATTCCATTACCCTTTAGTCCACCAGAAGCTAGAACAACTCCAGCAGCGGCTCCTAAAGGTACGAAGGACGGTCCTTGAGATACAGGCATTTTCATGAAGACGTAAGTTTGAAGAATAGTTCCAATTCCAGCGGCTAGGAAAGTTGACTGTAATAGGCTCATCTGATCGCCAACTCCCATTGCCATCATTCCTGCCAATATAATTGGGGGAACGTAAATATCCATTGCTAAGACGTGTTGCAGACCTAAGAATCCAGCTTCTCCAAAGCCAACCTTGTCATCAGGTCCGACTAATAAACTGCTTTTATTTTCCATTATTATCTCCTTGATTTATTACTTGTTTTCCAGAAACGTAAACTTCGTTAATTTGATTCTTAGTAGTGTGATAAATCAAACGTTCGAATATATCATTTGCGTTGTTAGACATAATATTAGAGTATTGGTCGTTAACGATTTGTAAATCAGCTTTGTAACCAGCCCTTATTTTTCCAGTTGGTATACTTAATGCGTTAGCACCGCCAACGGTTGCGAGATAAAAAGCATTCACAGCGGAAATTCTAGAATTTTTAACGCCGCTATCCTGTAGCATTTGTGACGACATTATAGCTTGTTGCATATTGCGATAAATACTTGGTGAATATCCACCGGATAGATCAGTACCCATACCGACTTCAACACCCTTATTGTGGGCATGTTTAGTTGATAGAACTGAGTCACCAAAGTAGACATTGGAGATAGGACAATGTGCTATTGCTGTATTTCTTTGTTTAAATAAATCAAGATCAGAATTTTGAAGTTGTGTTCCATGTGCCATGACTGACTTGTTTGTTAGAAGTCCAAATTTGTCAAGAACTTCAGCATCCCTTTGATGGAATCTGTCAATAGCATAGTGATCTTCCCAAATACTCTCACTACAGTGAGATTGAATAGGGAGATTATATTTTCTTGCCAGCTTGCCTAGTCCTTGTAGAGTTTCATCGGTACAACTTGGCACAAATCTTGGAGTAATAACTGGTACCAGTTCAGAGCTAGTTTTTTTCTGCAACTGCTGAAGTTGTTGAATAAATACTTCGGTTTGTTCAAGTGCTTCTTTAGAAGAACTGTCACGATAAAAATCTGGAGTTTGGTCTGGATTATCCATCGCTACTTTTCCTATAAAGGCTCTTTGTCCTGATTCGGCACAAATTTTTGCCAAAATCAAATTGGCATCAACATGAGTTGAGCCAAAATACAAGACACTAGTTGTTCCGTTAGCTAATAATTCATGAACTAAACTTTTATAAGTTTTCCTAGCAAAATCAAGATTCTCATACTTTGCCTCCAATGGGAAAGTATAAGTTTGTAACCACTCATTCAATGGTCTGTCTAAAGCAAGACCAGCCTGTGGCCACTGTGGTGCATGAACGTGTAAATCTGTAAATCCTGGTAGCAGATAACTGCCATTTGGTATGGGATGAAGAATGTTGTGATTTGCAGCAGTTTGTTTGACCGATTTAAAATCCGGTTCATCAACAGATATTACACGATCTATCATTCCTGATTGATCAATACATGTGAGAACTTTGGGTGAAAAATCCGCCTTGTCAAACGATGCTGCAGAAAAAACAGCTCCCTCAAAAACAATTTGATAGGTGATAATCTAACACTTCCTTATTTAAGTTGTTATTAGGTTAACATGAATAATTAATTTAATAAAGAGAGAATTGTTCGGAAATAAATTAAATTAATTAATGATTTACTAATATAATTAGCAATGATTTTAAAGCTTACACAATTATTTCAATAAATTTCCCGAAATCTCTCAATGAAGTATAATGAATATGTTAATGACTCGTACAAACTATGGAGGTTCACAATGAAAAAGATTATCAATAGTGTTGAGGATATAGTTCCAGAAATGATCTCGGGATTAGTTAAAACCAATTCTGACTTGGTAAGACAAATTGATGGAACTACTGCTGTAGTGAGAAATGATAAGAAGTTTTCAGAAGGTAAGCAAGTAGGCGTTGTATCTGGTGGAGGGAGCGGCCACGAACCGCTTCACGCTGGATTTGTAGGAGACGGTATGTTATCAGCAGCCGTTGCGGGTGAAGTATTCACCTCACCAACACCAGATCAAATTTATGAAGCAATCACTGCTGTAAATCAAGGAATGGGTGTTTTATTGATCGTTAAGAATTACTCTGGTGATGTGATGAACTTTGATATGGCAAAGGAAATGGCTGAAGCTGATGACATTAAAATTGGTACGATAGTTGTCGATGATGATATTTCAGTTGAGAATAGTGAATTTACTCAAGGTAAACGTGGAGTTGCTGGAACGGTTTTGGTTGAGAAGATAATTGGAGCTGCAGCTAGATCAGGTATGTCACTAGATGAGCTTGTAAAGTTGGGCCAAGCAGTTATTGATAACACTAAGACTATCGGTATTGCACTTCATGCTGCTACTGTTCCTGCGGTTGGTCATCCTGGATTTGAATTGGAAGATGATCAAATTGAATATGGAATTGGAATTCATAATGAACGTGGTTATTCTGTAGAAAGAATTAAACCAGCTAAAGAGTTGGCACATGAACTGATTGAAAAGATACTCAAGGAATTTGATGATAAATCCGGTGAATTTGCAGTTTTGATCAACGGAATGGGCGGAACACCATTGATGGAACAATATATTTTCGCTAACGACGCCTTGGATGAATTGAAAGATAAGGGAATCAACGTTAAGTTCAGTAAAGTTGGTAATATGGTTACATCCCTTGATATGCAAGGAATTTCGTTGACAATTATGAAAGCAAATACCGACTGGATCAGTAAGCTTAAAGAACCAGTTACAACTATTGGATGGTAATCAGAAAGGATGTCACTATGAAATTAGAATTAGCACAAGCTCGTAAATGGATCGATTTATTTGTGGAAAAAATCGAAGCTAACAAGTCTGAATTGAATGAATTGGACACTGCCATTGGCGATGGTGATCACGGTACGAATATGGATCGTGGAGCTAAGGCAATAGCAGACTCTTTTGAAAAGAAGAATCCTGAGAATGTATCTGATCTGTACAAAGCCACGGCTTTTGCGATGATCCAAAAAGTTGGTGGTGCATCGGGACCACTGTATGGTACAGCATTGTTAGATATGTCAAAAGCTGTCAAAAGTGAAAATATTGAACTGGCAGATTTGATCCAAGTAGGAGCAGACGGAATTAAACGTCGTGGCGAATCGGATGTAGGTATGAAAACAATGATCGATGTTTGGCAGCCACTGGCTGATGATCTTAAATCAGGTCATCTGACACACTCTGACGTTAAAAGTGCCTTAAATTCAACTAAGGATATGGTTGCTACTAAGGGAAGAGCCAGTTATTTGGAAGAAAAATCTAAAGGACATCTTGATCCCGGCTCACAATCAAGTGCCTACTTATTCGATTCTTTGATCGAAGTGATAGGAGAGAATAGCTAATGAAATTTGGAATAGTTATCGTTTCACATTCGAATAAGATTGCTGAAGGTGTCAAAGAGTTGATCTCTGAAGCAGCTCCAGATGTATCGATAACCACTGCTGGTGGGACGGATGATAATGAGATTGGATCCTCAATGCAGAAGATTCAAACAGCTGTTGATGATAATACTGGGGATGAAATTTTAGCTTTCTATGATCTAGGCAGTTCAAAAATGAATTTGGATATGGTTACTGAAATGAGTGACAAGACAATTCATCGTTATGATGTTGCTCTAGTCGAGGGAGCTTACGCTGCTGCAACGATGGCTCAAGTGGATTCACCACTTGAAATAATCGAAGGTAGTATTAAAGACATGAAAATAAAATAATTATATAATAGGTCTAAAATTAGAATTGTATTCTGATTTTAGATTTTTTTATTTAAGGAGAAAAATATGAGCAAAATAGTCGGTATTACCGCAGATGTACTTTTGGAACCTACGTCTGTAATCAATGAAAATAAAGCTGATTTTGTGCCAAGACCAGCAGTCACTGCAGTCTTAGAAGCCGGAGGTGTCCCCGTAAGTTTGCCATATTTCACCAAAGACTCATTAGATAAACTAGATGATCTATTATCAGTGTTGGATGGAATCATATTTACCGGCGGACCAGATGTTGATCCAACATTTATGGGAGAGGAACCTATACCAGAATTAGGCACGACTAATCGAAAAAGAGATATTTCGGAGATTTCGTTGGTGAAAAGAGCCGTTAAGAAACATATCCCAATTTTAGGAATCTGTCGTGGGGCGCAAGTAATAAATGTTGCGCTGGGTGGTTCGTTATATCAAGATTTAGCAACACAGTTTGATGAACCAACATTGATAATGCATCATCAAAAAGCTTCAGGTGATTTGCCTGTTCATCACGTTAAAGTATTAGAATCAGTTCTGCAAAAAACAGTAGGTGATGAGGTATTTGTGAATTCACGTCACCATCAAGCAATCAAGGAACCAGCTCCTAGCGTTAAAATAGCCGCTATGGCTCCAGATGGGGTGATCGAGGCAATTGAGAATAGTGATGCTAGTGTTCAGGCAGTTCAGTGGCACCCTGAAAATATGTGGCAGGATTATCCTGAAGAATTACAGTTATTTAAGGACTTCATTGGAAGACTTTAAAAAATATGCAAAAATCAAAAGCATAGTTATGATATATTAAACGCCTAATATAACTATATTCATGGTAGAATATAAATTAATTGACAGTGTGCCAATTAACACATGATTTAGGAGTTGTGAAAAATGGTTAACATTTTTACAGAAGGATTTCCACAAGATGAAAAGCAAATGGCTGCTAGCCACATAGCCAATGAGGGTGAGAGAAAATATTTATTAGATGAAATACCTGACTACGCTTCACTTATCAATGCCGGCTTGAGAATTCCTGGTCCAATAAAGAATAATGAATATTTAAGTGAAATATTTGAATGTGGATTTAAGGATTTCATCAGTAACTTTGATATAAAAAAACGTGTAGTTTGGGATGTTGCGACTGGACCCGAGGCTTTTGCAATTGTTAATTCAGATGCACAAATAGTTAAAACTGCGGCAGTAAAATTTGAAAATGAAAATCCTTTAGGTGAAATATTTGATATTGATGTATACATTGTCCATGGCGATACATTAGGCTCACTAAATAGAAAAGATCTTCATCTTCAACCGCGAAAATGCTTAATTTGTGATAAAACAGCTGAAGAATGTATTCGTGAACGCAATCATAGCGTTGAAGAACTTCAAGCTCATATTAGTAAATTAATTAATGACTATAAAAAATAAAATTCAAAATAAGCAGAGTCTCTAATCTGATTGGATTAGAGATTCTGCTTATTTTTTTCTGCTATTAATATGAATGTAAAATATTTTTAATTTTTTAAATTTATTAATGCATGATATGATATTAATCATGCTGGAGTTGTCGATATCAGAAATACAAAGGGGAAAATAAAAAATGGGTATGTACCTTATAATTAATATTATAGGTCTTGTAGTTTTTCTTGCTATTGCATTTTTGTTCTCGAAGGACAAAAAGAACATTCAATGGAAGTCAATTGGAATTATGATTATTCTTAATTTACTTTTGGCTTGGTTTTTAACAAGTTTTGGGATCGGGCGTGCAATTGTTTCTGGCGCCGCGAATGGATTTAATTGGTTAGTACAGGTTGCTTATGTCGGTATTGAGTTCGCATTGCCAAGCTGGGTACACGTTAAGAGTATGGATTTTGTTACGAGTGCTTTACTGCCAATCTTACTGATTGTGCCATTATTTGATATTTTGACATATATTGGTATTCTACCCTTCATTATTAAATGGATCGGTAAAGGCTTATCCTTTATTACGGGTCAGCCAAAGTTCGAATCATTTTTCGCTGTAGAAATGATGTTTCTAGGTAATACTGAGGCGCTGGCAGTTTCAAGTTTACAATTGAAGCAAATCAAAGCACAGCGTAATGTTACATTGGCAATGATGTCAATGAGTTGTGTAACTGCTTCAATAATCGGATCATATATTCAAATGATGCCAGGTAGATTTATTTTGACGGCTATACCGATCAATATTATAAATTCTATTATTGTAACTAGTTTACTAAATCCAGTCACAGTTACTCCGGAAGAGGATACAATTGCTAAGCTTAGTGGCGAAGGTGATAACGGTAAAAAAGAACCGTTCTTCTCTTTTTTAGGTGATTCCATCTTAGGAGCTGGTAAGCTTATCTTGATCATTGCAGCAAATGTTATTGCTTTCGTGGCTTTAGCAGCTTTGATCGATAAAATTTTGCAATTGGTAAATCCTTGGCTTACCTTAGAACATATTCTTGGTATCATCATGTATCCTTTTGCATGGTTGTTGGGATTGAATGGACATGATTCGTTCCAAATGGCTCAATATATGGGTACTAAGCTAGTGACTAATGAATTTGTTGTTATGGGAAAAGTTACTAAGATTATCAATGATTTTGATCCGCATTTTAGAGCGGTTTTAACAGTATTTATTACATCATTTGCTAATTTCTCAACTCTAGGGATGATTATCGGATGTTTCAAAGGAATTGTTAATAAAGAAAAAAATGACGTTATTTCAATGAATGTCGGCTATATGTTGTTATCAGGTGTTTTGGTATCACTATTATCAGCCGCATTTGTTGGATTATTCGTTTGGTAATAAAAATGACATCTTCCAGGATGGACTAGCGAGCCTATGGTTCGCTTTTTTTGTAGTTGGTGGTTTTGCTTGCCGCTTCCGGTCAGCAGTAATTCCATTAGTCGGGACCGATTTGAGCCAAAAAGCGGTCTCAAATCTCGCTTGGATGCTTTGCATGGACCGCAAATCATCCAAGACGTCCAGTGCTGTAAATGCGGAAAACCACCCGCATTAACACCACTTTCGCTACTGATTCCATTACTGCTGACCTCCAGCTAAATTTATCGATTCTAAAAAATAATAGCACGTAACGATTATTTGGATGTAAATCTATCCAATAGACGTTACGTGCTATTTTTATTGTTTAAAATTAGATAATAAGATTGCTACTAGTAATGGAGGCTATTCTAGTACTATCACAATTTTAGCTGAGGATGGTCAACAATGGAATCCGCCGTAAAAGTTTACTTAGCGATTTATCGCTAAGTAAACTGGACGACTTTGAAGACTACAGGCTTCAAAGCGAGGTCGAAAACGTAGTTTGAGACCGGTCCTACGGCAGATGGAATTGTTGACCATCCTCAGCGGCACCCAAAGATCTAATTTTCTAACCATTTAAATACTTTGCCGATATTACCAACCCAAGTGACCCAAGAATGATCACCATCCACTGGCATCCAAGTATAATTTTCTCTTAAGTGAATAGTGAGAAAGTTTTTGAACATGATGTTATCTTCACGCATGTAGTCTTCGTCACCACAGAGTGTGAGAACTTTTTGTCGAGGTTGTATTCGATTGAAGATGGTTGCTAATTGATTATTATGGATTTTTTCTGCAGTACCGAAGATACTGTCAAAAGTTTGTTTGTCCATCGGACATTGAGGATTATTTCTGAACCTTTCGATATCAGTTATTGGTGACAAGGCTGCAATTTTACTGAATTTATCAGGATTAGTAAAACCGATTTTCAATGCTCCGTAACCGCCCATGCTAGAGCCGACGATGTAATTATCTTCAGGCTTTGATGAAATAGGGTACATTTCTTGTATCTTGGGGATCAACTCTTTAGTAAAGAATGAGTAATAGGGAATGAAGTCAGAATCTGTATAGAAAGCATTTCTGGCTTCAGGCATTATTACAGCCCAATTGTGTTCACGAGCCAGCTTCTCGATATTTGCATGTCTGATCCAAGCGGTATCGTCACCGGTGTATCCATGTAATAGCCAGACTGCTTTATAGGGTTCTTTTTCTGAGTCAGGTATTACAATTGTTGTTTTGAAGTAAGTATGTAAGTAATCGGTACGATAACTCATATTTATTAATGTCATTTATAAACCTCGATTGATTGATATGTTTATAATTTTAAATCAGTTTAATTATTTATCAAATATAAAGTAAGGATGTTTAATGAACTATTCAATAATAATCCTGAGGGAACACACTTAACTTGTCAAGAAATCAGCAAAACCAAAATAAAAGCCGCTAAATCGACAATGCAATCTAACAGCTCCTAATTTTATAAAATTAATTATTTATTTAACCAGTCAAATACTTTGTCAGCATTTGCAGACCATGTATTCCAGGAATGATCTCCGGAAACTGGCATCCAATTGTAATTGGTGCCCAAATTGTCAGTAAGGAAGTTCTTCAATTCGACATTATCATCGTGCATGAAGTCCTCGTCACCACAAAGGTGCAGTACTTCTTGCTTAGGATGGAATTGGTTAAATATGTTTATTAGTTGATTTTGTTCGATTTTTTCAGGTGAATCAAAGATTGTGTCGAATGCCTCTAAAGGCATAGGGCTCTTAGGATTGTTTCTGAAGTTTTCAATGTTAGCGACAGGTGACATGGCTGCAATTTTACTGAATTTATCAGGATTAGAAAAACCAATTTTGAGTGCACCATATCCACCCATGCTTACACCGCCGATATAGTTGTCTTCGGCTTTGTCAGATATAGGTAATAAGTTTTGCATCTTAGGAATCAATTCTTTAACGAAGAAGCTGTAATAAGGAATGAAGTCAGAATCAGTATAAAATGCGTTTCTTCCTTCGGGCATGATGACCGCAATTTCGTTTTTTTCTGCTAGCTTTTCGATATTCACATTACGCATCCATGTTGTATCGTCAGCAGTGTACCCGTGAAGTAACCAGATAGCTCTGTAATTTTTCTTACCGGTATCGGGAAGTACTACGGTAGTTTTAAAGTATGTATGGAGATAGTTAGTACGAAAACTTGTACTTAATAGTGTCATAAATTGCCTCCGTTATTGATTTTTATTCATATTCAATATTGATTCTAAAATTAAATATTGTCAAGGAATGTCAAAATAAGCCCTTAGGTTACATAACATAAGTTATTCGAAGTTATTTTGAGTGTTTACATTATTATTTATAATAATAGATATAAAAAGTTTAATTGGAAAATTTGAGCGTATATCGTTAATATTAGGAATAGATTCTCATTCAAATTGAGGTGAATATCGGTAATGAGACGAACATATTATGCGGTTAAGGTCAAACGTATTGATGGCAAGATACTTCATTTTCGATTACCCAATGATCTCCAAAGGGCAATGACAGCACACCATAAAGAGTCTGACGATTGGAAGTCTGTCTTGAAGGGGGCTTTGATCAATATTGAGATGGCTCCACATAGAACAAGTGCACAACCACCGATCACTGTAGCTTTGGTTAAAACTGTTTTTATTATCGATAAGAGCTTTATGAGTACTAGAAGTCAATTTGTTAGTAAAGATAACTGGGAAGGAACAGAGAACATTCACCAGCTATACAGTTATTTACGGCATGATTATTCATTTCTGAACAGGCTAGAGATCATTAATGATATTAAATTTTGGAAAACTGGTAAACGGAATAAAATTGTATGGATACTGACCTTATTTAGAACAAAATTACATTATCGCAGAATAAAAAGAGCCCGGAAAAATTAATTTCCGGACTCTTTGTTGCTATATATAAATATATTCTTATTGGAGGATGAATTTTTATATATTATAGAAAGTTAACGATTTGCATCAAGATTGGAACAACGATAACGAATAACACAGTTGAGGTTGTGACCACATTAGTAGCGTATTCAACGTCACCATGTGATTGTCCAACTAGGATGGGCAGTACAGCTAGTCCTGGGGCAGCTGCTTGAATTACTAAAGTGCTGCTTTCTAGACTAGGTAGTGGATTGCCCATTGATTTACCTAATAAGACAAATCCAATCATGATTGCAGGGGCAAAGATAAATCTACCCAGCAATGCTAGAACAGTATCATGGTCAAAGCCGATTGACTTCAATCCAGCATCGGCGAGGATAATACCAATGTAAATAAGTGACATTGGTGTAACAATTCCACCGACCATATCAAGGGTCTTATCGATCCATGCAGGAACGGGAATTGCTAGGAGTAAGAATACTAATGAGATCAAGAATCCAACGAGGGGAGCAGGTAATAACTTCTTCCAGTTGAAATCCTTCTTAGTACCTTTTTCAACTGTTGGATCATCAGCTGAGATGAATAATACACCGACAGCCCAAGTTGAAATTGTATTCATAACATAGTAAACAAGGAAGTAAGGCAAACTCTTTGTACCGAATAATGCCATGTTCAGTGGTAGTCCAATGAAAATTGTATTTGCATTGGCAAACATGTTGATAAATGTTCCACGACGACCTTTTTTAATACGAAATACTTTGGTCAAGATCCATGCAATTAGGTAACTACATGCAAAGCTGGCAAAGGCAAAGATTAATCCGCCTGTCAAAGTAGATAATTTGTCACGTGTTAAGTATTTCAACACTGAGACAAAGATTGATGCAGGTAAAGCAATCTTCATAATAATGAATGAAATATTGCCTTTGAATTCGTCACCCAGACGTCCTGAATTTCTTAACCAATATCCTAGAGCAATAACGATTACGATTTCAGCAACACTTTCTAGTGATGTGATAAATGCTTCCATTAATAAAATTCCCTTCTCTATAAACTGTAACTAATTAATATTTAGGTTCCCATTTGATGTCATCGATGGCTTTTTTAGCATCCTTGGCATCTGTTAGTTTTTCATCGATAGCTTGTTGAGCAACACCCAGAGCCACTGTCATACTGAATTGATCTAGTTTTGAAACTGGAGGTAATACAGCAGCCCCAGCTTCATTTGGATCAACGATTCCACCTAGTGAGTGGGCAGCCTTGTTGATCATGCCATCGCTAAGTAATTTGGCATTCACAGCCATAGCACCGAGACCCAAACCAGGGTATACAAGAGCGTTGTTAGCTTGGCCAATGTAATAATTGACACCATTTAGTTCAACTGGTTCTGCAGGAACACCTGTTGCAACTAGTGCCTTTCCATCAGTCCACTTGATCAAATCTTCTGCTGTTGCTTCAGCAAGCTTAGTTGGATTTGATAGTGGGAAGATAATAGGACGTTCTGTGTGAGCAGTCATTTCTTTGATGATTGGTTCTGTGAAGGTACCAGGTTGGGTAGATGTACCAACTAAAATAGTAGGGTGGATCGCCTTAACAGCGGCTTCAAGGTTAGTCAGTTCGTCAGCGTTAGTGAATTCACTACGGCTTCTTGTGAATGGCTTTTGTTCAGGTGTCAATCCTTCAGTATCATCGAATAATAAGCCTTGTTTATCTACTAGATAGAAGTGCTTCTTAGCTTCTTCTTCTGATAGTCCAGCTTCGACCATAGCGTCATAGATGCGCTTAGTAATACCAGCTCCAGCAGTTCCAGCCCCGAATGACATGTAGACTTGATCAGTGAACTTTTCTTTTGAAATGTTCAAGGCACCCAAGATACCAGCAAGCGTGATAATACCTGTACCTTGAATATCATCGTTGAAGGTCAAAATTTGATCTTTGTATTTGTTCAAAATATTGGCAGCATTGTCGCGACCGAAGTCTTCAAAATGAAGATACATATTTGGGAATAATTCTTCGGCTTTAGTTACAAACTTGTCAACGAAATCGTAGTATCTGTCACCTGTGATACGTTCGTGATGATTACCTAGATACAAGTCATCATTCAATAATGATTGATTGTTTGTACCAACATCAAGAACGATTGGTAAAACTGATTTAGGATCGATTCCAGCAGCAGCTGTATAAACCATGATCTTACCAACTGAGATATCGACACCTTGAAGACCCCAATCACCGATACCAAGGATTCCTTCACCGTCGGTTACAACAATCAATTTAATATCACGATCACCGGCCGCGTTTTTTAGTGTTGCCTCGATTTCTTCTGGATCATCAATCGATAAGTATGCCGCATTTTGTGGATCTAAGAAGAAATGACTGTAGTTTTCAATTGTTTCAGCGATAGTTGGATCATAAACAACTGGCATAAAGTCATAAACGTGTTCACTGAATAACTTGAAGAACAATGTACGATTCTCATTGAATAAATCCATCAAGTACATGCGCTTTGCTAATGGAGTTGGCTTTGTACCATATTGTTCGTATGCTTGTTCCACTTGTTGATCAAGTGTTTGAACGAATGGTGGTAGTAAACCTTCTAGATTGTTAGCCTTTCTTTCCTCTTTCGTAAATGCAGTTCCTTTATTCAAAAAAGGATTATTTAATAAATCTAAACCTTTGTATTCTTTCATAAAAATGCCTCCTGAATTAACTTTCATTTAACTTTCGAGTGCTACTATATACTCTTATAAAAAAGATAGTCAAATATGTTATAATTGATAAATAAAATTTATAAGTGAGGGATATCAATGAATGCAAAAGATTGGCAATACTTCCAAAAACTTAGTGAATTAAAAAATTTTTCTGATACAGCACGTCACTTCGGCGTCAGTCAGCCTACAATAACGTATTCATTAAAAAGATTGGAAGATGAATATGGAGTTCAGTTAGTTGAAAGAAAGAGCTATGCAAATTCACTTCGTTTGACGTACGCTGGAAATCAATTGTTGAAACATGTTAATCGAATTATTAGAGAAGACTATTTAGCAAAGTCAGATCTTAAGAGATTAAAGGATAAGAAAATAAGAATAGGTCTACCGCCGATTATTACGAATTATTTATTGCCTAATGTTTTTGATCAGCTAAAAGAGAATAACTTTTTAGATGAAATGGAGCAGGTAGTAGATGGATCAAAAGAGTTATTGGCAGAATTAAAAAATGGCCGTCTTGATATTTCCCTATTGGGAACTACAAGGCTGCCAGAAGACGCCGAACTAGAGTATAAAATAATAAAAGTACATCATTTTAATTTGATTGCTTCTAAGAAGCGAAATTTTGGTGATTCCATTGATTTGAGTGATTTATTAAAAGAAGAATTTATTTTGACTGATAATAATTCAGTTCATAGACAAGTTTTTAAGAGATTTACTGACAAATACAATGTTCTACCAAATGTTATTTTTGAAACATCTGATTATAATTTGTTACTTAATTTAGTTAAAGCTGATAAGGGTATTAGTTTTATCGCTGAAACAGCCAGTTCATTGGAGGAGGGGATACAAGAAGTAAAGGTTAATAACCTTGAACTGCCGCCATTTTATATTTTGTTAGTGTATCGTACTAATACTTTAAAGACTCCGATTTTCAGCAAAATAATCGATATTTTCAGTGATGGTTGCAAAGATTAATAAATTTTTAAATAATAAAATATTAATACTTTGCGGTATACGGTATAGTCCAATTGCGGTACAATTAATTTACCGATTGGTAATTGGGGATCGATCATGTTCCGTAGCTGGGAACAATGCAAAATTGAAAATTTATTGAAGTAAATATCGTGCAATCTATTTTATCCAAACCTCTCAACTCCTCCATCATTTGCCGATTTTATTCATTGATTTTCACAGAGTGAAAATATTTACATTGAGTCTAAAACTTTCGTTTGTGGGATAGTCATGTTCAATTTAATATTTTTCCTGAGAAGCTGGCTATTTCAGCTTCTTTTTTGCTTTTAATATTAAAAGTTGACAAAATGGCAAGATATTAGAAAATCATATAAATAATTGAGCAATATATTAAAAGAATAGTCTAGATCCCTTTTATATCAAGGATTCTAGACGCTGAAAATCTCAATTTTAGTATTTATAATTAAAAACGTATTACAAAAATATATATCTTTATGATATATTACTTGTTGGAGGGGACATCCTACAATTCCTCTCCTTTGATAATTTCATGTTTATAACAGAGAATTCTGTTAATGGATGGTAGTTCCTCCCTGAGCTACCATTTTTTTGTACTTAATTGTAATTTTTATCAAATAATATGATAACATGTGGTTGAGGTATGCGGTTATGTCCCATCCTCATTGCGCAGAGAGTGACCTCCCCGGGTCGCTCTTTTTTGTTTTAATTTTTTTATAAATTTGCTTTATCCATTAAGAACACGTATTTTTAGCACCTTGATTTATGGTATAATTTTAAACAATAAGCTGTTTAGGAGTTTTTAGCATGAAGTACACTGAGAAACAACAAATAGAAATTGCCAACTATGCCATTGCACATGACAATGACTTTAAAGCAACCGGTGAAAAATACGGAATTTCATATCAACAAGTATCCGCATGGGTTAGAAAGTATGATAAAAAGGCTAAACCAAGTAAGAAGAATACTAAGACTGAGAAAAAATCATCAACAAAAGAAGACGAACCAAAGGCTAGCGCACTTGATATTTTAAGCAGACGCGATCCAGTTTTGGAAGCTCAATTAGAGGATGTTAAACGTCGTTTAGGATTGATCAAATAAATAATGAAGAAAATTATTTTTGTTTGTTTGGGTAACATCTGCCGTTCAGCAATGGCAGAAATGATGATGAGACAATTAGTGTCTGAAAATGGACTAGATAGTGAGATAGATGTTCAGTCTCGGGCAACGTCAACTTATGAAATAGGAAGCAAGCCTCATCCAGGTGCTGTTGATGAGTTAAAGAAGCACAAGATCAACATTTCTGATCATCATGCACAACAGATAAGCCGACAAGACTTTGATGAAGCTGATGTTATTATTGGGATGGATCATCAAAATATTACTGATCTAAAGAGAATGGCACCGAAAAATGATGTGAGAAAGATACATTTGGCGTATCAAGTTCTTGATCAAGATAAAGTGATTGAAGATCCGTGGTATGATCATAAGTTTGATCGTACTTATCATCAATTAAAAGAAGTATTACCAAAGTGGCTAGAGATATTGAAAGATGAAAAGAGTGATGGAAATTAATTTCCATCACTCTTTTTTGGTTCTGATAGCGTATGAATCGAGTAATATTCGACTAATGACTTGTAAAGGTAGTCTTGATCTAACCTCATAGTCTGGAAAGTAAGACGTTTGAGATTTATATCCAAATAATGATAGCTCTGAGTAAGGGATGATGGAACCTTCCTTATTGGTAGTTATAGTGATAGTACTGACATCATTTTTAAAAACGTTTTTTGCTGCAGCAACTAATTCTTTAGTTTCACCATTAAGAGTTATAAAGATTACTAGGTCTTCACGTTTGATTCGTTTACTCATTGTTACGATGATATTTGGGTCGGTACTTAAAACACAATTTTTACCTAATAATTGTAATTTGACCAACATCTCTTGCGCTATGAATTCGGAGAATCCTCTAGCAAAAATATAAATATCATTTGAATTTTTTATTTTTTGAACTGAATCTTCAATAGTACCGATATCCAGCATATGGAGCGTATTATCAACTTCATAAGAGTCGCTAGATAAGGAAACCTAGTACTTCAGTGCTAGGAGGAATTATCGTCTTGAGCGACTGCCTTTATTAATATTTGTTACTTTGCCCTTTATTTTTGATTATTGGTAGTATTTGGCAGCTTCTTCTAATACTAAATGATATACTGAATCTATCCTAATGAAAGGACTAGACCAGATGAGCAAAACCATGTCAGAACTACCTTTTCACTATGGTTTGAAGATGAAATGTTATCCGTCTTTCAAACAAAAACAAGTAATTGAACTCAATATCAATGCTTCTAGATTCGCATATAATGAAATGGTTGCCATTGATAAAGAACTGTATATGTTGTCTAGGTGTAAGCTACCAATCAAGCAAGTAACTGATCGTATTGCTTATCTTAAACAACGTAAGTCTACTAAGTATATCTTCGGGTTACATACCTGGCTTGGTGCTAATAAGGTTGGTACCGATGTGGTAAATATGTCTAAACGTACCTATCAAACATCGTGGAATCTGTTCCGTAAAGTACATTCTCATGGAACACCTAACTTTCACAAGAAACGATATGGCGGTAGTTTCCAGTTACCTAATAGATATTCCAGTAAAGTTACACCCAATATGTTGAATGGAAATATCAAGTTTCTAGATAATAAACATATCCGAATAGCTCCACTTGGTACCATACGTGTATCTGGTTCACAAAAACGATTGCTTCAACGTAATCAAAATATTCGTATTGGCACCGTGACTGTCTCGAAAGATTCAATCGGTAACTACTACATATCAATGCAATTGGGTTCCAATCAACCATTCGTTGACAAACCAGCTAAAACTAGTTCAAGTATCGGAATTGATCTTAATACTGATAATTTCTTAACTGATTCAAATGGTGATACTATTGGTAATCCAAGATATTATCGCCGTATCCAAGGTAAACTAGCCAAAGCGCAACGAAAGTTATCTTTGAGGCAAGTTCGTGCTAAGAAAGAACATCGTAAACTTATCGATTCTAAGAACTATCAGAAACAACGTTTACTAGTATCCAAATTACAAAAGTCAGTCATGAATCAACGTTCAAACTTTTTAAACAATCTTTCAACTACACTTATCAAGAACCACGATTTGGTAGTTGCGGAAGACTTATCAAGTAAGAATATGTTGAAGAATCACGCTTTAGCTATGAGTATTTCCGATGTTGGTTGGAGAACATTCCTAAAACAACTGGAGTATAAAGCTATGCTATATGGTAAAACTTTTGTAAAAATCAATCCTTACAACACTACTCAGACGTGCTCTGATTGTGGTTACTTGATGAAAGATAATGAGCATCTGACATTGAAAGATAGAAAGTGGACGTGTCCAAACTGTAATACATTCCACATCAGAGATCACAACGCTGCAAGAAATATTTTGGAAAAAGGATTGAAAGAAATAGCTTAAATAAACAGTCCGTTCGGCAACTTGCGGACTATAAAGACCTTGGTAATTACCATGTAAGACCTAATCTGATTAGGCAACGGCGTATCTAGGTAAATTGTAATGTACGCACTCTTAGGATTACGTATTCTTGCAAACTCGGTACTTTAGTGCCGAGTAGTTGACATTCATTTTTCAGAATAGCTTGTTTAATATCATGATCTACCCGTTCGAGGTTTTCATATTTGGGACTGTTTTGTCGATTAACAAGTAGCTTTTGGCGGAAGTTAGTGTATCCTTCGTAGCCCATCTTTTTCATAGTCCTAACGATAGTAGCAGTTGAAACATTAGCTTGTTCACTCAATTTGATTATCGATAATGCTGGTATTTCTTCTAAATGATTTTGAATATATTTCCATAAGTATGATTCAGAATTACTTAATTTTTTTGTCATTTATTTCACCCAAGATTGTTATGATATTTTCAATTATAGACGTATTAAGTGAATTTTTTGAAAACATTTACATTTTTTTACCTGTATCATTAATTATAGATAGTCAGAAAGGGGCAACGACATGATATACACATGTACTTTAAATCCGGCAATTGATTTATTCATCGAAACTGATCAATTGAAACCGGAAGTTGTCAATCGTACTAATAATTACGATATTATTCCAAATGGTAAAGGTGTTAATGTTTCATTTATTATGAAAATGCTGGGGGTAAATAGTACTGCTCTTGGTGTTGGTGGTGGATTCACAAGTAATTTTATTGAGGTGTCACTACAGAAAAAGGGTATCAAAACTAATTTTACTCATATCGACGGGATTTCAAGAATCAATGTTTTCACGCGTGTTTTGAATCCTAACAGTGAATATAAGCAGGTAAATAAAGGACCAGAGGTCAGTGGCGACAAAGTTCAAGAATTTTTAGATATTGTCAAGACGTTGACTGAACAAGACAAACTTGTAGTATCGGGAAGTTTTTCGACTGGTATTGCACCAAATATAATTGTTGAAATAGCCAAGATGGCTCAAAAGCAAAATTTTGATTTGGTAATTGATACCAGTTATCCAGAAGTATTGAATACATTAAATTATCGTCCTTTCCTATTAAAACCAAATGACGAAGAATTGTTGTCTTGGTTTAATGCGGATCATACGGATGATTTAAATGAATTGGCTAGTTATGTTAAGAAGGTTCTAACTAAAGGCGCTCAAAATATTCTGCTTTCTCTTGGTTCTAAAGGTGCAATGTTTGCGAATGACCAAGGAATTTGGTTTGGAAATGCACCAAAGATCGATGTTGTTAATACCGCTTGTTCAGGAGATACCATGTTAGGTACATTTTTGGCAGGGATGGAACAAAATATATCTGTTGAAGATAATTTGAAGAAGAGTATCGCTGCGGCAAGTTCTACTGCTGCAACTTCAGGATTGACAGATTTTACTAATTTGGAAGAATTATTGAAACAAATTAAAATTTCGGAAGAAAATTTTTAATTAGTTATTGAAATTGTTTAAAGAATAGTTAAATAAGACCACGATACAAACTAAGTATCGTGGTCTTATTTGTTGTGTGGTAAGGTTGTACTAGAGGTGTTTCAATTGACTTTACATTTAGATATTATGACGATAATTATAAGATTACTTTTAGCAACAGGAATCTCAGGAGTTATCGGTTGGGATCGGGCTCACAAACATCGACCCGCCGGAATCAGAACACATATCTTAGTTTGTCTAGGAGCTTGTATCGTTGCGATGATTCAAAAAGAAATTGGATTTAATGCAATTGCAGTTGCCCGCCAATATCCTGCTTATAAGGGCATTATTAGGGCTGATGAAGCAAGACTGATTGCTCAAGTTATTAGTGGTATTGGTTTCTTAGGTGCCGGAACTATTATTGTTGAGCATCATTCAATTAAGGGACTTACGACTGCCGCCAGTCTGTGGGTTGTTGCCTGTATAGGATTGGCAGTTGGTATGGGTAACTACACGATTGCCATAGCCAGTTTTGTAGTGGTCTACGGTGTAGTAGCATTCTTGAAGCAAATCGTTCGTGTCAATCCTTTGAAAAAAGTAGAAATTCAATATTTGAACAAAACCAAAGGCAAGAAATTTATTTTGAATTATTTTGACGAACATTCTATTAGTGTTAAAAACGTTAATTTCAGAGCTAATAAGGCAGTGGATGGATCATATACATATACCAACGTTTACGAGATAAAATTGCCTCATAATATGAAGTATATCGATGTAGTACAAGGTATATCAGCTGGGGATGGCATAACTAAAGTTCAGCTTATAAATCTTGGTTAAAAAATTAATATATCAATATAAAATTATTTAAATCATAAGAAACATTGATTTAAGATTCCCTGTTTGATAAAGTTTTTAGTATTGGGGGAATTTAATGGTAAAGAGAATCGCGTTTATTTTACTGTTTTTATTTCTTTGTGGGGCTTTTATATTAAATATTGATAGTTTCGGAGCAGAGGTTCAAAAGGTTAAGCAGAATTCGCACGACTTGTCGAGTCAATTGACAGAGTCAGAATTTAAAACTGAACAAGATAATTATGTTTACGTATCGTTTGATAACTTGTATGAGAATCCACAAATTTATAAAAATACTAAAATTTATCAAAAGGGATTAGTCTTAAAATCTGATGAAGATTTTGCAATAGTTTCCCTAGATCGAAATGATCGTTCCAAAGATGTCAAAGTCAGTTATGACTTGAGTACTTTATCTAAGGGAATATCCAGACTTGAAGCGGGGAATGAAATTCGAGTTTTTGGAAAATTTAACGATGTTGAGAATTTTACTAACAGTAAAGGTAGAGAAGTTATGCGACCAGTCATCAAGGCTAACTTTATTCAAGTAACTAATTCTTAAAAACAAGACAAAAAAACACCTGTCAATTTTATTGGCAGGTGTTTTAACTATCAAAAGGGTTTTTATATTTGTAACGGACGGTAATATAAATGGCATTACTCTTCAATGTAGGATGAAGAGTTGAAATATGAGAAGTTATTTTTTACTTTTAGAATCTTTATCGTTTTTAGAAGATTTCTTGTCCGCAGAATCTACTCGATCTACGTTTTTTTTGACATCATCGGGAAGTGAAGCAAATTTGTCAAACAAACTACCAAAATTCTCTTCGCGTTTCACTGTTAAGCCCATCGGTATCAGCCCCTTTCAGGTTTATTATTATTTATCTTTTAATTAACTACATTATAAGTCCTTTTTCCAAAAATCTCAAATTCTTGCAACTTTTTTTTGATTAGGTAGAATAGAAAGAGCTATTACTAACTATTATCGTAACTTTGAAGGGGGATATTTTTTGGCAACTGAATATCTTGAACATAAATTAAGCCTATTACCAGCTCGTCCCGGTTGCTATTTGATGAAAGACATAAATTCCAAAATCATTTATGTTGGTAAGGCCAAAAATCTCAAAAATCGTGTACGTTCTTATTTTAAAAGTTCACACGAAGGTAAGACTGAACGGTTAGTATCCGAAATTAGAGATTTTGAGACGATCATTACTTCGAATGACAAGGAAGCATTCTTACTTGAAATCACATTGATCCAGAAACATCAGCCTTATTACAATATCAAATTAAAACGAGGTACTGGTTATCCTTATATAAAAATAACTAATGAACGTGATCCCAAGATGGAAATCACCGGTCAAGTAAAAAAAGATGGTGCATATTATTTTGGACCATATCCGAATGTTTGGGCAGCTTCTAATACACTAAACTTCTTACAAAAAGTTTATCCATTGCGTCGCTGTCAAGGACATCTAGGTCGTCCTTGCTTGTATTATCATATGGGACAGTGTCTAGGAGCTTGTTTCCAAGAAGTTCCAGAAGAAAAATACAATGAACAAATTGAAAAAATTAAAAAATTTCTTGGCGGTAATGTAGGCGAAATCAAATCTAAACTTGAACAAAGAATGGAAAAGGCTTCTGAAAATTTAGAATTTGAACGTGCAGCAGAATTGCGTGATCAAATTAAATATATTGAGACTACAGTTGAGAAACAAAAAATCATTTCTAACGATAGTACACCACGAGACATATTTAATTATTATGTTGAAAAAGGTTGGATCTCAATTCAAATTTTCTTCATTCGACAAGCAAGATTGATGAAACGTGAGAAGAAAGTCTTCGCATGTATCAACTCACCAGAAGAAGAATTATCGACCTTTATTTTGCAATTTTATAATCGACGTAATCAGGTCATGCCCAAAGAAATATTAGTTCCTAGCAATTTAGACAAAGATACTTTGTCAGAAGTTTTGAATGTACCATTCAGAACTCCTCAACGTGGTCAGAAGAAAGATCTAATGGATATGGCGGCTGAGAATTCTAAGTTAGTCTTGCAAGAGAAGTTCAGATTAATGGAATTAGATAACCGTCAGACTTATGGAGCTCAAAAGCAGATTTTTGAGGCAATCGGATTGCCATATGGTCACGTGATCGAATCGTTTGATCATTCGCATATTCAGGGAACAAATCCAGTTTCGGCGATGGTTCAGTTCGTTGATGGTCGACCGGAAAAGAGTAATTATCGTAAGTACAAGATCAAAGGTGAAGTTGAGCATCAGTCAGGTGCTGATGAAGCTGCTAACACGCGTGAAGTAGTTTATCGGCGTTATTCTCGGGTCCTTAAGGAGGAAGGAAATCTTCCCGACTTGATCCTTATGGATGGTGGGATCATTGAATTGCGTGCGGTGATGGATGTTCTCCAGAATGAATTGGGAATAAATATTCCTGTCGCTGGTATGGTTAAGGACAATCATCATAATACTTCACATTTGATTTTTGGCGAGAATGGAGAAGTAGTTCCATTGGATCGTAAGAGTCAAGGATTCTACTTATTACAACGAATTCAAGATGAGGTACATAGATTTGCGATTACCTTCCAACGTAAGACTAGAAGTAAGAATGCTCTGTCATCCAGATTGGATGGAATTCAAGGTGTTGGTCCAAAAACCAGAAACAAATTGTTAAAGAAATTTGGTTCAGTTAAAAAGATGAAAGATGCCTCGATCGATGATTTAACAGCATTAGGTATTTCTAAGACAACCGCTCAAACAATCAAAATCACCTTAGCAAGTACGGATTTTCATAAAAAATATAGTAAAGGTTAAAAAAATATTAAAGCAATGTCAAACCAAATCATTAAGCGGTTGGTGGACATTGCTTTTTTATTTTGAGTTAAGTTATTCAAAAAGTTCTATTGACAAAATTAATGAAAGAGGTTACATTTTATTTGCGCAAACGTTTGCTTAAATTAAAAAGTTAATAGAATAGGAAGATGTATTTTGGAAAAATGGTGGAGTAATGCAGTAGTATATCAAGTTTATCCAGCTAGTTATCAAGATAGTAACGGAGATGGAATTGGCGATTTACCTGGTATCACTAAACGACTAGATTATATTAAAAAATTAGGAGTAGATATTGTTTGGTTGAGCCCCATCTACAAATCTCCTCAAGTTGATAATGGTTATGATATTTCTGATTATCGTGCCATTAATCCAGATTTTGGTAATATGAGTGATTTTGATAAATTACTTGAGAAAGCTCACAGTCTTGGTTTGAAGATCATGATGGATCTTGTTGTAAACCATACTTCAGATGAGCACAAGTGGTTCCAAGAATCACGTAAGGGCAAGGATAATCCATACCGTGATTATTATATTTGGCGTGATGGTAAAGATGGCAAGGCACCTAACAACTGGGGTTCTTTCTTCATGGGCCCTGCCTGGAAATATGACGAGCAATCAGGCCAATATTACTTACACTTGTTTGCCCCACAACAACCAGATCTGAATTGGGAGAATCCCAATGTACGTCATTCTGTCTACGACATGATGAACTGGTGGGCTGATAAGGGTGTAGATGGTTTCAGAATGGATGTTATCAATTATATTTCTAAACCAGAAGGCTTACCTGATGCTATTAAACAAAAAGACGAATTATACGCTAACCCAGAACCATTAGTTGCTAACGGTCATCGTATCCATGAATTCTTACAGGAAATGAATAAGAATGTCATGAGCAAGCATAAGATGGTCACTGTCGGTGAAGCACCGGCCGTTACTACGGATGAAGCTAAGAGATATTCAAACTTAAGTGGTAATGAACTGAATATGGTTTTCCAATTTGAACATATGGGATTAGATGGAAATAAGAATCCCGCTTTAGGACGTTGGTCAGACCGTAAAGTATCACTAACTGATCTACGTAATAATCTAACAAAATGGCAAAAATCATTGTACGGCGAAGCTTGGAACTCACTATACTGGAACAATCATGATCAACCTCGTGTTGTATCAAGATTTGGTAACGACAGCACTGAAGAATATCGTGTCTTAAGTGCCAAGATGTTAGCTACAATGTTACATTTCCAACAAGGAACACCTTATATTTTTGAGGGTGAAGAAATCGGTATGACAAATGCCTACTTCAAAAATTTAAGTGACTATGTGGACTTGGATTCAATCAATTCATATCACCAAATCGTTGATGAACAACACTTGTTAGATGGACCAACTATGTTGAAGTATATGGGAATGCACAGTCGTGACAATGCCCGTACTCCTATGCAATGGGATGCTAGTGAAAATGCAGGATTTTCAACTGGAAAACCTTGGGAACATATGAATCCCAAATATAAAGAGATCAATGTCGAGCAGGCATTAAATGATAAGAATTCTATCTTCTATTATTATCAAGAACTTATTAAATTGCGTCACACAATGCCAGTGATCACTGATGGTAAATACGACTTGGTTGATGGAAATGATAGTGATCCAGAAGTTTATGCTTACACGAGAAAAGATAAGGATACTACTTTATTAGTAATTCTTAACTACACGGATAAGAAGTTAACTAGATCATACGATATTCCGAAAGATGCTAAGTTATTGATCGGTAATTACTCAGATGATTCAGGTGATGATCTTCGTCCATATGAAGCCAAGGTTTATCAATTTTAGTTAAAAGAAGGAATTATTATTATGAAAGCCGAAAATGAAAAATCGACTGATACATTAGACACGTCAAAACAAAGTAAAAAAACTTTTGGTTTCGATAATGCACTGCCTAAGTTACCAATGAAGACGATTTTTGCGATGACATTTGGTTGTATCGGTGTCAATATGGCCTTTACATTACAAGGCTCACAAATGAGTAGAATCACACAAACAATTGGTGTCAATCCTAATAGTTTAGGTTGGTTCTTCTTATTACCTCCATTGTTAGGGATGTTTGTTCAGCCTTTACTTGGAAAATATTCAGATAGTACTTGGACACGCTGGGGAAGAAGAATCCCTTACCTATTAGTAGGTGCACCTATTACTGTTATCGTAATGATCATGTTACCATTTACCGGATCGTTTGGGTTTGGTTACGGATCTATGACGGCGCTAGTGTATGCGGCCATTGCGATTGCTCTGATGGATCTATTTAGTAACGTCTGTTTGGCACCTTACAAGATGCTGGCAGGTGATATGGTTAATGAGGATCAAAAGAACTTGGCATGGTCTTGGCAACAAATCTTTAGTTACGCCGGTGGTATTTTAGCCGCTTTGCTTCCATTCATTCTTACTAAGTTAGGAATGACAAATACTGCACCAAAGGGACAAGTTCCGGCTACAGTTATTTGGGCATATTTGATCGGTGCCGGAATGTTATTGATCACTAGTTTGGTAACTATTTTTAATGTTAAAGAATACGATCCAAAGACATATGCTAAGTATCATAAGTTAGATACACAAAAGAAAGTAGAAACACCTAGTTTATGGAAGTTGTTGAAGAGTGCACCACGTGCATTCTGGGAGTTATCAGTTGTGCAATTGTTCAGTTGGATTGGAATCATGTACACATGGACATATGCAACAGGTGCCATGGCAAACAATATTTGGAATACAACTAATCCATCATCAGCCGGTTTCCAAGCTGCTGGTAACTGGTATGGTGTTATGACAGCCTTTTATAGTGTTGCTGCTCTACTATGGGGCTTGTTCTATGCCAAGACTAAGGCTAACCAACGTAAATTGTGGTATTCTGTTGGACTATTCGCTGATGCAATTAGTATTATTATAGTAGCAACAACTCACAGCCAATGGATCGCATTGTTAGCATTTGCCCTATACGGTATTGGTAATTTTACAATCAATACATTACCATTTACTATGTTAACTACTTCATTGGATGGTAAGAACAATGGATCATATCTAGGTCTATTCAACATTGCTGTTTGTTTACCACAGATCATCGGTTCATTAGCCAGCTTCGTCATCTTCCCAATGGTTGGTAACAGCCAAAGCATGATGATGATAATCGGTTTCGTAGCCATGGTTATCGGTGGGTTCTCAGTAGCAATTGTTCATGAAGGAAAATAAAAACAACTTTGGATCGAATTGATAGGAGACGGTTAGATGTCAGCAACGATTAAAGATATAGCACGTAAGGTCGGAGTGGCACCTTCAACCGTTTCTCGTGTTTTGTCCAACAAATCGAAATATTATACTTCTGAGACTGCTGAAAAGGTCAAAGAAGCGGCTCGTGAATTGGGTTACAAAAAAAATCAGGCAGCAGTTGAATTAGTCAAGAAACAGAGCAATGTTATTGCTGCGGTTGTCAGTTCAGTAAAGACTAACTTTGCTGGACAGATCATTGACGGAATCCAAGCAGAAGCTTCTAAGAATGGTTATAACTTGATCGTAGTTTATTCAAATAGTGCAAGTGCCGAGGAACAGAAGAAGGCACTGTTGACCGTAATTGAGCGACCAGTAATGGGCATACTATTACTGTCGATTGCGTTGTCAGACGATAATATGGATCTGCTGAAAGAATCTGATATTCCATATTGCTTTTTGTCGATGGGATTTGAGGATGATCGGCCATACGTTAGTTCAGATGATGAAAAAATAGGCTATGAAGCTACTAAATTTTTGATTGATAGGGGACATCGAAAAATTGGATTAGCTGCTATTGATGGGTTTCCATATACTGGCAGATTACGTTTAGCCGGATATAAAAAGGCATTGAGTGAGGCAAATATCATACCTGATGATTCTTGGGTTCAATCGGGTGATTACAGTTACAGTGCCGGGGAAGCCGCGATGAAAGCTTATGGAAAAGGCACTGATTTGACAGGAATCGTAGCCGCAAGTGATTTGGCAGCAATCGGTGTTTTGAATCAGGCTCGTAATCTGGGTCTGTCTGTTCCTGATGATCTGTCGATCGTCAGTATAGATGGAACAGAGATGTGCCAAATTGTTCAGCCGCAATTGACTAGCGTATCACAGGATTTTTATGAAATGGGAGTTGTTGGTGTTCAGCGCATTGAGGAAAGTGTATTAAACAAAAAGAAGTTATCTAATAACCAACAATTAGTTGCGATTTATATTGATGAACGTGATTCTACTAAGTTAGTTTGATTTTTGGATTGGTGGGTTTCCGCTTCCGATCAGCAGTAATTCCATCAGTGGCGGGACTGATTTTAGCCATAAAGCGGTCTAAAATCTCGCTTTCTTGCTTTGCACAAACCGCAAATCAAGAAAGACGTCCGTGCTGTAAATGTGGGAAAACCACCCGCATTAACACCATTTTCGCTACTGATTCCATTACTGCTGACCTCCAGCTCAATATTTATTGATTATAAAAAATGCATATCATGACAAGTGGATAAATAATATATCCGAATTGCCGTGATATGCGTTTTTGTTTTGTAGATTATTATTTTGTCGCTAAGTAGATGTTAACTGAAAAATAACACAAACTTAGCTGAGGGCGGACAACAATGGAATCCGCCGTAAAAGTGTACTAAGCGATTTATCGCTTAGTACACTGGACGTCTTGGAAGACTACAGGCTTCCAAGCAAGGTTGAAAACGTAGTTTGAAACCGGTCCGACGGCAGATGGAATTGTTGCCCACCCTCAGCGGCAATATAACAACAAAAACTATTGCACGCTCAATTGGTTCTTACTACTTACAGCCCCGTCAGTAAAGGTAATAACAATATTAGCCCCAATTTCACCTTTAACATCAGAGGTGTAGGAATAAACTTTTGATGTAGTATTTTCGACTGAAGTTTCGGAGTAACCATTTGGTTTACCCAGCAAATTCACGACATCTTGTTCAGATTGACCGTTTTGAATTTGATTGTATAGATCAAGGGTTATTTTTTTGTTGCGCTTTACTTTTAGTCCAGAGATAGACTTGCTGATAGCGTGATCGTTTACGAAACCAACAATCAGAGATGCACCTAAATCACCGTTGGCAATCTTTTTCCAAGTGTATGAAGTTGCTTGAACGTCTCCAATCGTACTATCTGAGTTAGAGGCGTAATTACCGAATAGTTTTTGTAATGTTGCCAATGACATACCATCGGATTGGCTTAAGTAAATGCCGTTGTAATTGTCTAATCTGATTCCGCCTTTATCCTTGTTATTAGTATTATTTTTCTTAATAGGTTTTGTTGTTTTAGAGGAGGATTCTGTTTTATCACTTGAATTATTATTTTGGTAAATATAATACCCAGTTACACTTAATGCGATCAGAATAGTAATCAGTAACCAAAACCACCATTTTTTAAAGAACGGCTTCTTCTTTCGATGTTGACTACGGTATTGTGCACGAGTCATCGTAATTGTATTCATCTAACAATCCCCCCAATGTTCCTATTACCTAATTTTATAATACCAGTAACTGAAGGTAAACTGACAATGGGATATTAATAGTAGAAAAAAGCATCCACGATTAGGTGAATGCTTTTTCAAAGTTATTTTTCAGCTTTTTTAGCTGGTTTCCATAATCCGTAAATAACACCTGAGATAACAGAACCAATAATAACAGCTAATAGATACATTAGTGGCTTATTAGCAAGTGGTGTAACGAAGATACCACCGTGAGGAGCAGGTACGTTGACACCCCATAGTTGTGTTAGACCACCACCGATTGCTGAACCGATAACACTTGAGACGATAACGTGAAGTGGATCTCCAGCAGCGAATGGAATAGCACCTTCAGTGATAAATGAAATACCAAGAACGTAGTTAGATAGACCAGCTTGTCTTTCTTGCTCAGTGAACTTGTTCTTCCAGAATGTTGTAGCAATGGCAATTGCTAGAGGTGGTACCATACCACCGACCATAACAGCGGCCATCAAAGCACCATCTTGTGTAGCAGTAAATGTACCAATGGCGAATGTGTAAGCAGCCTTGTTGAAAGGACCACCCATATCGATTGACATCATTCCACCAAGTAAAGCACCTAAGATAACAGCATTACCAGTACCCATTGATTCAAGGAATGCAGTAATAGCATGGTTAACAACGGCAAAGATAGGATCGATGGCAAAGTACATAATAGCGCCGACGATTAGTAAACTTAGAACAGGGTATAGCAGAATGGGTTTCAAACCATCCAATGACTTAGGAAGGTTCTTGAGTGCCTTCTTAAGGTAGACAACAGTCCAACCTGCAATGAAACCAGCAAGTAGACCACCGATGAATCCGGCAGGACTCTTAGATGAAACAACTGAAGCAGTAGCTTGTGATGCCATGTAACCACCAACGAAACCAGGTAGTAAAGCAGGACGATCACCAATTGATACAGCGATATAGGCAGCTAAAACAGGGATCAAGAAGCTAAATGCATAGTTACCAACGTTGTTGAAGAACAAGAACCATTGTGAATGTGCTCCAACTGAGTTTTCAAGTAAGAATGAGATGGCCATCAAAATACCACCACCAACAACGAATGGAAGCATATTTGAAATACCATTCATTAAGTCAGCATAGATTTTTGACCATAGTGACTTAGATTCTGTTGATTCTTCGTCTTCTGCAGCTCCACCTTCGGAATGGAAGACAGGAGCTTTTTGTTCAGTAGCTAAGTTGATCAATTCTTCAGCTTTGTTGATACCATCTGAGACAGGACGGTTAACTAAGTGCTTGCCATCAAAACGTGGCATATCAACTTTTTTATCAGCAGCGATAATAACACCAGCTGCACGTTTGATCTCATCTGATGTTAACTTATGCTTAACACCCTCAGAACCATTTGTTTCGACTTTAATGTCAACACCCATTTTTTCAGCTTGTTCTTTAAGAGCAGCTTCAGCCATGTATGTATGTGCAATACCAGTAGGACAAGCTGTAACGGCTACGACGAAAGGTTTTTCGTTGTCATTTGAGCCAGCAGCGGCAGCAGCTTTTGCGGCTTTTTCTTTGGCAGCCTGTTTTTCTTCATCAGCTTTATCTTTAGCTTCCTTAGCAGCCATTGCATCATCGAATAATTTTTGAACTTCATCAGCAGTAGTTGCTTTTTTCAAGTTAGCAACTAGATCTGGGTTGATAA
Organism: Companilactobacillus sp. HBUAS59699; assembly: GCF_036913575.1. Lineage (NCBI taxonomy): Bacteria > Bacillati > Bacillota > Bacilli > Lactobacillales > Lactobacillaceae > Companilactobacillus > Companilactobacillus sp. HBUAS59699. The sequence goes on along the minus strand of NZ_JAYKTV010000001.1, from coordinate 519,874 downwards.
GTAGTGATGATAGTGCGGCAAGTGCTTGTAAGTGAAGATTGTCAGCACCATCTGGAGCAGCAATCATAAAGAATAGGTAAGCAGGTTGACCATCTAGTGATTTGTAGTCAATTCCCTTAGCACTCTTTGCAAATAATACGGTAGCACGTTGAACAGCTTTGTCACGAGCGTGTGGCATGGCGATCCCATCACCGATACCAGTACTTGTTTGAGCTTCACGTTTTAAAATATCTGACTTGTATAAGTCTTTGTCGTTGATAACACCGACTTGATAATACTTGTCGACCATTTCCTCAATAGCTTCTTCTTTAGTAGTAGCTTTAAGATCCATGATCATGGCGTCTTTAAGTAATAATTGTTTTAGATCCATGAATAAGTCCCTCCCTTAACTTAATTCCGTGATATTAATTGCTTTATAAACTTCATCAATTTTTTCTTTAATAGCGATATCTTGACTGAAAGCTGTGGCAGAACCACAAGCAGCGCCGATGTGGAAACTTTCGATCGGATCGTTAGTTTGCATGAATGTTCCAGCAAAACCAGCAATCATAGAATCGCCAGCACCAACTGAATTGATAACAGTTCCCTTAGGTGCATTAGCTTTGTATGTATGGTCCCTTGTTACTAGTAGGGCACCATCTCCGGCCATTGAGACAAGAACATGCTTAGCACCTTGCTCTAACAACTTTTTGGCATGATCGATTATTTCTTGATCAGAATTGAAAGTTGTTTTGAAGAGGTCGGCTAATTCGTGATTGTTTGGTTTAACGACTAGGGGATGCAAAGGCAATGTGTCTAACAATGCTTGTCCAGTAGTATCGATAACAAAATCAGCACCTTGAGCTTGAATCATTTTGGCAATATCTAAGTAGAAAGTTTCTGGCAATTGTTTTGGTAGACTACCAGACATGATAACTACGTCACCATTACCAACTGATTTGAGTTGAGAAACAAATTGTTCCTTTTCATCAGATGAAATAGCAGGTCCCATTCCGTTGATCTCTGTTTCTTCATCTTGTTCAACTGCATTGACCTTAACGTTGATACGTGTATCTTCTTTAACAGTAGTAAAGTTTGTTTTCAATTCATGTTGGTCAAGCAGACTCTTGAACATTTCACCAGTAGCTCCACCGACAAACCCCAAAGCAGTAGAATCAATGTCCAACTCTTTAAGAATGCGTGAAACGTTGATTCCCTTGCCACCGGGAAGTTTAACATCGCTAGTAGTTCTGTTAACTTCACCGTTATTCAAAGCCTTCAATTGTAAAACATAATCAATCGATGGATTTGCTGTAATTGTATAAATCAATTAGTTTACCTCCATAATTTTTGCTTTTTTATTTAACAATCCCGATTCTTTTGCTGGTAATTCGTTGGTAATTAATGTAGCATCTTTCAAGTCGGCAAATTTACTAAAGCTGACTTGGCAGTACTTTGAATTATCTGAAAGAATAAATACTTGATTGGATTGTTGTAATACTAAATGCTTGATTGCTGATTCTTCTGGATCAGGGGTCGTATATCCTGAATCGATTGAAAAACCATTAGTACCTAAGAAACATTTATCAAAATGATATGTTTCCAATGTTTGAACCATGGTAGATCCCACTAATGCCTTGGTTGACGATTTCAACTTACCACCAGGCAAGAATGTATCAATATCATAATCAGCGAGCATTGAGGCGTTGTCGACACTATTTGTAATGACCAACAGATCCTTGTGTTCAATAAGATAGGGAATCATGAATTGAACGGTAGATCCCGAATCTAAAAATATTACTTCTTGATTTCTAACTTGGCCAGCTGCAGCCCGTCCAATAGCTTTCTTTTCATCTAAATGAACAGTAGCCTTTTGCGAAACAGCAGGTTCCTCGTGTAGAGAAATAACATTTTGTGCACCACCATGAATTCTTAGTAACTTATGGCAATTTTCCAAATCTTGAAGATCACGTCTGAGTGTTGATTCAGATGCCCCTGTCAGGGGCATCAAATCATGCAATTTAACAATATTATGAATTTTTAATTGCTCTAGTATAATTTGTTGTCTCTCTTCAGTAAGCACTTTCATATCACCTCACCACAATATAATACATCAAATTCATCCAAAATCAACCAATATCATTCAAATTCTTTCAAAAAACTTCAATAACGGTTAAAATGAATCATTGTTATTACGTTTCCAATAATGTAATTGTTTTTATTCAACGTATAATGATATCTATTTTTGTGCTAAAATTTAAAAATGATAACTATGTTTAGAAAGGGGGGTTTTAATGTTTGTAGATAACGTTAAAATCACCGTTAGATCTGGTAAAGGTGGCGACGGAGCCGTTGCCTTTCGCCATGAAAAATATGTTCCACTAGGTGGACCAGCCGGTGGCGACGGCGGTCGCGGTGGTGACATCATATTAAAAGCTCATGAAGGTATGAATACTTTGATGGACTTCAGATACAAACGTATCTTTAAAGCACAACCAGGCCAAAACGGTCAGATAAAGGGAATGTATGGCCATAAGGCTGATCCTGTATATATCAATGTGCCAGCTGGAACATCTGTATATAATGAAGACACTGGTAAGCTGATCGGTGATCTTATTGAACACAATCAGGAATTGGTTGTTGCTAAAGGTGGCGATGGTGGACGTGGAAATATTCACTTCGCTAACTCCAAGAATAGGGCACCAGAAGTTGCTGAAAATGGTGAACCAGGACAAGAGATCCACTTACGTCTTGAATTGAAGCTAATTGCTGATGTAGGTTTGGTCGGATTCCCATCAGTTGGGAAGTCAACCTTATTGTCAGTTGCTACTTCAGCCAAACCAAAAATTGCAGCATATCACTTTACGACACTTTCACCTAATTTGGGTATGGTTAAATTAGATAACGGTCAAGATTTTGTTATTGCCGATCTTCCTGGTTTGATCGAAGGTGCATCAAATGGTGTAGGATTGGGTATTCAATTCTTACGTCACGTTGAACGTACGCGTGTTATTCTTCACCTTGTTGATATGGATCCTGAGAATGGACGTGATCCATATGAAGATTACGTAGCAATTCGTGAAGAATTGGGTAATTATGACGAAAATATTTTGAGTCGACCAGAAGTAATCGTGCCGACAAAACTAGATATTGATGGCTCAGAAGAAAGAATGGAAGAATTCAAGAAACAATTGCTTGCACATTCTGACGGTCACGATGTTGATATTTTCCCAATTTCAAGTATTCAGCATACTGGTGTCAAAGATTTAATGAATCATACTAGTGAGGTTCTTTCAAAAGCTGAACCTATTCACTTTGATGTTCAATCAGATGAAACCAAAGAATACAATTATGAATCAAAAGCTGATAAGTTCACTATCGAAAAAGAAGATGAACACAGCTACATCGTTAAGGGACACGATGTTGAATTGCTTCTACAAAGAAGTAATCTAGATCATCAAGATGGAATTATGAGATTTGCACGTCAACTTAAGAGCATGGGTATTGAAGATGGTCTTATGAAGGCAGGGGCACAATCTGGAGATTCTGTAACAATTCTTGATTTCACGTTTGAATTTATTTAGGGGTAAATAAGTATAATGGATAAATCACCGAAAAGAAGATATATAAGCGGATTTGACGGTTTACGTACTCTAGGGGTTATAGGTGTCATAATGTATCACTTGAATCCTAACGTCTTTTCCGGTGGATATTTGGGAGTTCCAATTTTTTTCTTAATATCAGGTTATTTGATTACTGATCATTTTTTCAATACGACCGATTATGGTGGGAAATTTGATTTAAAAAATTTCTATTGGAAACGTGTAAAGAGATTGTACCCTGGTATGTTGTTTGTGCTGCTAGCATCTGGCGCATACATATTCTTCTTTTTGAAGAATTTACTATATCATTTAGATCAGATATTTATTACTAATGTTCTGAATGTCTATAACTGGTGGCAAATTTTTAACGGTCAATCTTATTTTGAAAGATTCGCCAACAATGAGTCACCATTTACACATCTCTGGACATTATCGATTGAAGGCCAATTTTATATTGTTTGGCCATTATTGCTATTGTTATTTATTAAATTTGGCGTAAAGAAGAGCCGTATTTTTGGATTTACAATGGTCGTTTCGATTGCTTCTGCAATTTGGATGGCAATTTTATTCAAGCCGGGTGTTGATCCAAGTAGAATTTATTATGGTACAGATACACGTTTGTTCTCGATCCTGATGGGATGTGGACTAGCGTTGGTTTGGCCTGCAGAACGTCTTAAGGGCGGTTTGGCAAAAAATGATAAATTAAAACTCAATGTCATCGGGGCTTTATCGATTGCCTTAATGGTTTTGATGATCTTTACAGTTAAGGATAATGATCCATTCTTGTATCGTGGTGGAATGTTTATCTTTACTTTAGTTACTTGTATCTTAATTGGTGTAGTAGCTCATCCTGATGCATTTTGGAATAGGGTGTTAAGTAATAAATTATTCCATTACATTGGTAGCAGAAGTTATGGATTGTACCTATACCAATTTCCAGTAATGATTTTCTTTGAATCTAAGTTTAAGAACATTGCTGATCATCCAATTCTTTATCCAGTGATCGAAGTTATTTTGATAGTATTGGTTACAGAATTTTCATTTAGATTTGTTGAACAACCATTGGCACATGCTAACTGGGATTCAATTAAGTACTTCTTCAAGCGTTCTCTAGGTTATCAAAAAGTATTGGCAGTAATTATTGCCTTGATCACTATTACTGGTGGTTATAGTGTTGTTAAAGCTGTCAGTGCACCTAACCCTAATGTGAACCATAGCCAATTGGCTGATAAGATCACTAAGAACGAAAAGGCCAATAAGAAGAAGAAACAGCAGGCTATCGATAACTTAAAGAAGAATAAGGCTAAACAATCAAATGGTAAGATCAGCGCTGCTGACATGGCTCGATACAAGAAGGCTGCTAAGAGTAATCCTGTCAACCAAGAGTTTGAGAAGTACGGACTATCTCAAACTCAATTGCAACAATTAAAGGATATTCCGTTAACTGCAGTTGGTGATTCTGTCATGGCTGATGGATCTGATAATTTCTTGAAGCTATTTGATGACAAAAAAGTGATCGTCGATGCTGCTGTAAGTCGTCAAGTTGATGCCAGTGTTGATATTTTGCAAAACTACAAAAATCAAGGCGTGCTTGCACCTAACGTAATGATTGGTCTAGGTACTAATGGACCGATCAGTGCGCAACAAGTAGATCAAATTATGAAGTTAGTTGGTCCAAACAGAAATGTTTTCTGGATCAACGTTCATGTACCAACTAGACCTTGGGAGAAGACTGTTAATGGTGTTTTGAGTCAAGCTACTAATAAGTATAAGAACTTACATGTAATTGACTGGAATGACTATTCTAATGGGCATACTGACTGGTTCTATGATGACAATGTTCATCCTAATCCAGATGGTTCAATGTACTATACTTCATTTGTAGTAAAGGAAATACTAAAAGTATTAGATAAAAAATAGAATAGGATTTTTATATGGAACTTGAATTTTTAGGAACAGGAGCCGGAGTTCCGTCTAAAGGCAGAAATGTTTCTAGTACAGCACTGAAAATGCTGGATGAACGAAACGAGGTCTGGCTTTTTGATGTGGGCGAGGCAACACAGCATCAAATTTTAAGAACAACAATTCGACCAAGAAAAATCACTAAGATATTTATTACTCATTTGCATGGTGATCATATTTTTGGACTACCAGGTTTATTGGCAAGTAGAGCCAATCAGGGCGGTAATTCGCCTTTGGAGCTCTATGGCCCAGTAGGAATCAAAGAATACGTTGAAACGGCTTTGAGAGTCACTGGTAGCAAGTTAAACTATAAAATCAAGTATATTGAGTTAAAAGACGGCGGTGAGGTCTTCAATGACAAGACCTTTAGTGTTTATGCCGGCAAACTTAAGCATCGAGTTACTTGTTTTGGATATCGCGTGGTGGAGAAGCCACGTACAGGTGAACTGCTGGTCGATGATCTAAAGAAATATAATATTCCTAACGGTCCAATTTTTGGACAATTGAAGGCTGGTAAAACAGTAACTTTGGACGATGGAACAGAAATAAATGGTCAAGATTATATTGGTCCTGACAAACCTAGCAAGGTAGTTACGATTATTTCTGATACTAGGTATACTCCGGAAATCGATAAGTTATCTCAAGATGCGGATGTAATCGTTCATGAATCAACATTCTCAAATGATGAAAAGAAATTGGCTTATAATTATTTCCATTCAACAGCAACACAAGCGGCTGAAGTCGCTAAGAGATGTCATGCCAAGGGACTCTTATTGACACATATTTCTGCTCGTTATACTGGTAGAGGATCTTTGATTTTACAAAAAGAAGCTCAAAAAGTTTTTAAGAATACTAAAGTAGTTAATGATTTTGATATCTACGAGGTACCATTTAAAATATAATGAGAGCGGGGTTGCAAGATGAATAATTTATTGAACCAAACAGTATTAGTAACAGGTGCATCGTCAGGTATTGGTAAAGATGTAGCAATTAATTCTGCTAAGTTAGGTGCTAATGTGATTTTGGTTGCCAGAAGTGAAGACAAGCTTCTTCAAGTTAAGAACGAATGTATTCGTGTTGGTGCAGAGTCAGCTCGTCATGAGTACATTTTGATCGACATGAGTGATCCTAAACAAATTATCGCTGGAGTGGATCAGGCATTTGAATTTTCTGAAAATATTGATATATTAGTAAATGCAGCAGGTTTTGGAGATTTTTCAAATTATCTTGATACAGATTTTGATACTGTTGAAAAAATGTTCCGTGTGAATGTTTTAGGCTTAATGTTGATGACTCGTTTACTTGCTCAAAAAATGATTGCTAATGGTCACGGACATATTTTGAATGTGGGCTCAATGGCTGGTAAGATCACGACACCTAAGTCAGCAGTTTATTCAGCCACTAAGGCAGCGGTTATTGGATTTTCAGATGGACTGCGCTTGGAATTGAAGCCTTTTGATGTCAAGGTCACGACCATCAATCCAGGACCGGTAGCGACGAATTTCTTCGATGTAGCTGATCACAATGGTGATTATTTAGATTCAGTAAAGTATTTTGTCTTAGATCCAGACAAGCTAGCTTGGGATATCGTCAATGCTTTTAACAAAAATAAACGTGAGATCAACCGTCCACGTTATATGGAATTGGCAGCAGTTCTCTATAAAATTGCGCCAAGTATTGGTGATTTTCTAGCTAGTACACTAGGAAATCGTAAGTAGGGGATGACTTTTATGAATAATAAACAGTCAAGATTTGTAATTGGATTGATCATTGCATTGATCGTCGTCATCTTTGCAGTGTTGAATGTAAATCCGGTAACTGTTAGTTTTGGATTTACACATGTTAAATTGCCGTTGATCATTCTTATTATTGTTTCATTATTACTTGGAGCAGTTATCACAATGTTGTTAGCTAGTTCTGGTAAAAAGAAAGATGATAACAAATTATCACGTAGTGCAAAAAAACAAATTTCTAACGTTAAAGTGTCCAATGATAGTCAAATTGCTGACGCTTTAAAGGAAAATCAGACGAAAAAACAAACAAAATAGTAATTTTGCTTGCTCAAACGTTTTTATGATAGTATTATATTAAACGTTAGATTTGATTAAGTAATATAAATAAAGGAGTTTTTAAATATGGCTGTTCCAAAGAGAAAAACATCAAAACAAAGAAAACGTCAAAGACGTGGACATATCAAATTAGATACACCAAACATGCAATTCGACGTTGCTACTGGTGAATATCGTATTAGTCACCATGTATCACCATCAGGTATGTACAAGGGTGAAAAAGTTATCGATGACAAGAAAGAAGCTTAATTAAAAGCCAAGTAAATTATGCTTGGCTTTTTTTTAATACATGGGGAATCTATGATGAAGAAAAAACTAAAATACTTATTTTTGATATTAGTTCCTGTATTCTTCATACTATTGACTGGATGCTCGAAGTTAGATCTTTCGACCACTAAGAGTGAGTATTCTGCTGATGGTTTAGTAGCTGTTGTTAAAGGCAAGGCGATTGATTATGACAAACTAACATACACAGTTGGTGGTGTAACTAAGAAAGTTAAGGTCAGCGATGACCACTTTGCCATCTCTGTGCCTGTTGGTACGAAGACAAAGACTGTCCGTATCAAGGCTCAAAAGAATGATGATACTAAGACAAAAATTGTTAAAATAGCTAAGTCTAAGGCGTTGATAGATTATACGACCTTTGCTCAACAATATAATTTTATGAATCTTAAGATGGGCAAACAGACCGATCAACTACCGTTAATAGCTAAAGATGGAATTTTCAAGTATACAACAAGCAATGGAACTAAACTAAGAATGAATGTTCAAAATGGACAATTGATGGGAATTGCCATGAACATCACATATAAGGCGATGAAGTCTAAGTCAGGGATGAAAGATTTTGGAACTGATTTAGTATTGATTTCCCAATACGTTGGTGCTGATGGTAAGAGCGTAGTTAAAAAACTTGGTAAAGAAGTAAAAGATGCCGATGGTGGGACAACTACTATGAAGCAAATCACTTCTAAAGGAATTAATTACAACGTTAATTTAGCAACGAACGATTTCTATTTGTATATTACAAAATAAAAAAATGAGACTATTATGTCAGTGTTACTGGCAAATATAGTCTCATTTTTGTTTGTAGTTGGATAATTCGATCAGGTTTAAATCAGGATCTCTGATATAAACTGATTCGATCTTTCCATTAGCACCATTTTTTTCGATAGGTCCTTGTTCGATTTGAATAGAATGTTTGTTTAGATATTTTGTGACAGAACCGATATCATCAGCAACAATCAAACAAAGATCAGCAGAGCCAGGTGTCGGTGAAGCTGCTTTTGGCTCAAATTCGTGACCAACTTGATGCAAGTTGATTTTTTCAGAGCCAAATTTTAAAGCTTTGCGGTTCTCGCCAAAAGTAATGACTTCCATTCCTAAAACCTTTGAATAAAAGTCACAACTTTTAGAGATGTCGTGTACGGTTAATACTAGGTGATCAATATTCTTTATTTTCATTCACTTTCTCTTTTCTGAGCATAAAAAAAGCGCTTATGATTAAGCGCGATTCTTCTTATCATTATCTAGAAGCATTGGAATAATGCTGAAGATAATTGCAAATACTACAGTAACAATCATTGTTTGTTGGGAATTAAAAGTTTGTTGGTTCAATGCACCACCGATAAAGCCGGCAACTTGGCCTAGAACAACTGCCCAAAAAATTACAGCAACATATCTCATATCTTCCATCTCACTTTCTCCAGTAGTTTAGCACAAAAAAGAGTTTAGCCCAATAAAGTTTTACTCAATTTGATATAATTTTAACTAAGGGAGGCGACAAATTGCAAACGCAACTACAAGTAATGAGCAGCTATAGTTTACTGCATAGTCCTGTTAAGCTTCCAGAACTGATTGATAAGGCCAAAGAGCGAGGGTACTCTTCAATTGCCTTAACTGATATTAACAATTTGTATGGTTCGATTGACTTTTATAAGTATGCTAAAAAAGTGGGAATCAAACCTATTATTGGATTAACTGCTGAAATTGCCGGAATTCAAAATACAGCAGAATCATATCCATTGATTTTGTTAGCTAAGAATGATCATGGATACAAAAACTTGATCAAAATATCATCTGCAATCATGTCTTCTAAGAATGCCATTTTAATTGATGACATTAGACAATTTATGAGTGGTATTTTTGTGATCACACCAGCGAATGATTGCGAAATATTGATTTCAGACGATGTTCAAGGTTATTTTGACAAAATAAATTCAATATTAGATGCGAACTCTTTTTTCTTGGGAGTAGGCTTATATTCAGAACAGATCGACAACGTTAAACGTTTGAAAGAAATTTCTAATACTATCAATGTTCCGTTAGTCGCATTAGGGGATGTTAGATACATTAATTCTGACGATCATTTGGCGTATCAGGTCTTAAATTACTTACGAACTGGACAAAAATTCGAAAGTATCAGTCAAGTCGTTGAAGAAGGAGATCACTATTTAAGGACTGCAGATGTTTTTGAAAGTGACTTCGGTCGATTTGATATGGCTAGTGCGGTCAGAGTTTCCGATGAGATTGCGAATGAATGCAATGTAGAAATCGAGTTCAAGGATACTGAGTTGCCTGAATTTTCTACACCAGACGGTCTATCATCGACAGAATTTTTATACAGTTTATCTAGTCGAGGATTGAAGAAGCGATTGAATGGAATTGTCCCGGATAACTATTTACAACGATTGAAGTATGAGTTGGATGTTATCGACAAGATGGGATTTTCTGATTATTTCTTGATCGTCTGGGATGTCATCAAACATGCTCATGAAATAGGAATCAAAACCGGTCCAGGTCGTGGATCAGCAGCTGGTTCGTTGGTTTCTTATACCTTAGGTATCACACAAGTGGACCCAATTAAGTATGATTTGCTGTTTGAGCGATTTTTGAATCCACAGCGTGTCAATATGCCAGATATTGATTTAGACCTCCCTGACGACCGTAGAGACGAAATGGTAATGTATATGCACGACAAGTATGGATCAGATCATATGGCACAGATCATTACCTTTGGAACTCTTGCTGCCAAGATGGCATTGAGAGATATTTCAAGAACGTTCAGTCAAACACAGTTTCAACTCACTCAGTGGTCGAATGCAATTCCGCGTAAGTTGAATATCACCTTGGATGAGTCGGTTAATGAATCTAAGACACTTCAAGGATTGATCGATAGTTCTGAAGAGAACCGTTTGATCTTCAAAGTGGCAAAACGAATCGAAGGTATACCTAGACACTATTCGACGCACGCTGCAGGGATCGTTCTTAGTAAGAAACCGATGACGGATATTGTCGCCGTACAATTGGAAGATGACGGTATTAATCTGACTCAGCAGACGAAGAACAATGTTGAGAGCGTTGGTTTGCTGAAGATGGATTTCTTAGGTTTGAGGAATCTAACTATTCTGGATCAGGCAATTGAATTAATTTCGCAAGAATATCAAAGAGAATTTATTCCAGAGAAGATACCTTTGAATGATGAAAAAACTTTGGAGTTATTCCAGAGGGGCGATACGGACGGAATTTTTCAATTTGAATCAGATGGTATTAGAAGTGTTTTGAGGAGACTCAAACCAACTAGTTTTAATGATATTGTGGCGACGAATGCTTTGTATCGACCGGGTCCAATGCAGAACATTGCTACATTTATTGCCAGAAAGCATGGCCAAGAACCTGTTACTTATCCCGATGCTTCACTGGAGAATATTCTCAAGCCGACATATGGCATTCTGGTTTATCAAGAGCAAGTTATGCAGGCTAGTTCTGAGATGGCTGGGTTCTCTCTGGCAGATGCCGATATTTTACGTCGAGCCATTAGTAAGAAGAATGAGTCCCTGATGGATGCTAACCATAAAAAATTCGTTGATGGGGCAGTTAAACATGGACACGATAAAGCATCAGCTGAAAAGGTCTATGAATATATTGAGACTTTTGGTAATTATGGTTTCAATAAGTCACATTCAGTTGCCTATTCAATGATTGCCTTTTGGCTAGCGTACATTAAAGTTCATTTTCCAGAGATATTCTTTAATTGTTTGATGAATGCTAATTTGAACAATGAAAGTAAGATATCTTTGTATGTTCAAGGTGCTAAAGATCGTCACTTGAAGATCTTAAGTGTCGATATTAATCGTAGTGAAGACACATTCACTGTTAATAACAAAGGCATACGTTTTGGCTTTTTAAGTGTTAAGGGTATGCGCCGTGACTTGGCAAGAGATATTATTGATGAGCGAAACAAAAATGGTGAGTTCACCGATGCTCAGAACTTTTTGAAACGGATCGATATTAGGTTTGTTAAGGACGATTATATTGATCCTTTGATCTTGTCAGGTGCTTTCGATTCGTTTAATCGCAATCGTCGAGAATTAATGTTGGACTTCAAAGATTTGATTGAGAGTATTCAACTCGCTGGTAGTAATTTGTCACTATTCGATGTTTTGGATCCCAAGAAACATGAGGTCGATGATTATTCTTTAACAGAAAAACTAAATCAGGAAAAAGAATATCTTGGTATTTATGTTTCCGGTCATCCAGTTGAGAAATATCGTGAGAAATTATTAAATACGAATACTGTTAAAATATCTAATCTGTCTGAAGTCAAGAATAGGGATGTCTCGGTTTTGGGCTTGATCAAACGTCCACGAGTTATTCGAACCAAGAAAGGTCAGAGAATGTGCTTTGCGACAATTGAAGATGAAACTGGTTCAATATCAGTAACGATTTTTCCTAAGTTATTCCAAAAGTTAGAAAATACGGAATTGGAAGGAAAGATATTCTTAGTCGTTGGTCGAGCCAATGATGGTCGTCGTGGTGATTTAGAATTCATTGCGGATAGATTTAATGATCCAAAACAGTATACAGTGCAACTTCCTGATGAAAAACTATATCTGAAAATAATGAAAACAATCGATACTGAAGACAATTTGTCTAAACTGTATAGGACGATCGAAAGCTCGCCTGGGAAGATCCCTGTGATCTTATATCGCGAAAAAACCAAGCAGGCCGCGATTTTGAAGTCCAATCGATGGATAAATTTTTCTGAAGAAGTTCAATCAAAATTGGAAACTTTATTAGGCAAAAAGAATGTTTTCCTGAAAAAACATAATTAATTTCGTCCTAAAACGTTTTCAGCTCTACAAAGTATTCAATAAAAATGTTATATTTTATTAGGTTTTGTTTTTGAAACAAATAAATTTGGAGTGTGAACAAATGAAGCGGATTGGTATTTTAACCAGTGGTGGAGATGCCCCTGGAATGAACGCTGCTATTAGAGCAGTCACACGTAGGGCCCTAGATAAGGGCCTTGAAGTGTTTGGTATCAATTATGGATATGCCGGATTGGTTGCGGGTGATATTTTCCCACTTACTGCATCTGACGTTTCTGACCGTATTCAACGTGGCGGAACATTCTTGTATTCAGCAAGATATCCTGAATTCGCCAAAGTAGAAGGTCAACTTAAGGGTATTGAACAACTTAAGAAATTCGGAATTGATGCATTGGTTGTTATCGGTGGAGATGGTTCATATCACGGTGCTTTGCGTTTGACAGAGCATGGATATAATGCCGTCGGTCTACCAGGTACAATTGATAATGATATTCCTTACACTGATTTCACAATTGGTTTTGACACAGCTGTAAGTACAGTTATTGAATCAATTGATAAGATCAGAGATACTGCTACATCCCATGAAAGAACTTTCGTTATTGAAGTTATGGGTAGAGGAGCTGGAGACATCGCCTTATGGTCTGGTGTTGCCGGTGGTGCTGAAGAAATCGTTGTTCCTGAACGTGACTTTGATATCGCTGATATCGCTGCACGTATCAAAGAAGGACGTGAAAAAGGTAAGAAACACATGCTTGTGGTTCTTGCTGAAGGTGTTATGCACGCTCAAGAATTTGCTGATAAGCTTAATGAATACGGTGATTTCCAAGTACGTAGTACGGTTTTAGGACACGTACAACGTGGTGGTTCACCAACAGCTAGAGATCGTGTTCTAGCAAGTAAGATGGGTGCTTATGCTGTTGACCTTCTTGAAGAAGGCAAGGGTGGAGTTGCTATTGGTATCGAAGACAACAAGTTGACATACCATAACATGCTTGATCTATTTGATGGCAAGCACAAACCTGACTTAGACTTATATGATTTAAACCAATCATTAAGCAGATAGTTTGTTACAATAAACAATGAACAACAAAAGAAAAGGGAGATTCTCGATGAAAAGAACAAAAATCGTAAGTACACTTGGACCTGCATCTAATGATGTTGAAACAATCACAAAGTTGATTGAAGCTGGAGCTAACATTTTCCGTTTCAACTTCTCACATGGTGATCACGCAGAACATTTATCACGTATGAACATGGTTCACGAAGCTGAAAAAATTACTGGTAAGACAGTTGGTATCGTTTTGGATACAAAGGGTGCTGAAATCCGTACAACTGTTCAAGATGGTGGTAAGTTTGAAGCTAAGATCGGTGATGTTATCCGTATCTCAATGGATGATTCATTAACTGGTAACCCAGAAAAGATCGCTGTTACATACCCTGGTCTATACGATGATACACATGTTGGTGGTCACGTATTAATCGATGATGGTCTTGTTGATCTTAAGATCACAGAAAAAGACGACAAGAATCGTGAATTAGTTACAGTTGTTCAAAATGATGGTATGATCGGTTCACGTAAGGGTGTTAACGCACCTGGTGTTGAAATCCGCCTACCAGGTATCACAGAAAAAGATGCTGATGATATTCGTTTCGGTTGTGACAACAACATCAACTTCATCTCTGCTTCATTTGTTCGTAAAGCACAAGATGTTCTTGATATTCGTGAAATCCTTGAAGAAAAACATATGGAACAAGTTCAAATCTTCCCTAAGATCGAATCACAAGAAGGTATCGACAACATCGATTCTATCTTGAAAGTTTCTGATGGTTTGATGGTTGCTCGTGGTGACATGGGTGTTGAAATTCCATTTGAAAACGTACCATTCGTACAAAAGAGCTTGATCCAAAAATGTAACGCTCTTGGCAAGCCAGTTATCACAGCTACACAAATGCTTGATTCAATGCAAGAAAACCCACGTCCTACACGTGCCGAAGTTACTGATGTTGCTAACTCTGTTCTTGATGGTACAGATGCAACTATGCTTTCTGGTGAAAGTGCTAACGGTGACTACCCTGTTGAAGCAGTTGCAGCTATGGCTCAAATTGACGAACGTACAGAAAAACAATTGGATAGCAGTAACCAATTAGCTCTCCAACGTTTCGAAGAATACAAAGGCTCAAACGTTACAGAATCAATCGGTGAATCTGTTGTTAGAACTGCTGAAGAATTGAACATTAACACAATTGTTGCAGCTACTAAGTCAGGTTACACAGCTCGTATGATTTCTAAGTATCGTCCAAGTGCTGATATTCTTGCAATTACATTTGATGAAACAACACAACGTGGACTAACAGTTAACTGGGGTGTTCAACCTATCGTTGCTGAAAAGCCATCAAACACTGATGAAATGTTTGATCTTGCTGCTAAGAAAGCCCAAGAACTTGGATTTGCTAAAGAAGGAGATCTAATTCTTATCGTTGCTGGTGTTCCAGTTGGTGAAAGTGGTACAACAAACGTTATGAAGGTTCAATTAATCGGTTCAACTCTTGTTAAAGGACAAGGTGTCGGTGAAGAATCAGTTGTTGGTAACTCTGTAGTTGCTCATTCAGCTAAAGAAGCTAACGAAAAAGTTAAAGAAGGAGACATTCTTGTTACAGAAATGACAGACAAGGATTACCTTCCAGCTCTTGAAAAAGCTAGTGCCGTAGTTGTTGAAAACGGTGGTTTGACTTCACATGCAGCCGTAGTTGGTATTGCTATGGGTCTACCAGTTGTTGTTGGTGCTAAGAAGGCCACAGACTTGATTAACGATGGCGAAACAGTCACAGTTGATTCAAGACGTGGTGTTGTATACAAGGGTGCTTCACGCTCACTATAATTTTTACAAATAAGTTTTAATTAAAGTATATTAAAAATACTGAAGGGGATTCTGATCAGATTCCCTTCAGTATTTTTGTATACTCGTAAGATAGGAGTACTATTTTGGATGAAAAAGATTTGTTGATTTTCCAATTAGATGGTGCTAAGGGAAAACCAAGAGACACAAAAAAGAAGGCTGCAGTGTGTCCATTTTGTGACACTGATAATTTGACCAATATTATCAAGCAAAAAGATGATATGATCTGGCTTGAAAATAAATTTCGTACACTTAAGGACACTTACCAGACGGTTTTGATCGAATCAAGTGAACATGATGCAGATATTTCGACTTATTCAGTTAAAAAGAATTCAGAAGTTTTTCAGTTTATTTTTGAATGCTGGAATTCCTTATTGGAAACTAAAAAATATAAGAGTGTTTTAATGTATAAGAATTTTGGTCCCATGTCAGGTGGCAGTCTTAGACATCCACATTTCCAAGTGGTTGGTTTAAATAATGTAGATGGGTATCAATATATCAGCAAGCATAATTTTACCGGCTATAAGATTTGGAAATCAGATAATATTGATTTTAATATTTCCCAAGAACCAATTATGGGATTCGTAGAATTTAATATTAGAATTAAGGATGCTAAGTATCTGAATGATTTGGCTGAATTTGCCAGAATTACTGTTCGTTATATATTAAATGAATTTCATAATGGTACTTGCGATTCTTATAATATCTTCTTTTATGATGAAGATGGAGATATTATTTGTAAAATAGTTCCTAGATTCGTTGCCTCGCCATATTTTGTGGGATATAAATTACCACAGAGAGATAACAAAGATACGTTAGAGAAATTTGCAAGCGACGTGCTTGTCAAATTAAAGAATGAAGCGGAATGTGATGAGATAAAGTAAAAGCTCCCGAGAGTATTTCTCGGAAGCTTTTTTTAGATCCATTTATAAAAGTCGCTAATTGAAAAAACTCGGTAATTTATTGCCGAGATGAATCAATATCTTGAGCGACTTAATCTTTTCCTGTTGGCTTACCGCCATTATATTTTGTTACTTGATTATCGATATATTGATTCGTGGATATAATTTTGAAAAGAAACGAAGCAAAAAGCATTAAAGTTTTAGTTGCACTTCAATTGTAAATTTGCCGTACGAAAAAGGAGCCCAATCGATTGATTGAGCTCCTTTGTTATAGATGATTTTGTTAAGTTAAGCTTCTGGTTTGTAGTCTTTGTCGATGATCAAAACTGGTTTGATAGTCTTACCACTGACAGAATCAGCATCGGCTTCGTTGATTTGATCGAAGTCATAGAATTTCTCAGTTAAGTCAAATGGGAATACGCCCATCTTGTAGAATTCTAGTAGACGAGGGATGTCAACTTGAGGAATTGAATCACCCATATTTACACCGACAACTTTCTTGTCGTCAACACATAGATCGTTCCATGTACTAATGTCAATGTTGTGTGGAGTAACAGCGATTGTAGCAGTTGTACCACCTTGTGTTAGGGCAGCAATTGAATCTGTCATAACTTTGGCAACACCTGTTGTATCAACAGCCCAGTCAACACCTAAGCCATTTGTGATCTTCTTGATTGCTTCAACAGCATCTTCTTTAGAACTGTCAACGATATCTGTAGCACCCATCTTTTGAGCAAGTTCAAGACGTGATGGGACGATATCAACAGCGATAACGTGTGTACATCCAGAGATCTTACCAGCCATCATAGCAGCAAGTCCAACGGCACCTGTACCGAATACGGCAATTGTGTCACCAGGTCTTGGTTTCAAAGTATTGAAGACTGTACCACTACCTGTTACATATCCGCAGCCTAGAGGTCCAAGTTTTCTTAAGTCAAGTTCCTTAGGAACTTTAACAGCATTTCTCTTATTAATTACAGTATGTGTTGTAAATGATGATTGATTGAACATATCACTGATATGTTTACCATTTTCTGTGAAGTGATCACTACCGTCAGGACGTGTACCACTTAGATTTGAAGCAGCATATTTACGACATTGTGTTGGGATTCCCTTGAGACAATTATCACATTCTCCACATGAGTAGAATGACATGATGATGTGATCACCAACTTCAAAGTTGTGAACATTCTTACCAACTTTTTCAACGATACCTGATCCTTCATGTCCAAGAATAGCAGGTAGGTCAAAACCAGCATCACCTTTACGCAATGCTTCATCAGAGTGGCAAATACCTGATGCGACAACCTTTACTTGTAGACCATCGTCTTGTAGATCGGCAAGTTCGATGTCATCTCTGATAACAAATGGATCGTTTACTTTATCAACAACAGCAGCTTTAATTTTCATAAATTAAAATCTTCTTTCTGTATTTAATATTTTCTGGAAACGCTTTCCACAAAGAAAATTATTTCACAAAATAATTAATAATTCAATCTTGAATTTGAAAAAACTTGTGACTTTACAATAAAAAAACAAATATTCATAAAATTTATGTAAGCGAAGTACATGATATATAAGCACTTGAAAAGGGTGTTTAAACTGATTAAAAGATTTTTAGTTTTGGACGAATTACATATGAAAACATGGTACAATTGTTCAGCTGAAATAATTATGTAACTCTGAGTATAACTGGTAAAATAGTAATGAATAATGTACTTTGATTAACACAATTATTAATTGAGGAATATGGAGAAATTATGGAATTAAAAGATATGTACGGAAAAATTATGGCCGGAACGGTCACGGACTTAAATAAAGATGAGGCCTTTGTTCAAATCGAAGGATATACTTTTTCACTTGAATTGACAGAGCTTGAAGAAGTTCCAGAATTAGGTGATGAGATTGCAGGATTTGTTTATGAAAATCAAGCACATAAGAATCGTATGACAGTTGATTTTCCAACAGTTATGCCAGGTGTTTGGGATTATGCGGAGGTAACAAATGTCAGAACTGATTTAGGTGTGTTCGTTGATGTTGGTTTAATCGACAAGGATATCGTTGTTTCTTTAGATGATCTACCATTAGAGCATTCTGAATGGCCTAAGAAAGGCGACCGTGTAATGGTCAAACTGGATGTTGATCATAAGGGACGTTTGTGGGGTAAATTAGCTGATTTAAATCTTTATTTGCAGTTGGTTCGCAGTGCTAACGATTCTTTGAAGAACAAGGATGAAGAAGGAACAGTCATCGCTATTAGAGAATCAGGTACATTTATAATCACTGATGACTATTATTTGGGCTTTATTCACGTTAATGAACAAGATGGTCCTATGCATATTGGTCAGCACGTTAAGGCACGTGTAATTGGTTCTAGTCACCGTCGTCTTAATTTGTCGATGAGACCTCGTGCTTTTGAAGAGATCACACCAGATGCTCAAATGATCATGGCCGTTTTGGAACATTCTAGGGATGGCAAGATTCCATATACTGATAAAAGTGATCCAGATGATATTAAGGAATACTTTGGTATCAGTAAGGGTAGCTTTAAACGAGCACTTGGGAATCTTATGAAACAAAGAAAAATTGAACAAAAAGACGGTTATACCTATCTTAAATAGAGGTGAGACTATTTGACTGAAAAGCTGATGATTCATAATCAGAATATGCTTGATACGATTTCTGATTATGGACGATATTTAAGGCTTGATAGAGGACTTTCAAAAAATACTATTACCTCGTATCAACAAGATTTATTAGAGTTTAGTTACTATTTAGAAAATAATAAAAAATCAGAATATCCTGAAGACCATTTTGTGATAACTAATTTTTTCGCTAACCAAGACGAACTTGGTAAATCTAAAACTACTCAGATGCGCATGTTTTCTTCGTTACGCAGATTTTATCAATGGTTAGAATTGATCGATAAGATTCAAGTTAATCCGATGAATGAATTAGATGCTCCTAAGAAGGGACAACATTTACCAGTGGTACTTTCGATGCAAGAGGTCGATTCGCTGATCGAATCACCAGATGTGTCCACGCCGTTGGGCATTCGTGATCGTGCAATATTTGAAGTCATGTATGCGACTGGCTTACGTGTCAGTGAGTTAGTCAACCTTGCTATGGGTGACTTACATTTGGACTTAGGGTTGATCAAGACTCTTGGTAAGGGAGATAAAGAACGCTTATTGCCGATTGGAGATACAGCTATTAAGTGGCTGCAGAAGTATTTCGCTGAAACGCGAGAGCAGTTAGTGCAACGATATGGCGAGCAAAAAGAAGTCTTCTTGAATTTTCGGGGTAATAAATTGACTCGTCAATCCATTTGGCGAATGATCAAAAAATACATTGCTCAAGTTGGTATAAAAAAAGATGTCACACCGCACACTTTGCGCCACTCATTTGCTACAAACTTGTTAGAGAATGGTGCTGATTTGCGTGTGGTACAAGAATTATTAGGTCATTCTGATATTTCAACGACTCAAATTTATACGCATATTAATAAAACGAGAATGAAACAAGTTTATGAGAATTCACATCCTCGTGCATAGGAGATAATAATGCTCAATAAATATAGTGATGAAAACAAAAAAATTGCGATGGGATTTTTATCGTATATCTCTGATTTAAAAGACATGTCTAATTTGGATCAGGAATTGAAACTCTATAAAGAAGATGAGAATCGCCAATTATATTTGTGGAAGAGTAACATTGAAGACTATTCAGGAATAGTGGCTCTTTCATTTTCAGAACATACGATTTTTATCGAGTATATTTCGTTAAGTCCTTCTTATCGTTCACAAAGCAATATTTTTAAGATTTTTGATGATATTCAACAAAAGTTCCCCGAGTTAACTATTCTGGGAAACTTTAATTTGGGTAAATTATTAAAAGCTTGGCGAGATAGTAAGGCAGACCAAGAGAGTGAGTTGTCAGAAAAAGAATAATGGAAAAATTAAAATTAGTTTTAACGGATTTTGAAGGTCCGATCGACTTACTATTACATTTGATCAAGGAATCCAAAATAGATATTTATGATATTCCGATTGCTCAGATCACACAGCAATATATTGATTATTTGAATAGTATGAAGGTTCTGGAGTTAGATATTGCAGGTGATTATTTAGTTATGGCATCAACTTTGATGTCGATCAAGAGTAAAATGTTACTGCCGCAAGCTCCTGATGAAGTCGATGATGATTTTGATATGGAAGATCCACGTGAACAGCTAGTCTCTCAATTACTGACATATCAAACTTTTAAACAAGTTGCAGAATATTTTGAAGAAAAAGAACAAATGCGAAAGCTGTCTTTTGATAAGGACATGAGTGTTCCTCAAGTTCAATTGGAGCAGTTCTTAAAACCTGATTCGGTAGCACTGGAAGATTTGGCAACGACTTATGCAGAATTGTTACGGCAAGAAAAAAATCGTCAACCACAAACTGAAATTATTCAGAATGAAGTTTTGTCGATCGAAGATGCTGAAGAAAATATTTTGAATAAGCTGTCGAGTGTTAAACGAACGACTTTTAAAGCATTGCTGAAACTTCAAAATGATATTGAAGAAGTTGTGACTGACTTTATGGCTATCTTAGAAATGATTAGTAAACAACAGATAACAGCCACTCAGGATGGTTTAGATGGTGAATTATTTATTGAATTGAGGAACTGATAAGTGTATCAAGCAAAAATTATGGCACTGCTATTTGTAGCAGGGGATCAAGGCATCAAAGAAAAAGATTTGGCTGAACTATTGGAGATAGATAGTGCGGCTTTGCGTCAAACAATGGAACAATTAACAATAAAATTAGCAAGTGATGAGGAATCTGGTATACAATTGGCTAATTTTAATTCACGCTATAAATTAATTACAAAGAGTCAGTATAGTGAACTTTTGACGAAATATTTCAAGTCAGGCTTAGGAACAAAACTTAGTCAAGCAGCTTTGGAAGTATTGTCGATCGTGGCATATCGTCAACCGATCACAAGAATTGAAATAGATGAGATTCGTGGTGTTCAGAGTTCAGGTAGTATCAATACGCTACTTGCTAGAAGTTTGATTATGGAAAATGGCAAGAAGAATGTTCCCGGACATCCTAATCTTTACGTAGTGACAGATGACTTTTTTGATTATTTTGGTATTAAGAGTTTAAAAGATTTACCGCCGATAGAAAAATTTGAAAATACACAAGAAGAAAATATAGGAGATTTTGATGGAGAAAGTTAGATTACAAAAATTTATGGCTGATGCAGGTGTGGCTTCACGAAGAGCATCAGAAAAATTGATTGCTGAAGGTCATGTTGTTGTTAATGGCAAGACAGTTACCGAAATGGGAATCAAAGTAGATCATCGTGATAAAGTTGAAGTTGATGGTGTACCTCTGCATGATGAGAAGAAACGTTATATTTTACTTTATAAACCACGTGGAGTTATTTCTGCGGTCAAAGATGACAAAGGCAGAAAAGTAGTAACAGATTTGCTTGAAGATGACGTTGATGAACGTGTTTATCCAATTGGACGTTTGGATTATGACACATCTGGTTTACTGTTATTAACCAATGATGGTGAGTTTGCTAATCAATTGATGCATCCTCGTTACCACGTTGATAAGACATATGTGGCCAAGGTTCGTGGTTTCTTGACAATTGAAGAAATCAAAAAAATGGAAAATGGAATGAAATTAAAAGATTTCAAGACCGCACCAGCTAAGATCCATGTTATGTCCAAAGATACTAAGAAGAATACATCTCTAGTTAAAATCGTTATTCACGAAGGACATAATCATCAAGTTAAGAAGATGTTCGAAGCAGTTGGACATCCAGTAGAAAAATTATCACGTGAAAAGTATGGTTTCTTAACTCTTGACGGTTTGGTTTCCGGTAAATATAGAAATCTTACTAGACTTGAAGTTGCTCAATTGAAAGAAAAGAAGTAGCTTGCATATTAGCCGTTATTTTATCTACTTTTAACTATTTAAATCATTATAAAAAGCATGTAAATAGTGCATGAATTTACAATAATCTGGAAAAATTCAAAAAATAATCAGATTATTAAACGAAAAAATCAATAGTCTATAAATGCTGATATAATGGCATTCGCTATATTTATGAAATCGATTTCACAAAAATAACGTAACTTACAAGCAAAGCAATATTGCATTTTATCCGAGATATGATATATTAAAAGTGAAAAATTTAATAAGTTGGTTTTCAGGGCAGGGTGTGATTCCCGACCGGCGGTATAGTCCGCGACCCAACGTAAGTTGGCCGAATTGGTTAGATTCCAATACCGATAGTTAAAGTCTAGATGAAAGAAAACAGAGAGGTCTGTTTTGGTGTGCCCTAATTAGGTGTATCCAAACAGACCTCTTTTCTTTTGAAAATCGGCGGGAAAGGTTGATTTTATGGGAAGAAGTACGTACAAATTTCAAGCGCTAGTAGGAGTAGCAATTTTTTCAGCATTGGCATCGATCGTGATGTTCTTTGAATTTCCAGTGTTGTTTTGGTTACCATTCTTGAAGATAGATTTGAGTGATGTAGTAACTATTATTGGTACTTTTGCTTATGGACCAGTCGGTGGAATTCTGATTGCCTTTATTAAGGGGATCTGTCATTGGTTGATCACTGGATCTGGTGTAGCAGGAGTTATTGGCGATGGAGCAAGTATTGTGGGAGCAATTTCACTATTGTTACCTTTCAATTATTTCTGGCAAAAAAACAAAAAAGTCATGGCAGTTGTGATGGGAACTTTGTCATTGACCGTTATCATGTCATTACTTAATTACTTCGTAGTTATGCCGCTTTATATGGGAGTCGTAGGGATGAAGCTTAATATGAGTTTGGCAACATATGTCGCAACAGGTGTGGTTCCATTTAATATCGTTAAGGCATTGATTATTTCTGCGGGTGTCATTGTTGTATATCCAAGATTAAAAGGTCATTTTTTTATAAAGTAAAAAAATACAGTAAAAGTGGCACATTTAAGGGCTTTTTATGAATCTTTAAAGAAAAATTTTAAACTTTTATGATATGCTTTAAGGGATAGAAATTAGGAGGTTGGTTTTTAATGGCCGATAATAACAAAAACAATACTTCTGGTGGTGTTCGCATCCCTAAAAGCACTGACGGTCTAGATGGTTCCGTTAGTCCTGAAGATTTAAGAAAGTACAATTTATTACCATCTGACGGTCAAGATGTTCCTGTTAATAATAGTACGAATAATGTTGAAGAAACACCTGGGGAAGATGGATATTCAGAGCCACAACCCGCTGAACCTTTTACAGACAACAGTACTGATAATGACGAAAATCAAGATATGCAATATGAGGTTCCAACTCAGCCGGATCAATCCATGCCAGATGATGATTATGATCATCTGCAAGCAAGTAAGAATGGTGAGGATCATTTAAGTCAATCCGAAAAGACTGAGGATGAATCAAACAAACCTTCAGCTGCAACTGCTGCAGGTGTTGGTGCTGCTGCCGGCTATGTTGCTGGTAAAGCAGCATCTTCGGATACAGGTAACAATGATTCTGCAAATGAAGCTCCTCAAGAGACTAGAGAACAAGCACAAGCTGAGAATTCTGAACCAACTAATGATAGTGATGAGGAAAAACCATGGGAAAAGACATTCGATTCTGATGAAGATGAAGATGGACATGTTTCTCGTACAATCAGTAAGAGTAAACAACGTGGAAACCATACTTTAGTAGCTACTCTAGTAATTGGTTTGATCATTATTATGTTTGCACCAGTTGTTATTAGTGCAGTTCATGGTAGTGGTAGTGGTGATTTAGATAGTGCTCAATCGGAGAATTCGACCGAGAGTAAGGATAAGACCGCAGCTAAGAAAAAGGCCGCTGCCAAAAAGAAAGAAGAAGCGGAGAAGAAGGCTGCAGCTAAAAAAGCCGCAGCTAAGAAGAAAAAAGCTGAAGAAGAGGCTGCAGCTAAGAAAAAAGCTGCCGCTCAGAAAGCAGCCGAAGAAAAAGAAGCTGCAGCTTCTGCCAATACAAGCACAAATAATTCATCAAACGATACAACTGCTAGTGATAGTACTGACAATAGTTCAAGTAATACTGATAGTACACAAACGCAGCAAACAACGGATTCTAACAATTCTAGTTCATCAACTGGAACAACAACTGATAGTAATTCATCAGCTAATAGTGCCAGTGATAACAGTTCATCATCCTATTACACAGTAAAAGCCGGTGATAACTGGTTTAGAATCGCTTATAACCACAATTTGACTACTGCTCAATTGCAAAATTTAAATAGTGGTATTACAACATTAACACCAGGTACACAATTAAGAGTTAAATAATAATTAATATTATGAAGGGTCTTAGACGATTATGTCCTAGGCCCTTTTGTTAAGCAGAGGGAGTTTAAAAGATGCAAATTGCTATTGACGGTCCAGCATCAGCTGGAAAAAGTACTATTGCTAAATTAATTGCAAAAAATTTAGATTTTGTTTATTGTGATACAGGTGCAATGTATCGTGCAGTTACTTTACTTGCAAAAAAGAACAATGTAGATTATGATGATAGTTCTAGTATTTTAAAATTGATGAGTGAACATAAAATTTATTTTGTTAACAAGCCTGGTGGTCAACATGTCATGCTTGATGATGAGGATATTTCAGATACTATCAGAACGGAAGAAATCACTAATAACGTTTCTCAAGTTTCTGCTATCAAGGAAGTTAGAACAGAACTTGTTGAGATGCAGCGTCAATTGGCAAATGATGTTGATATTGTTATGGATGGCCGTGACATAGGGACGACAGTGCTCCCTGATGCCGATGTTAAGATATTCTTAATTGCCAGTGTTGCCGTCCGTGCAAAACGTCGCTACAAAGAAAATATTGAGCGTGGGATCAATACACCACTAGATGTTTTAGAAGATGAGATTGCTGCTCGTGATTATAAAGATTCACATCGTAAAATTTCACCTCTAAAAAAAGCTGATGACGCGATCGAAGTTGATTCTTCAGATATGAATATAGAACAAGTTGTAAAACGAATTACAGAAATTATTAATAAGAATAAATAGAAATGTAGGGAGGTAGATTTATGGCAGTTCCAGTAGTAGCTTTAGTTGGGCGTCCAAATGTTGGTAAATCAACTATTTTTAATAGAATCATTAATGAACGATTGAGTATTGTTGAGGATACTCCTGGTGTTACACGTGATCGTATTTATGCACGTGCTAGTTGGTTAGGTAAGGAATTCCGTTTGATCGATACCGGTGGTATTGATATGAGTGGTGAACCAATGACGATCCAGATCAAGAATCAAGCCGAAATCGCCATTGACGAGGCTGACGTTATTGTCTTTATCGTTAACGGTCAAAATAGCGTTACTAAAGAAGATGAGGATGTAGCAAAGATTCTTTACCGCACTAAGAAACCAGTTATTTTGGCAGTCAACAAGGCAGATAATCCAGAGCAAAGAGAAAATATCTACGACTTTTACTCACTAGGTTTTGGTGATCCAAATCCTATTTCTGGTGCTCAAGGTACAGGTATCGGTGACTTGCTTGATGAAATCGTCAAAGCATTTCCAAGTGACGAAAAAGCTGAAGAAGATGAGACTATCAAGTTTAGTTTTATCGGACGTCCAAATGTTGGTAAATCATCATTGGTCAACGCAATTTTAGGTGATGAACGTGTCATTGTTTCCAATATGGAAGGAACGACTAGGGATGCCATTGATACTAAGTATCATGATGAGAAGTTAGACAAGGACTTTACGATGATCGATACTGCGGGTATCAGAAAACGTGGCAAGGTTTATGAAAATACTGAGAAGTATTCTGTACTGCGGGCGTTGAGTGCCATTGATAAGTCGGACGTTGTCTGTGTTGTTTTGAATGCTGAAGAAGGCATTCGTGAACAAGACAAGCGTGTTGCCGGATATGCTCACAATGCTGGTAAAGGTGTAATTATCGTCGTTAATAAGTGGGATACTTTGAAAAAAGACAACCACACAATGAAGGACTTTGAAAATCAAATCAGAGATGGGTTCCAATACTTGGCATATGCACCGATCTTGTTTACATCAGCTATTAAGGGTCAGAGACTTGATCAAATTCCTGAACTAGTATCAAGAGTCTATGATAACCGTGAACGTCGTATTCAATCAGCCGTGTTAAATGACTTGTTATTGAGAGCAACATCAATTGCTCCAACGCCGGTTGTTAATGGTAAGAGATTGAGAATTTACTACATGACACAAGTTGCAGTACAACCACCAACTTTTGTCGTGTTTGTTAATGACAATGAACTATTACATTTTTCTTATGAAAGATTTTTAAAGAATCAATTGAGAGACACTTTTGACTTCGAAGGAACACCAATTAAAATTCTCCCAAGAAAGCGCAAATAAGCCCTAAACGGCGGTAAAACTAACGTTTTTATAATTATATTTATAAATTCTGTGAAGTTTTAAGTTTTTATATTAATTTAGAGCGTAAAAGCTTGCCACAACCCTACTGCTATGGTACTTTTGTTAATGGAATGATGAACACAGTCGTCGTTCATGTGTTCTAAAATTATACAAATCTCCGGAGGTATTACGTATGGCAAATAAAGCAGAACTTATTGATAGTGTTGCAAGTAAGACAGGTCTAACAAAGAAGGATGCAACTTCAGCAGTTGATGCTGTTTTTGAAAGCATTCAAGAAAACTTATCAGAAGGTAACAAAGTTCAATTAATCGGCTTTGGTAACTTTGAAGTACGTCAACGTGCAGCTCGTAAAGGCCGTAACCCACAAACTGGTGAAGAAATTAAGATTCCAGCAAGCAAGGTTCCAGCATTTAAGCCAGGTAAGGCTTTGAAAGACTCAGTTAAATAGGTTTATCTCGGGGGCGGTCGGATGACCGTCTTTTTTTATGCAGAGAGTAAAAAAGAAGTCGAATACATTTAAAATAACGGAGGAAATAATTTGACTAAAGCAGATGAAGTAATGGACACAATTGATGCAGGTGATTTTACTAAAGTAGATAGTTTAATCAAGCAATCACTTGAACAAGACGACGATCAAACACAATTTTCTTTGGCTGAGACATTGATGAGCCGAGGCCTATCAGTTCAAGCTAAAACAATTTATGAACATTTATTAGTATTTTATCCTGACGAAGGTCAGATCCTTTCACGATTGGCAGAGATTGCAGTCTCAGACGGTGATTCTGATCAAGCGCTGGATTATATATCGCAGATTGGTCCAGATTCGCCAGCATATGCTGAGAATCTCTTAGTATCGGCGGACATTTATCAATCTCAAGGACTATATGAAGTTAGTGAACAAAAATTGCTTACAGGTATTAGAAATTATCCTGATGAAGATGTTTTCAAATTTGCAATTGCGGAACTATACTTTGATGAGAATCTCTTCAGCAAGGCGTTAACGTATTATGACATGCTTTTGGATGCTGGTATCACCAACTACTCAGGTATCTCGATCGTGTTGCGTAAGGCAAGTTCTTTGGCTGGTGACGGTCAATATGAAGAGGCTATTTCTGAATTTGAAAAACTCAATGCCATTGAGTTGAATGAAGATGCTCAGTATCAATTAGGATTTTTGTATAATCAAGTAAAGGATTATAATAAGTCTATTAGTGTTTTAGAAAAATTACTTGAGACGAATCATGATTATCCAACAGCTTATGCAATTTTAGCTGATGATTATTTGAACATTAAGAAGAATCAAGAAGCATTCAAATATGCACAATTAGGAATCAACTTGAATGAATTAGATGAAAGATTGTACCAAATTGCTTTTGACGCCGGTATTTCTGAAGAACCAGATGAAGCAATGTCAATAATTCAAAAAGGTATCAAGACAGTGGAAACACCATTGCCATTGATCATTCGTCTGAGTGATTTTTACGTAACACGTGGACAATACAAGAACAACTTAGATTTGTTAAGTGGTGTTGATATCAACGGTAATCCTAAGTTAACTTGGAATTTGGCTAAGTCTTACTTTGAAACAGATGATGTTGCCAAAGCTCAAGAGAACATATTATTAGTGTTGGATGAGTACAGGGACAATTTGGATTATTTGACAGATGTGATTGAAATATTGCGTAGCAGTGGCGATAAGGCTGCCTTGAAGGCTGCTTTGACGTTGTACTTGAAACAAGATCCTGATAATGATGAAATGCGAGCATTGATGGATCAAATTTAAAATGTGAGGTAATTTTATGCAGATTAAAAAACTTCCTTCAGACTTTGAACAGGCACTTCCAGTCTTAGAAGAAATCGAAAAAGCAGGATTTGAAGCTTATTTTGTTGGAGGAAGTGTGCGCGATCACATTTTAGGCTTACCAATTCACGATGTGGATATTGCCACAAGTGCTTATCCTGAAGAAATCAAAACAATCTTTAAGCGCACAGTAGATACGGGTATCCAACATGGTACTGTAACTGTTTTGGTTGGGGATGATTCATATGAAATCACGACTTTTAGAACTGAGTCAGGATATCAGGATTTTCGAAGGCCGGATCAAGTAACCTTTGTTCGATCGTTAGAAGATGACTTAAAGAGACGTGATTTTACGATCAATGCTTTAGCAGTCGATCGTAATGGCAATGTTATTGATAAATTCGACGGTCTAGGTGATTTGAAGAAGCAGATTATTCGTGCAGTCGGAAAAGCCGAAGAGAGGTTCCATGAAGATGCACTACGAATGATGCGTGCAGTGAGATTTCAATCACAGCTTGATTTTACTGTTGAAACTGAAACCGCAAAGGCTATTAAAGATAATTCCTATTTATTAGAAAAAATTGCTGTAGAGCGTGTCAGAGAAGAATTTATTAAGTTAATGCTTGGAAAAGCTTGGCAAACAGGATTCAATGATTTCTTAAAATTGAATCTATCAGAGTATTGTCCAGCCTTTAAGAATCAACGTGATAATTTGGCTAAGTTGTTAAAATTAGATGATTTAAAGTTTGTCGACGAAGAAGCAGCTTGGACGGCTATTGGTTATGCCATGGATCTGACACCCAAACAATTTAATAAGATGCTTCGTGACTGGAAAGTATCGAATAAATCTCGTGAAACTAGTGTTGCAACTGATAAGATGTTAAAGAATTTTAAAAAAGGTAATTTTGATCTTTGGGATATTTATTCCCTAGGAGTAGATAATTTTGCACGAACTGTCAGTTTATGTAAACTGTTCAAAATAAAGCTTGATGACAAAAATTTATCTGAAGAAGTGCTTAATATTCCAATAAAATCTAGTCGAGATTTAGCTATCACAGGTAATGACATAATCAAAATTTTGAAGATAAAACCGGGTCCAGAAATTGGAAAACTGATGTCTGAAATAGAGCATAAGGTCGTGGAAGGAACCGTTTACAATAATTTTGATAAATTAGCACAATATTTGTTAAGTGAATGAGGTTGCTGTGGTATCATTATCCTAGTAAGTAATTTAGTATCGAAAGGGTGGTAATATGACAAAACATGTTTTTAAAGAATTAAAATTCTACTTCAGAAATGATGATACTTGGACAGTTAGTCACAGTGAAATGAGTGATGTTTGGATTTCACGTGTAACTACTAGTTATGGACGTATTAAAGGTGGACGCATGCAAGAAATTCACCCATGCAAACGTTTCAGAATTGAAATCCTACCAGAAGCTGATTACATTAAGGATACTGACGTTTCTACAGCTGCTATGACTGAAGGAATGTTCAACCGTGTAATTAAGTATCAAGACATTGAAAAATGTGACCTTGTATTTGAAGACGATGAAGATAAAGAACCAATGCAAATCTATTTCCCATTCAAACAAAAAGATTCTGAAGGACTAGATAACGTTTATCAAACATCAGCAGTTTCAAGTAAGACAGGAAATCTTTATATCTCAATCGATAAAGAACATACTGTTTTCGATGTATACAACAAAGATTTATAAAATAAAAGCCTCACAAGTGATTGTGGGGTTTTTGTTTTGCCTAATTTTATGTGATAATTAACAGGACATCCTCTATCAGAGAGACGTAAATAAATTACAATAACGTGGTGAATTA
The DNA here is from genome assembly GCF_036913575.1 of Companilactobacillus sp. HBUAS59699. NCBI lineage: Bacteria > Bacillati > Bacillota > Bacilli > Lactobacillales > Lactobacillaceae > Companilactobacillus > Companilactobacillus sp. HBUAS59699. The sequence continues at coordinate 489,309 of NZ_JAYKTV010000001.1, read as the reverse complement.
ATTGAAAACTTTAAATATCACAAATGCATATAAGTCATTTGGTGAGAGAACACTTTTTAAAGATGTAACTTTCACCATTGGTGAAGGTGACAGAATAGGATTACTAGGGCTTAACGGTGCTGGTAAAACAACATTACTTGATGGAATCGTTAATCCGGAAGATTTGAATTCTATAGAGATCGAAAAACCTAAGAATTACAAGATCACTTATTTAACTCAGCAACCAGAACTTGACGAGAAGTTATCAGTCATTGATTCTGTTTTTGCTGGTAGTGGTGAAAAATTCCAATTAATCAGAAAGTACGAGAGTGCTTTAACAAAATTCAATGCCAATTCAACTGATAGTAAGATTCAAGATGAATTCTTTAAGTTGCAGGAACAAATGAATGCGGCAGAAGCTTGGCAAATGGAATCAGATGTTAAGTCGATTTTGAATAAATTAGGTATTACTGAATTAGATAAGAAAGTTGAAGATTTGTCCGGTGGACAACAGAGACGTGTGGCACTGGCTCAAACTTTAATATCTGATTCCGATTTATTGATCCTCGATGAACCTACTAATCACTTGGATTATGAAGCAATCGATTGGTTAGAGGGTTATCTGAACAAGTATAAGGGTTCAGTATTATTCGTTACCCATGATCGTTATTTCTTGAATACCGTAGCAACGAGAATTTTCGAGCTGGAGAATCGTAATGTAACTGAATACGATGGTAACTATGAGAAGTATTTGCAACAAAAAGCTGCTAACGAAGAGATATATGCTTCTGAACAACATCATAAGACACAGATGTATAAGAAGGAACTAGATTGGATGCGTGCCGGTGTTAAGGCACGTGGAACTAAGCAACAAGCTCGTATCGATAGATTTAAGGATCTGAAGGAAGATCTGCAAGACAAGCCTGATGTACAAAAAGATATGTCGATCGACATTGCTCAACAACGTTTAGGAAATGATGTATTTGATATTAAGAATGCCAGTCTTAAATTTGATGACAAAGTTATAATCGATGACTTCAGTTATTTGATTACTAAGGGAGATCGAATTGGTGTGACGGGTTCAAATGGTTCTGGCAAGACGACCTTTTTGAATACGATCGTCAATAAGATTCCGCTCGACTCTGGTGAGATCAAGACCGGTCAGACGGTAAAAATCGGTTATTACACTCAGTACACTGAAGACATGGATCCAGATAAGCGAGTTATCTTGTATCTAGAAGGAATTGGTCAAAATGTCCGCAATACAGATGGAGAGCGAATGTCTGCGTCACAATTGTTGGATACTTTCAAGTTTGATCACAATATGCAAAGTGCCTTCATTCGTGAACTTTCTGGTGGTGAGAAACGTCGTTTGTATCTTCTAGCCATCTTGATGAATCAACCGAACGTATTGCTGCTGGATGAGCCAACTAATAATTTGGACATTGAGACGTTGACCATCCTCGAAAATTATTTGGAAAGCTTCAAGGGAACTGTCTTAGCTGTATCCCATGATCGTTACTTCCTAGATAAAATAGCTGATAAGCTACTGATCTTTGAGGGTAATGGAAAAATTAAAGAGAGTTATGATTCTTATTCCGAATATCTCAAGAAGATGAACGAACAAGAACAAGCTAAGCACCATGAAGCAAAAGAGAAAAAGCAAGAAGCAGCCGTTGCTGAAAAAGAACCTGAGAAAAAGACAAAATTGACTTATGCTGAAAAAATGGAGTTTGATAAATTGGAACCTCAAATCGAAAAATTAGATGACGAAATTTCTGATTTGAAGAATCAATTGAATGATGATTCTAATGGGTATCAAGAATTGATGGATTTTCAGCGTCAGTTGGATGAAAAAAACGCTGAAGCCGACAAGTTAATGGAACGTTGGGAATACTTAGGTCAATTTGAGTAATTTAAGGAGAAATCATGACGAATACTAACGAGCAACAATATTTGGATCTTTTAAATTATGTATTAGAAAACGGACATAAAAAAAGTGATCGTACTGGTACTGGTACGATCAGTACTTTTGGATATCAGATGCGATTTGATCTAACAAAATCATTCCCACTTTTAACAACTAAAAAAGTGCCATTTGGGTTGATCAAGAGTGAATTATTGTGGTTCCTACATGGTGATACTAATATTCGCTTCCTGTTAGAACATAAGAATCACATTTGGGATGAATGGGCATTTAAGAAGTATATCGAAAGTTCTGAATATACAGGCCCTGACATGACGGACTTTGGTCGCAGAAGCCTTGTTGATGAGGACTTTGCCAAAGAATACAAAATCCAAAAGAGTCAATTTGACAAAAATATTTTAGAAAATGATGAATTCGCCAAGAAGTATGGTGATTTAGGATTTGTTTATGGTTCTCAATGGCGTCACTGGCAAACTCGTGATGGTGGTTTTATTGATCAAATCAGTAATGTCATCGACCAGATAAAAAACACACCCGACTCTAGACGTATGATCGTCAGTGCTTGGAATCCAGAAGATGTGCCGTCAATGGCCTTGCCTCCATGTCATACATTGTTCCAATTTTATGTAAATGATGGTAAGTTGTCTTGTCAGTTGTATCAAAGAAGTGGTGACCTATTCTTAGGTGTACCCTTTAATATCGCCAGCTATGCTTTATTGACACATCTGATTGCACGTGAGACTGGACTGGAGGTAGGAGACTTTGTTCATACACTTGGAGACGCACATATTTATTCCAACCACATTGAACAAGTTAAAACACAGTTATCACGTGAACCACATGAAGGACCACAATTAGAGATCAATTCTGATAAGAGTATTTTTGATTTGGATGTTTCAGATATTAAAGTTAAAGATTATAATCCAGAACCAGCAATCAAGGCACCTATTGCCGTATAAGGAGAATATCGATGATTATTAGTTTTGTTTGGGCCGAAGATAAGAACCATGTAATTGGAAAAGACGGAAGTTTACCTTGGTCTTTACCAAATGATCTAAAGCATTTTAGGGATGTGACAGCACATCACACTATTGTTATGGGACGAAAAACATATGAGAGCTTTCCTAATGGTCCGCTCCCACACAGATTGAATATTGTCATTTCACGTAATCCTAATTATCAAGTACCTGAATCAGTAGTTTTATTATCAGATAAGTCGCAATTATCTAGTTTTGTTTCTGATGACGAAGAAGTTATGGTAATTGGTGGAGCGGGTATCTTTGAGATGTTCAAAAATGATGTGGATCGCTTGTATTTAACTAGGATCGATCACGAGTTTGATGGGGACGTTAAAATGATCGATTTGGATTATAGTAAATTCAAATTGACTGAAAAAAAAGAAGGTGTCGTGGATGATAATAATATCTATCCATACACCTTCGAAACTTATGATAAGATTTAAACGTAAAAATAAACTGAAAAATACATTAATGCGGTACCTATCATGACGAATATGTGCCAGATAACGTGAATGTATTTAAGATTTTTCATTAAATATAAGCATGCACCGAGCGTAAAAGCAATTCCACCAGCAACTAGTAACCAGATGCCAGTTGCTCCAATAGAGTGATAAAGTGGCTTCATCGCAATGACGATTGCCCAACCCATCAAAACATAAAGTAATGTTTCTAAGTATTTGAATTTACCAACGTTGAATATTTTGTACAAAATGCCAAGTATTGCTAGGATCCAAATTACTGACAAGATAATAATGCCAAAAGTAGAGCCTCTAAGAGCTACTAAGCAAAATGGTGTGTAAGTACCCGCAATCATCAAAAAAATTGAACTGTGGTCAAATATTTGAAAGACACCTTTAGCTTTGGTGAAATATAGACTGTGAAAAAGGGTTGAACTCAAATATAAAAAGAATAAGGTGAAGGCATAGATAGAATATGCGGTTATTGCCAGTGGATCACCTTGTTTAGCACCTTTGATCAACAGAAATACAGCACCGATTATTGCTAGAATTATCCCAATACCATGGGTGACGGCGCTAAAAATTTCATTTGTGATCAAGTATCGTCTGGTGAATGCTCTAACTTTTTTAGCCAAAATTAAAACCAACTTTCATAGTATCTTTATTACATTTTAACGTAATTCTGATAATAAGTAACCGATATGGCGTAACAATTGATAGGCTTTCAAATAATGTCTTGAAAGTCTATTTTTATTTTCAATATTTGAATCAAGTATAATATAATAGAAAAAGATGTTAAAATTTATGAATGTGTTTTTGAAGTGTCGCTGTCTTAATGAGAAACTCAAAATCGTTGATATATCAATAACATTTAATATAGCAGTTTAAATCTGTTATAATCGATAATAATGAAAACCCTATGAAAGAGGGATAAAATGAGTAAAGTAAAAATCCTTACCGACTCGTCGGTACAAATCACTCCAGAAGAAATTGAGAAGTTTGATATTGGAGTAGTTCCACTAACAATTAATATTGATGGCAACACTTATACAGATGGTGTTGATATTACGCGTGAGGAATTCGTGAAGGAAATGGATTCTTCGAATGAATTACCAAAGACGTCTCAACCTTCCATTGGTACATTTATGAGTGTTATTGACAAGGTTCCTGAAGACTATACCGATATTCTCTCTTTGAATATGACCGAGGCAATCAGTGGTACAGTTAACGCTGCTAGACAAGTTGCTGAAATGACAGACCGCCATATGGAAGTAGTTGATACAGAGTTCACTGATCGTGCTTTAGCATTTCAAGTTATCAAAGCTGCACAACTCGCTCAAGAGGGTAAATCTATCGATGAGATCAAACAAGCTATTGAAGTTGTCAGAGATCATACTTACTTATACATGGGTGTAACAAGTATTGAGAACATCTTACGTGGTGGACGTTTGAGCCGCTTCGCAAGTACCTTATCAACTTTGTTGAACATTAACTTAGTTCTGACACTAAAGAATAACAGTTTGGATATCGCTAAACGTGGTCGTGGCCGTAAGACAATTGAAAAATACATGAGCAATGTTATGGAAGAGATCAAGAGCTTAGAGAATATTAAAGCTATTGGTATTTCATATGTCGATAAGATGGATTATGTAAATGAATTGAAAGACAAACTGAAAGAAATCGTACCAGATGTTCCTTTACTTATTAGAGTAACAAGTCCTGTTATTGCAACACACGCAGGTTCAGGAGCATTCGCAATTGAATTTTATACAGAGTAAAAGCTGATGAAAACATCAGCTTTTTTTGAAAGATGGATTAATTTATGAAGAAAAAAAGTATTTGGATCGCAGTGATTGTGATTGTTTTAGTAGCAATTGGTGGCGGATTAGGTTATTATTTTACTCAATCAAAAACCAGTAATCAAAGTGTTAACAGTAATAAAATTGAAAAAGTAGCTAAGAAAAAGAAGAAAAAAGTTATTCCTAAGAAAAGCACGATCAATATCGTAGCAATTGGTGATTCTTTAACTCAAGGTGTTGGTGATTCCAAGTCGATTGGTGGCGGTTATGTTACCAGATTAAAGGAAAAAGTTGCCGACAAATACAAAGTTAAGACTAATGCGTATAACTATGGTGTATCGGGTGATACTAGTAATCAAATAATGACTAGGATTCAAAATGACGACAAGATGCATAAAGACTTGCCTAATGCGGATATCATTACTGTCACAGTGGGTGGGAATGATTTCATGCATTTACTTAAGCGTAAGGGGATCGATTTGACTGCCACTGACATTAGTAATGAACAGACCCAATTTGACGAACGTTTAAAGCAATTGCTATCTGATATTAGAAGTTACAATAGTAACGCACCGATTTATTTGATTGGTATTTATAATCCTTTTAGTATTTATTTATCTAATATTAAGGATGCAAAAACGGCTTTCATTAATTGGAATAAAGGTTCAGCACAAGTAGCATCAACGGTTAATGATACTTATTTTGTAGATATAAATAATCTTTATACATCTAAAAAGACGCTTAAAAAAGTTAAAAAAGATGGTGTTAATCCATACTTGTATACAAAAGATCATTTTCATCCCAATGCAACAGGTTATGATATGATGACTGCTAAGGTTTTTGAGGAAGTAAGTAAAACATCAAAGGAATGGCTGATTAAATAGTTATGAAGAATAAGAATTATTGGAAATATGCATTTATAGCACTAGTTGCTGTTTTGGTAGTAGGATTAGGAATTGTTGGTACGAAAGTATTGAGATCTTCAAATGAGACTTATCGTGTTTCATCAACGATCGAATCACAGAATGATAAAGTTTTTACCGTTGATATGAACAAACAAGAAGCTAATAAGATGGCACAATACTATCTTAAGAATACTTTGAATGACGGGAAAACTGAGTACCAATTGAAGTTAAAGAAGGATGCTGAATTGACAGGAGCAATTGCCTTTTTAGGTTCAAAGATTCACTTTGCACTTGTCATGACTCCATATGCCAAAACCAATGGGGATGTACTTTTAAAGGCAAAAGCTATCAAAATTGGTGAATTATCATTACCAATTTCATTTGTAATGAATTATATTAATAATAGTTTTAAAGTTCCTGAATGGGTCAGTGTCAACAGTAAGGATAAGACGATCTTGCTTAAATTTACTAAGTTCACTACTAAAGAAGGATACGGTATCCGTGCTAAAAAGATCGATTTGAAGAATAATAAACTTCAATTTGATATTATGAACAAAAAAATTACTAGTAAACAATAAGCTACACAAAGGAGGAACAATGAAGCGGAGTTTTTATGAATTCTTGATGACATTAAGAAATGCAGATAGCACTGAACCAGAAGCAGAATTTGCGGCTAATGCTCATCGTGATCAATCGTTTCCTAAACAAGAGACTGATTATGAGAAGATCTCTGACTATTTAGAATTAAATGCTGGCTATTTGCCAAGTATGACGATTTTTGATGAAGTGTACCAAAAATACCAAGATACTGACAGAAAATAGGTGATAAATATGGCGTTACAATGGTATCCAGGACATATGAATAAGGCAAAGAACCAAGTACAAGATCGCTTAAAGATGGTTGATATTGTACTTGAAATCGTTGATGCACGTTTACCCTTTAGCTCTAGAAACCCAGTGTTGGAACAAATTATCGACCAAAAAAAGCACATAATTATTTTGAATAAAGCTGATTTGGCTGATCCAAAATTAACTAACGATTGGAAACTTAACTTTGAGCAAGAAGGAACTTCAGCAATTGAATTAGATGCTAAGCACAATAAAGGTCTAGGTAAGATCAATAGTATGATCCATCAAGAACTTGCTGATAAGATTGCTAAATACGAAAAAAATGGTGTGAAGAATTATCGTATCAAGGCAATGTGTATAGGTATCCCTAATGTTGGTAAATCCACGATTCTCAATCGTATTGTGGGTAAAAATGTGGCTGTAACTGGGAATAAACCCGGTGTAACTAAGAATCAAAATTGGTTAAAAACAAAATACGATATCGACTTATTAGATACCCCAGGTATTTTGTGGCCTAAGATCGATGATCCCAAAGTTGGTATGAAGTTGGCTTTGTCTGGTGCAATTAAAGACAAAATTTATGCACCAGATGACGTGGCTATTTATGCTTTGGATTTCTTAGAAACTCATTATTTGGATCGTTTGTTGGATGTATATAATCTTGAAAAAGAAGATTTGTTTGACCACACCACACCGGAATTATTAATGCATTTAACTGAGAAATTCGGATATAAGGAAGATTATGAGCGTGCTTCCAGACGAATCATTGAAGATGTACGTAAGTTGAAATTAGGTCGTGTGACCTTAGATGTTCCAGGTGAATTTTATGAAGAATAAATTGACCATCAAGGACGTTAAAGAATTGTTGGCTGGTAATGTGGATCAAAATGATTTGGAATTATTAGCTGACGATAAGCGTGCTGGTGTTCAAAAATTATTAACGCAATATTTTAAAAAAGAGCAACAAAAAGCAGAATTGATCGATAAGTTTCATAAGAAAGAATTCTTGGAACGAGACTATTGGGACCATGGATTAACCGTTGCCGGAGTTGATGAAGTGGGTCGCGGACCGTTAGCTGGTCCTGTGGTTACAGCGGCAGTAATCTTGCCTGCTGACAATACTTTGTATGAAGTTGACGATTCAAAGAAATTAACTGCTAAAAAGCGTGATGAGCTATATCGTCAAATTTGCGATCAGGCTATTGATATTAGTATTGGCGTTGGTAGTTCAAGATTAATTGATCAAGAGAATATTTATCATGCGACGGAATTAGTTATGAAGGACGCAGTCGATCGCTTGTATTTAAAACCTGACCATATTTTAGTTGATGCCATGACTATTCCGGTCAATATTGGCCAGACTAAGCTTATTAAAGGTGATTCAAAATCATTAAGTATCGGTGCAGCCAGTATAGTTGCTAAAGTATCCAGAGATAGATTGATGAGTGCATATGATAAATTGTATCCGGAATTTGGTTTCTTAAAGAATGATGGGTACGGGACAAAAGAGCATCTTAGAGCATTGGATGAGTTTGGAAGAACTCCAATTCATCGCATGAGCTTTTCACCCGTTCGTAAAACGAATAAGTTGTATCAGACACCATTTTCGTAATTTAATTACGAAGGTGGTTTTTTTATATGAAAATGAATGAATTGACTAATTTTTTAATTAAATGTCGTTTGACGATGATGATATCTAATCAAGAAATGCTTAAAATTATTAAAATCTCACAGAATAGTGATAATCTGGAACAAGATGCATTTTTATTCTTAAAGGACAAATGGGGCTGGGAAAAATTTAACCAGTTTCTTCCATTATTTAGGAGTAATGACACATCAAAAATTTTAGCAATAAATTATCTTAGTGATGAATATCCCGATATTTTAAGAGAGATATATAATCCTCCAGCATTATTGTTTTATCGTGGCAATATTAAATTACTAAAAACTGACTGTATTGCAGTGGTTGGAGCTAGAGAAGCCACAGAATACAGCTATCGCTGCATTAACGGCCTTGTTCCTAAGATCAAAGGCAAGTATACCGTTGTTAGTGGATTAGCTAAGGGAGTCGATGGCTGGGCTCATCAGGCGGCCTTGAATAATTATGTTGACACGATTGCTATAATTGGTAATTGTTTAGATGATTATTACCCAACTCATAATAAGAAATTGCAGGATGAAATTTTTAAATTTGGCCTTGTGATCAGTGAATATCCACCAGGCTGCCACATAAGAAGGTGGCATTTTCCTCAGCGAAACCGTATAATCGCAGGTGTCAGTCAAAAGGTTATCATCACAGAAGCAAAAGAACGCAGTGGATCACTCATCACTGCTGAAATTGCGCTGCAAGAGAGTCGAGATGTCTATGCCATCCCTGGTAGAATCGGTGATTCATTGTCTCGGGGATGCAATAAATTGATCGAAGAAGGCGCAATTCCGCTAATTAATTTTAACGAATTGTAGATAACGCTTTCGCAATTAGGTAATTAAATGTATCATTTGAATTGACAATTTTAAAAAAACATATAATATATTGAACAGTTTTTAATTGATTCATTCAGAAAGGAGCACTTACGTGCCAGCGAAACAAAAGAACTTGGTGATCGTTGAATCACCCTCAAAAGCAAAAACAATCGAGAAGTATTTGGGACGTAATTATCACGTTGTTGCTAGTTTAGGTCATGTTCGTGACTTGCCTAAGAGTCAAATGGGTGTTGATATCGAGCATAACTATGAACCTAAGTATATTTCTATCCGTGGTAAAGGCCCCGTCATTAAAGATTTAAAGAAAGAGGCTAAAAAAGCCAAACGAGTTTATCTAGCAGCCGATCCGGATCGTGAAGGAGAGGCCATTGCCTGGCATGTTTCCCATTTGTTGGGTCTAGATGTTGATGGTAAGAATCGTGTTGTATTTAACGAAATTACCAAAGATACAGTTAAACAAGCATTCAAAACACCCCGCAGTATTGATATGAACTTAGTTGATGCTCAACAAGCACGACGTGTTCTTGATAGACTAGTGGGTTATTCGATTTCTCCGATCCTTTGGGCAAAGGTAAAGAAAGGCTTAAGTGCTGGACGTGTTCAATCGATTGCTTTGAAGTTAGTTATTGAACGTGAAAAAGACATTAAGAAGTTCGTCCCTGAAGAATATTGGACGATCGAATCAATGTTCAAACATGGAAAAGACAAATTTAAAGCTAATTTTTATGGTGTTGATCATAAAAAAGTTGAATTAAAAAATAATGATCAAGTTCAAGACATTCTAGGTCGTATCAATAAAAAAGATGATTTTGAAATTGAAAAGGTAACTAAGAAGGAACGTAAGAGATTTCCAGCAGCACCATTTACAACTAGTTCACTTCAACAAGAAGCTAACCGTAAGTTGAATTTTAAGACTAGAAAAACAATGATGATCGCACAGCAACTTTATGAAGGTATTAACCTAGGACGTAAGGAAGGTACCGTAGGTTTGATCACTTATATGCGTACTGATTCCAAGCGTATTTCAAAAGTCGCTCAAGCTGAAGCTTCAGAGTTCATTCATTCTGAATATGGTGAACCATTCGCAGCCGTTAAGATGCGTAAGGATAAGAACCAAGAAGGGGCACAGGATGCCCATGAGGCTATCCGCCCATCTTCAGTATTACGTACACCTAAGTCACTAAAAGAAATCCTGAGTCGTGATCAATTCCGTTTGTATGAACTAATTTGGTCCAGATTTGTTGCTAGTCAAATGACACCAGCTGTTTATGACACTATGACTGTTGATTTAACACAAAACGGTGTGATGTTCAGAGCTAATGGTTCTAAGATCAAGTTTGAAGGTTACCGCAAGGTCTATCAAAGTACATCAGAGTCAAATAAGAAAGATAATATTCTTCCTGAATTGGCCGAAGGTGACAAGGCTAAGCTTCAATCAAATGATCCGGCACAACATTTCACACAACCACCAGCAAGATATACTGAAGCTTCACTAGTTAAGGCTTTGGAAGAAAACGGCGTTGGTCGTCCATCAACTTATGCACCAACAATCGATACTATCCAAAGACGTTATTACGTTAAGTTGAACGGTAAGAGTTTTGAACCAACTGAACTTGGTGAGATCGTTGATAATTTGATTCAAGATTATTTCCCAGATGTTGTTAATATTGACTTTACAGCCCATCTTGAAGATGAATTGGATGAGATCGAAGAAGGCAAAGAAGATTGGGTTCAAGTAGTTGATCATTATTACAAACCATTCGCTAAGGAACTTGAGTCAGCTGAAAGCAAAATTGAAAAAGTTCAGATCAAAGATGAACCAGCTGGTATGGACTGTGATATTTGTGGCGCACCTATGGTCATCAAGATGGGACGCTATGGTAAATTCTATGCTTGTTCAAGATTCCCAGATTGTCGTAATACTAAACCTATCGTTAAAGAGATCGGCGTAGTTTGTCCTAAATGTAAAAAAGGTCAAGTTATCGAAAGAAAATCTAAGAAGAATCGTATTTTTTACGGTTGTTCAAGATATCCTGATTGTGACTTCGTATCTTGGGATAAGCCAATTGGCCGTGATTGTCCTAAGGATGGCCACTACCTAGTCGAAAAGAAAGTTAAAGGTGGTCGCCAAGTTATTTGTCCTAATGGCGATTATGAAGAGCAGGTTCAAAAATAGTGATCGAACAAGATTTAATTGATAAGTTTATTGATTATTTGATGATCAACCATCATTATTCTGATGACACGAAGAAATCATATTTGGAAGATATCGATAACTTTGTTAAGTTCTTAGATCAAAATGGTGGTTTCAAAGGATTCACAAAAGTTAATCGGGTCGATGTTGAAACTTATTTGACGTTCTTGGATGAAAAAGACTATGCAGATGAGACAGTTGCTAGAAGGATTTCAGCATTACGTTCTTTTTATAATTTTATGTTGCGTAATAAATTCATCAAGACTAATCCGTTTGACCTAGTTCAATTACGTCATAAAGGTCGTAAACTGCCACGTTTCTTTTATGAAAAAGAAATGGATCAGTTGTTTGAAGCGGTTAAGGGAGAAGATCCTCTTTCCCAAAGGAACTCAGCTTTGTTAGAATTATTATATGCGACGGGGATGCGTGTTAGTGAATGTGCTAATTTGGAGTTAGAACAGTTAGACTTCACGAATAACATCGTCCTGGTGCATGGTAAAGGTGACAAAGATCGTTATGTACCCTTTGGCAGTTATTCAAGGGATGCACTAACAAGGTACATTGATAACGGTAGAAACAAATTGATGGAAGCTAATAAGCAGGATCATCAATTTGTTTTTGTTAATAACCGTGGTAAGGGTTTGACGAGCCGAGGAATTGAATACATCTTGAATCAAATTATCAAAAAAACTAGTTTGACTTCTGATATACATCCCCATATGATCCGTCACACCTTTGCCACACACATGTTAGATCACGGAGCTGATTTACGAACAGTTCAGGAATTATTAGGACATTCCAGTTTATCAACTACTCAGATCTATACTCATGTGACAATGGAACATCTCCAAAAAGATTACAAAAAATATTTTCCAAGATAAGGAAGGTAAGTAAATGACTACAATTGTTGCAGTTAAGCATGATGGTCATACAGCTATTGCTGGTGATGGTCAAGTTACATTAAGCGAGAAATTTATTATGAAGGGCTCAGCTCATAAGATCAGACGTATCTTCGATGATCAAGTGGTTATCGGATTCGCTGGTGGTGTGGCTGATGCCATTACGTTACAAGATTGGTTAGAGAAAAAATTAAAATCATATTCAGGTAATCTTAAACGTGCGGCGGTTGAGTTGGCTCAAGACTGGAGAAAAGATCCAACTCTTCAAAAACTAGAAGCTATGTTGATTGCTATGGACAAAGATAATTTATTATTGATTTCTGGTAGTGGTGAGATCATTGAACCTGATGAGGATGTTGTAGCTATCGGTTCTGGTGGTAATTTTGCTCAAGCTGCGGCAATCGCCATGCAACGTCATGCCAAAGATATGGATGCCGAACAAATGGCACGTGAGGCAATCAAGATTGCTTCAGGAATTGATATTTTTACAAACGATAATATTATTTCAGACAAATTTTAAATTGGAGAGTAATAAATGGACAACATTTTAACACCGAAAGAAATAGTCGCTCAATTAGATAATTATATTATTGGACAAGATGATGCAAAAAAGGCAGTAGCGATTGCTTTGTACAACCGTTACCGCCGTATGCAAGTACCAAAGAAATTGCAACAAGAAATAACACCTAAGAACTTAATGATGATCGGACCAACTGGTGTTGGTAAAACTGAAATTGCTCGACGTCTTGCTAAAGTGGTCAAAGCACCATTTGTAAAAGTCGAAGCTACAAAATTTACTGAAGTCGGTTATGTCGGTCGTGATGTAGAATCAATGGTTCGTGACTTAGTTGATGTTGCAGTTACGATGGAAGAAAAAGAAAAATTCGATGAGATTCGTCCTGAAGTTCGTCGTGATGTTGATAAAAAATTAGTTAAGCTATTAGTTCCTGGAATCAAAAAAGAACAACGTCAAAATAATAACAACATGGACTTTATGTCTATGTTAAATAACCTGCAAAATTCTACGAACTTACAAGAAGCTATGGGTGGTCAAAATAACGATGAGGATCCTGATAGCAACGCTGAAGTAACTGACGAAGTCCGTGATCAACGTTTAACAGTGAAGGAACAATTGGATAAGGGACTTCTTGAAGATAGAGAAGTAACCATTAAGGTTGAAGAATCACGCAAAGTAAATCCAATGAATGATCAGATGGCTCAAATGGGTCTTGATATGGGTAGTATGATGGATTCTTTAATGCCTAAGAAAATGATCACTAGAACTTTGACTGTAAGTGAAGCTCGTGAATTGTTGATCCAACAAGAATCACAAAAACGTGTTGATCATGATGAAATTTATCAATCAGCAATTGAACGTACACAAAACAACGGAATCATCTTTATCGATGAGTTTGATAAGATTGCTGCTGGCAGCAAGAAAAACTCTGGTGAAGTTTCACGTGAGGGTGTTCAACGTGATATTTTGCCTATCGTTGAAGGTTCACAAATCAATACTAAGTATGGTGCGGTCAATACAGACCACATTCTATTTATTGCCTCAGGTGCCTTCGCTGAAAGTAAACCTAGTGATTTAATTGCTGAATTGCAAGGACGTTTCCCAATTCGTGTTGAATTACAAGATTTGACTGAAGCAGACTTTATTCAAATTCTAACTAAACCTGATAATGCTTTGACAAAACAATATGTAGCATTGACTCGTGCAGATGGAATTCATTTAACTTTTACTAAAGAATCAGTTGAAGAGATTGCAAAAATCGCTTACAACCTTAATAATACTAATCAGAACATTGGTGCCAGAAGACTGGCTACAGTTTTAGAAAAGATTTTGGCAGATATTCTATACGAAGGTCCAGATATGCAAATGGGTGATATCACAATTACTCGTGAGTACGTCAAAGAGCAAGTCGGCAAGATTGCTGATGATCAGGATCTATCGCGTTATATTCTCTAGGGGGAAAGATTATGGAAATGTACGAATTAAAGAATGACTTCTTGACCGTTAAGGTCAACTCAAAGGGTGCAGAATTAAGCAGCATTAAAAATGGCAAAGATGCAGAATTTATTTGGCAAGCAGATCCTAAGTTTTGGGGAAGACATGCACCAATCCTATTCCCAATCGTTGGACGTTTAAAAGATGACCATTATTTTGTTGATGGCAATGAATATAAGATGACACAACATGGATTTGCTAGAGATCAAGAGTTTACTTTAGAATCACAAACAGATTCAAAACTTGTCTTAACATTGACAACTAGTGAAGCAAGTCTTGCTAAATATCCATATCACTTTAAGTTAAGTGTTATTTATCAATTAGTTAAAGATACTGTACAAATCAGCTACTTAGTTGACAGTTTGGAAGAATCAGAAGATATGTACTTCAATATCGGTGCACATCCTGGCTTCTCAGTACCATTTGATGATGGTCTTAAATTTGAGGATTATAACGTAAAAGTTGATCCAGCAGAAACAAGATCAAGTATTCCTATCGTGGAACATCAAATCGATCTTGATGGTGAACACAAAGTTGAAGATCAAAACTTCCCAATGAATCGCGAAGAATTCAAGGACGATGCTGTAGTATATCGTTTGAATGATCCAGCTGTAGTGTCGATCTCAAGTGAAAAATCAGATCACAAGATCACTCTTGATACTGGTAACGCTAAGTACTTTGGTATGTGGTCAACTTATCCGGATGCAGGTAACTTCATGTGTATCGAACCATGGTGGGGACTTGCTGATAAGAAAGATAGCGACAATAACTTCAAGACAAAGTATGGTGTGAACAAATTAGCTCCTAACGAACAATTTGAAGCTTACTTTAGCATTTCAATACAATAGAGAATAACAAAAAAAACGACCAAATTAATGGTCGTTTTTTTGTTGTCGTTTATAAGCTAATCCGATAGGAACGAGATTCTCTTTTCCTTTCAACAGACGCTTAATATTAGGTATATGACGTACATAGACGATTATAGTTACAATAACCGCTGCTGTCGTTAGTATCCAGTCGTGTAAGAATATTGAAGCAATGGCGAAGAATAACACAGTGGTTAAACTAGCCACACTTACCATACTAGTTACATAGACAATCGTTGCTAGGCAGATGAAACAAATTAAAAATAGCAAGGGATTGTATGCTAGTAAAATACCAGCACTGGTAGCAACAGCTTTACCACCACGGAATTTAAGAAAAATTGAGAATACGTGACCGATGACGGCAAAAATTCCAATGAATAAAATCCAGTGATGATCGAGCCCGAAGAAGACGGGCATTAGAGCACCTAATGTTCCCTTCAAAATATCGACTATTAGGACTCCTGTACCTGCATATGGTCCGAAGACACGGTATGCATTAGTTGTTCCGACATTTCCACTACCATAGTTAAAGATATTTTTATGGAAAAATACTTTACCAACGATATATGCAGTTGGAAATGAGCCAATTAAGTAGGCTAAAATTGCACAAATGAGAAGTTTCATATAAAAATCACTCTCTAAGTTTTATTTTTTGGTATATTGTAACTCTAAGGTATTTTTATTTCGAATAACAAATACCAACTTAGACATTATCTACTAAAATGACTAAAAAGTAAAAGTTAAAAAAACGAACATATGTTCAAAAAAGATTCTTTGATGTTAAAATATAGTGATATAATAGTAAAATGTCGAGCTAGTAATTAATAAAAAAGGAATGATATAAATGCCAAAATCATCATATGATGATTCGTCGATCCAGATTTTGGAAGGCCTAGAGGCTGTTCGTAAGAGACCCGGTATGTACATCGGATCAACTGATTCACGCGGACTGCATCATTTGGTTTATGAAATCGTTGATAATGCGGTTGACGAAGCACTATCAGGATTTGGAAAAGAAATAAACGTAACAATTAATCGTGACGGTAGTATTACTGTTGTCGATCATGGTCGTGGTATGCCTACAGGGATGCACTCCAGCGGTAAGCCAACAATCGAAGTCATCTTAACAGTGCTTCATGCCGGTGGTAAGTTCTCTGAGAATAGTTACAAGACTTCTGGAGGACTGCATGGTGTTGGATCATCAGTTGTTAATGCGTTATCCGAATGGATGACTGTACGTGTTGTACGTGACCATAAAGTATACGAGGAACGATTCGAAAATGGTGGACATCCAGTTGGTACTTTAAAGAAAACTGGATCTACCAAAGAAGACAGTGGAACAACTATTAGTTTCAAACCTGATGCTAGTATTTTCCAAACTACTAAGTATAATTACGATACTTTGGCTGAAAGATTGCGTGAATCAGCATTCTTACTCAAGGGTGTTAAATTCACTATTACTGATAAACGTGGCGAAGAAGAAAAGAACGACGTTTTCCATTATGAAGATGGAATTCAATCTTTCGTTAAGTATCTGAATGAAGACAAAGATACTATTGGTGGTATTTTTTATGTTGAAGGTACTAATTCCGACATGGAAATTGAGTTCTCCGGTCAATACAACGACGGTTACTCAGAGAACATTATTTCATTCGTAAATAATGTTAGAACTGCTGATGGTGGTACGCATGAATCAGGTATGAAATCAGGACTTACTAAAGCCTTCAATGATTATGCTAGAAAAGTTGGTTTATTGAAGGAGAATAGTAAGAATCTTGAAGGTAGTGATGTTCGAGAAGGATTATCAGCTATTCTTTCAGTGCGTATTCCTGAAGAGATACTTCAATTTGAAGGCCAGACTAAAGGAAAACTAGGCACACCTCAGGCTAGATCAGCCGTTGATCAGCTTGTTTACGAGCAGATGAGCTTTTATTTGATGGAGAATGGTGAACAGGCCAAAACTCTTGTAAAGAAGTCTCTGAAGGCGCGTGAGGCACGTGAGGCCGCAAGAAAAGCACGTGAATCCAGTCGAAATGGTAAGAAAAACAAAAAGACCGATGGATTATTGTCCGGAAAACTTACTCCAGCGCAATCTAAGAATTCAGCTAAGAATGAGCTGTTTTTAGTCGAGGGTGATTCAGCCGGCGGTTCTGCTAAACAAGGTCGAGACCGTAAGTTCCAAGCAATCTTGCCATTGCGTGGTAAAGTTCTAAATACTCAAAAAGCAAAATTAGAAGATATTTATAAAAATGAAGAAATAAATACAATGATCTATACAATTGGTGCCGGCGTTGGTGCTGACTTCAAATTGGAAGATCGTAATTATGACAAGATCATTATCATGACTGATGCTGATGATGATGGTTCGCATATTCAAATATTGCTACTAACATTCTTCTATCGCTACATGAGACCACTAGTCGATTCAGGACATGTCTATATTGCCTTGCCTCCTTTGTACAAGTTACAAAAAGGTAAAGGTGAGAAGACGAGAATGAAGTATTGCTGGACACCTGATGAACTGAAGAGTGCTATTAAAGAAATGGGTAAAGGTTATGACCTGCAACGATTCAAAGGTCTTGGTGAAATGAATGCTGACCAGTTGTGGAATACAACCATGGATCCTGAATCAAGAATTTTAATTCGAGTTAATATTGACGATGCCGCTTTAGCTGAACGTCGTGTAACGACATTGATGGGTGATAAAGTAAAACCTAGACGTGACTGGATCGAAAAGAACGTTCGATTCAACGGAACTGAAGAGGGCGACAATATCTTGGAAAAAGTCGATGAGACGGATCCAATTGATAATAAAATCGTCGATGATTTATTGAATAAGGAATAGGTGATATATATTGGCTAACAATTCTCCTAAAATTCAAGATCTACCGTTAGAAAAAATAATGGGCGATCGTTTTGAGAGATATTCAAAATCAATTATTCAAGAAAGAGCTTTACCAGATATTCGAGATGGTTTGAAGCCGGTACAGAGAAGAATTTTGTACTCAATGTTCGTAGATGGGAATACTTTTGACAAAGGATTTAGAAAATCTGCCAAGGGTGTTGGTAATGTTATGGGTAACTTCCATCCCCATGGTGATTCTTCGATCTATGAAGCAATGGTACGTTTATCTCAAGATTGGAAATTGCGTGATCCTTTAATCGAGATGCACGGTAATAATGGTTCAATGGATGGTGATCCACCAGCTGCTATGCGTTATACCGAAGCTAGATTGAGTAAGATTTCTACTGAGATGTTGCGTGATATCAACAAAGCTACTGTTGATATGGAATGGAACTTTGATGATACTGAAAAAGAACCAAAAGTATTACCCGCAAGATTTCCTAACCTTTTGGTCAATGGTGCTACTGGTATTTCAGCGGGATATGCGACAGAGATTCCGCCACATAATCTGGGTGAAGTAATTGATGCTACTATCAAATTGATCGATAAACCCACAGCAACTTTGGATGACTTGATGGAAATCGTTAAGGGACCTGACTTCCCAACTGGTGGGATTCTACAAGGTGCTGAAGGAATTCGCGAAGCTTATGAAACTGGACGAGGCAAGGTTTATCTTCGTTCAAAGACTTCTATCCAGGAGCTTCGTGGACACAAGTCACAGATCGTTATTACGGAGATTCCTTATGAGGTTAATAAGGCACTCTTGGTTAAGAAAATGGATGAAATGCGTGTCCTTAAAAAAGTCGAGGGTATTGCTGAAGTTCGTGATGAAAGTGACCGTCAAGGTCTATCGATCGTTGTTGAATTGAAGCGAGATGTTGACGCACAAGGTATCTTGAATTATCTATTCAAGAATACTGATCTGCAGATCTCGTATAACTTCAATATGGTTGCTATTGCTGACATGCGTCCACAACAGGTCGGTTTGGTTCAGATCCTTAAGGAATATGTTGAACATCAAAAAGACGTTGTTTTAAGACGCAGTAAGTTTGATATAGATAAGGCTAAGAAACGCCTGCACATTGTTGAAGGCCTGATCAAGGCGTTGTCGATATTAGATAAGGTCATTAAAACTATTCGTGGCAGTAAGAACAAATCTGACGCTAAGAATAATTTGGTCAAAGAATATCAATTTAGTGAAGACCAAGCAGAAGCAATTGTTTCATTACAACTTTATCGTTTAACTAATACTGATGTTACTGAGTTACAAAAAGAAGATAAGGAATTGAATGATCAAATAGCTTCTCTAGACAAAATAATTAATGATCCTGCTACTTTGATGAAAGTAATTAAAAAAGAATTACGTAAGGTTCGTGACACATATGCTGATGATCGTCGTACGAAGATCGAGGCTAAGGTGGCTGACATCGAAGTAGATACTAGTGTTTTAGTTGCTAGTGAAGATGTTCGACTATTGGTAAGTCATGATGGCTATGTAAAACGTAGTAGTTTACGTTCATACCAGGCATCAGATGCGACTGATAACGGGCTTAAAGATGAGGATTATCCAATTCTTGATCAAGAAGTTAATACTTTGGATCACTTATTTATCTTTACTGATAAGGGTAATCTGATCTACCGACAGATCTTCGAAGTTGATGATAATCGCTGGAAAGATACGGGATCTCATTTGTCACAAGAAATTGGTTTGGCAAATGACGAATCTATTTTAAAGGCATTTGTATTTAAGGACTTAGAAGAAAAGGGTACCTTCTTGATTGGTACTAGTGAGAATTACATTAAGCAAGTTGCCTTCAACGATTTACTACCAGGTAGAACATACAAGTCACGTGCTAGTCGTTATAGTAAGTTAAAGGCTGCTGACACCAAAGTCATGGACGTGTACTATGTGCCTGAGGACACAGCTGGACAAGTTTATGTCTTTACTAAACACTCATATGCTTCAGCCTTTCCATTGGATGAAGTACCGGTCGTAGGTAGTAAAGCAGTTGGTGTTAAGTTCGTCAGTCTAAAAGATGACGATGAATTGGCGGGTTATTTCTTTACGACAAATGACAGTGACAAGATAGCGTTACTTACGCAACGTGGTTCATATAAACAAATGAAATTATCAGAGATACCATCTACTAGTCGTGCTAGACGAGGTGTTTTAACCTTAAGAGAATTGAAACGTGCACCGCATAGAGTGGCATTAGTTACTAATATTTCAGGCAATGAAGAACTGTCAGTTGTTACTGATACTAATCAAGAAATTTCGTTAGATGAGAGTTCACATCAAAATGCTGATCGATATTCAAATGGTTCATTTATCATGGATCCAGAGACTGATGGTAATCCAATTAGATTTGTGAAAAATGTAATGGAAAAATAATAAATACAACAAGATTATTTTTAGTTTGTATAGTATGATTGTTCCATGGAATTAGAAATATCTTTTCACAATGATTAGGAGGACGTCTTATTGTTAGACGAAAAATCAAGACGCGTATTTAGTTCTAAAGCATTGAACTATTTTGACGAATTAACAAAAAATATGAGCTATACAAAAACTGCTCAATCGTTAGGAATCACCCAACCAGCTTTGACTCAACAAATCAAAAAAATTGAAAAAGTTGTTGGGGTGCCTTTGTTTTATAGCATGGGCAAGAAAATCTACCTGACCGATGCGGGGACTTCACTTTTGAAGGCAACGCATGAGATCTTTGATGTGATCAATTCAGTTACGGACAAGATTCAACAGGAATCTTCTGATAAGTCTGGTACGATCAGTATCGGCTTATTATCGACTGCTGAGTCAATGGTCATTGAAGATTTCATTGTGGAATACAATCGTATCAATCCAAATGTTGAGATCGACTTGAATCTCTTGACTCGTAAAGAGATTTGGGACCATATTGAAAACAATCGTATTGATTTGGCTATTATGTATTTGCCGGATAAGAACATTAAGAATTGGAAGATTTATAAATCTAAGAAAATCATTAATGATAATATTGTCTTGGTACACAATAATGAGAAGATCTACAAGAAGGGTATTGCCAGTTATAGGGATGCCATTGAGAAGCCATGGGCTGCTTACTTAAAAGACTATTATTTATCTGATTTACTAAAAGAAAGATTTAGAAATGCGTTGGTGGATCAACCGAATGTAGTCGCTAGGTTCTCTTCTCCATATCAATTATTGAAATTCGCGCAGAGTTCAGAAGATATTTACACTGTTTTACCATTGAGTTTTTGCATCGCACATGCATCAATGTTTAAACTTTATCAAACACCACTTGAACCAACGGTATCAAGTGAATTATCATTTGTATATCGGGAAGACAAAGAGAAGATTCCTCGAATAAAGGAATTTCTCGGCGAGTGGGATAATTTCTTAGCTGATAAGAATTATATCGATCGTTTGAAGTCTTCAAGATAAATTAAAAAAGGGGAAATTTAGAATGACTAAGGAAAAAGAATTAGTTTTCGGACACAAAAATCCAGATACAGATGCTGTTGTTGCAGCTATTGCATACTCACATCTACAAAATGAATTAGGTTACAATACTGAGGCTGTTGCTTTGGGTGAACCTAATGAAGAAACAAAATTTGTTTTTGATAAATTTGATTACAAATTCCCAAGAATTATCTCTGCTGCAAACGGTGAAGTTAAGTCTGTTATGCTTGTAGACCACAACGAAAGACAACAAAGTTTGGATGATATTGCTGATCTTAATGTTACACACGTTGTTGATCATCACAGAATCGCTAACTTCGAAACTGCTAATCCTTTGTACTACCGTGCAGAACCACTTGGCTGTACAAGTACTATCCTTTGGAAGATGTACGCTGAACAAAATGTTGAAATTCCAGCTAACATTGCTGGAATGATGGCATCAGCTATTATCTCAGATACACTTCTATTGAAGTCACCTACAACAACCGATCAAGATAAGGCTGCTGTTGAAAGCCTAGCAATGACTGCTGGTATCGATTATCAATCATATGGTTTGGAAATGCTTAAAGCAGGAACCAATCTTGACAGCAAGTCAACTAAAGAACTTATCGATATGGATGCTAAGAGTTTTGATATGAATGGTAACAGTGTTCGTATTGCTCAAGTAAACACTGTTGATATTCCAGATACTTTGAAGAGAGAAGCAGAATTCACTGCTGATATCAAAGCTGAAAACGAATCAGAAGGTTACAATCTATTCGTATTGTTAATCACAAACATTTTAACAAGCGATACTACTGGTTTGGTATTAGGTGATGAAAATGCTATCTCAGTTTTCGAAAATGCTCTTAATACTAAGGTAGAAGATAACAAGGCATCATTGCCAGGCGTTGTTTCACGTAAGAAGCAAATCGTTCCACCACTAAATGAAAAATTCTAATGATAATTTTATGAAAGCGTTTCATTTGTGAAAATATAAAATTATTTTGTGAAATATGAATCTGTTTTCTTGAAAACGTTACCGTGTACAGGTATAATATTTTACATCATCAAAACTGCTGGGTTGTTTTTTGATCTAGCAGTTTTTATATTGGTGTTTATATTACAAAAGGGAGTTTTTAGATGAGTGCAGTTAACTTATTAATTGGTCTTATGCCTATGATAGGTTGGGGAGTTATGCCAATCTTGACAGGCAAATTCGGCGGTAGACCAGTTAATCAAATTCTTGGAACTACATACGGTACATTGATTGCAGCGATTGTAGTAGCTTTGATTAACCAGACACCTATGATTGGTGGTAAGGAATTTCTATTTACGTTCTTATCAGGTGCTAGTTGGTCATTAGGACAAGTGTTAGTGTTCTATGCCTTCTCTGTCATGGGAGTTTCAAGAACTATGCCTATTTCTACAGGATTCCAGTTAGTAAGTACTTCATTATGGGGAGTATTTATTTTAGGTAACTGGAGTTCTAATGTGGCTAAGATAGTTGGATTTTTATCCATTGCAATGATTATATTCGGTGTCTATCTAACGACATATAGTGAGAAAAAGACAAATACAAATACAGATGTCGCTAATGGTGATGTTACACGAGGAGTTCTTTTAGTATTAGTTGCAGCGGTAGGTTACTTAGGATATTCAGCATTTCCTCAAGCAGTTTCCGTTAATGGTTTTGAAGCATTCTTGCCACAAGCATTAGGTATGGCAGTCTTCTCAACATTATTCGCTCTACTTACAAAATCAAATCGTCAAACAAAACCATTCGCTACTAAGAGTTCATATACTAACATTATCAGTGGTTTCTCATTTGCTCTTGCAGCCTTAACATATTTGATTTCATCACGACCAGATGTTAATGGTTTAGCTACTGGATTTACACTTTCACAGATGAACGTTGTTATTGCCACATTAGGTGGGATTTACATCCTTCACGAGAGTAAGACTAAAAAAGAAATGGTTGCTGTGTTATCTGGTTTAGCACTAGTTGTTATTGCTGGTATTGTTACAGCATTTATAAAATAAAAGATCAATAGCGTATCCTTTTCAGGATACGTTATTTTTTTACTCATTTTTCAGTATATTAATTATATTTATCTAATTATAATTATATATAACTCATAATTATGGTTAAACAACTCATAAAAAATATCTTGACAGCGCTTTCATGATGGATATATAATAAAAATCGGTTAGGAACGGTAAAACGTTTTACTTCAAATAGGAGGGTTGAATTGAATGATACTGGTAAAAGTACAACAATTCGTGATGTTGCACAGTATGTAGGTATCTCAGTAACAGCAGTTTCACAGATTTTGAATGGTAAGGGTGACAGGTTCAGTGACGAAACGATTCGTAAAGTACGAGAAGCACAACGAATTTTGAACTATCATCCTAATTTTTATGCCCGCGGTTTGGTGGGACAACGGAGTAATTCGATTGGAATTGTTATTCCTAATATTATGAATCCCTTTTTTGCCAGTTTAGTGTTGAGCGTGGAGAATGCGGCAATACCGAAAGGGATCTTTCCTCAAGTTTTTAGTGTGAATGGATTTCATGAGAATATTGATTATTTTATAGAGCAATTTATTTCTGGAACGCAAAAGGGATTGATACTCGCTGCACCAGGTGCATCACGAGAGATAGTTGATAAGTTGGCATTATCGAACAATTTACCGATGGTAATGACAGATCAAGCTGATTTGAATGGTAAATATGACATGGTCCTGATCAATGAATTGAAAGCTGGAGAAATGATTGCAAGTCATTTGTTAGAGCTTGGTCATTCTCGTATTGCCATTGTCTTGCCATTTGGTTTAACACTTAATCTGAAGCATCGATTCGATGGATATAAAGCAGCTTTTAAAAAATATCACGTCCCAGTGCCATTGGATCTAGTCTTCCAAGCAAACTTTGATCCTAGTGGTGGCGTCGATGCAGTGAGTAAAATAATTACAACTGACGCTACAGCAATCATTGCAATAAATGATGACGTTGCGATTGGAATATATCGAGGATTAGCGTCACATCACAAAAATATTCCAGATGATTATTCGGTGGTCGGATTTGATGATATTAATTTGACCAACTACCTAGTTCCACGTTTAACAACGATCGAGCAACCGATTGCTGACATCGGTGAACAATCAGTCCAACTGTTAGTCAATAAGATGAACGATCCTAATGTTCAAAGAAAATCTGTGATTTTAGATGTAAAGCTGAGAATACGTGAGTCCACAAAAAAATTGGAGATGTAATTTATGAAAAAAGGAACAGTGTTAAATAGTCAAATATCGGCAGTCATCGCTGATATGGGTCACTTCGATACTTTATCAATTGGAGATGCCGGCATGCCAGTTCCTGCGGGAACTAAAAAAATTGATTTGGCAGTTGAAAAAGGTTTGCCTAAATTCATCGACGTTTTAAAAAATGTTTTGACAGAATTGGAAGTTCAGAAAATTTATTTAGCTGAAGAAATCAAATCACAAAATCCAGAACAGCTAAAGAACATTCAGGCAGCAATCGATGTTCCGGTTGAATTTATCCCACATGATGAAATGAAAAAGAGACTTGCTACAAATAAGGCTTTTATTAGAACCGGTGAAGTAACACCTTATTCCAATATTATTTTAGAGAGTGGTGTCACATTTTAAACCTGAGGGGGTGAAAAAATGAAGATTGAGATGAAGAACATCTCTAAAGCGTTCGGTGCCAACAAAGTTCTTGAAGGTGTTGATTTTTCTGTTGAATCTGGCGAAGTTCACGCATTAATGGGTGAAAATGGTGCTGGTAAGTCAACTTTGATGAACATCTTGACGGGACTTTATGGTGATGACGGTGGCGATATCTTAGTCGACGGTCAACCAACAAGTTACACTGGACCTTTGGATGCTGAACAGCACGGTATTAGCTTCATTCACCAAGAGATGAATAATTTTTTGGAAATGTCAGTCGTTGATAATATGTTCTTGAATAAAGAAATCAAAAATAAATTTGGCATTATCAATGAAGACAAGATGCGAAAGCAAGCTAAAGAATATCTAAGCAAACTAGGTGCTGATATCGATGTCGATAAGCCGATCGGTAGCTTGAGCGTGGGTCGTCAACAGTTGATTGAAATTGCCAAATCAATTATGACAGATGCTAAGATCATCATCATGGATGAACCGACGGCAGCATTAACAGAGAATGAGATTGAACAACTTTTTGGTGTTGTAAATGAATTGAAGAAACAAGGCGTAGGATTCATTTATATTTCGCATCGTATGGAAGAAATCTTCGAAATCGCCGATAAAGTTACGGTTATGAGAGATGGTATTTCAGTCAATGAATACATGACCAAGGACGTTGACATGAAACAACTCGTTCGAGATATGGTCGGTCGTGAGATTGGAGACTTTTATCCGGATCGAGATCCTCATTTTGGAAAAACAATATTGTCAGTTAAGGGCCTTACGGAAAAAGGCGTCTTTGAAAATGTTAGTTTTGATGTTCATGAAGGTGAGATTCTAGCCTTCTCGGGATTGATGGGTGCCGGGCGTACGGAAATAATGCGTGCGATCTTTGGCATTGATCATTACAATTCTGGAGAGATTTATCTAGATGGTGAGAAGGTTAAAATCAAGGATCCACAGTCGGCCATCAAACATCGTATTGGATTCTTGACTGAAAATAGAAAGGATGAGGGATTGATTCTAGCCGATTCACTCAGAGACAATATTGCTTTACCATCGATCGATGGTTTTGTTAAACACGGATTGATTGATGATAAAGCAGTTGATGAGTTTGCCAACATGCTGATGAAGCGTCTGACGGTAAAGGCAATGAGTGAGCAAGTTACCGCAGGCAGCTTGAGTGGTGGTAATCAGCAGAAAGTTGTTTTGGCAAAATGGGTCGGGTCTGGTTCTAGGGTCTTGATCTTAGACGAACCTACAAGAGGAGTTGATGTTGGAGCGAAGAGAGAAATCTATGATCTAATGAATGAACTTACTGATAGGAATGTAGCCATTATCATGATCTCAAGTGATTTACCGGAGGTTCTTGGTATGAGCGATAGAATTGCAGTCGTTTATGAAGGTAAGATTTCAGGAATTGTGGATACTAAAGGTGCCACACAGGAATCGGTTATGACATTAGCGACAGGAGGGGCAGATAATGCAAGAACAAACTAAATCAGTTGAGGCTGATAAACCAAAAAGTTTTGATATAAAAAAATTCGTTGGAAAAATGGGACCGTTATTAGCACTGATCGTTCTAGTGATCTTGGTAACCGTACTTAGTCCAGGTTTCATTCAGCCAACTAACTTATTGAACTTGTTGCGCCAAGTTTCCATTAATGCAGTTATTGCTTTTGGTATGACGTTTGTAATTTTGACTGGTGGTATCGACTTATCAGTTGGTTCTATTTTAGCTTTGACCGGTGCAGTGACGGCAACTTTGTTAACAGCAGGTATTTCACCTGTTATTGCGTTATTAGCAGGTATTGCATTAGGATCACTGCTCGGATTTGTTAACGGATTATTGATTGCTTATGGTAAAGCAGCACCATTCATCGCTACTTTAGCAACAATGACAATTTTCCGTGGTGCCACTTATGTATTTACCAATGGTAATCCAATAACTGGCGCTAAGATGAATAACAGTTTCATGTTTCAATTCATGGGGAGAGGATATTTACTGGGCATTCCATTCCCAATCTTTATTATGGCAGTCGTTTACTTGATCCTTTATTTATTACTACACAAGACAACTTTTGGACGTAAGACTTATGCTCTTGGTGGTAATGAGAACGCTGCTTTCATTGCTGGTGTTAAGACTAAGATGGTAACTATTTGGATCTATACTATTTCAGGATTGATGGCTGCCATTGCCGGGATCATTTTGACATCACGTCTTAGTTCGGCCCAACCGGATGCTGGTACTTCGTATGAAATGGATGCCATCGCTGCGGTTGTTTTAGGTGGAACTAGTCTTGCCGGTGGTAAAGGACGAATCTTCGGTACTTTGATCGGTGCATTAATTATTGGAACATTGAATAACGGTATGAATTTATTAGGAATTTCAAGTTTCTATCAACAAATTGTTAAAGGTATTGTAATTATTATTGCTGTCTTATTAGATCGCAAATCAAATGACAAATAATAATCTTAAGGGGATTAAATACAATGAATAAATCTTTGAAACGTATCATTGCACTCATAAGTGTTACATTTATCGCAATTTTTGCACTTGCCGCATGTGGTAAGTCAGGACTCGACTCAGGAGATTCTAGTAGCTCTAAAGTCGAAAAAAAGAGTCCTAAAGATTTAAAAGTTGGTGTTTCACTATCAACTCAATCAAATCCATTCTTCGTATCAGTTAAAAAAGGTATTCAAGGCTTAGCTGATAAAAAAGGTACAAAGGTACAAATTTCAGATGCACAAAACGATACAGCAAAACAAAATAATGATATTGAAGATTTAATTACTAAAAAAGTTGATGTTTTGATCATCAACCCAGTTGATTCAAGTGCTATTACACCAGCTGTTAAAGATGCTAACGATGCTGGTATTCCAGTTATTACTGTTGATCGTTCAGCTGACGGCGGTAAAGTATTGTCACTAGTTGCTTCTAATTCAACAAAGGGTGGTCAAATGGCTGCTAAGTTTATGATCGACAAATTAGGTAGCAACGCTAAGATTGCTGAATTGCAAGGTATCCCAGGCGCATCAGCTACACGTGAACGTGGTAAAGGTTTTGATAACGCTGCTAAAGGTAAACTAGATATTGTTGCCAAACAAACAGCTGGTTTCGACCGTGCTAAAGGTTTGAGTACAACCGAAAACATTCTCCAAGGTAACAGTGATATCGTTGGTATTTTCTCACAAAATGATGAAATGGCCTTAGGTGCTGTTCAAGCAGTTAAAGCTGCTGGTAAAGAAGTAACTATCGTTGGTTTCGATGGTGAAGATGATGGTATCAAGGCAGTTAAGTCAGGTAAGATGGCTGCAACTGTTGCCCAACAACCAGAAGAAATGGGTAGATTAGCTCTTCAAGCCGCATATGATCATTTTAATGGTAAGACAGTTAAGAAGAATATTGAATCACCATTGAAACTTGTTACTACTGAAAGCTTGAACAAATAATAGTAATTTACCTTTTAATTATTAGTAAGGGAGATCTATTATGAACAGAGTAACTGTAGTTGGAAGTATCAATGTAGATAGTATTTTACATATTAAAAAATTACCTTTACCAGGTGAAACCATAGGGATGCAATCTTTCTCAAAAGCCGCCGGTGGCAAGGGTGCCAATCAAGCTGTTGCTGCAGCTAGGTCAGGTGCAGAGACGTATTTTGTGGGATGTGTTGCCGATGATAGTAATGGCGAATTCATGCTGAAGCAATTGAACGATAACAAAATAAATACCGATAATATTAAAATAACCAATGGTAGTAATACTGGGCAAGCCTATATCCTCCTTCAAGAATCTGGGCAAAATTCCATTATCGTTCAAGCTGGTGCTAATTTTGAATTGACTGATTCAGATGTTGCACAGGCAGCCGATTCGATTCAATCTAGTGACTTTGTTATTACAGAATTTGAAACACCCATAAATGTTACTTTGTCCGCATTTAAATTAGCGCATCAAGCTGGCAAGAAGACGATTCTTAATCCGGCTCCAGCTAATGAGGAGATTCCAGCTGACTTATTGTCTTCGACTGATTTGATCGTTCCTAACGAGACCGAAAGTGAACTGATTACGGGTATAAAGATCACTGATGAACAGTCTATGGAAGAATCAGTGAGATACTATGAAAGATTTGGCATCAAGAATGTCATAATTACACTTGGTGAACACGGATCTTATGTTTCGCTCAATGGTAAGAACAAGATCGTACCTGCTTTTAAAGTCGATACAGTTGATACTACCGCCGCCGGTGACACATTTATCGGAGCATTATCGTCAACATTGAAGACCGATTTTTCTAATTTGTTTGAAGCAGTAGTTTATGCAAGTAAAGCTTCGTCATTAACAGTTCAAAAAGTTGGAGCGTTCCCATCGATTCCTACCAGAGAAGCGATTGAAAGCTCGAAATAATAGAACAAAAAAACACGTCAGATGAAAATCTGGCGTGTTTTCGTATCAGGGAATTGATGGAATTTTTTAGTTGATCTATATCGTATTTAAAATTTATCGTATATTTAATTTTAAAAATTGGGAGGGGTATCATATTTAATATTCATTAGTGGGAAACCACAATCAATTAAAATGATAATCTAAGGAAATATCCATCAGGTGGGGAAGAATATGTCTTCCCTATCTGACAATGTAAATATAGTACCTTTTGTTCGATAGTTAAAGAAAAAGATCTCAAAAATAGCATTTAAATTATTATATTAATTTTTAAACATTTTTATATGTGGAGTGTGATTGAATAAGAATTCTTGACCACGACTTTGAAAGCCAAATTTCTTATAGAATTTTTCAACATATGTTTGTGCCTCAATAACTATCTCTTGATCAGGGTATTCATCGTTAATGACTTCCAAAATCTTCTTGACCAATTCAGAGCCAAGTCCAGTACCACGAGATTCTTTAGCTGTAACAACACGACCGAAGGTTATGTGTCCATCTTCTGGGAAGATTCTGGCATAAGCAACGATGTGATCATTTTGATATTTAAAAATATGAATTGAGTTCAAATCATTTTCATCAACTTCTTGATAGATACGTTCTTGTTCGACTACAAAGGTTTTAACCCTTAAGTACATTAAATCGTACAATTCTTGCGTGCTTAGCTCATTAAATTTTTTTACATTCCACATACTACTCACCGTCGATTTCAAATAGAATATTATTGATTGTTTCAAACGCTTGATATAATTCTTGTTGCTGCGGGGAGGATAGATCCTCAATTAGATTCTTAATTTGGATATCGGAATCTGAATTAATTTTGTCTAGTAAATCTATTCCAGAATCAGTTAAAGACAATTTCTTTGATCGTGCATCTTTAACTGAAACATCTTTTTTAATAAAATTCAATTTTGTTAATTTTTTGATGATACGGCTAGTGTAACTGGCATCCAGATGGAGCTTGTCAGCAATTTCCATTGGTGTAGAGCCATTAGTAATAGACATTAATACACGTGCTTCAGGAAAACTCAATTCAGTATTAAAAACACGTTTATTAAGTAATCCTAAAGTATTAGTATATTTTCGATTGAATTGTCGGATTATTTCAATTTCTTGTTTGTTCAACATTTTTAAGTCTCCTTTAGTGGACAAAAGCCATTATATTCTAAATGCTGGCTTTTGTCCATTAATTTATCATAAAAAACTCATACACCTAATAAATAGATATATGAGTTGCACAAAATTATTTGGTATTTTTGAATGATCGTAACTTAGGTGGAATATATGAATCAATGAATTGCGTGATCTCATCTAATGAGTCACTGAACAATAACTTTTTACGATCAGTTTCAGTTAAGAATTCATTTTGGGTCATTGTATCGAAGAATGCTTCTAGTGAATCATAGTAGTGATTCACGTTGTAAAATATACAAGGATTGTCATTATCACCAATTCTAGTCCATGAATATGCTTCAGAGATTTCTTCCAGCGTTCCTGGACCTCCAGGCAGAGCAATACTAGCAATAGAATTATCAAGCATAGCGCGTTTTCTAGCATCCATACTATTGACAACGTCTAACTTAGATAGATTCTCTTGTGATAAGTCGCGAGAAGCCAGACTCTCGGTGATAATTCCGTGGACGTAGCCGTGATCAGCCAAAACAGTTTTTGCCAGAACCCCCATCAAGCCAAAGCGTCCGCCACCATAGGTGAGACCGTAGTTGTTTTCGGTTATCCAGTGTGCTAGATCTTCAGCAGCAGTAGTATAGATTTTATCATTACCAGTGGCAGCACCACAGTAGACAGCAATATTTTTCAAATAAGTCACTCTTTCTGTTAATTATTCATAAAGTTTAATTCGCGTTTTAAACGACGATAATACAAAAGGGATGCAGTTTCCAGTGCATCTAGAGCACGTTCTTGATCGTCAGACAGATCTTTCGTACTAAGAGCCATTAGGATAAAAGTTGTATAGAGTTTTTTTGGTGATAGATCTAAGCCAGTTGCTTCACTATCTCTCTTTAAGTCACGGTGCAATGCCGGAACAGTCAGCAAAGGTGAATTAGCTCCCTTATTACGGCTTAAAAATAAGTTTTGATTATTCCAATGTGATTGCAGAGGTGTGACAAAGGCTTGATAAGATTCCAAAAATTTTTTCTCTAAAGTCGTGAACTTCAATTGATTAAAAGTTCGATAAAATTCTGGTTCTAGAGCTTCTTTATAATTAAAGCCTTTGGCTATGATCAATATCAATAGACGTGTATAAATACTCAAATCAGAATTAAGATATTTAGGTAGATTTTGAAAAACATCAATGGGGAAGTCACTCTGTTTAGGGACAGTGACACTATTGATGTTTAATGTAGGAATCTCTGGTGTCTTCTTAAGGCTAAAGAGATATTTGAAGTAGACATTTAAATTACTGATAACTTTGTTAATGGTACTAGGACTGAGATGCAGATTTTCTAACATGAAATTCTTGAACAACCTGACATCCATTTCGTGAACATCTTTAATATCTTCTGAAATTTTATAATCTTGATTATGTTGAATCGTATATGAGAAGAAGTCATTCAGAGAGTTCATATATTCAGTGTGAGCTCGCTCGGAGATATGGCGAGTTTTTAAGTATGCGTTGAAGCCAGTCAAATATGGGATTTTAGACATATAAAACCTCCTTTATATAATAACAATTATACCGTAGATGTTGATATAATCGTGTTTTAGGGTACAAAAAAAGTCATTCATGTTCTGTGGATGACTTAGTTAGATAGTTAAATCAAAAATTGATTCTCCATTTATAACTGAACGACCTGTATAAGTAATCGAATTTTTGACTTCATTAATATCAGTTATGATCACCATAACCGTGGTATCTTTATCAGCCTCTTTTATGGACTTCAAATTCATCGTCGCAATCATCTGACCAGCAGTGATCTTGTTACCTTCACGAACTTTCATTTCAAATGGTTCACCATTTAATTCCACCGTATCGATGCCTAGGTGCAACATTATCTCTAGACCGTGTTTACTTTTGATCATGACAGCGTGTTTAGTGGGGAAGACGGTTGAGACGACGCCATTTACTGGTGAGACGATCGTTTCGTCATGAGGAATAATAGCAAAACCATCACCCATCATTTTTTTAGCAAAAACGGGATCGGATACTTTGTCTAATTGGATAAGTTGTCCCGTGACTGGTGCTACAACAGGTTCACTTTTAGTGCGAGAGAATAATCCCATAGAAATACCCCTTTCTATTATTTAATCAATTTGAATGCTGATCCACCATCAATGTAGGACAGTAATTTTAAATCTTGCTCTATTATTTTGCCTAAGATATTTACTCTTTGACTTGCAGGCAGGTGAGTACAGACAATTTGAATCTCGCCCATATATGTTCCAAACAATCGGTTATCGATCGTAACGGATCCAAAAATCCTCTTGGTGTTATTAGTAGGTTCAATGGTTCCGTGGTTCATTGCCGTACTCTCAGCTAAGCGAATCAAATCACGAGCTGGGTCTTTACGATTATGAAAGATATTAGTAAATAAGTATTCCGGTGTACCGATTCTAGTATCAGATATGTGTAGTGGAATGTATCCACTGACAAAATAATCATAAAATGCTTGCCGTTGAGATTTACTCAAGAAATTGTCACCGATAACGATATTGTCAACATCTAGTTTCTGTAACTCGATTGCGGCAATGAAGGGATGTATCTTTCGATGTCGTTCTAGAGTCGGCATTCCGTCGAAGAGTGGACCATTGAGCGGCTTATCTCCAGGAACGAAAGCATGAATCTGGAATCCCAGCTTTTTAAGCCAGCGATTTTTTTGGGCAAACCAAGTCAAATCTAAGCCTGTATCAATATGCGGGTAAGAATCGTACCAGACATCTAGTTTGTTGAAATCGACGTTCAAGTCTTTTAATTCTCTAATATCATTGTTACCAATAGTACTAGCGTTCAAAGCTATTGAATACGACTTTAAGAGTTGAGCAACTGTTGAGTTGGTAAAAGAGTGGTTTAAGCGAAAAGTAATTAGACTGTTATTGTTTTTGATTGCGGATTGTTCCTTCAAAAAATCAAAATCAGATCGATCAACGTCAATTATCAGATGTAGTTTTAGATCGTCAATTAATTGTATTAGTTTTAATAGGTTATCTAGTCTTTCATTAAATTCTTTTGTGGAGAAATGAGCAGATGTAAAGACTTCTGAGAATCCTGAATCCTTCATATCTTTGAAGTACTTCATGGTACTGTCATCAACTTCTTGTTGTAATTGGAAAGAGAATCCTATCATGTGCTCCTCCTTGTGAAAATATTTAACTCAAGTATATAATATTATTATTTAGATGTGTTTACTAGGTGTTCAAATTATTTTAAATGGTTTTATATTCCTGTAGACGAAATTGTTCAGGTGTCTTCGCAAAATGTTTTTTGAATGTGGTTATGAAGTAAGTGTCACTAGAAAATCCTACTCGAGCAGCAATTACTTTAACCGATAAGTCAGTATTCGATAATAACTGCTTAGC
This sequence comes from Companilactobacillus sp. HBUAS59699, assembly GCF_036913575.1. NCBI lineage: Bacteria > Bacillati > Bacillota > Bacilli > Lactobacillales > Lactobacillaceae > Companilactobacillus > Companilactobacillus sp. HBUAS59699. The sequence goes on along the minus strand of NZ_JAYKTV010000001.1, from coordinate 454,906 downwards.
TTGGAACAAGCGTAGATCGGTAAGATAATTTAATGGAGTTTGACCGCATTCTTTTTTGAATACTCGTTGTAGATGAAATGGACTACCATGGCATTCTTCAGCAATTAATTCTAGGCTTAATTTTCTTTGGTAGTTGTTATTCAAATAAAGTTTGATTTCTTGGACCCATTCTTCATTAGGAACGTTACCGGTAGGCTGACATCTTTTACATGGTCTAAAACCATTTTCGATAGCCTCAGTGGGATTCTTGAAGATCAAGACGTTTTCTTTGGAAGGATTTTTAGAGTGACAAGATGGTTTACAAAAAATTTTGGTTGTTTTGACACCGTAATAAAAGTGATCATCGCCAGTAGCATCACTAGTGATGATCTGTTGCCATCTTTTGGCTGTTAAAGGATAACTTTTCATGTTGACCTCCTGACAGTTTAAAAATTGAAAAGCAAGATTTTTAAGTGAATTGTAGCATATACTTGAGATATACAAAAGTAGGTGTTAATTATGAAAGAACTTTATTATCAAATAATTCGGTTTGAAAATCACACATACATTGTGGCAGCGACCAAAAGCGGCTTAGCGTATGTGGGACTGAGGGATGAAACACTAGACGACATGTCTAAATTTTATCCGCGGGCTAGATTTATTCAAGACGATGAGCGGACTAATAATTATGCTAGAGAAGTAAAAGAATATTTAGCTGGAGATAGAACTGATTTTGATCTGAAGATAGATATTTCAGGAACTGCATTTCAAGAGTCGGTTTGGCATGCAGTTGCTCAAATTCCATACGGACAAGTATCGAACTATACTAAAATTGCGGAAAAAATAAATCGTCCTAAGGCTGTTCGAGCTGTAGGAACAGCTATCGGTAGAAATCCTGTTCCACTAGTAATACCGTGTCATCGTGTGTTAGCTAAAAATGGTTCATTAGGTGGATATCGTGGCGGATTAGTAATGAAGAAAGATCTGTTACACTTGGAGGGAATTGTATGATAAAAAATCAGTATAGAATTGCTTTCTTTGATATCGACGGTACACTGGCTGGTCACAAGACATCTGAGGATACGACCATTTTGAGTCGAATACCTGATTCAGCTAAATCGGCGATCAAAGAATTGCGTCGCACAGGGATTGAACCGGTAATTGCGACTGGCAGAAATCACGGGATGATCAAGGATATTTTGTCTGACCTGAATGTTGAGAGTTTCATTTCCAATAATGGTCGTTACGTTGTCTTCGAAGGGCAAGTGATCTCGCATGATACTTTTGACAAGGAACACTTAAATGCGGTGGTTGATTATTTCTTAGAGCATGATATTGAGTTTTGCTTTGAAACAGTTGAGAAACTGTATATTTATGAAAGTTCTAAGTTCAAAGGTGACGGATCGATGGGGTTTGAGAAAATTCCAGACGGAACTATACCTGATAACATAATCCAGTTGATCGTGATGAACGAGCGGGATATTCCGGAGACAATACCAGTACCCGATATAAAAATGTTAAAAGTAGCACCGAATGTCTATGATGTGACAATGAACCATTCTAGTAAGGCGATTGGTATTCAGAAGATACTGTCTAGTATGGATATTGATGCACTTAGAACCATTGCCTTTGGGGATGAGGTCAATGATCTTCCGATGTTTGAAAAAGTAGGCTTTTCTGTTGCCATGGGTGATGGGAATCCAGACGTTCAAAAAGTTGCTGATTATGTTACCTCTAATGTCTATGACGATGGTATTTGGAATGCTTGTAAAAAACTAGAGTTGATATAAATTTCGATTCTAGTTTTTTTATTTACTTTTATAAAGGAATGTCGTAAACTCTTCTCATAAGGTTAGTAAATACTCACTCACCATATTGGAGGGATGCTCATGAATAATATGAGTGTGATTACTTTGAATAATATTGTTAAAAGATTCGGTAAACAGACAGTTTTGAACCACGTCAATATGCAGATATATCCTGGACAAATCGTAGGCTTGATCGGTCCTTCGGGTGCCGGTAAGTCAACAGTCATAAAGATTATTTTAGGAATGGAATTGGCAGATTCAGGGAGTACAACTGTATTTGGTAAACAGATGCCTAACCGTGAATTGTTAGGAAAGATCGGCTACATGGCTCAGTCCGATGCACTGTATGAGTCATTAAGTGGGCGTGAAAACTTGCAGTTCTATTCTGACATGAAAGGATTAAATAAACGAAATTCAGATATGCAGATAGCTCATGTCGCTAAAGTCGTTGATCTGATTCCAGACTTGGATAAACGAGTCAGTGGTTATTCCGGTGGTATGAAGCGACGCTTGTCTTTGGCGATTGCGATGCTAGGTAATAATGATATTTTGATTCTAGATGAACCAACCGTTGGGGTTGACCCAGCGCTACGAAGGAGTATTTGGATAGAATTAAAGAACTTGCGCAATCAAGGTAAGACGATCCTAGTTACTACTCACGTCATGGACGAGGCGGAATTAGTTGATGATGTTGCGCTCTTGTTGGGTGGAAGTATTATTGCATATAGTGATCCATACTCTTTGAAGCAATACTATCAAGTTAATTCAATTGAAGAAGTCTTTTTGAAAGCTGAGGCGATCAACAATGCGAACCATGTCAATTACTAAACGTGTAACCAAGGAATTATTGCGTGATAAGCGAACACTCGCTTTGATGTTCATTGCACCGATGTTTATATTATTTCTGATGAAATTAGTCTTCTCAGTTAATTCAACAACGTCAGTAGATATAGCGACGGTAAATGTCAATTCAGCATTGGTGACTGACCTAGACAAGGTCACACATATAGACACTCACCAATATTCTTTATCTAATGCGAATGAAGCATTAAAAGATGGAAAAGTCGATGCAGTGGTTCACTATAAAAACAGTGAGTACTATGTTACTTATGCTAATACTGATGCTAGTAAGACTAATGCCACTAAGGCAGCCTTAAAATCGTCGATAGTTGCCGAAAATGTCGGACAATTGAAGAAAACCTTAATGACCTTACAATCAAAAATGCCACAATTAGCGGGTCAAACTACTAAGACTAATTCAGTTAAGATACACAATAAATACTTATATGGAGATAAGGATACTAACTTCTTCGATAAAATAGTACCGATTTTAATGGGATTCTTCGTCTTTTTCTTTGTCTTCCTAATTTCAGGAATGGCGTTACTAAAAGAAAGAACTTCTGGAACGCTTTATCGATTATTAGCAACGCCAGTTAAGCGTTCTGAAATTGTCTTTGGTTATATGTTGAGTTATGGATTCTTAGCAATTCTTCAAACTTTGATCATTGTCTTATTCACGATTTGGGCGTTAAACGTTGAAGTCGTCGGTAATATTTTATATGTCATTTTAGTAAATTTCGTATTGGCACTAGTAGCATTGGCGTTTGGTATCTTAATGTCTACCTTTGCTAAATCAGAGTTTCAAATGATGCAATTCATTCCCTTAGTTGTTATCCCCCAAATATTTTTCTCAGGAATAATCCCAATGGATTCTATGGCTCAAGGGGTCAAGGTGATCTCCTATATATTACCGATGAAGTACGCTGGGGATGCATTAACTGGTGTAGTAATGAACGGTTACTCGATTAGTCAAATAATTGCGCCTATTTTAGTGTTATTATTGTTCTTATTAGTATTAACACTATTGAATATAGTCGGTCTCAAGAAATACAGAAAGGTTTAATAATATGGCTGAAGATATAGTTTTTAAAGATCTAAATGATTGGATCGAGAATAGTAAAATGCCAAAGGGTAAGCGCAATGTGTTAAAAGCTGCCATCAAACTATTTTCAGAACAAGGGTATGATGGTACGGCAACGGCACAGATAGCTGAAGAATCGGGCATGAGTCAGGCAACTATTTTTAAGTATTTTAAGACAAAAAATATTTTGCTTAAGTCGATCGTTGAACCGGTAATCACAAATTTACTGCCATCTTATGGGAATAAGTTTATTACGAATGTCTCAAATCATAGTACAAGTTTGGAACAAATGGTTCACTTCATTATTCGAGATAGATTTGATTTTTTGGTTAATAACAAGAGTGTTGTTCTTATTATTATTTCTGAATTGTTAGTTAATGACGATGTTAGAGAGATGGCAATGGAATTCGTTAATGACAAGAAGGAACAGTTTGTCGATGTTGTTTGGGCGGCTATGAAGGACACTGGTGAATTGAGGGATGATGTTGATCTACTATATGTACTTCGTACGATTGCCAGTCAATTGATCTTTTATTTTATTCAAACACAAAAGCTGATTCCTGCTACGACAGATGAACAAATCGATAAGGAATTGACTAAAATTGAAACCGGGGTTATTCGTGCTATCTCCAAATAATATTTCTTAGTTTGCGGGTTCGCAATATCGTGATATGCTAGTAAATGTACTTTTAAATTGAGGAGCATTCAAATTGGATTCGCAGTCAGTCTTAAAAGATGTCTTTGGATATGACCATTTTCGTCCAGGACAACGTAAAATTATCGATCACGTATTGAATGGGGATCGAACATTAGGAATTATGCCAACAGGTGGCGGTAAGTCAGTTTGCTATCAACTTCCAGCAATTATGTTTTCAGGATTAACCTTAGTTGTTTCTCCACTGATTTCATTAATGAAGGATCAGGTTGATAGTTTGAATGAAATGAACATACCAGCTACTTTTGTTAATAGTACCTTGGATTATCGTGATCAAGAAGAACGAATGCGATACATTGAATCTGGTGCAGTAAAACTGTTATATGCTGCTCCAGAGCGAATTGAGAATCCTGAGTTTTACAGTTGGCTGAGTCAGTTACCAATTGACTTAGTAGCGATCGACGAAGCTCATGTATTGTCTTCATGGGGCCACGATTTTAGACCCAGTTACTTGAATATCATTGATCCACTTAATAATCTTCCCAGTCAACCGGCTTGGTTGGCTTTGACAGCAACGGCAACTAGTCGTGTTCAGGAGGATTTGGTCAAAATATTAGATATACCTAGCAATAACATAGTTAAAACTGGATTTGCTAGAGACAATATCGCTTTGAAGATCGAACGAGGCGTCAGCAAATTGCCTTATGTACTCAATTATGTTAAATCACACAAAAATGAATCGGGAATTATTTATGCTGGTCGACGTAAAGATGTCGATACGATCTATGAGTATTTGAATGATCATGGAATTAAGGCTGGACGCTACCACGCAGGTTTAGACGATGAGGAACGTCATCAGCAACAAGAGGATTTCTTATTCGACGAGGTTAATGTAATTGTCGCTACGAATGCGTTTGGTATGGGTATCAACAAGACTAACGTACGGTATGTGATCCATTTTACGATACCTGGTACAATTGAAAGCTACTATCAAGAAGTAGGTAGGGCAGGGCGTGATGGATTGCCTGCAGAGGCCATTTTGTTATATACGCCAGCTGATTTAAGATTGCATCGATTCTTTATTGAACAATCAGAAGCTGATGACGATTATAAGCGAAGTTTATCCGAAAAACTTCGTGAAATGAACCAATATGCAATGACAGAAGTTTGTTTGATGCGATATATCTTACGGTATTTCGGTGAAATAACAGAAGAGAATTGTGGTCATTGCTCCAACTGCTTGGATAATCGTGAAGCAACCGATGTAACTGATGATTCTCAAAAAGTTCTGAGCTGTGTGGTGAGAATGGATCAGAAGTACGGTAAGAAGACAGTCGGCAGAGTGTTAGCGGGGAAGGCCGATGTTGCTAATGATTGGCGTAACTTTGGTAAGATTTCGACATTTGGATTGCTGCACGATTGGACTTTAAAATCTATCAATGAGTTTATTGAGTATTTGACAGCTAATGGTTATCTGATGACTACTAGCGGACAATATCCTTTATTACGATTGACCAAAAAGGGTGCACAAGTACTTAAAGGACAAGCAACGGTTGCACGTAAAACAGTTACTATTCGTGTTGATCAGGTTAAGGAAATCGCTAATGATGGCACTTATGATGCAAAACTATTCGAACGTCTAAGGAAATTACGCTTAGATATTGCACATGCACAAGATTTACCACCATTCGTTATTTTCTCCGATAAGTCTCTAAGAGACATGTCACAAAAAATGCCTGAAAACGCCAATGAATTTTTGGCGGTCAACGGTGTTGGTAATGCTAAATTAGAACGTTATGGTGAACGTTTCATCGAATTGATCAAAACATACAAAAATGAAACAAATGAAATTCAAAATACTTAAAGTAAATTTAGAAAAGATCAGGTCTTAAACCTGATTTTTTTTGTACCTGAAAATAGTTTGATCATTCTATCGTGAAATTAAATGTTTTACGAAAACATAAAACAAAAAATAACCAAAATTGACCAAACGTCCGAGTACCTCTATACTTTTAACTGAAATGAGATGAAAAAATGACTAGAATCGCACTATTATCAGATATTCACGGTGATATCACAGCCTTACAGGCTGTCGTGAAAGATCTGCAAAAGGAAAATATTAAAGAATCATGGTACCTTGGTGATCTATTAATGCCTGGCCCAGGTACAAATGAACTATTTGAAATGTTGGAATCTGTTAACACCACTGTGTTGTTACGCGGAAATTGGGATAATTTCTTATTTGAGGACGTCAGCAAGCTTACTGAACGTGACTTACAAGACCCTGTGACACCATATATACTAATGCTGATGAAATATACCTTGAATAAAACCAAGAAGCAGTATCTTGATAAACTTAAGGCTGCACCGATATATAAAGAACTTAATCTTAATGGCAGCAACATATTACTTACACATAATACAAAAGAACGCAATTTTGGTCATGAATTATTACCATATCAACCAGAGGCGCATTTTGACGACCTGTTCGCCGATTCAGACTATGACTTGGTCGTATACGGCCATACACACCACCAGATAATGCGTACTAGCAGCAAAGATCAATTAGTTATTAATCCAGGATCAATTGGACAACCATACACTGAATGGCATAAATTTAGATCTGACAGACGAGCTCAGTACGCAATCATTGATGTCGATGAATATGGTTATGCTGATATAGAGTTTAAAAAGGTTTCTTATGATGTTGATCATGAACTAGATCTAGCTAAACAAATGGACTTACCATATATTGAACTCTATAAGAAACTGTTTACAGAAGGAATTGCATACACACATAATCAGCCGGAATTAAAAAAGTATATGGAGAAACATGATTACAAGTCTCAAGCAATGAAATTTTATCATCAATTAATGAATTTTGAATAAGTAGCTTATTTGCTGCTTTAAAATGTCACTTCGTATAATATATATTATGTAACCTTAGATATAAAAGTCAGTAATTTGTTTCAAGAATGAGTATCTCCCATTCATTACTTCCTCATCACTTCGAATAATTTTATTTGCTAGTGAATTAAGAAAAAAGGTCTGAACATGTTTTAAGATGTTCAGGCCTTTTACTAACTAAGACTATAGATGAATAATTGAATATAATTTATCCTTTAGAGTAAATAACTTCTCGAAACCATCTGAATGATCATACAAGTTTGATAGATAATTTTTTGCTAATTATTCATCGTATCTTATTCAAGTTGACTCTGTTAATGAAATCAATATTTCTTGAATTAGCTGTATTTATCTTGTCTAAGATGCCATTAGACATAAGATACAGTGTTTTTTGAAATGATTTATAATCTTTAACGCCTATTATGACCAGCACTATTTTTTTTAGTTTTTCCAATTACTCCAATTGGCTTTGAATTTTCATTAGCCGATTTAATTATTTGTAAAAATTTTTTCATGCTTGAGATGGGTTAGTCATTCTGCGTATCATTAAATTGTTTCCTGTCCTATCGGTACATCAGTAATATAGTGCTTTTATATTATTGATTGCTTTTTTTGCTGAGGCGGGTTATTTATTTTTGATTTTTATTTTTTTGTTGTATGTTTTCGTAAAACATATATTATAACTACGTTTTCAAAAATTTATTGTTTTTCTCAGAGCCTGTCGATCATCAATCGACAATTTTTTCATTTCATCTACCATTGCTGATTTGACGTTAATTGCATTTTTAACAACTAAAGTTTTACCAGCTTTAGTTAATGATATGATCAAAAACTTTTTGTTTTTCGTATCACGCTGTTTTTCGATGAATCCTTTTTCCCCTAATGCTGACAACGACCTACTTAGTTGAGACTTGGTTATCTTTAAAAAGTCCATTAAATCGGCCGGCTTGCATTGATGATGTTCTGATACCCAAATGACCATCAATATATCTATTTCTAGCTTAGTTATGTGTCTATCCTTCGCCCCTTCGTACATTTCCGACTGGATTGCTCGTGCCAGACGCACTGTTGTTTTAATAAATGTAAAAAAATCATCATTCTCGTTCATTTTTAGTTCCTCATTTTCCCCATAAAAAAAGAGATGTCTAATTAGTAGACATCTCTCAATAATATTAAATTTTGAGTAAATACTAAGCACCGGTTAAATCGGTTTTCATCAACCACGCGTTAGTACCGATACGATACATTTTAACGCCGTTAGCATTTGTAGAACGTCTATCTGTCTTCCACATAGTTCCTACAGGAACTCTTGTACCGGTTGCTGTACCATCATTGTTATAAATCATAGCATTATCAGTAGCAGTAACCACTGTACCGGCTAGGAAGCTAGCCCAAGGTGTAACATCGTCAGCAAGGACAAAGCCATTATTGCTTACATGATAAAAATATGAATTATCCATAATTGCAATAATATCTGAAGCCCAAGATGTATTGGCAGCTAGTGTCACATCAGTCTTATTACCGTATCTATCGTAGACAGATACAGGTGTGTTCTTAGTTGTCACACCACCACGTACATCAACGACATTGTATCCATCTCTGGCTTTATAGTCAGCGTTCTTACGTTTTGAATCTACTAAATCGTACTTGGATACATTAGCGTAGTCATTTTCATTCGTAAGGTAATAGCTGTACAAATCACTAGCAGCATATCTACTATGTGCTTCAGCATCATTTCCCATTTCTTGTGAGAAATAAACCATGCCGTTAGAACCAACACTAACACCAATACCAACGTAATTAATGTATGGATTCAACATATTCTTTCTGTGACCATAATTAGGCTGTGGATCATAATTTTCGCTATAAAATTCAGCTGTAATTTTTTGAGCAATCACAGTAGGATCTGTTGTTCCTAACATTGTAAAAGGCATTTGTGCAATGTTTTCTTCAGCATCTAAGTAATATGGATACATATTTGCTGAATTCCAGCCAGCATGGTCATCAACACCTGAAGAAGTGAAGCTATCAGTTCTAGCTTGTGCATACGTATTTAATACATTAACAGAAGTCAATGCAGTTAATCCGTTTTGAGCACGTAGACTGTTTAATTCCGTCAACATGGCGTTCTTCACAGCTGCTAAGTTGATGTCTTGAGCTGATTGAACGGTAGTAGTAGCTGTACCGTTAGTAGTTGCAGCGGTTGAACCTGTAGAATTAGACGCGTCGTTACTTGTTGCAGTCTCAGTATCTTTGACAACTTGATTGTCGCTGTCATTTTGGTTATTAGTTGCAGTGGATACTGCAGTGTCACTGTCAGCGGCAGTTGAAGTAGTGTCAGCTAATGCAACAGAGCCACCGAAACTAGTACTTAACAATACGCCGGTTGCTAAAAGTAAGGCTACTTTTTTCGTGTTAGAAAACATAATAATCCCCTTTTCTTCATGTATAGCTAAACTAATTTTACCTTAAATAAAAATTAAATAAAGACTTGATTATTAGTATTATTTTAAAACATTAGGACAAAATAAAAAAGCCTTACGGCCCTTATTATTAAGATTTATCAATATCACGCATCCAGGCGATTGCTAATGCGTCTTTTCCAAGGTGAGCACCAATAACAGGTCCAAAGTATGAGCGGTCAATTGTTAGATTAGGATATTCAACTTGTAATTGTTTGGCCCATTCATCACCAGATTTCTTGTCATCAGCGTCGATAACTAATAATCTGAGTGGTTCTTTGGATTTTATAACGGCTTGTTCTAGCTTTTCTTCGGCTTTTAGTTTAGCCTTTTTAAGGGAACGAACTTTGTCGTAAGCCACGATTTTGTGAGATTTATCATCAAATTCAAGTAGTGGCTTGATATTCAACATTGTACCGATAACTGCAGAAGTATTAGAGAGGCGTCCTCCCTTGACCAAATTCTTGAGATCATTAACAACGAATGATTCACCCATAGAATTTCTCAAAATATCAAGGCGATTGATTATTTCTTCTTTAGTCTTATTATTCTGAGCCATACGTGCTGCTTCTTGAACCATATAGCCCATGAGGCGTACAGTTATCCATGAGTCGTATACAGTAACGTCGATGCTATCAATTGTTTTAGCCGCTGTCTTAAGATTATTAACAAATCCAGAGATAGTGCTTGCTAAATGTATTGAAATTACGGTATCATAGCCTTCTTTAGCCAAGTTATCGTACAATTTCATCATTTCACCAATCGAAGGTTGAGCTGTTGAAGGGAGTTCTGGTGAATTTTGAAGTAATTCATAGAACTCTGATGTAGTAATATCAATATCTTCACGATAAGTTTTGTTATCAAATACTACCTCGATCGGTACTACTGTTATATTATTATATTTATCTACTATATCTTGCGGTAAGTATGATGTACTGTCTGTTACAATGGCTATTTTCATAAATTTATCAATTCCTTGTTTGCTTACGTATAATGATTGTATAACCATTAGATTATATCATATTCATTCAAGAAATTTTTAACACGATGAAAAAATCAAAATTTGTTTCAGAAATTATCAAATTATCTTGCATTAATTTTGCAAGATCAGAAAGGAATTATTTTATATGTCATTTGATGGAATGTTTACCCATGCAATGGTAAACGAATTAAATCAAAATTTAAAAGGCGGACGAATTGCAAAGATTCAACAACCTTTTGCCAACGAGTTGATCCTAACCGTTAGAAGTAATCGTAAGAACCAACAATTGTTGTTATCTGCACACCCCAGTTACGCTCGTGTACAAATAACCAAACAACCCTTTGCTAATCCAGCAAAGCCTTCAACTTTTGTAATGTCACTGAGAAAGTACATTACTAGTGCAATTGTTCAAGACATTCGTCAACTTAACAACGACCGTGTTGTTATGATTGATTTGAGTGCTAAGAACGAATTGGGAGATATCCATGAGTTTACACTAACTACTGAAATAATGGCTCGACACAGCAATATTTTCTTGATCAGCAAAGAAACTGGTAAGATCGTCGACCTAATTAAACGAGTTTCACCAGAAAACAATAGCTTTCGTGGCCTACTACCCGGTGATGACTACAAGTTGCCACCTGCACAAAACAAAGCTAATCCATTTTTAGCGAATCCTACAGATTTTGAAGGATTAAACGAGGCGAAGGATATCCGTCAAAAATTCGAAGGAATCGGTATCGATACTTCAAATGAAATGGCCGCTACCGACAACACCCCTGAATTCATCAAACAATACGATACCGACATTCAACCTAATACTGCTAAGATGAATTCAAACAAGAAGTTAGGTTACATGCCTATCCTCTTCCCTAATACATCTGAAATGGTCAATTCCTACCCTACCCTCAGTGATCTCTTGGACAGTTATTACATCGATCGTGCTAGAATCGACCGTATCGAACAACAGACCAAGTCGATCACTAATCGATTAGATATTATTTTGAAAAAAGATAAGTCGAAAGTTAAAAAGCTCAACAAGCAATTAGCACAAACTAAAATCATGGACGAATACAATTTGTATGGTGAATTGTTAACAACTTACATGTCACAGGTAAAACGTGGCTCTAAGTCGATCACTCTTACAAATTATTACAATAACGAAGAAGTTACTATCAAGCTCAATCCTGAATTATCGCCTTCCGAAAACGCCCAAAGATATTATAAGAAGTATCGTAAACTTCAGAATTCTATTCCGCACATTAACGAACAGTTAGAAATCACCACTAACGAAGTTAACTATCTTGAATCTGTCTTAGCATCACTAGAATATGTTGATATTGAAGATGTTGATGGAATCATCGAAGAACTGATCGACTCTGGATATATCAAAAAGCGTAAGAAGAACGCCCGTAAGAAACGTAAGAAGAAGATCGGTGAACCATTTGAAACTACAAATGGTATAGAAGTGGTCGTCGGTAAGAATAATCTTGAAAATGATCAATTGACGATGAAACTGTCACAAAAGAATCATTATTGGTTCCACGTCAAAGGCATCCCTGGTTCACACGTCATCTTGAAATCCAGTGATCCCGATGAACAATCAATTACCGAAGCAGCTACGATCGCTGCATACTACTCTAAAGCACGTGATTCATCAAAGGTTCCCGTTGATTACTTACAAATCAGAAATATTCGTAAACCTAATGGTGCTAAACCTGGTTTCGTAATTTTTGAAGGGCAAAAGACAATCCTGGTTGATCCAAACCGAGAACTTGTCAGCAAACTAAAAGAAGACTAGCCACATGGCTAATCTTCTTTTTTATTGATCAATTTTGAAAGTTGTTCTTTGGTATCTTCAAAATTCAATAAATTATATTTCTTATCATCAATCGTCAATAAATAACGACTATCTTGATTATTAAATATTTCTTCTAGTGTCTTATTATCCTCGATCTTATTACCAAGAATCAATTTTACCAGCGTGTCGATCACATGCACTGAACTTGCTAATTCATGACGAATGATATCATCAGTCATCCCTTCAAAGGACTTAGTAACGACCCAGTGATCATTGCTCTTAACAAATTCAAAGTTAAAGACATTCACTTCTTGATTTTCTTCTAGTTCTTGATCGATCAACTTAGAAATAGCACTACGATCTTCAACGGGTAAGAAATTATTATAAGAACTTATCTCAAATGAATGTCCGTCACTTTCCTTACGATAAATAACTGAAGGAACTAGATAATTGTTACCGTCAGTGACAACCATCGTACGCAACGATATTTCACCAGGCATATCGATATTCTTCAGTTGCTTAGCATTGATCTGGAAGACGTCGTCTGCTTGGTCAGCATCTGCCATATGTCTTGAAAAATCAATTATCTTAAAAATACTATCTTCAGGTATCAAGCCAAGAGATTTCATCTCCATATACGGATCATCTATCTCAATGATATTTTCTCGCAGTGACAATGGCGACGTCCATGGCTCACGACCGATCACAATAGCTTCTAATCCATTCTGAGCAATCGACTCAACTAATTGCATTAACACGAACTGTCGTACCATGATATCGGTTTTTGAAGTGATTATCGGTGATCTAACAATGATCTTGTTCTTATCATTTAGCTTCAAGTCACTACTGATCCCCGCCGTAACGAAGAAGTTCTGATTGTTATAGTTTTTGTTAGAAACAGAGATCGAACGTTTGCTTTTGACCACTGTCTTGGTAACTATATCATCACTATCCAATAATAACTTACTCTGACCGACACCTTTGACACCCATTTCAACTAAGCGCTCGATATTTTCAGTACTTATCTCATTATTATCGATAAGCTTCTTCATCTCGATCAGATTCTTTAATACCGTCAAATAAGGCATATTGATGCCAGTTATTTCTGATAATACTGGCATTTCGAATTTTCTTCTCAGAGCTTCCATTAAAACATCCAACATCCAATTAGTTGGATGAATAATCTTCTCAAATAACTCATCATCATCAAGTTTCTGCAATACTGCTCGTCTCTGTGAATTATGATTCAATTTGTCATTCAAAGCACCTTTGTTAAATACTTCTTCAATACTGAAGCCATTAACAACAATACTTGAATCTGAAGTTTTGCTTGGTCCTAAATATTTTGGGCCCGAATGAGACCATTGTGGGAAACGTGAAGTTATATGATCAACAAATGGTTCTGAAGCACCATTAAAACCACGTCCTCCGTCTAATTGCAACTTGTCCAAACGATAGCCTAGACTCAACTCGACCACAGCTGTCGCAATCGGATAACTTGTAGCATATTCCAAAAACTTAGTCTCCTCACTCAGTCGAGGTATGAACTCAGTGATGAAATATTCATTGGTCTTATGATTGTAAGCAAAGTGAACGGTACAGACACCGATAATATCGAAGGCCTGTGCCAATTTCAGCGAGGCCGTCCGCATCTTCTGCAATTTAGAATCGTTCAAAGAGATAGCTGGTGAGATCAAGTTAGAATCCAAATGATGAATACCGATTGGTTCAATATCCTCAATCGTTCCAATCAAAGCAGAATTATCAAACTTATCACGCACGACAGTAAAGGAATATTCACTGAATCCTCGAATACTGCGTTCGATTTCGATCCTAGAATCCTCAATGTCTTCTAACGCCATAAAGTTATCCAGTTCGAACAAATTATTAATATTAGTCCAGCCACTTGAATGACGATTTGAATAACGTCTACGAGCAATAATTGGAAAGCCGATCGAACGAATAAAACTGTAGATCTCCTTCTCATCATCTGACGAGACGAAGTTGATCACTGGTAAATCATTGTCGGTCAGTTTCTTGATAAACAATTCTCGCTTAAAGGTAGCTAGTGAAGCCATGTAATTAGAACCTAAGATCTTCACACTGCCTATCTTGCCGTTCAAGCTAGAGACGATACCTAACGCATTACGATCACCAACTGTTGGTAAAATTGCATCAGGGTGAAATTGTTGTACATATTGAAGCACATGTTCACCAGTAACTCTTTGGACCACAATCCGGTCAAAGAACTTACCTGATGACAATAATGAAGTTGGATCCTCAACAATCACGGAAGTTTTATATCCCAGCTGATGTAGAATTTCGACAGTATCATACATTGCTGTTGATAGGTCAACATTTTTGTCACTAGTCGTTGGACCAATAACTAATATACTATGCGGTTCATTTTCTACCACTGATCAATACCTCCATCCTGAAACTTAACAGAATCAATTAAGTCAATAAATTCATCAAAAACATAATAACCATCATTAGGTCCCGGTGCAGCTTCTGGCTCAAACAGTACACACATGATCGGTAAATATTCGTGACGAATACCTTCAATACTTCCGTCAGCAACACAAATATTCGTCACGATGAAGTCAGACGACCCAATGTACTTTTCGTCTATCGTGTACGAATGATTGTGGTTCACGAAGTCGATTTTGCCACTGGCAACTTCCTTGACGGCTAGTGAAGACTCATGATGTGGTTGATCTAATTTGATGATCTTGCAATCATTAGCCAAAGCTATCAACAAATTACCTAATCCGATACCAAGGATCGGATATCTCTTCTGTAATACCTTAATCGTCTTGATCGTCTGAGGTATATCACTCGGAGAACCGGGGCCGTTAGAAAAGATGATCCCATCAGGATGCAAGTTTTCGATTTCTTCTGGTGTGGCATTGTAGTTCACTATGACTGAATTACAATCACGATAGGATAATTGACGTAAGATCGAATACTTCAATCCCAGATCAACTACGACAATTTTTATTCCCATATTGGGATTAGGATAAGACTGCTTAGTAGAAACACGTTTAACTAAATCTGGAGGTAAGACCAAAGCTTTGATTTGATCGATCGCATGCTCATCGTGAGTATCCATAATGCTAGCCTTCATCTCACCGTGTTCAGCGATATGTTTCGACAAAGCACGTATGTCAACATTCTTGATACCGGGAATTCCCAAACTGGCGATCCAATCACCGAATGAAACTGATCCATCGATTGTTGTGTGACTAGATGAACCAATGACTACACCTTTACACTGCGAATTGATAGACTCATAAAAATCACGATTAATACCTGAACTGCCAATTGACGGTATCGTAAAAGCCAGTATTTGGCCTTCAGCGTCAGGATCTGTAACTGATTGTTCAATACCGGTACGATTGTTTGAAATTATTAATTGTCCAGTTGTGATAATGGAAGAACCAAAACCAACACCTGGGAAAACTGTGCCATCTTCTAAAATTAAATAACGCTTCATTTAAAGCAACTCCTAAAATAATTGATCAGCAGTTAAGTACTGATAATTACTCGATTTCGATCTTATCTTCACCATCGATTTCCTTCATAGAAACCTTGATCTTTTCTTTTTGAGAAGTAGGAATGTTCTTACCAACAAAGTCCGCGCGGATCGGTAATTCGCGATGACCACGATCAACTAGAACTGCTAATGAGATTTTTTTAGGACGACCCACGCTCATTAAGGCATCCATAGCTGCGCGAATGGTTCTACCAGTGTACAAAACATCATCAGTCAAAATAACGTGCTTATTGTTGATATCAATACCCAATGGTTGTGGTTCAACATCTGCCGGATTCTTCTCCTCGTGTGTAACGTCATCCCTATAAGGGGTAATATCTAGTTCCGCAACGGGAATGCTAATATTCTCCAATTGCTTCAAACGTGATTCGATGCGGTGAGCAACATAAACGCCGCGAGTCTTAATACCTACTAATACTAAATCATCAATTCCCTTATTTCGTTCAATAATTTCATATGTAATACGAGTTAATGCTCGTGTCATTGTTTGTCCGTCAATTATCTCTTTAGCCATTACAACGTTCTCCTCTTCTTTAAAAAAGGCACTCACAACGTGAGCGCCTTAATTTATTTCTCACTGTATTAAATTCTAACTAAATTTATACTAGAGTACAATGTCAAAGCTTGTTAGTACGCAACTTTTCCAAAGTTTCTTTGAATATCTCTGGTGGTTCAACAGAGAATTCCATCCATTTGTGAGTTCTAGGGTGTTCAAATCCTAACGTTTCAGCATGAAGAAATTGTCCATTACCAGCTAAGGTATTCTTAGGCGCATACAATGGATCTCCTGCAACAGGGTGACCAATGTATTGCATATGTACTCTGATTTGATGAGTACGACCAGTTTCTAATTTAAGTTTCAAAAGTGAGTAGTTTTCAAATTGTTCCAACACCGTAAAGTGTGTTACTGCGTGCCGACCATCATCGACGACAGCTTGCTTTTTGCGATCGCTTTTTGAACGACCTAACGGTGCATTGATCTTTCCATTAACTTCCTTGAAGTTACCATGCACGATGGCGAGGTATTCACGTAAGTTAGTCTTCTCTTTTAATTGTTTCATCAAAGATTGCTTTGCTAAATTGTTCTTAGCAATCATCAACAATCCAGAAGTATCCTTATCGATCCGATGAACGATTCCCGGTCTGATCATGTCGTCATCGTTGATCTTGCTATGATACAAGATTGCATTAACGAGCGTACCATCACGATGACCAGCAGCCGGATGTACCACCATACCCTGAGGCTTGTTTACGACCAAAACATCTTCGTCTTCATAAACAACATCGATAGGAATATCTTGTGGAATAGCCTCGATCGGCTTCTCTTCTGGTACGGTAATATTGATTTTATCACCTGACGCCAACTTCATTCCTGTTTTGGTTGCAGATTCTCCGTTGACTAAAATATTACCGTCCTTGATAAATTTTTGAATTTGCGAACGTGTTAAATCGTCCAAACTGTCGTTCACAAAACTGTCTAATCTAGTTTTCTTTGTACCTTCAAATACTAAATTTATGGGATTATTTGCTATGTTTTTCACCCTCCGTCATAAATATCAATGAAATAATTATAAGTATTACTCCTATTGTAATATATGTATCAGCTAAATTAAAAATTGGAAAATTAACGAAATCAAAACTAAACATATCTACAACAAAATGTCTTGTAAAACGATCGATCGCATTTCCAATTGTTCCAGCTAATAAGAATAACAGAGAAAAGCGATAAATATAATCTTTTTTATCAGATTTGATGAACAAATAAAGTAAAATGACGACCGCGACGATAGTAACTATATAAAAGAAGAACATTTTTCCTTCTAACATACTCCACGCTGCACCAGTATTTGTAATATGAGTCAATGACAAAATACCAGGTATGAATTCGTGAAAAGTCATCGTAGGGATGTTGGCAACTACATAATACTTCAAAGCTTGATCACCGATAATTAAGGCTATGAAAAGAACGACATACACTATTGGCACTAGAATAACCCGCTAATTCTGCCATCATTATCAACATCCATGTTTAATGCGGCTGGTTCTTTTGGTAGTCCGGGCATCGTCAAGATACTACCAGTAAGTACGACAATGAATCCAGCACCTAACTTCGGAACGATCTCTTTAACGTGCAAAGTGAAATCTCTTGGACTGCCTAATTTTTTAGGATCATCACTCAATGAATATTGAGTCTTAGCAATACAAATTGGTAAATCATCCCAAACATTATCCTTTAATGTTTGTAATTGACGTTGAGCCTTAGGACTGTATTCAACATTGTTAGCTCCATAGATCTCAGAAGCAATCGTATCGATTTTTTCAACTGTTGGTTGAGCATCTTCATACAAACGGGTGTAATTGGCATCTTTGTCAGCAGCTCTAACGACCATCTTAGCCAAATCAAGTCCACCCTTGCTACCGTTATGATGTATGTCAGCAACTGAAACTTCAACACCTAATTCATCGCACAATGTTTGTAGTAGTTTGATCTCATTATCAGTATCAGTCGCAAATTTATTAATCGCAACGACTACTGGAACATGATAATAACGCATGTTTTGTACATGACGACGCAAGTTCTTGAATCCTAAGTTCAAAGCATTCAAATCTTCATTTTCTAGGTTCTTCAAGGCTTGCCCACCGTTATATTTCAAAGCACGGATCGTAGCAACGACGACGACCGCATTAGGAGCATGATTCAATTTTGGTGTGACGATATCCATGAACTTCTCACCACCAAGATCAGCACCAAAGCCAGCTTCAGTAATTGTATAGTCACCTAACTTCATTGCTAACTTGGTTGCCAAGATACTATTACAGCCGTGAGCAATATTTGCGAAAGGCCCACCGTGCACAATAGCGGGTGTATTCTCCAAAGTCTGAACCAAGTTAGGCTTCAAAGCATCCTTCAATAACATTGCTATGGCACCTTCAACGCGTAAGTCACGGACATATATCGGCTTCTTATCGTAAGTATAGGCGATCAAGATATTAGCAATGCGTTCCTTCAAGTCATCGATATCTTGTGACAGACACAAGATTGCCATCAATTCACTGGCCACGGTGATCTCAAAATGATCTTGTCTAGGGATCGAATTGGCAGGACCACCTAAACCGACAGTAATGCTGCGTAAAGCCCGATCGTTGATATCTAAGGCACGCTTCCAAATAATACGTCGAGGATCAATATTCAATTGATTACCTTGATGTAAATGGTTATCGATCAAAGCAGCTAATGTATTGGTTGCACTAGTCAAGGCGTGCATATCACCGGTGAAATGAAGATTAATATCTTCCATAGGAACAACTTGGGCATAACCACCACCAGTAGCACCACCTTTCATCCCCATCACAGGTCCTAGAGATGGCTCACGTAAAGCCAAGATCGACTTTTTACCAATCGCTTGCAAGGAATCAGCTAATCCAATAGCAACTGTTGACTTTCCTTCACCAGCAGGTGTGGGATTGATCGAAGTAACTAAGATAAGCTTACCGTCGTCTTTTTTCATCGCTTTACGAATTCCACTTGCTGAAATTTTAGCCTTGAAATGACCGTATGGTTCAATATCTTTTGACTCTAAGCCTAATTTACTGGCAATTTCACCAATATCTTTCATTTTATCGTGCTCATTGATCTGAGCTATTTCAATATCACTTGGAAATGACATTTTCATCACCCACTTCTTTCTTAATTCCCCTTAAAATCTTCTTAGTTGAAGTAATCTTCAACGGAAAATAATCATGATTCTCAAAAACAAATTCAAGCGTCCATTCACTGTCATTTTTAAGCAATACATCAGATTGATTAAAAACTCTTGCCTTATAATAGTTAGGTTCTTTGATAATGATTTGCCCATTATCAAACTTTACCCAAGAATTAGTTATAATATAAATTACTAGGATGATTCCTAAGATCCACGCTAAAAAGGGAATAATACTGAAGCTAAATACTTCCAGCTGTAAAACCACTCCTAAGCATAAAATACTCAAAGCGAGCGACCACATAATAATTCCCCATGAACCCGTGGGTTGAACGAAATACTTCTTTGACATAATTACTCCTGAAAGGTTTTTAATAAGATGATTAAATTGTACACCGACGCAGGTTTAAATTCTAATTTAAATCTTGCCGCTACCGCCTATGTTATAAAATACAATGACCAAACAATCAAACGTGTTCAGCCTCAAAAGCCAGATGACAATCATTACCTTGAGTTTCTGGCACTGAATTTGGCATTAGCTGACCTAATAGAACGTCACTGGGATGACGATATACTCTTCATTCATTCCGATAGTAAAATTTTAACAGATAGTATCGACAAAAAGTATTCCAAACATTACCAAATGATTTTAGATAAAATATTAAAACAGCTCACAAGCTTTTCTTCATACTTTGTGAAACATATCTCAGACAAAGATAATCGAGCCGCTCACAGCTTAGTACATAATGAATTAATAAAATTGCGCAAGTGAGTGTTTTTGGATGTTTTATTTGTGAAAACTGTGATACTATTAAATCGCTTACAAAAATAATCGAGGGGGCTTTTTAATGTATTACGTTGTAATGAAGGACCGAGATATTCGTGATAACTTGGCCACAGAACAATATTTAATGAACAACGTGGAATTTGATGAACCACTTGTTCTCTTCTATATTGAGGGACCATGTATCATCGTTGGTCGTAACCAAAATACAATGGAAGAAATTAATCCTGATTATATTAAGGATCACAACATCACTGTAACTCGTCGTCTATCCGGTGGTGGAGCTGTTTATCAAGATCTTGGTAATCTATGCTTCAGTTTCATGGTCGATTCAGATGATAAGAACTTTGGTGATTTCAAATCATTCACACAACCTATTATTGATGCTTTGCATCAAATGGGTGCAACTACTGCTGAAGTTTCTGGTAGAAACGACTTGCTGGTCGATGGTAAGAAGTTCTCCGGTAACGCTATGTACTCAAGAAATGGCAAAACATTCTCACACGGTACTTTATCATTAGATGTTGATCTTGACGTCCTAACAAAAGCCTTACACGTTCAAAAAGATAAGATTGCATCTAAAGGTATCAAGTCGATCAGAAGTCGTGTAACTAATGTGCGTCCTTACCTTGCTAAGGAATATCAAGACCTAACAACTGAGCAATTCCGTGACAAACTATTATTGGAATTATTCCACGCTAACTCACTTGACGAGATCAAGGAACATGAATACGTCGTAACACCAGAAGATCAAAAAGAAATCGATAAGATCAAAGAAAAGTATTACTACAATTGGGACTGGGTTTACGGTAAATCACCTGAATTCACTGCCAAACAAAGAAAACACTTCGACATGGGTACGGTTGATGTTCGTTACAATGTTGTTGACGGTAAGATCGAAGATGTACAAATCTACGGTGACTACTTCGGTATGAAAGATGTTACAGATATTAAAAACAAATTATTAAATACTAAGTTCGATCGTGACGATATTCTTGCAGTTCTCGATAAATTCAATTTGGACGACTACTTCAAGGGCATCCCTCAAGATGAATTGTTGAACTTGTTTACTCCATAAAATATAACAAACTGATGTTTATGAGGAATCAAAATTCGACCGAATTTTGATTCCTTTTTCGTTACAATAAAAAAATCCCCTTGCCTTAATAGCAAGAGGATTGTTAATAAATAAATTACAAATTCTGACCTTTTTCCCAAGTTGTCTTAGAAAGCATTAATCCTTGTTTGACTACTTGATCAAATAACTTATGTGTCCGACTTGAAACTTCTGCTGCTGTCTTCAAATTACTGTCAGTTAAGAAATCTGAAATATTGTCAGTCGAATCAACGACCGCCTTGTCACTCTCTTCCAAACGTTGACGAGCATATGACTGACAACCATCCAAATATGCGTGAATCATATCTGAATACTCATGATAATGTGGCTCGATCATTACAGAAAGTGTCTTCTCTAGCCAGTAAACATTATTGATATCGACATCATTCGTTGTATTCTTGTAGTCCTCAGGTGTATCCGTAATGTTCGTGTAGAATGGTACATAAGGACTGTAAGCGAAGAATCCTAGTGACAACCATTGAACACCGGCGTGGTTAGCGTCAACGTCATTTCTAATTTGGAGGATCGATGAAGCTTGGTTACGATCCATTGCAATTGAACGGAATTGCTTTTGTTCAGCTGCAGTTCCTGAAGCAAAGGTACCGAATGGATCGAATTTTGTTCCATTGTAATGTGATGACAAGAAATATTCGACATCTTCAATAGCAATTTTTTTACTTGGTTTTCTTAACAATGGCATATCTTGAGCTGTTGGCTCTTGATCGATCTTAGGATTGAATAACTTTTGACCGTACCAAGTACGTGGTGTGTTGTAATAAGCATCAGCTTCACTCTGTGTACCAAAAATCTCACGGAAGTTGAAATGCTCTGGATCAGGATTCAAGTGGTGCTGCTCAACAAATTCGACTAGATCAGTTGCAATCAAGAAATTATCACTGTCGTTGAGGTCGATTTCTTGCATAACAGTTTGGTTAGGCACGATTGCATAAGTGTCTTCTGGAAGACGCATAGCTGCCCAGTGATGGCCACCAGCAGTCTCTAGTAACCAAATCTCGTCCTTATCATTGAAGGCGATACTGTTGCATTCGCCAGTACCATATTTTTCTAGTAAGGCACCCAGACGAGCGGCACCTTCTTTAGCGGTCTTAACGTATGGCAAAACTATCGTCAGCATCGCTTCTTCATCGATCCCATCATGAACTAATGGATCGTAACCTAAGACTCGAGCGTTGGTTGCTGTAGTCTCAGTTGAGCTCATCCCTACGTTGTATTCGTTGATACCAGCCTCTTCATACTGTCCATCACTTTGATCAGCCTGTGGTGTAGCAGTGTAACGATAAGCATGATCAGGTAACGGAACTTTTACGCCAGTAGTTATAGAGACATATTCAGCGTCTTTTTGATCTTTTGCTTCATGAGCAACAAACTTTATCGGATTGATTGGACCATAACCGTCTTCATTACGGGCGACAATAGTGGAACCATCCATACTAGCAGCTTTACCAACTAGAATTTCAGTACAATCAGAACTTGTATTTTTCATTTTCGTTCACTCCCTCTTTGATACATAGTATAAGATTAAAGTTAGTTCTATACTAGAGGAATTATTAGAAATATTATAATTTTTATTAAAGGAGCAATAACATGTATTTTTATCGTATGAAATCAAATGACATTCGCACCAATTTAGCGACTGAGCAATATTTAATGAACAATGTTGACTTTGATGAACCATTAGTTTTGTTCTATATTCAAAAACCTTGCATCATTGTCGGTCGTAATCAAAATACACTTGAAGAAGTTAACTCAGATTATGTAAAAGAACATGGCATCACAGTTACTCGACGGATCTCTGGTGGTGGTGCTGTCTATGATGACTTAGGTAATATTAGCTTTAGTTTCGTTGTTAATTCAGATAATGAAAACTTCGGTGACTTCAAAAAATTGACCGCTCCCATAATTGATGCTCTGCACGACATGGGGGCAACTACTGCTGATATTTCAGGTAGAAATGATCTATTAGTCGATGGTAAGAAGTTCTCTGGTAACGCCATGTATACGAAGAATAACAAGATGTTCTCACACGGCACACTTGCCTACGATGTGGATCTAGACGTCTTAACTAAGGCCTTGAACGTTCCCAAAGATAAGATTCAATCAAAGGGTATCAAATCCGTCAGATCAAGAGTTACTAATGTTAAACCCTACTTGAAAAAAGAGTTTCAAAATCTCACGACTGAAGAATTTCGTGATCGTTTGATCTTAGAATTGTTCCACGTCGATAATATGTCTGATATTACTGACAAGGAATATCAATTAACTGACCAAGATAAAGCTGCTATTCAAGAACTAAACGACAAGTACTACTTCAATTGGGATTGGATCTATGGCAAATCTCCTGACTATCAAGTAAAGAATCGCAAGCACTTTACTATGGGAACAGTTGATGTCAGATACAATGTCTCATCAGGTAAGATCAAGAATATCGATATATTCGGTGATTACTTTGGTGAAAAGGACTCTGACGACATCAAACATGCTTTGACAGGTCAAGAATTCAAGCATGATACGATAACCGATATTCTCAATAAGTTTGACTTGGACGAATACTTCAAGGGTATTCCCCATGACGAATTATTAAACCTCTTCGCAGCATAAAAAATAATCCTAACTACAATTATGAATAGTTAGGATTATTTTTTATGCTATTATTGTTCTCGAGGGAGAACAACTATGATAAATCGACAAACACTTAATCAAGACTTAACCTTGATCGATATTCATTCAAAGAAAAATTTGAGTGACAAAGATCGTACTGAATTGATCGAAAAGTATGACATAACTAACGAAATATTGGATTATGCAGATGATACCAACGAACGTGCCCGCTTAGAATTCGACGAGCACACGAATACTTTTTTAATCGTCTTCAATGTTCAAAGAGAGACTGCAAATGACGATGATACCACAGACAGCACCCTACCCGTCTCTTTTGCTATCAAGGATGATCAACTATTCTTATTTACTAACAATGATACTCACTATCTAAAGGACTACATTACTAAGGCTGATAATCACTTCACAGGCGACTTAGATGACCGTATATGGGAAATCATCTTCAATACCTTTGACCAGGTCTCAAGCGACTATAATGACCGCATGAGTGAGATCAATCAGAGTCGTAGTCGTATTCAAGAACACATTAAACATAGTCATTCTTCCAAGAATCAGATTTTGGAACTCGCTGGCTTAGAAGACTTGATCACTTATATCAGCACTGCTATCAATGGTAACTTCAATGTGGTCAAGCAAATCGAAATTATTTCAACTGGCAAAATTCAAAATATCAGTTTATCCAAGAAATCGAAAGAACATTTACACGATTCGATCATTGAAATTGAGCAGATCAGAGAACAAGCCAATATAACTTCTGATATTATCGATCGGGTCTCTAATACATACAATAATATTCTTAATAACCAAACAAATACGACCATGAAAATACTGACAGTTTACACAATTGTCTTAAGTATTCCCACGATCGTATCAGGGTTCTACGGTATGAATATGAAGTTGCCAGTTGCTGACAAGTGGTGGTCTTGGTTCTTCTCACTTATCGTAACGGCAGTTTTGATCTTGATGATTCTTTGGGATCTACATCGTAGAAACAGTCTTTAAATTAATGACGTCTTGTAGCCCAATATTGATAATAATCGGTTCTGATAGAACCGTTATATAGCTTACGTTTCTTAGTGGCTTTTTCACCATAATATTTTTCAAATTCCAAATCACTAGTTAGAATATATTTACTCCAAGTGGGAGCGGTCGAGAAGACTTCTCCCATTTCTTTGTATAGTTTTCTAACACCTTCCATATCACTCATACGTTGACCGTATGGAGGGTTGGCAATAATGACACCATCGTCGCCTTCGATCTTTAGATCTTTCAAGGCAATCTGTTTGAATTGAATATCATGTAAAACTCCAGCATCGTGGGCATTCAATTTAGCCACATCGATCATTGATCCATCGATATCACTCGCAAAGATATTTAAATCAACGTCTTTTTCTCCAGCTCTAGCTTCTTCTTTTAAGTTACTTAGGATCTTAGGATCAAACCAGTCAAAGTCCTCAAATAAGAAATGACGTTGGATACCAGGAGCGATATTTCTTGCCAAACGTGCAGCTTCGATGGCGATCGTACCAGAACCAGTCGTTGGATCGATGAATGGCATATTTGGATGCCAAACTGTTAATAGGATCATAGCGGCCGCAAAGTTTTCCTTCAAAGGAGCAGCACCGTGCTCAACACGATAGCCACGCTTATAAAGGGATGCTCCAGTAGTATCAAGGGTCACTTCCACTTCATCCTTATGAATACGAGTTTCAATTTGGAAAGTGGCACCTGATTCAGGCAATCTTCCGCGACGCATATAAATGTCCGCCATTTTGTTAACAATGGCCTTCTTTGTAATTGCTTGAATATCACGTTCGGAATGAAGCTTCGACTTAACCGTTCTTGCCTTGATTGGGAAGGCAGCGTTTAATGGCAACCATTGATCCCAATCGATTGCGTAAACTTTGTCAAAAAGTTCTTCAAAGGAAGTTGCTTTAAATGTACCGATCAAAATTTTTATTCTGTCGGCACTACGTAACCAAAGGTTTGCTTTTGCAATATCTTCGTATTCGCCATCAAAGTAAACTTTGCCATTTTCTGTTTGAGTCTCATAACCTAAATCTTGTAATTCACGTGCGGTTATAGCTTCAAAACCGCTTGACATTGTTGCAATTAATTTCATTTCTACCTCTTCATGAGTTAAATTTTTATACAAAAAAAGGACGAACAAGTCGTCCCTTACCTTAGTAAATTCCTATAAGCCACGTTCTGTTCATGTACCGGCTAGGCACTCCGATACAATTAGTAATCATCTATCTACAATTACGCCTTCACAGTAGATTCATTTCTCGTTATGAAGCGCCCCTACCAAAGTTTGGGTTGCCCGCTCGCGGGGTTTACCTCGTTCCACTATTACGGTTTCCCGTAATACTACGTCTCTGTGGCACTTTCAAGCTAGTAACGCATGGTCGAAACTTTAGCGCGTTCGCTGCCGTTACCCGAAGGTACCTTGGCTTATTGGGCCAAGCACGGACACTACAAGCATCTCAGCTCGTGCGGGCGTGGACTTTCCTCAGCTTAGATAACTAAGCCGCGATTACTCAAAATTTACCGATGAACCTATTATACACTAAAATTGATTAAAATTACCATTATTATTAATATTTCCATTATTTCCGTTAAATCCGTTCATATTTTGGTTTTGACGGTTAGCTTGGAAATGGTTGGGATCATTGAATTGTTGCTGATTGTTCATTGGTTGTTGCATACGTGGATTAATTTCATTATGTCCACTTTCAACGTTACTTCCAGCCATATTATTTGGAACAGCAGCTGAAGCAAATTGTTTTACTTCATGATTGTTCTCATCAGGAAGACCATTAGAAAAGTCATGACCAAATACACGATTTTCCAAATTGGAAAGTCTTCTTAAAATATCGTAGTTAGTAGAAGATTCAGCAGTAGCGCTTGAAGTTGCTGGATTTTTCATTTGTGGTCTAGAAATACGATTTTTTTGCATTGATTGCTGTGCTTGCTTTGGTTGAGCTTGTGGTCCCTTAGCTCCAAGCTGTGCTTTTAAACTTTCATTTTCTGATTGGAGACGATTCAACTCATTTGAATAAGCTTCATAATCCTTAATGATTCCATCTAAGAATTGATCAACTTCAGTTGGATCGTAACCTCTCATTTTTGTTTTAAATTCTTTTTGCAAAATATCGTTTGGCTGGAAGTTTAAAACAAAATTACTGTCATTATTACCATTACCTTGTGGATTTGGATTAAATCCATTCATCTGATTCATGTTATTCATATTGAACACCCCAATTTGTGTTAATTAATTATACCAAAAGATGTGACTCTTAGGCTAGTTATCAAACATTATATTAGCAAAATCTTGCATAGTATCAAAGTCTACTAGTTCTAATTCATAATTATTACCAGCCGATCGATAGTTTTGGATCGCCTCATAGTCATATTTCGGCTTACCACCACTGTCCGGGTCGTAAAAAATCATTGCCCCATCGGTATGTTTTAGCATAAAATCTTGCCATGTTCGCAACTGTACACCTGAATGATAACCCATATTAGTTAATTTGTTAGTATAGTCGGCATTTCTTAAAAAAATATTTAGTAATTGCTGGTTATTCTCATTCCATTTGGACCCAAATTCCGCAAATGGCAACATTACTGCGTGTTTGATATCATATCCTTTATCCTTAACATCCTTAACTGACTTGCCAACGATTTGTTCCGTTCCCAATTGTGCGCCAGTGATGACCCATTCCATGCCATCTTCTGCATAATTGATCAGTCTTTCTGTAAAGAACTTTTGAATTACTTTGGCTTTGGGATCATCCGGCTTAAATAATCCTATTTCATAGGAGCGATAACCAGTCACCCACAAATTTTTAATCATTAAATAAATCTCCTTGAATAAGTTACTAATATATTGCTGTATAATGTTCTAAATTAAAGTAACCGGACGAAAAGCGCCACGCCTTTCTCCATACTTTAATCATGGTATAATGCTCGAGTAGGAGTTGATATTTTGAAATTTAATTACCCCGATGGCAGAACTTTTAATAATTCGTCATCCCCTGCTTCAAACAAGCTCTCTGTTAATACTTCCGCCAAAAAAAAATTAATATTTGGCGATCGTGGTATGACCTTAGAGGAAGAAATAAATGAAAGCAACAAGTACTATCGTAGTCATGACGTTGCCGTAATTTATAAAAAACCAACGCCTATACAAATCGTCAAGGTAGACTACCCTAAACGAAGCCGTGCTGTAATCAAAGAAGCTTATTTTAGACAAGCATCTACTACTGATTATAACGGTGTCTATAATGGATACTATGTTGACTTCGAGGCCAAGGAAACGAAGCATAAGAACACCTTCCCACTGAAGAACTTTCATCAACATCAAATCGATCATCTGAAAGCTTGTCAGAAACAAGGTGGAATATGTTTTGTGATCATCAAATATGTTGCTCTGAAACGGTATTTTATTATGCCGGCAGATAATTTATTTGAATATTGGGATGGACAAAAGCATGATGGTGCTAAGTCAATTCAGCTCCAACAAATAGTTGATTGCTCGATTGAAATAAATCCTAATTATAACCCTACTTTACCCTATATTAACGCTGTTCAACAGCTGATAGAAAGTGGGAGGGAGAAAAAATGAGTAAAAAGAAAAACAAGGCTTCTTCATCTACAATTGCTAAATCCATTTTTAAGTGGATCTTAGCGATTATCGGCGTACTAGCAGGTATCTTTATTGCTATCTTCATCTACTACGCTATAAGTGCTCCTGTTGTTAGCCAAGAAAACCTCCAAAGCGGTGGTTCTTCTACCATTGTCGACTCTAGTGGCAAGACGATTGCTTCTCTGGGTGCTAATAAAAGAAATTACGTAACAATCGATAAAGTGCCCCAAAGAGTTCAAGATGCAGTTATTTCGATTGAAGATAAGAATTTTTACAATGAACCATTGGGAATCGATCCTGTCCGAATCGTTAAATCTGCGATCACCAATGTTACAAAAGGAACTTTGCAAGGTGCTAGTACCCTCACGCAGCAATTAATAAAGCTGACGGTCTTCTCGACTGACGCTAAAGATCAAACCTTCAAACGTAAAATGCAAGAAGCTTACTTAGCAATGCGTGTCAGCCAAAAGTTCTCCAAGCAACAAATTCTTGAGTTCTATCTTAATAAGGAGTACTTCAATAATGGTATCGGTGGTATTAAAACCGCCTCTAAATATTATTATGGCAAGTCACTTGATCAACTAACAGTGGCACAGGCAGCAATGCTTGCCGGTATTCCTAATGCTCCAAGTAACTACGACCCATATCAACATCCTGAGGCCGCCAAGAATCGTCGTAATCTAGTTATTTATGCAATGTATGATAATAAAAAGATCACTAAGACCGAAGAAACCGAAGCACTCAATACTCCGATAACTGATGGCTTACAACCATACAAAAAAGTAAGTAATAGTAATGATACTAAACGTATAGTATCTGATCCTTACATTAAGGAAGCTATCTCCGAGGTTAAGAAAAAGGGATTTGATCCTTATCGTGACAACCTTAAGATCACTGTAAATATGGATTATGCCGCTCAAAAGAAATTGTACAGCATCGTTAATTCAGGAACCGTAACATTCCAAGATTCCAAAGAACAAGTTGGTGCAACTATCGTAAATCCTAACAACGGTAAAGTCATCGCAATGATCGGCGGTAGAAACCTCTCCAATATTCAATTCGGACTCAACCGTGCTGTTCAAACTTCACGTAGTGACGGTTCAACGATCAAGCCTATCCTTGACTACGGTCCAGCAATTGAATATTTGAACTGGTCAACTTACCATCAAGTTGAAGATACTGCCTATACATACGCTGGTACTGACATTGAATTGAAAGACTGGGATGAACAATACGAAGGACAAATGAGTATTCGTAAAGCTCTAGTAAATTCTAGAAATATTCCAGCTATCCGTACCCTTTCTGATGTTGGATTAACCAAGGCTAAAGGATTCGCTAATAAGCTTGGCATGAATATCTCTGAAAGCAACACCAAAGCACCATTAAGTACTGGTATTGGTGCCGAAGCCTCCAGTTTACAAGGGGCTGCCGCTTATGCCGCATTTTCTAACGGTGGTACTTATTACAAGCCAACTTATGTTTCTAAGATTGAAACAGCTGATGGAATCACACACAGATACAGCTCCAAAGGCAAACGTGTCATGAAGTCGTCAACTGCCTACATGATCACTGATATGCTTAAGGGTGTTCCTGAAGAATATGCCGAATATGCTGACATATCAGGATTACATCACGCTGGTAAGACTGGTACAACTAATTACGCTGACAGTGCCATAGCTTCTAATTCAGCACTTAGTGGTACTGCCAAAGATGCTTGGTACAACGGATACACTAAGAACTATTCGATGAGTGTTTGGACTGGTTATGACTCCCCTAATTCTGAAGGTGTATCAATGACCTATCAAAGTGTTCCAGGTAAAGTATACAAAGCTATGCTGGAATACCTCCAAGATAGATCAGATGCTACTAATCCAAATTGGAAGAAGCCAAGTTCCGTTGTTAGATTAAATATTCTTAACAACGGTTCAACCACACCAGTTGTAGCATCATCTTCAAGCAACTCAACTAGTGAATTATTCGTCAAGGGTTACGCTCCAAACAATCCTTATAAGGGTACCGAGAGTTATTCATCATCATCAAATAGTACTTCAGAATCAAGCTCAAACGACGCAACTATCAACAGACCATCAAGCAGCAATTCTGAATCATCTGATGAAGAAAATGACACTAACGAGAGCGATTCAACAACTACTGGTACAGGTACTAACAACAACGACAGCAATGGCTCCACAACCAATAATAACCAAGGTGGAACCACTTCTAACAACAATAACAATAGTAATGGCAGCACTGGTAACAATAATAGTAACGGCGGCGGTACTAACACTGGCGACACTGGTGGAGGGACGACCGACAATAGTAATAATAATTCAAATGGCGGTACAACTGGCGGAGATAACAGTAGCCAAGGTGGAACTACACAAGGCGGTTCATCTACCACCCAAAGTGGAAGTACCTCATCTGATTAGATACAAAAATAACCTTCAAAATTAAAATTTTGAAGGTTATTTTTTATATTCCAGATTCATTTTCTTCATTCAACTTATCGCAGTCAATAATCAATTGGCAAACTTCTTTATCTGGCGCCAATTTCATTGAATACTTTCGCCCGTATTCGATCATCGTGTGATGTGCTTGATGCAATTCTTCAGGTTTCATGACACTGACGATTTTATTTTCAACTTGCAGTGGTGATGCTTTTTGATCGACAAAATGCAACCTCTTCGAAATAGCTGAAACATGTGTATCAACTGCAAAAATTGGTTCATTAAAGACGTCACTCAAAACAACATTGGCGGTTTTACGACCAGCTCCTGGCAATGCCATAATGCCCTTTCGGTCGGTTGGAACTACATCATTTAATTCTTCATGAACGATTCTTGCAGTCTTAATGATATTCCGTGCTTTGTTATGGAATAGTCCCACGCTCTTAATGATGCGTTCAACATCTTCAACGTCCGCATTCATCAAATCCTTAGGCTCTGGATAGAGTTTGAACAATGTTGGTGTAACTTTATTAACCGACACGTCAGTAGCTTGTGCGCTCAAAATAACCGATACAAGATACTGAAATGGTGTCCTTGAATCTAATGACGGACCAACCGGTCCAATGTCTTCTTCCATTTGGTGGATTGCCCAAACAATTTGTTCGTCTTTTAACATTAATATCCCAACTTCTTTCGTCTTTCTTGGAGTTGCTCTGCAGTTTTAATATTACTCTTTTCCCAACTAATTAAAATACGATCCATATATTTCATCGAATAAGCTTGATTCAAAACTGCTTCCTTCAATGCCAAATCGATCAATTCAATTGAATAGTGATCATCATCGATCCATTGATGCACTTGGTCTTGTTCGATTGGTGATATGGGACGACCGAATTCCACTTCTATCTTTTTGAATAGTTCTTCGGTTTCTGACATCAATTTGTCTTTTTGATTATCATCAGCTCGTTGTTGTAGCAATACTTCTAAGCGATGAAAGATCGGCGTTAGAGAATAAATATCACGTTGCTGATGATGGTCGATCACCGTCTTCAATTCAATGATTCCCAATTTTATTAGACCTTGAATAATTGTATATATCGTTGACTCATCCATACCAGTATCAGCTGCCATATTGGCTGCCATTGGAAATTGAATTCCCTTTTGAGCATATAATGACAATTCCAAATAGACTACTAAATCTTTTTCTGTCATTCCCAATTTACTGTAATTTTGAATCACCAAATTACTGATACTCGTATTTCCACTTGTCAGAAATTTCTCAAAAGTGTTTTCGTTCATTCATTTCACTTCTTTCTGTAGCAATCAAAAATTACTCTCTCATTACCATTATGTACAAAAAGAACGCCATTTACCAAGTAAATAACGTTCTGATTATGATTTTAAATTATGATCACAAATTATTTATGATCTGGACACTCTTGCCCGTACGAAAATCAACTAAGTTATAGCCAATAGTACCTTTTTTGTTCTTAAAGGCTACTTCCCAGGTAGGTTTATTCTTATACATACCAAGGTTGATGTGCAAAATCTTAGTGACACTGTATCTGTCAGCCACTCCTTGAATGACGTCTTTACGAACAGGCGCATTGTTTAAATTAATAGTTTCGGTTTTACCACTTTTTGCATTAATAATAACGTAGCGATATTTATCATTCTTCGTCAATCCACCGACAGAATAATATTGCTTCTCACGCGTGAAATTGCCAAAATAATCTGGATTCGTAATTCCAGCTTTTTGTTCCGCAATAGTATCGGCTTGTGACTTAGCACTCGAGTTCGGTGCCGCAGAAAGATTAATATATGTTAATGCTGAAACAATGACTAGCGCTATTAGTGATATTGCCAGTAAAATTTTTGTGCTTCTATTCATAATTCTTCCTTTACTTAGTCAACTGAAATAGTACAGCAATAATAGTATATCAAGTTTTCATTTAATTCAAAAATTCATTTATATCTTTTTTAATCAAATCCATATTTTCATCAACAATCTGTAATCCCTTGGGCAATGAGTTGAGTATCTGCTTGCCATAATTTTTGGTTAAAATACGATTATCCAGCAACAAAATGACACCCTTGTCTTCAGGACTTCTGACTAGTCTTCCAAGTCCTTGACGCAATTGTAAAATTGCTTTCGGCAACGCATCTGCCTTAAAGATATTCAATCCACGTTCTCGTAGGATGTCTTGACGGATCTTAACATCAGGTTGTTCAGGGGATTCAAACGGAATTCTCGTAACGATCAATATTTCTAACATCTTCTTAGGAAAATCGACACCCTCCCAAAAAGAGTTTGCGCCTAATAAGACGGACCGCTTGCCTATCGCAAAGCGTTTTTTGATCTTCTCATTAGTTCCAGTTACACCTTGAGCTAAAATCTCCCATTTTTCTTTAACATCAGTTCTCATCAATCGATCGTAGACATTACTCAACGTATTCAATGAATTGAACAGAATCATTGTTTGATGATCCAAATTATCCAAGATATCAACTATGTAACTCGTAACCATGTCGAAGTATTCATCTTCATCAAGTGAAAATATATCAGGAACATCTGACGGCAAGAATATCTTACTATTTTTTGCCATGTTATTAGCGTCAGGCAGGATCTTCATCTGATTGATCTGCTCTTCATCAAGTTGTAGGTCCATTATGAAGTGTGAGAAATCCTTTTGAATCGTAATTGCCGCACCAATAGCCACAATTTGGCTAAACCTATCCGTAACTTCATCAATAAGATCCTTAATATCAAACTGTCGCCAGCTGATCTTTAACGTATTAGGCTCGTAGTAGTCACGCATTTCTAGTTCAACGCCGAATTCTTGCTTCTGTCCTTGAAGTGACTGCAACAATTCGTCAACATTGCTCAATACACCGCGTAACTTACTATTCTCAATTATCAAGTTTGAGATTATCTTTGATAATTCAACGGAAATAAAATTCTTCTGAAAATTATATTGATCGAATAAAGTATCGATACGATTAACGATCAATGACAACTCAACAATTAGATCAGACAGTAACTCTGTCAATTCTGGATTGCCTTTACCGAATTTCTGTTCACTATCAATAATAGAAACAAACTGCTCTCGATTCTTGAATGACACATTGTCTTGAACGTAATTTCCAAAGATATTAAATTCCAATCTTTCGATCAATTCACTAATAGCTTGAAAGTGGCTCTCCATATCCTGCAAATCTTGATAATTCCACAATTGTGTTGTTACTTCCGTAAAGGCATAGCGCAAAGTTACACGATTTTGATAAAGAATGTCACTAACTTTTTTCACGTATTCATTTAACTTCAAAAAGTCGACACTTGGAGAAGCTACATCCCTCAAGCTGCCAGCAAAATGATTGGCTTCGTCAACAACTAAGTATGAGTTATTGCCCCAAATCGTGCTTTCGATATTTCTAGCCAAATAAGACTGATTAGTCACTAAAATCAATGATTCTTGATAACGATTTTGTTGGTACATCCAGAAGTCATCTTGACTGAACAAAGTATTCTCTTTTTGTTCACCACGATGTCTGATGATCGTAAACAAGGGACTGTTGTAATTAGTCAAATGCAGTTCACTTAGATCTCCAGTTGTCGTCATCGTTAACCAAACGAGGATCTTCATCTTCAGAATTGCCGTGTGACTGTGCATGCGGTAATTATCGAGGGCTTCATAAAATCGATCAAGATCAATGAAATTATAACTGCTCTTTACTACTTCAGCGTGGTAATTATTACCTGTGACTTGATTCAACAACGGGATGGACTGGTCAATGATCTGCTGCTGCAAAACCTTAGTCGTTGTAGCAATAACCAATTTTTGATTACTGTTGACTACATACGACAATGGTAATAAGTAGCCCAATGTCTTACCAGAACCCGTTGGAGCTTCGATCAAGTTCCATTTCTTATGCTTATTGCGATGTTGACTCGTTTGATAAATATCGTCCATCAACTTAGCTTGATTCTTACGATAGTCCAAAATACCTTCCAGCTTATTCTGCTTCTCTAACTTGGTATCTGGATATTTTGAACTTCGATCGATCTTTTCACTGACGTGTAGATCTTTTTTTCGTAAAATCAAACCATTTCGTTCATACAAATAATCAGGCAGAATATTTTGCTTACCTTCCACCTCTTGCATTACTTGCTTAAAGACTAAATTGGTATCACGAATCGTATCCTTACCAAAGTCCGCCAGTAACTTCAAAGTTTGAATCGGTAATTCTTGAAGTCGCTTGATTATTATTAGAAATAATTTGGCAGTAACCAGTGCATCACTATCAGCGCTGTGCGGATTATCGTGTTCAATACTCAAATAACCTGTCAAATCTTGCAGCTTGTAGCTGCTTACTGTTGGAAAAAGTATTTGTGACAGTTCGACAGTATCAATTGCTTTAACATTCAATTCATTCATACCAATTCGATTAAATTCTCGATTCAAAAAGGTAAAGTCAAAATTAACGTTGTGAGCAATAAAAATTTTATTTTTTAATAGTTTAAAAATCTTTGGTGCCATTTCTTCAAAAGTGGGTGAATCTCGGACATCTTCGTCGCTTAATCCCGTTAAGGCTGTGATTCGACTAGGAATCGGTACCTGCGGATTGATCTTTTGATTATAGATCTTTACGATCTCACCATCTTCTATGAGTGCGCAGCCAAATTGAATAATACGCCCGTTGTCATGCCAATTAGCATTCGTTGTCTCTAGGTCAACAACAGCGTAGGAATTTTTCAATATAGTTCACCACTAATCTAGTTATTATTTTTTAATTAAATTTACTGCTCGATTGATCTTCAAGAAGTAAAGATATTTTTCTTTGACTGGTTTGTGACGGATAACTGAAATTGCTTGTGCATAGAGATTCAATTGTCCGGAATACTTCTCGATCGTCTGATCAAGATTTTGATCATTCACATTATCAGTCTTGTAATCAAAGAGAACTATACCGTCCTCCAGTTCAATCACTCCATCAATAATACCATGAACCAAAATCTTATCATCACTAGAATCACTTTTTCCTGTGTTTTTAAACAATTTCTTTGCTGGCATAAGAACTGAAAATGGAAATTCACGCGAAACGGTAGCTTGATGTTCGACAATTGATCGTCCTAGCTCACTTTGATATAAGTTAGCTAAACTTTGCAGATCGATTTTTTTAGCAACATTTTCTTCGATCGTGCCGTCAGTAACTGAATCTTCCAGTAATTTTTCGAAGACTTCAAGTGTCGGTGTCTGCTCGATATTTACTTTTTGCAATAGTAAATGCGTTGCACTACCCACTTCAGCTGAAGAAACCGATTTTGTTTCTGCCAAGAATTTGGGCTTAGCGAAGCTATCTTGAAGATACTTACCATTGTCGGACAATAAGTCTGTCGCCATTTGGTCGTCATCAGGATCAGCGAACAAGCCCTTGATCTCAGAAACAGATTGATAGGCCGTTGTATTGACGGCTTCTTGATGTTGATACTTGAAGTTCAAAATATTATCGACTGTATCGCGGAATAATTTGGAAGGTTGTTCTGTGGCAATCTGAATCACCTTATTACTTGTTGGAACCTTCTTCTCATCGTTCTCTTCAATAATTTGTAATTCAACATTTGAATTATTATTTTCAAAATGATTCTCACCCTTGGCTAAGTCTCGATCTTTATCAGACAACGTACTCATACCGATCAAGTTTTGATAAGTTCCGGCATTCAAACGAGATGCTTCATCGATAACACCACTGTCCTGGACAACTGTGCTGTCCCATTTAGTGAACATTTTATCAGTATCCTTTTCAAAACCGATCATAATCAATTTTTGCTTAGCACGCGTCAAAGCTACATACAGCAGACGCATTTCTTCTGATACTGTGGCGATTTTTTTCTTAGTAGAAATCAATGAACGCTGAATGGTTGGCACGGCTATTCGACTATCATAATCCAACAATGTGATACCGATGCCTAGGTCAACATCATACAAAGTGCCACCAACGTAATCTTGCTTATTAAAACCGTGGCTCAAGTCTAAGAAAATGACAATTGGAAATTCTAGTCCCTTTGATGCGTGAACGGTCATGACTTTGACCGTATCGTCAACAACCTCGATACTATTTGGTTGTGACAGATCCTTATCCATCTTCTCCATTCGCTGAATGAAATCAATAAACTCATGCAGACCTTTAAAATTAGTCTCTTCATAACTATTAGCACGTTGGTAAAGTGCATGTAAATTAGCTGCCCGTTGCTTACCACCAGGCATCCCTGAAACATATTCTAAAATCCCAGTTTCTTGATAAATCTTCCAAATCAAACGAGCAATACTATTTTTATTAGCAAAGTCGCGATAAGTTTCTAGTTGAACGAAAAATGCCTTGATTCGATCGACTAGTTTAAGATCACTGTTATCAGCTTCAACGTACAGTTTCATCGCCGTGTAATAATCATCGCCCTTATCAGCTAAGCGAATCTGAGCTAACTCTTCTTCATTCAAACCAACAATCGGCGATCTCAATACAGCAACCAACGGAATATCCTGTCGCGGATTATCGACGATTTGTAACATCGACATCATGATCTGCAATTCAGTCGTTTGGAAATAATTCTGAGCATCCGTAACCATCAAAGGTATTTCTGCTTTGGCAAAATACGAGATCAAGTCAGTATTATTGCCCTTAGTTCTCGACAAAATTGCAATATCCGAATACTTCAAGTCTCGAAACTCTTGGTGTTTATTATCATAAACTTGAAAATTTGAATCCATCAATTTCTTAATTCGTTTAGCCGCAAACTCAATTTGTGACTGGCGCTTAGTCACCTGATTGACATTTTCGTCCTTAGTCAGAATATACAATTCACTACGAGTGTCGGCTTCATCAGGGAAATTAGTTCCCTTGATCAATTGAGAATTCTTATCGTAATCAATATCACCGATAGAACGGTCAAAGATTCTCTTGAAAATATCATTAACGAACGTATCAACTGAACCAGATGAACGAAAGTTCATAGACAGATTGATCAATTCATTAGGATTATCATCTTTTTGAAATTGATCATACTTCTGGGCAAAGATATACGGTGCAGCCTGTCTAAATCCATAAATCGACTGCTTGATATCACCCACCATAAAAATATGATTATCATCATTCGACAACAATTGGATAATGTTTTCCTGCATGGCATTAACGTCTTGATATTCATCGATCATGATCTCATGGAAACGATTTTGATAATAATCAAGTGCTACTTTTTTGTCATCAACGCTGGACGATAAGATCTGTACAGCTTGATGCTCCAAGTCATTGAAGTCTAAGGAATGATTAGCCAGTTTTATTTTTAAGAATTCTTTCATAAAGCGGTGTTCCACTTCGACCAATTTATCGATGATGGCTGCTGAATCATTCATTGTTTGAATCGTATCAGCTTCATTTTGGATGAAGTATTCATTAGTCAAACCATCTTTGAGATTCTTATTAATATCATCTTTGACACCTCTGACAAAATCAAATACCGTCAGATCCATGCCTTCTTTTTGTTTTTTAGAAACTCGTGGCACTGAAGTGAATTTTACTTTGGTAAAGTTCTCCTTAAGCTGATCGAATGATTCTGACATGGCGTCTTTTTTGATCTGTTCGATCTGATCGATCATTTCTTTAAATGATTTGATATAAAGTGATCCCAATTCATCATCTAATGCACTTTTGATTGCTCCTTGAGCCATTGATATAACTTGATCCAAAGATTCAAAAAACTGTGGTATAAATTTCTTTTGATAGAAATCCGTCTGATTAAAGGGACTGGAAAGTTTATACATTGAACTCAAATTATCCAACCACTCGTCAGTTTTAGCATTGGTAATTGCAAAATCATAAAGCTTGAAGACGATATCTACTAAACCATCATCGCTGCGATCATCAGAAAAGTTCTCAGTTAATTTAAGAAAGTCCTCATCATTTTTTTCGTAGTACTTGTTTCTAACATTATCAAAGGCTTGTTCTTGCAACATTGACTTCTCAGTATCATCACTGATCAAGCGGAAGTTGGGATCAAGATCTATCACGTAATAAAATTTTTGAATCACACTCAGACAAAATGCATGTAGTGTACTGATATTAGAAATTGGAATTTTAAAGATCTGCTTTTGCAGATGTTCTTTAACATCCTTATTTAATTCATTGTTAGTTAAAAGTTCTTTTATACGTGCAACTAAGCGATCTTTCATTTCCATAGCTGCAGCGTCTGTAAAAGTTGCTACTAACAAATTATCGACATTTTCACCATTTTTTAGCATCTCAATAATACGTTCGATCAAGATGGTCGTTTTACCAGAACCTGCCGCGGCAGAAACCAAAATATCATGTCCATGGTGAAAAATCGCTTTGTTTTGATCATCAGTCCATTTAGGCATCTTCTTCACCATCCTCTAAGATATTTTCGATTCGTTTCAAAACATCGATCTTCTTGTATTTAATAATTTCGTGATAGTCATTTTCAGGCAACATTGCATCAAATTCAAAAATCGGTCGGTAGTCACTGTATGTCAAACCGGTCTTCAATTGATAATCACGGTAAGGATTCAAGTTCAACTTACCAGAATAGATTTTCTCGCCAGCTTTAGTAATCAAATGACGATTGTAATTTAGAATTTTGAAAAAGTCAGATTGACTGACTACACTGTCAGGTTCACCAACGAATCCATCATCTTTTTTGTATTTAACTGGTACGATCGGTGACTTGCCGCTCATCAACTTAGTATCGATATTTTCAAGTAGCTTATCGTCATCAAGAACCAGTCCTTTCAGCTTGAACTCGTTCAATAAGTTGGTATCAGTGATTGCCTTGCGTGTTAGTTTTAATTTTGGATTCAATATGTGTGAATAAAATGCTCCCGCAATTTTGGCTTCACTAGCAGTTGTGTCTGACTTCAATAAATCCAGGTTTTGACTAAGACTTTCCAGATAAGTTGGCATCTGCATCGTTAGACCTTCAAGAAAATTAGAAAAATCAAAATTACGTTCGCTGGATTTGTAATCGATAATTGCTAAATAATCAGTTCCATCTACTAACATTTCATCGATTCGATCGATCTTACCACGAACATTTATCCAGTGCTTATCCAAAACTTTAAATGACAAGCCCGGTAGATTTTGTTGATTATTGATTCGACCGAAAGTGACCTCAGATGCTCTAGGAATGAACTTATTCCGTGATAGCTGACGTTTGATTGCTAACGCAAGTTGCTTCAAAGTCCGTTCGATTTGACTGGCAATGAACTCCATTCGTGCCGATGCTAAGAATATTTTATTTTCTGGATAACTAACTTTTTCCTTAAAAATATCACTGACAAGTTTTGACAACTGATCATCCGTTAGATCCTGAATCTTAACTTTTTCTTGAGTGGTATATTTAACTAGCCCATCCAATACCGCATGGAACAATGAACCAGTCTGTGCCGGTGTAACTTCAAATAATTGTCTTGGCTTGAGACGTAGACCATATTTCAAGAAATACTGATATTCGTTCTCATAAAAAGTCTCAAGTCTTGAAATTGAAATATTCATATTATTGCCGTATAGCTGTTCGACCGTATCAGGATCAAGATTGTGGGGAATATTTTTGTAATCCAAAGAACTCAATACAAATTTAGTTTGTTTAGGGTCATCATTCATCAAACTATTACGAACATAATTCCATTGACTAGACAGACCGATTTTGTTATCCAACGCTGAACGTGAGACACGGATCAAATAGTTCAAACTTGAAGTCTTCGAACCAATGTATTTGATGATCTGATTCTCTTCATCATCCTTAGAATCTGGATTCAAAAGAACGTTTTGTTCTGGCAATTCAAAGTGATTCATAATTCTGACAACATAACTCGATAATTCTTGTTGTTTATTGTCGTCAGTAAAATTAGGATACGTGAAGATCAAACGTTCCTTAGGAGTCGTAAATACCACATCGTGCAAGAATGGTTCGGAATCATTAACTATCTCATCCGAATCCTTCAAATATTTGCCTTCAGTTAGAGATCCTGAAATAGCCTGACGCTCTTCATCTGAAATAATATTGTTAGATACTGATGTGCCAGGCATGTTGTTAACGGTTGAACCAATAATAATAGTAATGCGACGATCATTTGGTTGGATCATTCCGATTTCTGAAATACTTACCGCATCCAGTGTCGATGGCACTTGAGAATACATGGCTGATTCGAATCCAGCATCTAGTATTTCGATGAAGTCCGCACTATTAAATTGAGCATCTTTAAACACTTCAACGTATTCATCTAGTATCTCATTGAATTTATTAACAACTTGTTGCGGCTGATCAGCTTGTGACAAGTTGTTTTGTTCCGTCGCTTGTTTTTGCCAATCTATCAAGCGATCGAATACCCCATGATTATCTAAAAAGTTATAAATAAACGTAACGGCTTCTAGATTTGTGTGTTCTGCTTTGAGAAAATCGTTCAATTCATTATATAAATCTGCAGCATAATTTTTAACAACATTCATCAAACGATAATCACGGATTCTTTCGGCATCGACTTCATTATCCAGCTCAGCTTCGGGAACGAAGTCCTTACCTAACCAACCTCTGCGGGTAATACCATTTGCTAAAGCATAATTTTCTGCTAAGTCGACCGCTTCACGGAATACTGAAATATCGTTTTTCTCAAATACTTCAGGTATCAATAATTCTGTTCTAAACAAAGCTACGACATCACTACTTTGCATACCACGATTGATCCATGCAAATAATAGATCGAGCATTTTTTTGAAGGGATGATCGGTCATTTTGTTTTGAAGATCAATAAAGTAAGGAACTTCGTTATTTTCCATGAATGATTCAATGAACGAGCTGTATTGTCCCAGGTCTCGACTTAATATCAAGAAATCTTTGTATCGATATCCTTGGTTAGCAACTAATTGTCGAATATACGTACTAATTGCCGAAACCTCAGTTTGTTTATCAGTACATTTCCAAATTTGAACTGAGTTTTTGTCATTCAACGTACTTTTTTGAATTTTCTCGCTATATTTACTCGATTGAATCCAATAATTTTCTAGTTTTGCGATATCATCGGAAACTCGCAATTGTTCCGCAAAAAAATTGTGAAATGGAATCTGCCCCTGTTTAGCGATTTGATAAAGCTGATGGTAAGTATTAGCAGGACGATAATAAAAATTGTCGACCTCATCCATTTTTAGAGCTGGTGCTTCTAAGGCAAAGGAAATCGTCACATTTTGGCAATTCAGAATCATTGATTTGACCAAATTCAATTCAGCAGCTGTAAATGATGAGAATCCTGAAATATAAAAATAATAATTCTTGGTATGTAACTCTTGATCGAAGAATTTACTTAAAGCATCCAATTGAAAAGTATTAGTTGCTAAACCTTGGATCTGATCAAAATAATCTTGATAAATAATATCCAATTCCTGAATCTTATCAGTAAATATTTCCGGATTATTTTGACTTAAAACCGTCTCTAAATCGTCTGGTTCTACTTGTCCATTCAGCAATTCCGTGAATTGGGTCGATAGCTGATCAATGAATCCTGGCTTCCCTACCATGCCGGAAAATATTTTTAATTCGGCTTTATGTTGTAAAATAA
This sequence comes from Companilactobacillus sp. HBUAS59699, assembly GCF_036913575.1. Taxonomy (NCBI): domain Bacteria; kingdom Bacillati; phylum Bacillota; class Bacilli; order Lactobacillales; family Lactobacillaceae; genus Companilactobacillus; species Companilactobacillus sp. HBUAS59699. The sequence continues at coordinate 411,880 of NZ_JAYKTV010000001.1, read as the reverse complement.
TATTACGTAATAACATTGCTGATTTAGTTTCAGTTAAGGAATCAGTGTTATAAATACTTTGTCCACGCAAAAAATACCAGGCTAAACGTGAGAACGAAAAGCTTTGAACGTTGCTTGTAGCAATCAGTTCATCGTCATTCGTATCATCATTACCTAGTGCTTTCAAAGTATTGATTTCAGATTCAAACTTAATATGATTTGGAACTAGAAAAAAGAATTGTCCGTTAGGATTTTTTTGATAATCTTTTTTGAATAATTCCATCATTTTCTTTTGATGGTCTAGTTGGTTTTTACCAAGTACAAAATTTAATGTCATAATTATTCTCCTGAAAAAATTCTATCATAGTTGAGACAATCACAGTGGAAATCAAAGCTTGAGATGTATAAAATATAATTTTAGAGAAACTGAGGTGGGCATATTGCTTAAAGGAATCGGAAAAAGTCATGGAAAAACAATAATAATGGGAGAACATGCCGTAGTATACGGCTATCCTGCCATTGCCATCCCTTTGGTAAGTATTCCAGTCATTGTTCGCATCAAGCAAATTGATGCACAAAAAGAAAGTACCCTATCATCTAAATATTACGTTGGTAAATTAGATCAACTGCCTAATTCATTATCAGGAGTCAAATTTTTAATCAACTTATTAGATGAACAATTAAATAAAGATAACATCAAGTATTCCATCAGTATCGAAAGCAGTTTGCCGATCGAACGTGGATTAGGCTCTTCTGCTGCCATCGGTACTGCCATTACTAGAGCATTCTTTAACTTCTTTGATGATACTCTTGATCACGACACATTATTAGGTTATGTCAATAAATCAGAAACAGTTACACATGGTAAAGCGTCAGGTCTAGATGCACTGACAGTTATTTCTAACACACCTGTACAATTCAGTCGCAAAGATCCTGTTGACCACTTTACCTTTAAAACCGATGGCTTCTTAGTTATTGCGGATTCAGGAGTCAAAGGTAAAACTAAAGAAACCGTCTCAGATGTCAAAAAAATGTATGACAAAAATCCTCAAGCTATCGGTAAAATATTGAAACAATTAGGACAATGTACTAAAAAGACTAGTTTATCCCTGAGTGGAAATCGTTTGAAGGATCTCGGTCAGACGTTCACTGAAGCTAACGGTCTGCTTTCACAACTCAACCTAGCAATTCCTAAAACTGACAAATTAATCAATTCAGCTAACAATGCTGGTGCACTCGGTAGTAAAATCACCGGTGGCGGCCGTGGCGGATGTATCATCAGTCTAGCCAGAAACCTGACAAGTGCTGAAATGATTCAAAAAGCTCTGATCAAATCAGGCGCTGAACAAACTTGGCTTCAACCACTTTCTATTTATGCGGAGGAATCAGACGTTGACTAAAACAGCTCGTGCCTATACAAATATTGCCTTAATAAAATATTGGGGTAAAAAAGATAAGCAATTTAAATTACCATATACTAATAGTCTCTCATTGACACTGGATCGCTTCTATACAGATACAAAATCAGAAGTGATCGATAGTGATAAAGATCAAATCCACTTAAACGGCAAATTATTGAATGAACAACAGAGTAAACGTATCGTTAATTATTTAGACTTCGTCCGCAACTACTTTGATTTCAATGAACACTTAGCGATTGATTCTGTCAATCATGTTCCTACTTCAGCCGGTTTTGCTTCTTCAGCTTCTGGATTTGCGGCACTAGCAGCTTCTATCAATCAAACTATGAAATTAAATCTCGATGACAGATCACTATCTATCCTCGCTAGAAACGGCTCTGGATCAGCTACCAGATCGATCTATGGCGGCTTCGTAGAGTGGATCGCAGGAAATAGTAATGACACTTCTTATGCTGTTCCTATTGATGAACACCCCAATATTGATTTATCATTATTATCTGTTGTCATCAGTCAAGATACTAAGAAGGTTTCTAGCACTAACGGAATGGAAAGTAGTGTAAAAACCTCCCCTTTTTATGATAATTGGGTTACACTAGTGTCTTCAGAGATAAACGAAATTAAGCAAGCAATTGCTCAAAAAGATGTTCAAAAAATCGGTGAGTTATCCGAACACAATGCTATGAGTATGCATGCACTAACGCTTTCGGCTAATCCTTCATTTACGTACTTTGTACCAGAGACTCTTCAAGTAATACAACTTGTCAAATCACTGCGCAGTCAAGGTGTCTTAGCTTACGTAACCATTGATGCAGGGCCAAATGTAAAAATTATTTGTACTAAAGAATCGACTCCGATCGTTCAAAAGTACATCGAAGATAACTTACCTACCGTCACCACAGTTGTCGCCAACATCGGTAATGGTATACAATACATCTGATATTTATATTGAAAGGTATGATATTTTGTCTACGGGAAAAGCACCTGGAAAATTGTATTTAGCAGGAGAATACGCCGTTGTTGAAACTGGCTTCCCTGCTGTAATCGCATCAGTAAATCAATATGTGACTGCTCACATTACTAAATCAGAGAATGGTGGAACCATTCAATCAAAGAACCTCAATAAAGAACTTATTCATTGGGACCGGCAAGGAACGGAACTTGTTTTTGACGATACTGAGAGTCAACTTCAATACATCTTGGCGGCCATTAATTTTGTCGAAAAATACGCACTAGAACAAAACGTTAAGCTTGATTACTATGACCTATTAGTAACTAGTGAACTCGATTCAAAAGATGGTAAAAAGTATGGACTTGGATCATCTGCAGCTGTTACAGTAGCCGTAGTCAAGACCCTTGGTGACTTCTATCATCTCAATTTGTCTGCCATGGATGTCTATAAATTGTCCGCTATCGCCCACCTATCCGTTCAAGGAAATGGAAGTTTAGGTGACATTGCGGCCAGTGCCTTCGGTGGAATCGTCGCTTATAAATCACCAGATCGTAACTGGGTCTTCAATATGATCAAAAACCACAGTCTAACTAAGTTGTTGAAGCTAAATTGGCCTGAATTAAAGATCGAAACTTTGAATTTACCGAAAAATCTTGAATTAACCGTCGGTTGGACTGGTAGCCCAGCTTCTACTTCAATATTAGTTGACCGTATTGCTTTGACTAAAGCTCAAAAAGTTGAAAAATATCAAAACTTCTTGAAGTCAAGTCGTCAAAACGTTGAGAAACTAATTGATGGATTCCGCAGCAACAATTCCGAATTGATCAAAGATATGATCAGTAAATATCGTACTCTGTTGGCTGATCTAGCAGAATTCAGTGATGTTCATATCGAAACTGAGATGTTGTCACAACTGTGTGATATTGCCGAAAAACTCGGTGGAGCTGCTAAAACATCTGGTGCCGGTGGTGGCGATTGTGGAATTGTCATCAGCGACCATAAACTCAAATTAGAAAAGCTCAAACAAGAATGGGAAAAAGTTGGAATAACTCCCCTAACCTTAAAAATTGGAGAAATAATCGCTAATGCCTAAACAGGATGAACAGATTCAACGCAAAGTTGAACATTTATTTTTAGCTGAAAAATTCTTTACTGATGAATCATATGCTGATTTTGATAGCGTACGATTACTTCACGATGCTGTACCGGAACTCAATTATCGTGACATTGACCTTAGCACTAATATCTTTGGAACTAAGTTCAGTCTCCCATTTTATTTCAATGCAATTACAGGCGGATCTAAACAATCCGCCCATTTTAATATGGGCTTAGCTCAGTTAGCTAATAAGCTGAACATCCCTGTTTCCAGTGGATCAATGGGTGTTTATCTTCGTATACCTGAAACCAAAGATACTTTCACCCCATTACGTGAATACAATCAAGATGGCTTTGTCATCGCTAATGTTTCTGCCAAGGCCAACGCCAAACAGGCACAACAAGCCATTGACCTACTACAAGCAGATGCATTACAAATACATCTCAATGTCATTCAAGAGCTTGCTATGCCAGAAGGAGACAAGTCATTCTTCTGGTTAGACAATATCAAAGAAATAGTTGAAAAAATTACCGTACCTGTTGTGGTCAAAGAAGTCGGCTTCGGTATTTCTAAAGAAACTATGCAAAAATTGATCGATGTCGGTGTTAAATACATCGATATCGCCGGATTCGGTGGAACTGACTTTGCTCAAATCGAATCAGCTAGAAACCATGAGATCGACTTGACTTACTTAGATCAATTCTCAATGTCAACTGTTGAATCCATGATTGAAGCACAGCCTCATATGGACGATGTAACGATTTTTGCTTCTGGTGGTGTTCGCACACCAATGGATGTCGTTAAAGCTCTTAAAATGGGAGCTACGGCTGTTGGAATATCTGGTTTGGTTTTACATCATCTTCAAAAGTATTCTCTCGAAGAAGCAACCCTATTTTTTGAGAGCTTTGCTAAACAAATTCAAATCATCATGGCACTACTTGGTGCTAAAAATATCGATGAAATCAAAAAGACTCCCATCATTTTTGATGAGAACCTAGTAAATTATGCTAAACAAAGAAAAATCGAATTACCTTCTTAGTCCTTTTGGATAAACGTTTTTAATTTGATTGTTACTATATCTGCCCCAACTGAACAACTTATCTTGATAACTTAATCCGATCCACTTGTTATCAAAATCTGGTTTGTCAGCCAAGATGATCGACTCACCATGCATGTACGTCTTGAATTGATCATCATTTAATTCATAAATAGCTTTTAACTCAGTAGGTTCGATTGCCAATATCCATGCGATATCTGGCTCGAACCTATTTTTTTTGAATTCTCCTAATTTCAAACCATTACGCAATACATGTAATGATTTGAAACGATTGTCCAAACTGGCAGCTTGATATAAGAAATCACTGACTTTGAACCAATTATTTTCAGTTACACTAGTTAAATTAGCTTTAGCGAATTTATTAACCAATTGAACCTCTTCTTTGCCAATGCCAGTTGAAATATTCTTTTCACGGATCTTTTCCTCAGAACCAGCTTTTGTCATCTTACATATGAAATGTCCTTCACCCTCAAATCTATCTGGGAACATTCTCAGAGCCTTAGATAATTCAGGATTGTTATTCCCCCACTCTGGCTTACCGTCTTCCATACCAGGGTATTTTTTAATTTCAGCCATCGACATTTCAGAATGTTGATTCAAGAAATAATCAATGTTCTCTTCGTTTTCTTCAGGTGAAAAAGTACAAGTCGAATAAACTAACGTGCCACCTGGTTTGAGAAGTTTGAATGCTGAATCCAAAATATGACGTTGACGATTAGCACACTGTTCAACGTAATCTAACGACCAATATTGAACTGATTCGGGGTCCTTACGGAACATCCCTTCACCAGAACAAGGTGCGTCCACTAGAATACGATCAAAATATCCTTCAAATTTTTTCTCAAAATCCTTAGGAGAATTATTCGTCACAACTGCATTGGTAATTCCCATTCTTTCGATGTTAGAAGAAAGAACTCTAGCACGCTTGTTATTTATCTCGTTAGTTACTAAAAGGCCGTGTGCGTTCATTTTGGTAGCAATATAAGTAGACTTACTTCCCGGTGCAGCACAGAGATCCAAAACCTTGTCTGTTTCTTTTGGATCTAGAACTTCCGCTACATACATTGCACTGGGTTCTTGGCTATATAAATAGCCAGCTTGATGATCGATCGAATTACCATCGACATCTCCATAATAGCCAATATCACTGTACGGAATCGGTTCACTTAGATCCACATTTACATTCTTGTAATTGGGCTTTAAAGGATTGATCCGAAAGGAGTTGCGACTGTCAGTCTCAATTGCCGCAAAGAAACTGTCGGCACGATTCCCCATCAGCTTACGGTATTTATCTTTAAAATCATTACTTAAATCAACATTCATAAATCTACTTACTCCACCTTTTTAACAAAGAATATTTGATATATTCCAATCAGTACGGCAATCAAAGCTGAACTGACCATGAACATATTGAAAGTCTGATGGCTTATTATAACTATTCGCCAACTGACAAATGCATAACCAACAATGTATGGAACCAATGTGTAAATTAAATATCTCAATAACAATCCGTTACGATAATTGTTCTTAAGATCACCCGTCAAATGCGATCTTGTCAGATCAAAGCGCAATGGAACCAAAATATAGAATTCCATTGCAATTGCCAAAATAAATAGCAAGATCAAACCGACCATATACAATTCACCGTTGTTATTGGTCTGGACATTACTGAAATCATCACTCTGAGGACTGTATTTATGTGTACTAGTAACATGAAGTGTTTTCTTGATAGTCGCATAGCTCTCTTTAGAGTTAATCGCCTTACCATCCAACACTGCAATAACGCCGGATAACTTAGTCTTGATCTGTGGCTGATTAGGTGATAATGAAACTAAAGTTTGACTATTTAGAATATCAGCACCGTTAAAACCAATATTTCCGATGATCGAGACATAACGTTTCCCCACTTTTATATACGCCTGACTCTGCGGCTTGTAGCTCTCAATATCAGAATCCTTGCCACGGACCGCAAATGGAATCTGCGATGAGAAGTCGCTTTGTGAGAAATATCTTCCTGACGTTACCGGAATCTTGTTAGCTTTTTTATGACTATACATATAACCAAAATCACTATTATCCTTATCAAAGAAAATAATCTGATAACTAGTCAATTTCTTCTGATCTAGTTCTTTAACTGCTGTGATCAGTGACTTTTTAGAATGTGTTCTTAAAACCACCGCATTGTCACTCATACCTAAGCGATTCATCGTATTATTATATTTGATAGAGTCACTCTTTGAGATAGAAACACCCGCAAGTAAAACGGCAATCAAAATAATTATACTGGAAATAATTTTTTTCATTAATACTCACCCATATTTACGTTTTGTATCTGATATCTTATTTTACACTACTAAGATAAAAAAACACTCAGTCATTTCGTTGGCTAAGTGTTTTCAACTGCAACTATTTTATCAGGTAGACTTTATCTTTGACCAAATCGTAATGTGAATAAGCCTCGTTCAACTTATCAATAGCTTCGTAATCAACGTATTCAGCATTATCCCAGAATTCTTTACTATTGGTAGCACCGTACTTTTCACCGATACAGATCAGCATTAAACCGTACTCACGGATCTTTTTAAGAACTTCATTGTCGATATCTTCTCGGTCAGGACTCCAAGCCATTACAACGTAGTCGACATCTTCATGATATTTATCAATGGCGTCTAAAGCATCGAGGTTTTCAACGTCTACCAATGGTTCATAGCCTGTCTTACTCTGCTTAGACCAACTCTTATCGTCTGTACAAATTGAGGTTTTTCCTAAACTTTGTAACTCTTTTGATATATAGCCGTTTCCTGCCATAATTTCCAAGTATTTAGCATCACCAAATTCATCAGCCCAAACTTTCATGAAGTCCTTAGTGATCGTTGCCCAATATCCAAAACGTGTTTGAAGAAAAATTCTGAATTCACCTAGATCATGATCAAAGGTATTCAAATTAGCCGACATAGTTTGAAATTCGATCTCGTCCAAACTAATATTGTGCTCCATGTAGTAACTGATCTCCTTCTCGTTCAATTGAAACTGTGGAAAATGATATTTAGGAACATCTCTTTGCATTAGAGCCTCACAGGCGTGTTCCATAAAATTGATTCTAGCATCAAAGACTTGACCATGTGGTAAAACTTCGGTGTCTTCACGTAAATTGTTGATATATGTCATAAATTCTCCTTTGAATTAATCATTTATTTTAATGTGATTATCTTCGTTGTCATGTTAGGTACTGAATATATTAATATATTAGCTTTTTTATTGACAGCAGTGTTACCATTTTGCTTTTAAATCAAATATTTCTATGATCAGATATGATTTTTTTAATCACAAATTATATTTATTAGACATTTTGGTAAAAAATTGCCTGAAAATTACACATTTATTTCCAATAATTCTGAAAAAGTGTAATATTCTAAGTAGTACATGTATGAGGTGAATTATGAATAGAAATAATACAAGACGAAGGCCGGAAAAGGAAGAAAGCGGCTGGAAGTTTTGGCTGCAGACTATTGCCTTAACGGTCGCTATTTATGCAGTGTTCTTCTTACTGATGCAGTTTGTATTTTCAAACGATAAGGTTTCCGGACCATCGATGCAACCGACGTTTGAAAACGGCGAGAAACTAATCGCAGTTCGACATACAAACTTGCAGCGTGGGGATGTCGTTGTATTGAAAGCACCTGATGAGCCTGGTTCCTTTTATATTAAGAGAATCATTGGTTTGCCTGGCGATACTGTTACTTCAAAGAATAACAAGATGTACGTTAACGGCAAGAAACTTGATGAGAGTTTCTTAGATGCTGGTTCTAAGAAAAAAGAGCCTGATACTAGTATCTATGCTGGTAAAGCATATAGTTATACGTACAACTTCACTTTAAGTCAGTTAGCCAAAACTGCTCCTGAATGGCAGCAGAGATACAGCACTTCTACTTTGAAGAAGATCGAAAAAACAAACAAAGTACCTGCTGGATCCTACTTCGTTATGGGAGATCACAGAACTGTTTCTAAAGATAGTCGTATTATTGGCTTCATCAACAAAAAAGCAATCGTCGGTGAAGTTAAATGGCGTTACTGGCCAATTACCAGATGGTCAACATTTTAAAAATATACTCAATAAATTAAGTCTTAAATGATATGATGGACTTATCGGAGGTTATTTATTTATGGACAAACCAAGTATAGCTGAATCAATTATTCAATTTGAACGTGCAAAAGATATGAACGATACACAATTTGCTTTTGAAAGTCACCTATCAGTCGAGCGAATTCATAATCTCAAATCTGGTGATTACGAAGCAACTGCAGAAGAAAAGAAAATTATCTTAGAATATATCAAATTACATCAGTAGTATGATGATTGGCAGATCTTTGGATCTGCTATTTTTTTGTGCTAAAAAAAGTTACAGCTTTGAATAATCTTTCAATTCAAAATCAAACGATTAAGTACTCGATCAAGCCCATTTAGTAAACTGATTTATTAGATCACTTAAAGCAACTGAAGAAATATTCTGAATGTTTAACACTTGATTTTTGATTAAAAAATCATAATAATATTACTATAAGTAATATTTAAGTAGATACATCAAATAATTTATTACATATAAGATTATTACAAGGAGGTAAATCATGCTTTTAGGTAACGTTATCCAAGACCAACGGAAGAAATTAAATCTTAGTCAATCTGAATTAGCCAATGGAATTTGTACTCAAGCGATTATCAGTAAGATGGAAAATCAAAACATCTCGCCTTCAATTAATATACTAATTTCGATCTGTCAAAAGTTACACCTAACACTTGATAATGTCTTCTCAGAATTCTCCTCACTGCCATCAAGTAATCTAATATCGGACAAACTGCAATCAATGGATCAAACTGTACAAGATAAAAATACTGAAAATTTAACCAAGATGATCAAGACAATAAAAGAAGATACACTCCCCTCTTCCGAGAAAGCACATCTTCATTTCTTAATAGCACTATATTCTGAATCAATTCAAAATAACGACGATGCTGTATTCCAATTAAATTATTCATTAGAATTATTACAGAACCGCAAAACATTTTGGGGAACGATCATATACGCCGAACTAGGATACATTTATTCCAGTAAAGATCAAGTTGACAAAACTAATTATTATTATGATCTAGCATATTCAAATATAGAAAACTTAATCATCAATTCAAGTAATGAATTTTATTATTATCGTTTAATGATCACACGTATTTCCAGCTGGTATATGGAACATCAAAATCTGGATCGCAGTAATGATTTGATTGAAATTGGTTTACATAAATTCCATCAATACTTTACTGGAGAATTTACAGATGTACTATACTTTAACGCTGCTAAAAATTCGTTGAATTCTACACCTATTGACTACAATCGGTTAAGTCATGCTTTAACCACTGCCATTGCATTTGCGGATTATAACAACAACCAACCTTTACTGGACAAAATAAAGAAACTAATGAGTGACAATAATATCAACGAGCTTAAAATCAAACCTTGATAGCTTTGCCGAACTGTCCATCAACACCTAGAAGGTCATATGGACTCAAATAACGAGTTTTCATGATGATATCTACTATTACTTCCTTACTCTCAGGTTTGTCCTTAAACAGCCAGAATTTCATCGTATCCAAAATTCCTGAAACCACAATTTCATAGGCGTAATCATTCGGAATTTGATCCAGCATTTTATCATTTCCCTTAGCCAAATAGAGACCTTGATCAACAACTTGATACAAGACGTTCTTAATACGACTTTCAAGAGAAGTTCCAGTACTACTCATTAATACCTTTATCAAATCAAACTCAGATTCAATGTAGTCGACAATAGTATTAATGGCAGGATAAGATTTTACACCCTTTTTTGTATCTTGGTATTTCATAGTCGAATCCAGATTACTATTCAACCGATCACTGAGTTCATTTAAGATTGCATCTTCAAAATGTTTCTCTAATGCATATTTATCCTCATAGTGAGCATAGAAAGTACTGCGGTTGATTTTTGCTTCCGAAGTAATATCACTGACAGTTAAATGTTCAAAGCCTTTGGTCTTCATCAATTTGATGAAGGCTTTTTTTATTTTTTCATCTGTTTTAGTTAATCTCTGCATATTATTACTCCTTTTTATTAATCCAACATATAGTCTATATTTGTTAATTGCTTATATAGCTTGAATATTTCGAAATATGTTGATCACAACACGGTGTTTATTTAAGAAGATTATAACACGTCTTATGTAGAACTTAAACACAGTTTCAAATTTTATAATACAAATGGAAATAAGTTTTACACAAATAATAATATTATTCTCCAATCAATAGAGGTGAACTCACATTGATTGGTAGATCCTACAGTATCGGTAAATCAGTTGGATTTGTATTTCAGTTTTACTGCTTAGCCCTAAGCCTTACAGTACTGGAAAACGTTGAATTAGATTCTTAAATATTTTTAAAATCATTTGATCCTAAAAATACTTCAATCTGTTGGATTAGTTAATTGCACTAATAGTTTTTATGTTGAGAAGTCAGCTTTAAGCAACAGTGTGTATTAATAGTAAGAGCTATAGTTAAAAATCCATAATTATTATTTATTCTATGGTGTGCCTACCTGGATTAATCGACTATAAGACTGAAGAATATGTCCTAAAGATTCTGCAAGACCATTGATTCAATAATCAAAGAGATGTCATTATCGTTACAAATAATTGAATGATCAAGCTAATGGTTGAATTGATATTAACCAACGTGATAAAGAAAAATACCAAAGTTGTAATCAAATCCGCATTCAGTTCCAACTCCCCTACTACAGCTTTGATTCACTGTAATAAATTTAGTGTGATAGTTATGAAGAGCGAAAGGAATACAGCTTCTTATAATTTAAGTTATGTAACCTCACCAAAACAAAAAAGAAAGCCTTAGCTTTCTTCCAAATACTTATAAATATTAGCATCGTGGAAATAAATATAGACTCCTTTAATACCACGCTTCATCAACACATTAATAGAATTGAGAATAATCAATTTTTTAGCCGTATCAGTATCATCGATATCATTCTCGTGTCTCTTCTTAAATGCCTCTTGATCTTCATATGCATCGATATTAATTCTTATCTTCCCCTCACCTGCATACTCGATCGATGGACCAACTATCACTGCCACATAATTAAGGTCAAATCCTTGTACGGTATAAATCGAACCTATTTCATTAATAGTTGTATCCTTTTGAGCCCAAGTTGTACGATCATAGTTATATTGGTCCCAAGGAAGATGGAACTTTCCTTCATTAACATAATGCTTCTTACCGTCAAGAGTTGATGGATAGTCTGCTGTTGCTACAATTCGAGACTTCTTATATTTATCATTATCACGACGCAATTGCTGATACATTTTTTCAGCATCATTATATATTCTGAATTCATAATTACTATCAAAACCACTAAGGTAGTCAGAATTTTTAGACGCAATAGAATCTAACTGTAAGTTAGTAGTTAAGTCATTGATCCACTTTATTACTGAACGCGGCGCCTGCATGCGCATCTGAACACGTAATGTTGCCAGCTTATATTGTAATTTGAATTTTTTGACTAGATTATCGATCACACGCTGTGACCAATAACTTTTCAGCTTCAAAACTTGTCGTTCATCATAAACAATCACAACTATCCTTGCCAATTTGATGATTTCTTCTAACTGATTATGCTGCTCAAAATTATTGTACCTGTCAGCTTCACTCAACAATAAATGTGCTTCATCTATCACGACTATGTCAGCAATCTTGTGTTCTTTGTTCATTCGATTAATAAAGGTAGTTGGTCGCAAAAATCGATTCTTACGTAATTCCGCAAAACTACCGGCATTATCTTGATAGACTTTCAATAGTTCAGAATGATTAACTAAAAAATAATTATCAGTTCGATCCTTTTTGGCTGAGGATTCAATATTTAAAAACAGTTGTGTCAAAATAACACTCTTACCTGTTCCCGCATCACCATTCAATTGGAATAGCCCTTTACTTCCGCGATTTAAATTCTCACGCGAAAACTCTAATATTTCATTAAAAACATCTTGTTGTTCTGCAGTAAGATGTTTATTTGGTAAAACAGAATCTAACATAATATCTCCTAACTTATACGAATTTCATTATATTATTTTGAGCATATACAATCAAAAAATGATACAATATTGTATATGAACGTATGTTCGTACTGGACGTAAAGGAGGACCGCCAATGACAAAACAACGTACTTATATGGCTATCGATTTAAAATCATTTTATGCATCTGTTGAATGTGTCACCCACGACTTGAATCCTCTTAACGATAATCTAGTTGTCGCCGATAACTCACGTACCGACAAGACTATTTGTCTTGCTGTTTCTCCTGCACTCAAGAAATTCGGTGTTCCTGGTCGTCCGCGATTATTTCAAGTTGAACAAATCGTCAATAAATTAAATCGAGAACGACTAAGCTCTACACATTATTTAACAAAATACTCTTCGATAAATCGTCATCATTTACTCAACTCACCAACACTAAAGATTGGCTATAAAGTTGTTAAACCGCGAATGAACTTTTATATGCACAAGAGTGCAGAGATTTACGGAATCTATCTACGTTTTATCTCCGCTAAAAATATCCACGTTTATTCCATTGATGAAGTTTTAATGGATGTGACAGAACATCTTGAGCATCACAATACCACTGCCCATGCTTTAGCTAAAAATATTATTCAAGAAATTCAAGCGGAGACCGGCATTACAGCGACTGCAGGTATTGGAACTAATCTGTACTTAGCCAAAGTAGCTATGGATATTGTCGCAAAACACATCCCTGGAGACAGTGACGGTGTCAGAATTGCTCAAATGAATGAGCAACAATATCGAAAGCTGTTATGGGCTCATCAGCCTATGACTGATTTTTGGAGAATTGGGCGTGGGACTGCCAAACGATTGGAAAAATTAGGACTATATACAATGGGCGATATTGCTCGATGTTCTTTAGGTTCTCTTTCGGATACTAAAAATGAAGAAATAATTTATCATGAGTTTGGTAAGAACGCTGAACTAATCGTTGATCACGCCTGGGGACACGAGTCGGCTACGATGGCTGATATAAAAAATTACCGATCTGACAATCACGGTTTATATTCCAGTCAAGTACTGATGAAACCAACCTCATTTAAGGACGGCTTAAAAATTGTTCGTGGTATGAGTGATAACTTAGCGTTAGATTTAGTCCAAAAGAAAGCTGTCACTGATCGAATCGGCTTAATTATCGATTACGATATCACTAGTCTTCAAACGAATAATTTCACTGGTAAACTAACTACTGATTATTATGGTCGAAAGACTCCCAAACCTGATCACACTTTTGTGAAATTAGACGTTGCCACATCATCGTCACTTGAATTACGCAATACTTTTAAAAGAATATACGAGGACCTTGTTAATCCAAAGATGTTGATTCGCAGAGTTACCTTAACTGCAGCTAATTTGATTAACGAAACTGCCGCTCTGAAAGATCAAAAATTTAAGCAAATCAATCTTTTTGGTAATCCAGAACAAGAAATAATTCAAGAAAAACAAAATCAATCAAAGCGTGAGCAAGACCGTATCATTCAAGAAACTATTTTAAAGCTTCAAAAAAGATTTAATAATCGTAATATCATTATAAAGGCATCTGACCTAGAAGAAGGTTCTACTACAATAGAGAGAAACAACCAGATTGGAGGACATCACGCTTGATGAATGAAAAGGATTTAATTGAGCAAAAAATATTTAACGATACTTCCTCGTATCAAGACATTATGAACATCCCCTATCATCAATCCAAACGTCACTTAGCGATGAATCAATTGGATCGTGCAGCACAGTTTGCTCCCTTCGGTGCATTGGAAGGTTTCAATGATTTGATCAAAGAAAAGGCTGAAGATTATAGGCGAAAGAAATACACCAGTACTGACGATGAAAAACATATCATCAGGCAATTAAAATATTTACAAATTCATTCTTCAAAAGTAGAAGTAAATTACTTCAACGATACCTCTGGATACTATGAACATTTTAAGGGATATCTTCAAGACATCGATTGGTTAAAGGGACGGGCTAATTTTGATCAGGATTCAGTAGTAATTTTAAATATACGATCCATAAAAAGCGTAAAAAAATAGACACCAGAAGGTGTCTTATTTTTTATTCATCACTCTTCAAAACGCCACCAACAGCGTAGTGTTCCTTTTCCATTTCGTTCAATACAACGTGAACATGTTCTGCAGGTGCACCTGTGTTTTTTACAATAGCATCTGTAACGTCTTTTACCATACCTTTGAGTTGTTCAGGACTGCGTCCGGCGATTAGATCGATGTGTACTAGTGGCATAATTTTTCTCCTTTATTCATACTTTAACGAATATCATTTAAAAAAACGACACGAAAGACATTTAAATTATCTCATAATATTAATATTTTATAAACTGTTAGTAAGGTCAAATGTTTAATAGCTTATTCATTATGATATATAACTAACGACATGTCATCATATAGTTTCCCTAAATCGCCATATTCTGCATAAGCTTCTTTATAATCATCACTATCCGTATTTTCAGGATCATAATACAAGTCTTCCGTATAGAATCCAGGTATATTTGTTGTCATCGATAAAACAGTATCATGATCAACAGTGAAATTAGCTTCATAGAAGTTTTTCATAAACCTTGCACTTGTATATTCACCCTGGATTATGTCATCATAATGTCCATTATAAACATATGATATTTTTATATTCCATAGTTTTAGTTTATCATTAATTAATTTATAGTCACCTTCTATAATCATAAATTTATAATAGTCATAACTAATCTCTTTTTCGTAATGCCATAAAAATTTATTATTCTTAAAAGATATATAGTTTCTTGCTGAACTCTTGTCCACAAATGATTTGCCAGATAAACCATCATACTTTTTTCTATAATTTTGAGTGTCGTTATGTAATATTGATATTAACTTTTCAGGTTGAGACTTGGATGGGTAAGATCTATCAAAGCTAGAATTATAGCTGATTGCTCTTAAATAATGTTTCTTTATTTCATATTGCTCTTCATATGTTTTAGAATACAATCCATTTTTTCTTGATATTGGCTGTTTACTTTTGCTCTTCCTATCATCTTTAGAAAATGTTTCCTCAATATTTGTCGAATAAGTTAGGCTTATTGTTCTATTTTTATTAACTTTATACTTTCCCTTACTTATAAGGCGTGTTAATCCTCCGTCTTCATCCTGCACTCTAATATAATTACCATTTTTATAAAAATGGATTTTATCTTTCATATGCAAATGTATAACTTTTGATTCAAATGTATGCCCCACAATTTGATTTGTATCATATAAGTTCGAAAATCCATTCAAAAATCTGGTCAAAATGAAATACATAACTAAAATTATAGCTATAAAGATCCCTAGGTACTTTATAACTTTTTTTAAAAACTTTTTCATATATTTAATTCCTTAATTTCAATGCATTACTAATTTTACTGAGTAATGGCCTCGATTTTTTTAGTCTTCTTCCGGATCTACCAGACGAAGAATTCCGACTGGATTACCCATATAAATTTTTCCATTTGTTCCATAAATTATTACATGATAAGTAACGGTATTATCATAATACAGAGAATATATGGCAGAGACTTCGTATGTATCTTGAGGATCAGTATCGTCAGAATCAGTTACCGTATACTTATCACCTTTTTCTATTCCAAAACTCCCATCATACGCCTTCCACGCATCCTCATCTCCATCAAGTTGCCCTGTACTAATAATATAATCTCTAAATTCTTCAGCCGAACTAAATTCTGAATTATTAGAATCACTTTCTGAAGCCTTATGCATCTGTGAACCAAAGGTAGAAACAGAATAACTATTAGCATAATCATCATACTTAGGTTGGCTTTGAGAAGCATCATCTGGATAGTTATCTTCCATCTTCCAACTCTTGAAACTTGCACCAACTAAAGTGAGGTCGTTGTTGCTATATCTTAACTTCAAAGTCTTACCAGCTAATGGACCACCAGATTTTTGATATTCAAATCCACTTAGACTCATTAAATTACCATAATATGCATTTGATTGCCTATTAATATTCAATGTCATAATTTGACTACTTGAATCGTAAGAATATGTCCCTTCAAATACTGCCATTACAGCCGAATCTTTATCAGCATCCTCATCTTGATAACCGTATCTCCAAATAAAATTACTACCTTTGAAAGCAATGGCATTCATTGGTGTGTCCATACCGTTGGATGTGAATCCGTGATTTGAGAACTTACCATAAGAATTATTGTACTTACTCATCTCTGACTGATAATGCTTACGATAATTAACAGTCTGCTTGTCAGTCTGATAAAGCTTAACCTTATTAACTGTACCCAAGAGATAAGTTTGCTTATTCTTGATCTTAATTGCGTGATCTTCAGCCGCATTCAATGTACTGCCTTCTCGTTGAACAATACTGATTGGGGCAGATCCATTAGACAAAGCTGCATCACTATCAAATCTTTCTTCCGTTACACTGACGATATTCATAGTTATGTCGCCTGATTTAGAAATCTCATAAGTTCCTCGCTCAGTGAAACGACCAGCAAAACCATTAGAACTAATAATGTCCTGTACAAAATGATTGTCTTTTCCAAAGTACATTGAATACTTGTAATCAGGATCTTTAGAAGTTCCATCACCGTGATGTACTCCTTTAAAATTGTGTCCTTTAATAACTATTTTTTTAGTTGCGTTTTCTGTCTTATCTGGACTGGCAGTACTACTTGTAGAATTATTACCACATCCCGCCAAAATCAAAACTGATAGAATACTGACTGGCAGTATTAAATATTTACTGTATTTCATTATTTCTCTCCTATTTATTTGCGGCATATTCTGCATACGCCGATGTTAAATCTTCATCATAAACATTAAAATGGCCTGAATATAATTTTCCATCTGGAGTTATATAAATAGTCCTACTAATATCTGAATCATCATTCAGTACTGTATATGCATAAGAAACACTATAAACTATAGGAGTATCAATTTGTTCATCATCAGCACCTTCTCTAGTCATCGCTGTTCCGCCTTGACTTGATCCAGTAACCCAAAATCCTGAATTTTCCTCTGTAGCAAGTGAATCATTTTCAGCATAAAAATTAGTTAACCATTGAACAAAGTCTTCCTTAGTTGGAAAAATATCCGTCACTGATTTAGTTGAATTGTTTGTATTAGCATTATTATTTTCTTCAAAAGATGATCCACTGTTACTAGCTTTTTCCATCGCAACTGTATACACATCTGGCTGATTGTTTTTAACTAATTTATTATAATTTGGTGTTCCATCAACAGTCCCGTAATCTAGCATGTCATCAGATTCAAAATCATTCGAATTTATCATTAAATGTAATCTATTATTTTTAGTAAACTTAAATACTAATTTTTTAGGCACATCACTATCTGTTAATTTATCTTGATATTGATTACTCGATAATTGGCTAATTGTTCCTTGAAATATACTACTGTGATATTGAATATATAATGTTAAACGATCTTTACTTAACTTATATTTACCCATAAATATTGCCAATCGTGCACCTTGTTCATTATCTGATGAAAATTCATTGTCAGGTCCACCAAACTTCCAAATAAATCTACTTCCTTTGAAGGCAATCTCATTACTGAGCATTTCTGTTGCTGGACTCATAAAACCTCGGTCTGACAACTTTGTATCTTTGCCAAAGTACTTTTCCTTTTTACTTTTCATGTAGGAATCATAATCAGAAAGATTTTTATTATCAGTCAATATAAACTTAACTTTATTTTTACCATGTCCAACATACATACTATTGTCAGAAATAGTTAGTTCCATATGATTCTGTCTATCTTTATCAAGTTTAGTTGGATCTATAAAAATAGGTGTTGAACCATCTTTCATTTCCACTTTATTTTTGTATGTCTCAGTTGTTGCTTCTTTAAAGGTCTTTATTTTAACTTTATTATTTTCCAATAATTTATATTTTGCATTAAAAAAAAGTTGTCCCCATTGATGCCCTACTTCAAATTTTCCTGATTCAATTAGAAGGGCTTTATTATCCTTAGCAAAATAAATAGTAATGCTGCCATGACTGGCATTTTCAACTTGTGTACTTGCTTTATACGCTTTTCCAACAATCCCTGAATCATTTTTCGAAGTGCTATTTTTTTTAGTTGACGAGTTACTGCAACCTGATAAAAAGAATGCGAATATCAATGCAATACTCAAGGCCCTAATTAATTTTTTCATACTTTACCTCATAATATATTATAAATACAACATAAAAAAGGCTTCCATAAGTATCCCAAAGATAAGCAAACTTATTGAAGCACTTTTAATTACAATATTAACCTTCTGGTTGAAGTGGAGCATCATTTGCAATATACGTAAACATATAATCATTATTACTTGGATCTACATCCAAAATTATTTCTTTAGTATTACTCTTATTATATGCCTCATCCAGTCTATAACCTGTTATGTCAGGAGCTGAGATTGTTATCTTATCTCCACTTTTACCAGTCAATTGTTTTTCAGGAATGAGATTATAATTAAGATAATTAGTACGATCATTCCTAATTAATGCATATGTTACAGTTCCAGTGGTAGGTTCACCAACGGAAATAATATAGTCAGTAGTCCATGTTGTTTTACCTTGAGCCAATAAATCACTTGCAGTATCACTTAAATAGTATACATAGGGGACAAATCCAATTGGATGACCTTTTGTATCATATGCAAGAAAAGTTCCACTACCCGATCCTTCATCCCAAATTGACCCTTCATTGTGTTTAGTACTAGCCCACTTCTTATAATCCTTTAAACTTTTAAATACTCTATCTCCAAAATATGCTTTAGGGTCTTTGGCAAGTTTAGAAACTGGTGCAGCATGCGAAGATGGATCTATTGGTTCACTCTCCGCGGCCTTCAAGATATCTGAACTTGTATATCCTAAATCAGCAATGGAAGCAGTGTTATCCATATTGGGATCATATAATGATTCTTTCCCACTACCCGCAAATACTTGAATTGCTAGAAACTCACCATTATTCAATTGAACAACACTTAAACCGGTTTTACTAAATTCAGAGTTTAGCATATTATCATTATGGTCTTTTGAGTTTTTCCACTGATTAAATGCATTTTGAGCAACAGTGTCTACATCATCACCATAAGTTACAAGTAAATTCTCAGCTTTGAAGAGCGAATTATCTTGTTTAATATGTGATTCCTGATCAAAATAAGTGTCGTCTGAATTATTATGATCGGCTTTATTAATATCTCCAGAAGTATTTACCTCATTGGCCTCATCAGCCGCACGAACATCTGAACCTAACGTTAAATTATCATCAACAGTCAATGGATCTTGTAAATTAGCTTCACGGTAAGAATTTATTAAATCAAATAATTTACTTTGAATCTGATCTACATTTATAGAATTAGTTTCATTAGTTTTGTAGCTAAAAATGATTACATTCTTTGAACTATCTTTATCAACAGTCACTGACTTAGTAGAATCATCATTCAATGTATAACCTTTAACAGGGATGGCGCTAGTTGTATAGACTGAATCTACTTCTGCTTGTTCAGTCTTATCATGAGCAATCTCTTTACCCTTTTCATCTACATATTTAGTAACGATATTGAACTTTTGAGCTGGTTCTGCATCCTTAGTATATGTGAATGTTTGAGTGGCATCTCCATTTACACCATGAATGATTTGAGTATCGTTACCTTTCAATGTGTAACCTTTGATATCAATAGCTTTTGTTGTGTAGTTTGAACCTTCGTCAGCTTGTTCTACTTTAGCTGTGGCAATTTCATCACCATTTTCATTGACGTACTTAGTTGTGATGTCAAATTGATTGATTGGTTGGGTATCTTTTGTGTATGTGAAGGTTAAAGTCTTGTCACCACTTACAGAATCAATTGTTTGCGTTTGTTCACCTTTTAGGGTGTAACCGTCAATTGTTTGTGCTTCAGCAGTGAATGGTTTGCCATTTTCAACAGATTCAGTCTTACTGTCTAATACAGTACCATCTTCAGCTACATAGTTTACAGTGATGCCTGACTTAGTAGCTTCTGGGTCTGTAGCGTCCTTTGTATATGTAAATGTAATGGTATTACCGTCAGCACCTACAACAACATTTTGTGTATCTTTGTCAGCTGTAAATCCTTCTACCTCTACAGCATTTTCAGTAACTGTTGAACCAACCTTTTGATCAGTTAAAATCTTAGGATTAGCCAATTCATTGCCATCAGCATCTACATACTTAACAGTAACATTAGCAGTTTTATCTGTGTCTGGGTTTGTTGGTGTTGTAGTATCCTTTTTAAATTTGAATGTTACTATATTTCCTTCTTCAGCAACTGTAATTGTCTTAGAAGAATCATCATCTAAGGTATAACCCTGAATTTTAGGTGCTACAGCAATATAACTATCACCAACATTTTTAGTCACAGTTGTAGCTTCACCGATTGCATTGTTATTCTCATCAACTGCTTTGATAGTAACATCACCAGTTTCGGCAGGAACTACATCTTTTGTATATGTAAACGTAATAGTATTACCATCTTTAGAGATAGTTACATTCTGAGTACCTTCACTTATAAGAGTATATCCGTCAACATCAATAGCCCTTTCAGTTAAATCTGAACCAACTTTTTGATTCTTCAATGTCTTAGGAGTGGCTATCTCTTCACCAGATGTATTTACATATTTAACAGTAACATTAGCGGTATCTTTAGCAGGTGTTGTGGTTGAACCACCGTTATAACTGCCTGAACCACCATTATTGTTAGTATCTGTATCTGGTGTAGTAGTAGTTTCTTCGTCAGGCGCATTCTTGATATATGTCTTATCAGAACGACTATTCTCAGAAGTTAGATTAGCATTGTTAGCTTTAACCCATTCATTTGTAGCAACCCGATAATATGTAACTCCATTAACGGTTACCTTTTTGTTTACAATCCAGTCTGAATTACCTAACAATGCTCTATTACGAATAACTTTAGATCCATTCAATGGGTCTGTATAAAGACGAGCATATTCCACATCACCAATATGAACAATTCCTGAAAGTTTTTGATATGAAGTTTCATCAGATAAATCCATTTCATTTACATTAGCATACTCATTACCACCAACAAGTACATAAGTCTTACCATCTACACCTTTAACTGCTTTAGCAGTTTTCCAGGCTGTACCATTTTGAAGGCCTCTATTTGCCTTGCGGATACTGTTCTTAGTAACATTATTCCACAATTGAACATAACCACTTGTTGTTGAATTAGCAGTTGCTACATTATTGACAGCTGATGCATCAACAGATTTAGCGCCAAAAACGGTAGCACTAAATAATGTGACAAATGTTAGTCCAACAGTGATCCATCCCTTTTTACCATGTACCAGTTTAACACGATACACTTTTTCCTCTAAAGCCTTGTTTAAACGCCTCTTTTTGAAATTCATATATTTCCCCTTATATATTATTTGAATTTAGAATCATGCCATGCACTATACAATGAAGGTCCTATTTGCGAAGGATCTGTAACACTTAGACCTGCTTGTGGTTTCAAATCGATTCCTGGCTGATTACCTTTAATATCACTACCATTATTAACAATTCTGAATTTAGCTGATTTAACTATATCAGTACCACTAACTGGATAATCCGATCCTTGTCCACTAAAGTGAACATCACCAGGTGTAGTATGCAACATTGCATCTAGATTACCCCAATCAGCATATAATTTAGTAATCATGTTTCCGAATACAATTGATCCATCGGCATTAACAGTATAAGTACCTTTTTGGTAATTAATTCCTGGTCTAAACACATTGCTAGTTGTGGCTTTCAAATTGTACAAGTACTCACCATTACTCTTAAGTAATAATGCGTATGAATAATTCTCATAATTCAATGAATAAGGGACATCAAGGTATGGTTTTTGATCACTATTACTCAAAAATACCTTATCACCACGGTATTTTTCAGAAATTAATTGACTATCTGCACCTTTTGTCCATTCGTTTGTGGCGACACGATAATAAACTTCACCATTAACGATGACACGTTGATCTGTATACCATTCAGTATGCTTCATCAACCCCCGATTTTTAACAATACGTGCACCTTTTAGTGGGTTAGTGTACAACAGAACATAATTACCGTTACCTGAACCTGATTTAACATCACCAGTTAATTTTTGCTTTGAATTTTCAGTCGTTGTATCCATTTGGTTCACACTGGCGTATTCATTATTACCAACTTTGTAATAACGTTGACCATCTGAAGCAGTGATCATACTACCGATACCCCATGATGATCCGCTAGTTAAGCTGTTGCCATCTTTCATTCTATTACCGTTAATATTGCTCCATAATTCAACTTGACCATAACCAGAATTTGCAGTTGCTGAAGCAGCATCAACTGATGTTTGATTTAATAAAACAGTAGTACTGATCAAAGCAGCTGATGCAATACCTGCTGTTAAAAGTCCTTTTTTTATACGATTCATATTTAACCTCTCAAAATAATTTATTTAAAATTTTCACTTTAATGCTTTTAGTGCCACATACAAAATTAGTCCAATGACTCCGACTACAACAATTACCCAAACGTAATTGAGAATAAAACTTATACCATAGAGTACAGTAATAATAGCAAGAATTGCTACAATACAACTACAACCGTCATCATCCTCGCCCCAATTAATTTCTTGAAAAACCCTACCTGGGTTCTCAACGTCCCATAAAACGTGACCCTCCTGATTAATTAAGCAAATACACGTTTTACGCCGACGATGGTTCCACGTGACGAATAGATTGAATGTACTTGAACGGCAAATGGCCATGATTCAATCATTGTATCTGGGTTCAATAAGATACCAACATGCCATACAACACCAGTTGATGGATCCGCAAAGAAAATCAAGTCTCCACGTTGACGACTATTGAAGTTTACTTGTGGGATACGTGAATCTGCCCAATAGTCACGACTATTCCATTCGTGTCCTGGTTGTGCGTGTTGAATATTTGAGATTGGAGCTGAGTCAATACCTGATGCGTATAGTGCTTGTGTAACTAACCCTGAACAATCAACACCATAAGCTGGCATGGAAGCAGCACCAGAGATCCATGGTTGACCAATATACTTATAAGCTTGATTGATCATAGCTTCAATATGATCTGAACGACTACTTGTCATATTTGTTTGTAGTGGTGCAACATATGAATCAATATCATACCAATCTGATTCTGAGTATCCCATTGCTTTCCATGTTGCAAGATCAACAACACCAGTGACGGGCAAGCCATTACGTGATTGTAGATTTCTAACTGAAGATGCAACTGCACCATCATAAATTGTATGGGCATTTGAATAACCGAAATATCTTCTTACTAACCAAGTCTTGATTCCTTCTACACCGTTGTACAAGTCATAGCCTACGTTACCAACTGGTTTGATTTGTGTATTTTGAATTTGTAGCCAACCTGCTGGATTTTGATATGCAGGAGCAACTGTGGCATCATCACTATTCAACCAAACGTTGTTAGCAATTTGATAATAAGTTAAACCATTTAAACTATCAGTTTTGTTATATTTCCATGTTGAATTAGCACTTTGGTTAGGTTGTCCATTTTTAACAAATCCTGTATCTTCACGTTTGTAATTAACAGCGCCACTTTGTTTTACGCGGACAATACCAGTAGCTGACGTACCATATTGCATAGTGACATCATTGCTGTTGGCATATTCGTTTGTAGCAACACGATAATAACTAGCATCTGAAAGAGATAGTTTTTGATCAGTTGCCCATGGCGTATTTGCCATCAAAGCGCGATTCTTGATTTGAGAACCATCTTTGGTATACAAATATGTGATTTGGTGTGTTTCCACAACACCCTTAATGTGAGTAATATTTGATGATGAAGCATCGGCTTGAGTGGTTGCATCTGATTCTTGTGTATTTTGTGTAGTATCAGCTGTGTCATTAGTTGAAGTTTGAGGTGCTTGTTGTTGATTATTATCCTGTGCGTAATCGACAAGTGAAGTTGTTTCATCCTTTGTTGTACCTTGATCATTTTGTGGATCAGCTGTAGTAGATTGTGAAACAGCTTGTGTATTTGTATTGTTTGTATCTGTTGTAGCAACATTTTCAACCTGTTGTGAATCTGTTGTTGTATCAGCTTTTACTGTTTGTTGAGTTGCCAAAAGTGTTGTTAAAGCAAAACCACAAAGCATTACAAATTTAGTTTTATTATTCATTTTAATTCCCCTATATATTTTTATTGAACTGCATCTTCTGAAACAAATTTGGTATTCGGATTTGAACCTGTGTAATTATATAGTGCATCGAATTGATCATATGTGCTGTAATCCCAGTCAGCAACATATGCGGCTGCAGTATCTGAAATTCCAAATGCTACGGTTGGACCTGAATATATCAATGCCGCACGATGACCAAAGTGCCCTCGTTGACCAATTGGTGTGGGATTAAGCTCATCACCATACCAAGATTTCAATAAATAATATGCCAATTGTTTATCTGAAGTGATATATCCATATAAAATTTGGTTATCACGCATATAATTCAAACCACCAGTAGATAAATTTTCCGAAGTATCACGAGATGCTGTAGTGTGATTTAAGTTTCCGGTCGATTGTTGAGCAGCTCTCTGGTTTGCATAATTAATGAAATCACTTGTTGTATGAACTGGTGCTGTACCGTTAGCTGCATGCAGAGCATTCACATACTTAACAAAGTAATCATTAATTTTAATGGCATCTGGTTTGTAATTGCTTAATGGGACATCATGATTAGTATCATTGATAATTTGACCGTCTCCCGCTTTCACATACTCATTTGTGGCCACTTGATAATACCTAGAACCTTGAATAAATCCTGTTTTTCCAACAGCCCAACTGGTGTATGGTCCCAAAGCACGATTACCTATAATTTTCCCATCACGAGTGTATAGTCTAGTAACGAAACGAACGAAGACTGTTGGTCTAACCGTTTCAGCATTTACCTGGCTCTCAGTTGTGGTAAGGATGCCACCAACTGACATAGTTATTGCTGCAATACCTAATAATGATTTCTTTAATGATAATTTCATCAGAATATTCCCCTCTAATAACTGATTGCACGTCTGTTTTGTGTATTCCAATTATTTATAAATTGATTAATACCCATTTGTGTAGTTTGATTTGTCCAACAATCGTTGTAGTAGACATAATTAGAATCATATCCAGTAACGACTAATGCATGATATGGAAATCCATGTAAGGTATTCCACGTGACAACAGGATGACCAATATTGATTTGATACTTAATTGCATCGAATCCTTGACCTGTAAGATTCTTAGCCGTACCTGCATATTTTTCTACCAAGTTCATCAATGCAGGTGGAAAGATTGTAATACCAGTTCCATCCCATGGTTGACCAATATATCCATAATTGGGATCACCACTTCGTGGCATTTCTCTTGCCATTTGCATCTTGTCAACATTAGCTCCAGCATATTGCAGCATCATCGTTACCGCTGTAATTTCACATCCATTAGGCAATTCTGGACGTTGAGAAATCAGAGGAACACCTGACAACCAGTCTGCTGACTTATATTGACCACCATTTACTACGACATAATCTTGTGGAACCCAAGTATTATTGCCAATTTGATACCATTCTTTGCCCCCAATATTAGCGTGACTACTTATCTTCCAACTACTACCAGTGGGCAAATCATTTCCTGAATAAATTGCCTTATTACCATATCCCTGGAAATCATGAATACTGGAACCTGTCTTATAGACAACAGTTCCATTTCCTGAATAAGGTTGAACATATGGCGTATACGTTCCATCACTACCACTAGCGAATTCATTAGTCGCAACACGATAATAATTTGATCCATCCGTCATCGTTTGACGGGCATTTGTATACCAAGCAGTATTTGCCATTAGAGCTCGATTTTTTATCGGAGTACCATCGGATTGATACAGTAGAGTTACATGATTACTGGTATTGTAAACACCATCTATTTTTTCAACATTCTGAACTTGTTGCGTATTAACTTCTTGTCCACCCTGTTGAACATCTTGGGTTACTTGAGTTGTATCTTCAGTGGATTGTTTCTGTACTTGACCCGAATTAGCTGTCGAATCTGTCTCCGATGCATCTGCACTACTATCAGTTTGATTATTTTCTGTAACTTCTGAACCTACAGATACAGTCTGGCTAACTGATTCGTTAGCATTATCAGTCGTATCGGCTTTTACAACATTAGCAGAAAGTAAACAACTGGATGCAAGTATCGTGGCATAGAGTAGTTTTTTGTTAAAATTCATTTTATCCCCCTATAAGTTCAAAATGTAATTAAAATATTACATAAATATGACTTTTGAAATATCCCTCCCTGATTATTTCATGACAAAACTGCCAATAACGAACGTAACTGACATAACAAAAAAAGTGCTGACATGAACTGATTAAAATCAGTCATATCAACACTTTTAGTGAGATATTTCAAGCGGCACTCCTGCTGTCAAATACGTTCGTATATGGCAGTAAATACCATTATTTTTATGTAATAAGTATAAGTCAAGCTAATCCAAATATGAAGCCCCATTTTTAAAAGATCGTGATAATTTGTTATCTTTTGCGATTCTATAAACCGTTCTTTCAGAAACATTACATTTTTCAGCGACTTCCTTTACCGTCAAATCGGGATTCCTATACATACTTACAACTTTTTGACGGATATTTTCATTATATGAAGGCCTGCCTAAAATTTTTCCATCTAATTTTGCTTGACGCAATGCCTCTTTAGTTCTAGTTCGCAATGTATTCACTTCAAATTCACTAAACATCGCCAATAACTGCATCATTAATATACCTGTTGCTGACGTTGTATCAATATTTTCGTTGATGGACCTAAATGAAATATTATTTTCTTTTAAATCCTCCAAAATATTTAATAATGACGACATCTTACGTGAAACTCTATCCAGTTTTACAACCACAAAAGTCACATCTGCCCCACTTTGAGACAATTTTTTACATTTTTTAATTGCCTTTCTGAATTGCGGTCGGTCATCTTTTCGACCACTAATTTTTTCACTATAAATATAGTCGACATTGTTATCTTTTAGTATTCTTTTCTGGGCTTCAAATCCTAACTTCTGTCGATCTTCAATAGTAGACACTCTAACGTAACCGATCAATACTTCGATGTTATCTTCCGACATAAAAAAATCACTCCTCCTATAGATTCAGCCATTCATTACTAGCTGAATCTATAGAAAGAGTGACATTTTCAAAACTTAGATAATAAAAAAGGCAATCGCCTAATCTAAGCGATTGCCTCTCAAACGATTAATTATTTTTTACTATCATTATTCAATTTAATAATTTCAAGAATTACATCAACGGCCTTTTCCATTGATTCCTCAGCTACATATTCGTAACGTCCGTGCATATTCTCTCCACCAGCGAACAAGTTAGGAGTTGGAAGTCCCATGAATGAAATGGTTGAACCATCTGTACCACCACGAACTGGTTCTTCATCAGGTTCAATTCCTAGATTCTTCAAGGCTTCTTCAGCAATCTTAACTACATCCATATGATCCTTGATAACATCGATCATATTGTAATATTCATCATGCATATCAAGTCTTACTGTACCTTCACCATACTTGTCGTTTAGTGCTTTAGCAATTTCAGTGGCCTTATTCTTACGTGCTTCCAAACCATCACGATCAAAGTCACGGATAATGTAGTCCATGTAGGCATTATCAACTGTTCCTTTTAATTCAAGTAGATGGAAGAATCCTTGGCGACCGTCAGTCTTTTCAGGAACTTCATCATCAGGCAATGCTGTTTGGAATTCTGTTGCAATATTAACAGCATTGATCATAATATCTTTAGCAGAACCTGGGTGAACATCTTTACCAGTAATATAGACTTTTAGACTAGCAGCACTGAATGTCTCGTATTCAAGTTGTCCAACTGGACCACCATCAACGGTATAAGCAAAGTCTGCACCAAAGTCGTCAACATCGAACTTAAGTGAACCTGTACCAATTTCCTCATCAGGTCCAAGTCCAATCTTAACCTTGCCATGTTTAACCTCGGGATGATCGATCAAATATTCCATTGCAGTAATGATTTCAGCAACACCAGACTTATCATCTGATCCCAACAAAGTATCACCACTAGTTGTTATAAGTGTTTGACCAGTATAATTTTTTAATGATGGGAACACTGCTGGATCAAGTGTATACTTGCCGTCTTCATCAAGTTTGATGACACTCTTACCATCATAGTTCTCAACGATTTTTGGTTGAATGTTTTCAGAATTAAAATCAGCAGTATCAACATGAGAAATTAAACCAAGAACTGGGACATCATGATCCAAGTTCGATGGAAGTTCAGCGGTTAAGTATGAGTTAACTGGATTGATCTTTACATCACTCAAACCGATTTCCTTTAATTCATCAGCCAACTTGTTCAAAAAGACTGTTTGTCTTTCAGTTGAAGGAATCGTGTCTGAATTCTCATCAGAACGAGTATTCTCTTTTACATAACCCAAGAAACGTGGTACTAATTTTTCGTATTTAATTGCCATTTCCACACACTCCCTAAATAAAATTATATGGTTCTGTATCTACTTCTGATTGTACTATATCTACGTCCCAATGATTACCCTTTTTCCAATCATTAAGCAAATTGGCCATTTTTTCGATAAAAATTGCTTCAATATGGTGTCCTGGATCAACAACGTTTAATCCAGCTGACATCATATCGTGGGCAGTATGATAATAGACATCACCAGTAATAAATGTATCAGCACCAGCTTTTAATACTTCGGGATAGAACTTACCAGCGTCACCGCCAATTATTGCGACCTTTTTTACAGGTTGTCCTAATTCAGATTTGACATATCTAAGGTTAGGTAAATTATAAGTATCACGAACTTTTTTTGCAAAATCTAACAAGTCCATAGATTCTGATAATTCACCTACTCTACCGATCGAATAATCATCATCTGGATCAAGATAATGGACATTATCAAGTTCAAGTTTTTCCATCAGCCAATCATTCATACCGCCATGTGCCTTGTCCATATTAGTATGCGAAGCATTCACCGCAATGTTGTGTGACAACAGATCAGCATACATCTTGTTTTGAGCTGAATTCAAATCAAGATTCTTTGCTGGTCTGAACATAATAGGATGATGAGCCAAAATCAAATCAATATTCTTATCGATAGCTTCTTGAACAACGCGAGGTCTAACGTCTAGCGTTGTCATGATTCGATGAACTTCTTGATTACGATCACCAATTTGAAATCCGGTGGGATCCCCATCCATTTTGATTGCTAGGGGTGCATATTCTTCTACTTGATTGATAACATCTTGAACTTTAACCATTATAAGATCTCCTCAACATATTTGATATATTGCTTCATCTTACTTATCTTAGCCTCATCAATTTGCTTGGCATTATGCATATTATCAACAGCTTTTTGATAACCATTGAGTTTGCGTTGCCACTTATTGACGAAAGCTGTAGACTTTCTCGACATTAGTATCGGACCCATCAAAAACTGAGCCTCAGTTAATTCACTAACTGAGTTCTTTTTTTGTGCTTTGATAATCTCATAATCATGATGATCTTCAGATAATATATCTTCATCGATAATTTCAAAGCTATGATCCACCAACCAATGACGCACCAAGGGTTCGCCAATATTAGGTTGTAATATCAAAGTCTTAACATTTAATAACTGAGCTTCGGTTGCTCGAGACAAAATATCACATATCAAAATACCGCCCATTCCGGCGATAGTAACTGTATCAATCTTATCTTCTTCATTGATAACAGCTAGTCCATCACCTAAACGGACGTCGATTTTGTCACTTAAACCAAACTTCTCAACGTCAGCCTTCGAGCGAGACATTGGTCCTTCAGCCACTTCTCCAGCGATCGCATATCGTACGACTCCAGTTTCAATTAATTCAACTGGTAAGTAAGCATGATCTGAACCGATATCTGCCACTCTAGTTCCAGCGTCTACCATTTGATAAACGGCTTGTAATCTTTTTGATAGTAAAGTCACATTAACCTCTATTCTGCAGTCTTTCTGTCTAAGTCTGTCATGTATTCACGTGTCATAGGCATAGATGAGCCACTAGGACCGTTTGTAAGTAAGTATTGAATCACATCGATATTACCACTTTCAAATGATGCTGCACAAGCTTGTAGATATAAGTCCCACATACGTACGAATCTTTCACCATACATATCATTAACTTTATCTTCAACCTTAAGGAAATTATGACGCCAAATTTCAACTGTCTTTTGGTAATGACGTCTTAATGGTTCGATATCATCGATTTGTAACTTAGCATCCATAATATGTCCGATATTCTCTTTAATATCAGGAATGTAACCACCTGGGAAGATATATTTAACTAACCAAGGATCAACGCCAAGTCCTTCATGTTGTCCAGTAATACCATGAATAAGTGCTGTACCATTTGGCTTAAGTAAGTTCTTGATTTGTTTGAAGTAATTCTCAAGATGAGTTTCACCAACGTGTTCGAACATACCAACGGAAACAACGTGATCGAACTTCTCGTCGATTTCACGATAATCTTCAAGAATAACTTCCATTTGGTCAGTTAAATTCTCTTCTTGAATCTTGTTATTAACGTAATCGTATTGTTCTTGACTAAGAGTTACACCCTTAGCTTTCATGCCGTATTCCTTAGCAGCAGTGAACATCATTGTACCCCAGCCGCAACCAACATCAATAATTGTTTCGCCTGGTTTAGTATTAAGTTTGTTCAAAATATGATGTACCTTGTTCATCTGTGCTTGTTCAAGCGTATCTTCTGGTGTACGGAAATAAGCACATGAGTAAGTCATAGTCTTATCGAGCCATAACTTATAAAAATCATTACCAATATCGTAATGTTCTTGAATTTCTTTTTTATTACTTTCTTCACTATGACTAAATTTAGGAATAAACTTCTTCAATTTAACATTTGACATGAAGCTTTCTGATTGTGTATAAGCATTCATGATAAGTTTTTGGATCGAACCTTCGATTTCAATATCCTTATCCATGTAGGCTTCACCTAAAGTAAGTGTGGCATGTTTAACAACTTCGGAAATTGGAACTTTAGTATTAAACTTGATAGTTATGTCAGACTTTCCTTTTGGACCATAATTCTTCTCTTTGCCATCCCAATAAACAACCTTGATCGGCATAGTAAATGAATGAGAAAATATCTCATCATAGATTTTTTTATCTAACATAAATTAAAACCCTCCATAAAAGTAGCTATGATACCATGGTAACGCAATTCGTGAAAAAACATAACTATTTAGTATGATATTTTCAGAAAAAATATAATAAAAAAGAACAGCCACAAATTTGACTGTTCTTCTATCTTTGATGATTAATTTTATTCCAAGAAATCCTTCAATTGCTTTGATCTTGATGGGTGACGTAGCTTTCTAAGAGCTTTGGCTTCGATTTGACGAATACGTTCACGAGTAACGCCAAATACCTTACCTACTTCTTCCAAAGTTCTAGTTCTACCATCATCTAGACCAAAACGTAGACGAAGTACGTTTTCTTCACGATCAGTCAAAGTATCCAAAACATTCTCAAGTTGTTCCTTCAACAGTTCATATGAAGCATGGTCTTCAGGACTTGTAGCATCTGAATCCTCAATGAAATCACCAAGGTGTGAGTCGTCCTCTTCACCAATAGGTGTTTCCAATGATACTGGTTCTTGAGCAATCTTCAAGATGTCACGAACTTTGCCTGTAGGCATGTCCATTTCAGCACCAATTTCTTCAGGCAATGGCTCACGGCCAAGGTCTTGAAGTAATTGACGTTGGATACGGATCAACTTGTTGATCGTTTCAACCATATGTACAGGGATACGGATGGTACGAGCTTGGTCAGCAATAGCACGCGTAATAGCCTGTCTGATCCACCATGTTGCATAGGTAGAGAACTTGAATCCTAGACGATAATCGAATTTTTCAACGGCCTTCATTAGTCCCATATTACCTTCTTGAATCAAATCAAGAAATTGCATACCACGGCCAACATATCTCTTAGCAATTGAAACAACCAAACGAAGGTTGGCTTCAGCTAGACGTTGTTTAGCCTCTTCATCCCCTTGTTCGATCTTCAAAGCAAGATCAACTTCTTGTTGAGCGTTCAACAATGGAACACGACCGATTTCCTTCAAGTACATACGGACAGGATCGTTAACTTTGATATCTGTTGGAGCAGAAGTATCGTTCTTCTTCTTAGGGTCTTTTTCTTCTTCTTTCTTTTCCTTCAAAAGAGAAAGCTTACTTGGATTACCCTTTTCATCGACAACACCGATACCTTGATCCTCAAGTTCACTGATAAAGTTTGTTAGGGCTTCACCTTCTAGACCATAAGGCTTGATGATTTTTTCTTGTAGATCATCTTCGGTAATTGAACCTGTCTTCTTAAGATCTTTGACAAGTTTCTTTGTAGCATTCTTTAATTCTTTTGATACTGTTGTTTTTTTAGTTGCCATGTATTTTCCTCCAGTATGCTTTAGTTACTCAACAATCTTCTAACATCGATCAATTGTTTTGTTAGTTCTAATTGTAACTTACTGTCACCTACCATTGCGGCTTCTTTCAGTCGACGATTAATATCAGATACCTTAACTTCAAGACCTGAATTATTAATATTATTGATATAATCATCAATCTCTTGATCACTATACTCTGCCGGCATCGCCATCATCTCCAATTCTGCTAACAAATTCTTCTGGTCATTATCCAGAACATTCATAAAATCAGAAATATTGATCTCCTCTTCATCGGTCTGCTCCTGTTCAGAGTAAGACAATAAAGAGTTAAATAGCTCTTGGTAATTAGCATGGACAAATTCGAACCCGCTTCCCTTCAGATTGATTCTTACCTCCGGGAAGTTGATTGCCCAATAAATCAGACAGCGCTCAGATTTTTCGATTCGATCATAATTCGAACGAACGGTCGCAGTTACTTTTTCAAGTGCTGCTTGCTGTACATTCTTGTTATTATTAGCTGGTCGCTTGATAGCCATCTTTCGACGCAGCGTATCTAGCTCCTTATTAATGGCTTCCTTAGAAACACCCATTTCGTCAGCAATTTTGCCAACGTACATGTCAACCTCAACCGGTGATTGCAACTTCACGATTTCACTCAACGAACGATTGAGGAACTCGATCTGATCATGCTCATTATTGAGGTTATAGTTTCTACGGAAATAATTCAAGATGAATGACATTGGTGTCTGTACACCATTTTCTACCAAACTCTTAAACTTATCAGCGCCTTCGCTACGAATGTACTCATCTGGATCTTTTTGATTTGGAACACTGATGACTCCATATGAGAAGCGGTCGTCATTTAACTGTGTCAGTGCTCGATAGGTCGCCTCTACACCAGGATTATCTCCGTCATAACAGATATTGATCTGATTAGTTAAGCGACTCAAGGTGTATAATTGCTGATCAGTTAAACTAGTTCCCATTGAAGCAACACCATTAGTAACTCCAGCTTTATATGCACTGATTACATCCATAAAGCCTTCAAACAAAATTACGTTCTTATTATCACGAATAGTTTTTTTGGCATTACTTAGATTAAACAGTGCTTTACTTTTGTTAAAAATCGGTGTTTCAGGACTATTCATGTACTTTGCAGTACCCTCAGCCTTGTTCAAGATTCTACCAGAAAAAGCAATAATATTACCTGCCTCATCCGTAATTGGTACCATCACTCGATCTCTGAAACGATCAAATAATTCACCTTCTTGATTTTCAGCGAACAATCCTGATTTTCTTAGGGTTGAATCATAAATTTTACGATCTTTGAAGAATTGAAGCAAGAGATTTGAATTATTAGGCGCATATCCTAAGCCAAAAGTCTCTATTAAACTATTGTCTAAATCACGTCCGTTCAAATATCTTAATGCTGGTGTACCATTTTCAGTCTTTAATAGAATATGACTGTATAACTTGGCAGCCTCTGAATACATCTTTATCAAGACTTGGCTGTCAGAGTTTTGATAATTATCACTACTAGTTTGGTATTGATCGGGTATAGGAATATTTCCCATTTGTGCAACTTCAATTACAGATTCAGGGAAGCTTTTGCTCTCCATCTCCATAATGAACTTGAAGACATTTCCACCACGACCGCAACTAAAACAATGGAAGATCTGCTTATCTTCCGCTACTGAAAAAGACGGTGTTCTCTCCTCATGGAAAGGACACAATCCAAATAAGTTTTTACCTGACTTCTTCAGTTGTACGTACTTACTAATTACATCAACAATGTTGGTTTTTGAGGTAACTTCATCAATAAATTCCTGTGGAATCCGAGTTGCCATGGCCGTCACCCCCTCAAATATATCTATAAAAACAGTGAACTATAATTTACCATATTGTCACTGCTATTACAAACATTTTGACTACTTAACTACAATTTTAGACAAATCTCCCAATTTTGCAATTAAATGGTTTGCGATGACTAGTTGAGTCAAACGGTTATTCTTAATCTTCTCGTCTTTAGCCATAATCATATTCTCATCGAAGTAACTATCAATAGCTGGTTTCAATGAGGCTAATTCACCGTACAATTTTTCGGCATCAGTTTCATTTGCTTGAACGATCTTTTGCACTTGATCATTCAAAGTTGATTCTGATGGGTTTTCAAACAGCGATTCATCGAGTTTGAGATCATCACTATATCCGAACTTAGCTTTCTTAGACAAGTTAACGACACGGCCAAGTGCTTCAATAACCGCCTTGAAATCATCATCTAATACATGGGCTTGTAATACTTTAGCAGTATCGATCATCATGATTGGATCAATCGTTGAACCTGCAGTTACAGCATCCACGATGTCATTTCTGACTTCAGTTGTACCAAGCAATTGACGAACACGGTCGATCATGAATTGATCGATGTCTTTAACATGAGCTGACAAATCAAGTTTTGCAGGAACAGTTAAGTTTGCTTTTAGATAGTCTTGTAAGTCGTTCAAGTTCAATGACCATTGATACTTATCAAGAATTCTTACAATACCGTATGCTTGACGACGTAAAGCATACGGATCGTTAGAACCGCTAGGAATCAAGTCTACAGCATAGAATGTTACTAATGAATCGATCTTATCAGCGATGGCTAGTGTAGCTCCAACTTTTGTTGCTGGTAATTCACCTTCAGCAGAAATTGGCATGTAATGTTCTTTGACGGCTGCAGCAACTGCGTCATCTTCACCCATTAAGCTAGCATACTTCTCTCCCATGACACCTTGAAGTTCTGGGAATTCATCGACCATACTTGTAACCAAATCAAATTTATAAATATCACTGGCACGCAAGACATCTTTGGTTTCAGAATCTGACAAGTTAAATAATTTAGCCAAATGTTCAGAAATTTGATGTACACGTTGCATCTTTTCATACATCGTACCAATTTTAACGTGGAAGTTAACCGTCTTAAGTTTATTTACATAATCGGCAATTGTCTTCTTTTGGTCTTCTTTATAGAAGAAATCAGCATCTTCAAGTCTAGCAACAAGAACTTTTTCGTTACCTTTAATAACATTTTCGATATGTTCTGAATTACCGTTTCTAACACCGATAAAGTATGGTTCTAGTTTGCCTTCATGATTTCTAACGTAGAAATATCTTTGATTATCCTTCATTGAAGTAATCAAAACTTCTTCAGGAATTTCTAGATATTTTCGATCAAATGAACCATGGAATGTTGTTGGATATTCAACTAAGTTATTAACTTCCTCTAACAAGTCAGGATCAACATCGATAACCCAGTTATTGTCATCGGCAATCGTCTTAATTTGATTTGAGATCAAGTCCTTACGTTCTTTAGCATCAACGATAACAAATTGTGATCTTAATTTTTCAACGTAATTTGTGGCATCGTCAATTTCAACGTCCTCGCCTAAGAAACGATGTCCACGTGTCATACGACCTGATTTAATATCCAAAATTTGTAATGGAACTTCTTCATTATTCAATAGTGAAACTAACCAGTGAATTGGACGAATATATTCAAAATCATATGATGCCCAGTGCATTCTGGTTGGGAATGTAAGAGATTTTACAACATCAGTAATATCAGTCAAAACATCTTCAACTTTCTTACCATCTTCATGTTTTTGAATGTAGGCATATTCCGTACCCTTCAAATCTTCGAAGAAAATGTCATCTGGTGTCATCCCTTGTCCACGAGCAAAACCTTGAGCAGCCTTAGTCCAATTACCGTCAGCATCTTGAGCAATTTTTTTAGATGGACCTTTTGCTTTAACATCAATATCCGTTTGCTTTTCAGCGATATCTTTAATAATCAAAGCCAAACGTCTAGGAGTTGAATATTTTTCAATTGTAGAGAAGGAAATACGATTATCCTTTAAAAATTTTGCGGCTTTTTGGGCAAGTTGATTAACACTATTAGTTACAACATGAGCCGGCATTTCTTCCAATCCAATTTCTAATAGGTAATTTTTAGTCATTTTCGTTCTCCTTTACTGCATCGCTATTTGCCAAAAGTGGGAAGCCACGCTTCTTACGTTCTTCAACAAATGCTTTGGCAACTTTATGTGCCATCTTTCTAATACGTGATAGGAATGCGGCTCTTTCAGTAACAGAAACTGCTCCACGAGCATCTAGCAAATTAAATGTGTGACTGCACTTCAAAATATAATCATAAGCTGGATGAACTAATCCTAGATCCATCAAGCGATTAGCCTCTTTTTCATATTCATCAAAGAATTTGAATAACATATCTTGGTTACTCTCTTCAAATGAGTATTTTGAATGTTCGTATTCAGGTTCCTTGAAGATGTCACCGTATAATACGCCGTCTCCCCATTCAAGATCGTAAACTGAATTTACGTTTTGAATGTATGAAGCCAGACGTTCCACACCATAAGTGATTTCACTAGTTACAGGTTTGCAAGCAAGACCACCGACTTGTTGGAAGTATGTAAATTGTGAAACTTCCATACCGTCAAGCCAAACTTCCCAACCAACACCGGCACAACCCATTGATGGATTCTCCCAGTTATCTTCAACGAAACGAATATCATGTTCCAAAGGTTCAATACCTAGAGCACGAAGTGAATCCAAATAGTACTCTTGAATATCTTCTGGAGCTGGTTTCATAACAACTTGAAATTGGTGATGTTGATACAAACGGTTAGGGTTCTCACCGTAACGACCATCAGCTGGACGTCTTGATGGTTCAACATATGCGGCGTTCCAAGGTTCTGGTCCGATTGCACGTAGGAATGTGTAGGGACTCATTGTTCCGGCACCTTTTTCAGTATCATAAGCTTGCATTAACAT
This sequence comes from Companilactobacillus sp. HBUAS59699, assembly GCF_036913575.1. NCBI lineage: Bacteria > Bacillati > Bacillota > Bacilli > Lactobacillales > Lactobacillaceae > Companilactobacillus > Companilactobacillus sp. HBUAS59699. Next base: position 373,863 of record NZ_JAYKTV010000001.1, on the reverse strand, counting down.
GCAGCCCTTGTCACCCCAGAATTTCTGAAGTGTCAAAATCATATTTTGTACATTCAATTTTTTTGCCATATTGTCTCCCTTCGGGCAAACACAAAAAATCCCTTGCAAGGTATAGTTATCTACCTAGCAAGGGACGAATGAATTCGCGGTTCCACCCTAATTCAGGACTTTAGTCCTGCTCTTTTATTAAAAAATTAAATTGTTGCTCGCCATTGAATCTGCGTGGCTTTCACTGTCCCACGTCGCTGTTTTCATAAAGTCAATTATAGCAATTTAAAAATTATTGTCAATTGCCTAGACCAAGCTAAATGTGCCAAGTTTTCATATCATCGATAAACTTCTTACTCTTTGGATAATAACCGACTGATCCTTCGTAAATTGCATCAATAGCATGTTGAATCAAATCCTTGTTATTGTCTTTTATTTCGATTTTACCGATTTGATCTAGATTAATTTTTGTAAACAATCGTAAGAAATAAACTATTCGTTCAGAAATATGCAAACGATGTATATCAGAATCAAAGTGTTTGGAACAAATTATTCCTCCCAACAAAACTGAATAATCAAATCGACCCTCAGTCTCTCCTCCGACCACACATGAATCCATATTCGGCGCAACTCCAAATACTTGCAATAGGTGCATCTGCATAATATCTACAACTATCTGTGCATCGAATCCATTCTCAATGTACAACAGAGCTTTAAAGAGACTACGATACCACTCGTCAGGTAGCGGATCATCAATAAAAGCATTGTGGAACAAATCAAATAAAAAGGTCGCATATGCGTTCAATTCAATGTCTTTGATGATCTCATCGAATTGTTTAATATTGCTGGCGGAATTTAAATATGAGAGTCCTTCATCCTTAATAACTCCGGTATAGTCACCGTAAGAAAAGGTAATGACTGAACCGGAAATTTTAGACTTAGAATTCTGAGTTCCTCTGACTAAAAAAGTTTTGAATCCATATTCTTTGGTCAAAATGGTTACTAGTGCATCACGTTCTTTATAACGCTGCCGTCTAACAACTATACCAAAAAAATTTGTTGCTACATTATGTGCCAACTATTTAATATCCTTTACCGAATAACCTGCTTGACTCAAGAATAATGGATCATCACGCCAGTTCTTCTTAACTCTGACCCAGAGCTTCAAGTTGATCTTCTCGCCAAGCAAATGTTCGATCTTAATACGAGCACCGATACCGATGTGCTTCAACATGCTGCCACCCTTACCAATGATAATTGGTTTCTGACTATCACGTTCAACGTAAATACTTGCCTCAACTTGAAGTTTACCAGCTGCTGTACGTTGATTCATCGACTCAACGATAACTGCGACTGAGTGAGGAATTTCATCACGAGTATCTTCAAGGATCTTCTCACGGATCAATTCACCAACGATGAAATACTCAGGGTGATCTGTGATTTGGTCATCATCATAATATTGAGGTCCATTTGGCAGAGCCTTAGTCAAAGAATCGATCATTTCATCAATGTTATTACCATTCGTTGCACTGATCGGAATCACTTCCGCAAAATCCATCAGTTCGGAATATTCACTGATTTGTGGTGCCATTTCATCCGGATTGATCAAGTCGATCTTATTAAGGATCAAGAATACAGGTGCCTTAACATTCTTCAGTTCATCAATAATAAACTTGTCTCCAGGCCCTGCACTTTGACCAGCTTCAGTCATGAACAAGACAGCATCGACTTCTTTTAATGCTGAAATAGCAGCCTTATCCATATATTGATCCAAACCATTGTGTGGCTTATGAATACCAGGTGTATCCAAGAAGATGATTTGACGTTCATCATCAGTATAAATACCTTGGATCTTGTTTCTAGTTGTTTGTGCCTTTGGTGAAGTGATTGCAATTTGTTCTTTGATAATACGGTTCATAAATGTTGATTTACCAACATTGGGACGTCCTACAATTGCGACAAATCCTGAACGAAAGTTTTTGTTATCCATAATTAATCCATATCCTTATCACTGAATGCCAGTGGCAAAATTTCTTTGAACGTAAATTCTTTGTATTGATTAGTATTGTTAGCCAAAAATACCGGTGCGTCGGCCTTCATAAACTCACTCATTACTTGTCGGCAAGCACCACAAGGCTTAGACATCTCCGAAGTGCCATTAACGATCGTAATAGCTTTGATCTCTTTTGCTCCTTCAGAAATAGCTTTAAAGATAGCTGTTCTTTCAGCACAGTTAGTCAATCCGTAAGAAGCATTCTCAATGTTTCCTCCAGAATAAATCTTTCCGTCATCACAAAGGATCGCCGCACCGACTGTGTAATTGGAATAAGGTGTATAGGCGTTGTCCATGGCTTTATATGCTATATCGAATAATTCTTGTTCATTGATTTCCACTAGCTCAGTCTCCTATTTAAATACTATTTTTTTAAACCATAAGCGCTGAGAATTTTTTCTTGTAATCCGATCATTACTTTTTCATCCTCAGGTTTAATGTGATCATAACCGTTAAGATGCAAAATACCATGCACGATCGTATATCCTAATTCACGATCAAATGAGTGTTCATAGTCTTTGGCATGTTCATCGACTATTTCAATACTAATGAATAGATCCCCCAGATCTAGCGGTAGATCAGGAATTTGTTGTTCCAAATAATCAAGTGAATCTTCACCATCATTGATGGCAAAGCTGATAACATCAGTTGCACGATCAGTATCACGATATTTTTTGTTAATTTCGTGAATCTCATCTTTTGTTACAAAGTGAATTGAAAGTTGTGTGTTATCTTTTAATTCTAATTTGTTAAACGTGAAGTTCACAATATCGTTGACCCAGTCTTCACGAGCTTGATCAATTAAATTATCGTCATTATAAATTTCTAAATCCATGTTAATCCCCATTATTTGTCAATTTTGTCAGAATCATCATATGCATCGATAATTTCAGCTACAACTGGATGTCTTACAACATCGGCTGATGTGAAATCAACGAATTGAATGTGTGGCAAATTTTTTAAAATTTTCTGTGCTTGAACTAGACCACTTCTAGCGTGGTGTGGCAAGTCAATTTGAGAAATATCACCATTTACGATCATCTTTGAATCAAAACCTAAACGAGTTAAGAACATTTTCATTTGTTCCCTAGTCGTATTCTGTGCCTCGTCTAGAATGACAAACGATTCATCTAGCGTACGGCCTCTCATATAAGCCAGTGGAGCGATTTCTATCACACCACGTTCAATTAGGCGTCCCGTGTGATCAGCTCCTATAATGGCGTATAAAGCGTCATAGATCGGTCTTAAATATGGATCTACTTTTTCTTTTAAGTCACCAGGCAAGAATCCTAGACTTTCACCTGCTTCAACTGCTGGTCTAGTTAAAACGATACGTTTAACAGTGCCCTTTTTCAGTGCAGCAACTGCCATTACAACGGCTAAGTATGTTTTACCAGTACCAGCGGGTCCAATTCCAAATGTAATATCATTGTGATTAATGGCGTTTATATATTGTCTTTGACCAAAATTTCTAACTCGAACAGGTTTTCCGCTGAAGTCCTTGATCAGTTCAGTTTTATATAGATCTTCAAAGTAATCTAATGTACCACGTTCAACCATCTTCATACCACTGACAATATCAGCCGAACCCAATCCAATGCCACTTTCGATCAATTTGAGAAGTTTTGCGACCAAAGAATAAGCCTTGTTGACATTATCTTCATCGCCAGTAATATCTAGTTCCTCACCAAAGGCATGGATCCTAATATCCATCCCTTCTTCGATCAACTTAAGATTACTATCATTAACACCAAATAGACTGACTGCATCTTGTGGATTCTTAATATGAATGCTCTTTTTAAATTGCTCTTTATTTTCTGCCAATAAATACACATCCTCCTATTATTACTTGAATGATAGCACACGAATGTAAATTTTTCGTAAAAAAAAGGTTAAAACATAAAATGTTTTAACCTTAATCTTATTAACGACGTTTCTTGTTACGCTTACGAGCAGCCTCTGATTTTAACTTTTTCTTAACACTTGGCTTTTCGTAGAACTCGCGCTTTCTATATTCTTGAAGTGTACCACTTTTTGAAACAGAACGTTTAAAACGACGAAGAGCATCATCGAGCGACTCATTTTCATGAACAACAGTTTTTGACATATGATATCCCTCCTTCCGCTTTGAACGTAACTGCTCTATTTCTTTCACAGCTCATATGTTATTATAACAAAAAGAGTTCAATCTTCAAACATTTTTCTATGTTTTTTTTAGGAGGAGTTAATATGACCCAAAAAATAGACGTTTTTGTTTTATCAGACTCTGCTGGAGAGACTGCTGTACGTGTTGCCAACGCTGCATTTGCGCAGTTCCCAGAAATAGAAACTGAATACACAAAATATCCATTTGTAAAAAATGATCAGCACTTGACTGAGATACTGGATCTGGCAAGAGAAAAAAGAGCTATTATCTTGCATACAATTGTATCAAAAGAAATATGTAATATCATTAATGGCTTCTGTCAAAGAAATGGACTTATTTATTATGACATACTAAATCCAATTATCGGTACCTTCTCTCAAATCATGCACCAGGAACCTTTGAGAAAGAAAGGTATCATTCACAACTTAGATGATGAATACTTTGATATGATCTCAGCTATGGAATTCACCGTTTCAAACGATGATGGCCAAAATCCACAAGGATTGCTCGAAGCCGACCTAGTTCTATTAGGTATTTCTCGGACTTCTAAGACCCCTTTGTCACTATATCTAGCAAATCGTAACATCAAGGTGGCAAACCTCCCTATCAGCCCTAAAACACAGATTCCTGATGAATTATGGAAGGTGGACCGCTCCAAGATCGTTGGACTCACTAATGACATGAACGTTCTTTTGAAGATTCGTCGTCAAAGAATGATCGCCTATGGACTGAATCCTGATACAACGTACTCTGATAAGAGTGAAATTGAAAAAGAACTTGAATTCTCAAATGACATTTACGCTAAACTAGGTTGTCCGGTAATCAACACCGCTGATCGTTCAATCGAGGAAACCGCAGCTTTAATAATGGAAAACTTACAAATGAATGGATACAAAAAAGGTTAATCCGCAAGGATTAGCCTTTTATTAATTTATTTTTCATTTCTGGATCAAATTTTTGTTCACGCAACATATCGATCTCCGCCTTGAATGGAGCAATACCTTTCTTGTCATTCTCATCACGCTTGACATAAGGAGTTTCCATAATCTTAGGAATCTCTTCCAACTGAGGATGGTGAGCTACATAATTCAAAGCATCAAAGCCGATCGTTCCAAAACCAATGTCATCATGTCTATCTTTGTGTGAACCACGTTCATTCTTTGAATCATTCAAATGAACAACTGACAATCTATCTAAACCAATAACATGATCAAATTCATTCAAAACACCATCAAAATCATTTTTGACATCATAACCAGCATCACTCATATGGCAAGTATCCATTGTTACGGATAACTTGTCATTATTTTGACAGTGATCAAAGATATAAGCTATTTGTTCAAAATTGATTCCAACTTCAGTACCCTTGCCAGCCATAGTTTCGATAGCAACACTGACCTTTTGATCAGGCAATATTGCTTCATCTAATGCCTGGGCGATTTGTAAGAGTGCCTTCTCTGGTCCTTGGTTCAAGTGTGCTCCTGGATGAAAACTAATAGCTTCAATTCCAAGTGCATCAGCACGTTCGAATTCATCGTGCATGAATGAAATACCAAATGGCAATTTTTCAGGTTTAACAGTATTGCCAAGATTAACAATATAAGGAGCATGTCCAATTACATGATCGATTCCATATAATTTTAATAATCGTTTACCCTCAGGAATATTCATTTCTGAAACATCTTTACGACGAGTGTTTTGCGGTGCTCCCGTAAAGATCATCATAGCGTTAGCTCCATAACTATGTGCTTCTTTAGCTGAGCCAGCCAACATGTTTGGTGCCTTCATAGCAACGTGTGATCCAATTATCATCAATATACCCTCTTTTACTAATAGATATGTTTCTGGTAGAACCTACCTAATATCTTAACAGTATCTGTAACACTTACAAAGGCATGAGGATCAGATAATGACATTGCCGTTTCCAGATCATGCAATTCAGCACGTGAAATAACCGTGAACAAGATGGTCTTCTCTTCATGTTTGAAAGCACCCTCAGCATCATGAACAATAGTGATACCACGACGCATTTCACTTTGAATTTCTTTAATAACAAATTTCGGCTTTGAGGTAACGATCATAACTTGAAGTTTTTGGTCTTTGTTATAGATCATGTCAATAACTTGACCATTTATAAAAATACTTATAGCACTGTATAAAGCGTGCACCCATCCGAACAAGAAGCCCGCACAGGCGATGATGAACAGATTAAACATAATATTAATCGTTCCGACACTTTTACCAGTTTTTTTACGTAAAATAATACCAACAATATCAATACCACCAGTAGATATTCCGTTACGCAATGCCATACCTGTACCAAATCCATTAGCGACCGCACCAAAAATGGCACAAACTAAAGGATCTGCTGTTATTTTCGCTGCTGGGAAAAAGTGCATCATAAGTGAAGCAAAGGCTACGGCAATAACCGTAAAGACCGTAAAGTTATGATCGATCTTTCTCCATGCCAAAACAAACAGTGGCGCATTAAATGCGAAGTACATTACAGCTGTAGAAATATGGAATGGGAACCAGCGCTCAGTAATCGTTGAGATCAACTGGGCAGCACCAGTTACACCTGAACCGTAGATCCCGCCAGGTGTCCAAAACATATTAACCGCGATCGATACTGCAATTGAGTATAAGAATGCGACTGATATTTTGGATAAGTTCTGATGTCTTTCAATCAGCTTATCTATTTCATCCATTTAAAATTACTCCTAATAACGAATTTACCCTAACAATATTAGCACAAATCGATATTATTTCAGCTTATTTCCAATGTTTTTCAATGAAATCTGCTCGTCCACCACTTTCTTCTAGTTCATAACGGGCAGGATTCTTCTTATAAAATTCTTGATGATATTCATCTGCAGGATAAAACGGCTCAACTGGTAAAATTTCAGTAACGATAGGATCATCGAATTTTTCAGCCTCAGCCAAGTCCTGCTTGGACTTTTCAGCAATCTTCTTCTCAGATTCATCTGAATAATAAATCACTGGACGATAATTATCACCACGATCTTGAAATTGCCCACCAGCATCTGTAGGATCAGTAACTTGCCAATATGTATTTACAAGTTGATCATAAGAAATCTTGTCAGCATCATAAGTGATTTCTACAGCTTCGGTATGGCCAGTTGTTCCTGTACAAACTTGTTCGTAAGTTGGATTAGGCACATGACCACCTGTGAAACCTGATACAACTGAAATAATTCCAGGTTGTTCGTCAAATGGCTTTACCATACACCAGAAACACCCTCCAGCAAAGATAGCTTTCTTTTCATTCATTATTTATCACCTTCATCAACGTATTTTTTATAATCTGCATAACCTTTTTCGTCCATTTCCTCATATGGAACAAATTTTAAAGCTGCAGAATTAATACAATATCTTAAACCACCGGTTTCTTTAGGACCATCAGTAAAGACATGACCCAAGTGTGAACCAGCATCCTCGCTAGTAACCTCAGTACGAGCATGACCAGTACGCATGTCCGTGCTCTCTTTTAGTTCAGCAATTGGTTGACTAAATGAAGGCCAGCCGCATCCAGCATCATACTTATGTGCCGATGAAAACAATGGTTCGCCACTAGCAATATCGACATAGATCCCTTTTTTGTAGAAATCATCATACTTACCACTGAATGGCATTTCTGTTCCTCGGTCTTGTGTTACATGCAATTGTTCTTCCGATAATCCTTCGAGATTTTTCTTGTATTCCTTCTTCACTCAAATCACTCCTAGGCATAACTTATGTCTATAAGTATACGCAATCTATATGCCTTTTCTAGAAAATTGCTCATATTAATTAAAAAATAATTAATAAAAAAGACGCCATACGATTGTTGTCATCGTAGCGTCTCTAATTATTTATTAATCTTTATTCTTTTTTGTTACTTCAATACCAAGATCAACAAGTTGATTCTCAGCAACTTCTCTTGGTGCGTGTGTCATTGGTTCTGTGGCGTTTGAATTCTTAGGGAATGCAATCACGTCACGGATATTATCCTTGCCAGCTAATAGCATAGCAAATCTATCCAAACCAATAGCCAAACCACCATGTGGTGGGCAACCGTATTGCAAGGCATCAAGTAGGAAGCCAAATTGTTCGTAAGCTTTTTCTTTAGTAAAATCTAGAGCTTTAAGCATCTTTTCTTGAATCTTGTAATCATGAATACGGATCGAACCGCCACCTAATTCATAACCATTAAGTACGATATCGTAACTTTGAGCATATGCCTTATGTGGATCTTCATCTAAGTAATGAACATCTTCTTCGTTTGGCATTGTGAATGGATGGTGAGCAGCTGTCCAACGTTGAATACCTTCGTCATACTCGAATAATGGCCAGTTAACGACCCATGTGAAGGCAAATTCATTAGGATCATATAGATGTAAGTTCTTAGCAATATCAACACGTAAATATCCTAATGCATCAGCAACAACTTTCTTCTTATCAGCAACGAACAATACCAAGTCGTTGTTTTCAAGACCCAAACGTTCAACCAAAGCATCATGTTGAGCAGTGATAAACTTGGCAACTGGTCCAGTGATCTTGTCGTCATTGTACTTGAGCCAAGCAAGACCCTTAGCGCCAAAGCGCTTGATGTATTCTTGATATTCTTCAATATTCTTTCTTGAATACTTGTCAGCGTTATTCTTAACAACAATAGCCTTAACTTGACCACCATTATCAATGGCACCCTTGAAGACATTGAATTCAGTGTCCTTGAAGACATCGTTCAAGTCTTGTAATTCCATACCAAAACGAATATCAGGTTTATCAGAACCATAGCGAGCCATGGCGTCATCCCAGTTAATTCTTGGGAATGGCAACTTAACATCGATACCCTTCTCGTCTTTCATAACACGAGCAATAAGTCCTTCAGTCACTGATTGAATCTCTTCAGCAGACATAAAACTCATTTCCAAATCGATTTGGGTAAATTCTGGTTGACGATCTCCACGAAGATCTTCATCACGGAAACAGTGAGCTAATTGATAGTAACGATCAAATCCACCGACCATCAACAATTGCTTAAACAATTGTGGTGATTGTGGTAAGGCAAAGAAATGTCCAGGATATACACGTGAAGGAACAAGATAATCACGAGCACCTTCTGGAGTTGAAGGTGTTAGGTTTGGTGTCTCAATATCGATAAATCCATTGTCATATAAATATTCATGAACTGAGTGCTTGATTTGGGCACGTGTACGGATAGCCTTTTGCATCTCTGGTCTACGAAGATCAAGGTAACGATACTTTAACTTTGTTTCTTCAGAAGCATCAACATCATCAACGATTTCAAATGGTGGTGTGATTGACTTATTTAGTAACTCAACTGTTTCAACAACAACTTCAACTTTACCAGTTGGGATGTTTTCGTTGATAGCACTCTCATCACGTAATCTAACTGTACCAATAACATTGATAACATATTCAGAACGTAATGATTCTGCTGTTTCAAGTGCTTTTTTATGATCAGTATTGAATACCAATTGTACGAAGCCTTTGTAGTCTCTAAGGTCAACGAAAATCAAACCACCAAGGTCACGTCTCTTTTGAACCCAACCGTCCAAAGAAACTTTTTTGCCAACATACTCTTCAGTAATGCTGCCACAATAATCTGTTCTTTCTTGCATATTTGCTTATCCCTCTATCTTTTTCAATTCTTCTGCTAGGTTTTCTAGTGATACGCTAACTTGATCACCAGTTGCCATGTTTTTAACATTGGCTGTATCATTCTCAAGCTCAGTATCACCGATAGTTACAGTATATTTAGCGTTCAAATGATCAGCGGTCTTGAATTGAGCTTTTGTTTTTCTTTGTAAATAATCTTTATCGGCTGAGAATCCAGCACGACGAAGACTGGACAAAATCTTAACTGAAGCACGTTCAGCTTTTTCACCGATGGTAACAAGATAAACATCTAAGTCATTCTCAACATGAATATCTTCGTCCTTGAGCAATAACATCAAGCGCTCCATACCTAGGCCAAAACCGATACCAGGTTCAGACTTACCGCCAAGTTCTTCAACCAAACCATTGTAACGTCCACCAGCTAGAACAGTGATTTCTTTATTGTTGAATGCTGGATCAGTTACCATGAATTCAAAAATAGTATGGTTGTAATAATCAAGTCCACGGACCATTGTTGGATCAACTACATAGTTGATATCCAAATCGTTCAACAATGATTTTAGATACTCGAAGCGATCTCTTGAAGCATCATTCAAGTAATCCAAGATTGAAGGTGCATTAGCGACTAGCTTTTTGTCGTTTTCATCTTTACTATCAAGAATTCGCAAAGGATTCTTTTCAAGACGTACTTTGGAATCATCACTCAATTGATCCTTGAAAGGTGTGAAATAATCAACTAATGCCTTGTGGTAATTCTCACGTGATTCTGGATCACCCAAAGTATTAACGGCGACCTTCAAGTTGTGAACTCCCAATTCATTCAAAAAGTTCAATCCAACTGAAATAATTTCTACATCTAATTCTGGTGAATCAGAACCGAAAGCTTCAACCCCAATTTGATGGAATTGACGTTGACGTCCTGATTGTGGGCGTTCATATCTAAACATTGGTCCTTTATACCAAACCTTGTATGGACGTTGATGTTCAGGTCCGTACAACTTGTTTTCAATATAAGCGCGAACAACTCCAGCCGTACCCTCTGGACGAAGAGCAATATGTCTATCACCCTTGTCCTTAAAGTCATACATTTCCTTAGAAACAATATCTGATGTGTCACCTGATGAACGTTCAAAGACTTCGTAAGACTCAAAAATTGGTGTTCTAATTTCTGAGAAACGATAACGACTAAAAACGTTTTGGGCAACTGATTCTACATATTGCCATTTTTCTGATTCTCCGGGTAAAATATCTGCTGTACCCTTTGGTTTTTGATAGCGCATGAAATCCTCCTTTTTGGTGAACCATACATAAAAAAATACACCCCTGCCTAAATAAGACAAAGGGTGCATTAGCACGGTACCACCTAGTAATTTGCTACAGTTAACGCCTGCCAGACGATTGATAATACGTCACTCAAATGAATTACTTACCTGATCTCAGCATCCAGGTTCTCTGTAGAGCAATTTTTAATTTGATTCGAATATAGTTATAAGTTAGTCAAAACTGCCTCAAATGTCAAGTATATTAATGTTTTGAAAGTGATTTCAATAAATAATTTGTTAAATAACAAACCACTATTATTATAGGAAATATTTCAATCGGCAAAAGCAATAATAATAATCCAGCTACTACCCCTGGTTGTCTCATGATATAGGTCAAACTGGCAGCAATGGTTGCTGAAACTAAAATTGCTGGTGTAAATGGCAGTATGGCCGATAAGGCAAATCCAATCGCAGCACTTGAAAAAATAGCTGGAAAGATCATTCCGCCACGCCAACCTAAAGAAAAACAAAAATTAGTTATAAAGGCCTTGCCTAATCCTATAAAAATCAAGAACCATGCTGATTGTGATACTGCTTCTTTGGAAAAAGAAAGTAATTGTATCTCCCCAGAAAACAAAAAATACGGAGAAATCACTCCAGCAATACCAATAATCAAACCACCAATGATTGCCCACAAGACGGTTTTTCGATTATTTTCAGTAATTCTATTGCTCAACTGTCCCAAAAAATTAAATAATTTACCAAACATTGCTCCTACTATAATTGCTAGAGGAATCAAAGCAAATCCCTGCCAAGTCCAGTTGATGTTATCTCTAAAGTGAATACCGAAACTGCTTTCGTGTGGAAATAGTTTATTTACCAAAAAGAATCCAATCACACCAGATATGGTCGTAACAGTATAGACAAATATTTTTCTTCCTTTTACTATGAAATCACGGGTCGGCTTGTCAAAAGCTCTACCAATACCTGCAAATGGTGCATAGAACACTGTCGACAAAATTGCACCAATTCCCATATCAACTAGTTCTTCTCGGCGCTCTAGACTCATCTTCATTCGATCTCCCACCCAGTTGATCATCCCACCAAGTATTCCTGATAGGGAGGCTTCCGGTCCAATACTACCTCCAAAGGCTAATACCGGAATTGCATGAAAAAAATTCTTACGCACTTCATTAGTATATTTAATTTTTCCAGTGGTTTTGTATTCTCCCAAAACTTGTGCCATCGTCTTAGGATAATTACCGTTTTTTCTTTGAAGAAAACCAATAATCAAACCACCAATACTACAAATAATCAGTGGATAGAGAATCGTTGAAATATGAAAAACAACTGGAATCTTTTTCCAGATTAGATCTATCAAAAAATTAACTAAAATCAAATAAGCTCCAGCTGTGACCCCAGTCAAAAATCCTAGTAATATACTATTTAAAAGAAATATTGCCCTAAATTTTTTCAAAATATACTCCATTATTTCTAATTTCTAATGATGATTATCACATTAACGAACATTATTGCTTAAAAATGTCAATTTTCTGTGAATTTTTCATTTTCTATCTTTTAAGTTTTACTTTTTTTCAGTAAGATATACATATATGATAATCATTATAGCGACAACAAAGGAATCCTTTAAATGAAAAAGATAATTACTTTTTTAATTAAAAATAAGTTATTTGTTGCCATTGTTTTTTTAATTGCCTTATCGAGTTGGTCAACAGTAGCTTTGGCAAACGCAAATGCGATTGTTGTCGAGTCTAATTCAGTCAACGTGCGTGTTGGACCGGGATTATCCTATTCCAATATGGGTCAAGTAAAAAAAGGCGACAAACTAGCTATATTAGCCGAAAAAAATAAATGGTATCAAGTACGTCTTTCTGGAGATAAAATTGGCTGGGTCGCCAGCTGGTTAATTGATAATACCGAAGTTAGTTCTGCAACTAATAAAGTTGGTATCGTCAAAGTTCCTAATACGACCGTCTTCAAAAACGACGATGCAAACAGCGATGTTCTCGGTACGATCGAGCAATCTCAAAAGGTAACTGTCATGTACCAAGAACAAGAATGGTCTCAGATACTTTACAAAGGCACTGCCGGTTGGGTCAAAAGTCAATTCATTCAAGGTACCGATGAAACTTCTGGTTCAAGCAATAGTTCCAGTTCAAGAGATAGCGACATCAAGACCGTGACAGTAACTCAATCTAATACTAAGTTACGTATTGAGCCAAACAATTCTAGTCGTGTCATTAAGACAGTGAATGTCGGTAAGAAGTTCGACTATCTTGGCAAGAGTGGCAAATGGTATAAAGTCAGAGACAGCGATGGATCAGTCGGTTACATTGCCAGCTGGGTCGTAACGATTTCTGGTACTAAGAGTGCTATTAAATCAGCTGCCACAAATATCTCCGAAGCAACGATCGTTATCGATCCTGGTCACGGTGGTGATGACGTCGGTGCCGAGTCGAAGAAGAAAACTTACGAGAAGAACTTCACTCTAGCCTACGCCAAAGCTATCAAAGCTGACCTCGAAAAAACTGGTGCTAGAGTTGTTCTAACTCGTTCAGGTGATGATACAAAGACACTCGGTGAAAGAGCTCGTCTATCAAGTAAAATTGAAGCTGATGCATATATCAGTCTTCACTTCGATTCCACTGGACAAGAAAACGCCGGTACAGGTGTAACCACGTACTATTACAACAAAAATAAAGATGGCAAACTATCAACTGATATCAACGATCAGCTGAAGAAACTAGCAATAAATAATCGTGGTACACAACAAAAAGATCTTTACGTATTACATTACAACAGTCAACCATCGATCTTGATCGAGTTAGGATACATCAACTCCACATCAGATTATGGATACATCAATTCATCATCATACAAATCACAAGTAGCACAAGCCGTAACTAATGGCTTAAAAGAATATTTCAAATAGAACCAAAAAAAGTGATCATGAGAACAAATCTCATGATCACTTTTTGCTTGCTACAATACTTGATCGATCTCCTGCAAATTTTTGATCTGATGATCAACATCAAAGTCGATTTTCTGATCGCTCAACAAAACTGTTTTTGCGTTAGCAGCCTTACCGAAGTCAATATCGATCTTACGATCACCGACTACCCAAATATCTCGAGGATCTAACGAATATTTCTCAATCAAATAATCTAGCATTTCTGAATCCGGCTTACGAATATGACCATCTTCGGCACTGACCATTTCTTTGAAGTAATCAGCGATCCCTAATCGTTTAGCAACTTCAAAAATAGACGTATCACGGTGTGTCACAATGAATTGTTGATATCCTTGAATTTTACAATATTCCAAGGCTATTTTGGCATGTGGCATTAATTTGATCTGATCATGATATGTCTGTTCATGCAGCTTGTAGGACTTATAAAAAGTTTTAACTTTTTCATCATCACCATCTAACAGATCACCGGCCAATTTACGGACAGACGTTTTTAATGCTTCTTTATAAATCGAATCTTTTGAAATATCTATATCAAAGTTTTCCTTCAGGGATCTTTGAGTTGCCATAACTATACCAGGATAGCTATTAGCCAAGGTTCCATCAAAATCCCAAACAATACTTTTCATATACTTATCGCTCCATTATTATCGTCACAGGGCCGTCATTGGTCAATGATACTTGCATATCGGCGCCAAATTCACCCGTTGCAACGTTTATATCGTAATTCCTTAATGCGTCATTAAATTGATCATACTTAGCACTAGAAGTCTTAAAATCACCAGCTCCAGTGAAACTAGGACGATTCCCCTTCTTAGTATCAGCATACAGAGTAAATTGAGATATAGACAAAATTTCTCCATCAATATCTTTAATTGATAAATTCATTTTATCATCCGCATCAGAAAATACTCGCATATTAGCAATTTTACGAGCCATGTATTCAATTGTTTCATCGTTATCTTCATCAGCAAAAGCGACTAACAAACAAAATCCTTGATCGATTTGACCAAGGATTTTGTTATCGACACTAACCTTTGCTTCAGAGACACGCTGGATAACTACTTTCATATTATTCAACCGTCCTTTTAATTTCATAAACATCTGGTACGTTCTTTAATTTAGAAATAATTTGATCCAAATGCTCCTTATTATTAACACCAACACTAACATGGACGACCGCCATCTTTTCTTTATCAAGACGTCCGTTCACATTGATCAGAGAATTAGTATTCGAGTTAATAACTTGTAATAATTCATTCAACAAACCATTTCTGTTAAATGCATAAATATCTAGTTCAGCTGTGTAACGTTTATCACGTGTAACATTATTCCAACTAACTTCAATAAAGCGTTTCTTGGCTTCCTCACTTTGAACATTTGGACAATCCGCACGATGGATCGTCAACCCACGTCCCTTAGTGATATATCCGACAATATCGTCGCCAGGAATTGGATTACAACATTTAGCTAAGCGAATGAGAAGATTATCGATGCCTTGAACCGAGATACTTGTATTAGCGTTAGCCTGTTCTTTTTTAAGCTTCGTATTTTCTGGACTAGGTTTCGGAGCATTTTCATGTGTCTCCGTAATTACATTTTCTTCTAGCTCTTTCTTCTCGGCTTTTTTCTTATTTTCAGGATCTTCATTGACTAACTTATGGATGACGTTAATTGGTGATAATTCGCCATAACCAACCGAGTTGTATAGTTCTTCAGGGTCAGTAAAGTTAAAAATCTTCATCGCCAATTCGATATGTTTCTTATCCAAATATTTTTTACCTGAAAGTGAACGATTTTTTAGTTCAGTTTCAAGTAATTCTCGACCGATTTGAATATTCTCTTGACGATCTTTGATTCTGAAATAACGCTTGATCTTATTACGTGCACGTGAGGTGTAAACCATTTGAATCCAATCACGACTAGGTGTGGAATTCTCATTCGTTAGCATCTCAACAATATCACCATTCTTTAGTTGGTAATTGAGTGGAACCATTCTGCCATTAACTTTGGCACCAACTGAATGACTACCGACCTCGGTATGAACTTGATAGGCAAAGTCTAGCGGTATCGAGCCTTTTGGTAATTCTCGTACCTCTCCTTGCGGAGTAAAAATATAAACCCTGTCGTTGAAGATCTCACCTTTAACCGACTTCATAAAATCAGCCGCATTGTCAGAATTCTCTTGCAACTCAAGAATTTCACGGAAGACATCGATCTTCTGTTCATTCTCATCCAGATGAACCCCTTCAAAGTTACCTTCTTTGTATGCCCAGTGAGCGGCAACACCATATTCAGCTATCTGATGCATTTTGAAAGTACGAATCTGAACCTCTAGTGGTTGTCCACCAGGGCCAATAATTGTCGTATGAAGTGATTGATAACCATTAGCTTTAGGAACGGCAATGTAGTCCTTAAAACGTCCTGGAATTGGTTTCCACTTTGAGTGAATCGATCCCAAAACAGCATAACAATCCTTGACAGAATCAACCACGATCCTAATAGCTAATAAATCATATAATTCGGAGAACTGCTTATGCTTGTCACGCATTTTCTTATAAATAGAATAAATATGTTTTGGACGACCATAAATATCGTATTTGATACCTAAAGCATCGACACTAGTCTTGATATAATCAATTGCTTCAGCGATATAGGCCTCACGCTGATCACGTTTACTGTTCATCAAATGAACAATACGATAGTACTGTTGCGGATTGATATAGTGTAGTGACAGATCCTCTAGTTCCCATTTGATCTTGCTGATACCTAATCTATCGGCTAAGGGAGCATAGATTTCCAAAGTCTCATTAGCAATACGTCTTTGTTTATCTGGACGCAATGCCTTCAAGGTGCGCATATTATGTAACCTGTCAGCCAGCTTGACCATGATGACACGTAAGTCCTTAGCAGTCGCTAAAAGCATCTTACGATGATTCTCAGCTAATAATTCTTGATGAGAATGATATTTATATTTACTGATCTTGGTTACACCGTCAACAATCGTCGACACTTGACTGCCGAATAACTCTTCGACATCGCCGAGAGTAACGTTAGTATCCTCAACGACATCGTGCAAATATCCCGCAGCAACAGTGTAAGGGTCCATGTGTAATGAAGCCAAAATTTGTGCAACTTGAGTAGGGTGAATAATATATGGTTCACCAGTTGCTCTTTTTTGTTCCTTATGAACATATGCGGCAAAATTATAAGCTTTATTGACGAATTCGACGTGATCCTCATTCATATATTCACGGCAAATATCGAGAACTTGATCAGGAGTATAATCTTCGTTTTTTTTCATTTCCGTTCACCCCTTCGATTACAATAAAAAGCACTCTGTTCGAAGCGAGTGCTTTTCTTTACGTATTATTATGCTTTCTTTGGTTATAAAAAACAATCAATTTTCATTATCAAAAAGAAAATATATCAAAATACTCAAAACTAGGTAAATTCCCGATAAGAAATAGCCATATCGTCCGTATTTTACGAAAACACTAATGACAAATATTACCGGAAAAATCACCATGTTAAAGAATGATAAATGATACTTCCTTGTAAACCAACCAATAAAGCCCGCAAATAAAATATTTATCACAAAGAACAACCAAATGATTCGGTTAGTACGTCCTAGATGAAATAGATTAAATAATATTGGCATGATAAAAACTAAAATAATAGATATAAGTGCGATGTAAGTTGATTTAGATTTCTCAACTTTATTCCAAAGATTCTTCAATTTTCATTCCTCATTTTGAATTAAGTTCATAATTATATGATAGCACTGATAGGAAGTACATAGGTGCAGTTTCAGCACGCATTATTCTTGATCCCAAACCGATAGAAACAAAATCATTTTCTTGTAAGTTTGTCACTTCTTCAGGTGAAAATCCACCTTCCGGGCCAAATAAGCAGATTATTGACTTTGGCATTTTGGATAATGACTGTGCTAAGATACTCGTTTCACCCTCCTTAGCGGATTCTTCGTAAGCAATCAGCTTGAGTTCTTCAGTCGCATTATCTAATTCACTGATATTTTTTAAATAAGTAATTTCAGGAATTAGACGGCGCTTTGATTGTTGTGCGGCATTCTTAGCGATTTCTTGTAATCTAGTCATTTTCTTATCTACAACATTAGATTTCCAATGCATAATTGAATATTGAGAATTAAAGAAAATAATTCTTTTGGCACCTAATTCGGTGGCTTTTTGTGTGATCCATTCAATTTTGTCTTTTTTTGACAAAGAACAAGCAATTGTCACATCTACTGGCAATTCCGTCGATGGTTTGTCACTCTTAGCGACATCGAATTGAATAAATTTATTATCAGTATCGATTTTATCGATCGTTGAATGATATAAATCATTATTATTATCTACTAAGTAGATCACATCACCACTCTTATGGCGAAGGACTGTAGCTAAATGTTTATATAATTCTTTATCAGAGATTCTTAATGATTGTCCCTGAATTGTTTGATTAACGAAGTATTGCTCCATTTTGTTCCTCGATATCTTTTGTTCTCTTACAAATCATAGTGGACCAACCCTTTAGGTGAAGAACCTCGATTGCTGAAAATCCTTGTTCTTTCATCAGGTCAGTAACTAGTTTTTCCTTTTCATTAATAATACCAGATAAAATGACAAATCCCTTACTATTTAAATGAGATTCAATATCGGGGATGAATTGTTCCAAAACGTCTACCAAAATATTAGCAACAATAACGTCTACTTTGCCGTCCACACCATCTAGCAACGAATTCTCATAGACCTCGATATCCTCACAACCAGGATTCAATTTAATATTTTCCTTTGCGGCTGTGACTGCTTCAGGCGCCAAATCAAATGCCTTGATATTCTTTACACCTAATTGACGAGCTTGAATTGACAGAATGCCAGATCCAGTACCAACGTCATACAATGATTCAGCGTTGCCCAGAATCATTTCCAATGCTTGCATACACGAAAATGTCGTTGGATGTGTCCCTGTACCGAATGACTTACCCGGATCCATGACAATAATATGTTCATCCTTATTCTCAGGTTGGTAGTCGACCCAGTTAGGCACAACCGTTAAATAGTGACTGATGTGTACCGGATGATAATATTGCTTCCATTCATTTTCCCATGAGCTCTCATCAACAGAACTTTCTTCTATCTCAACACCATCAATATTGAATCCATATTCTGGTAGTTTATTGATTTCTGTTTGTAATTCATTGACCAACTCTGGTTTATAAGTTTTTTCATCAAAATAAGAATTAATTCTCGTCTTAACGTTATCATTATCGTCGTCAACAATTTCAGTTCCTTGTGCGCCTATTTTCATAAATGTATCTGAAATTATTTCTTCGTTTATAGTGTCTGGGAACAACACACTAATCTTTTTCCAAATCATAATTTGCCTCCATCTCAATATCTTTAAGATTACTAGAAAATGGTAATAAAAAAAAGACGTTTATCACGTCTTAACCAATATATGAATGAACTTCGTTCATAAAATCAACTTCACGGTCCCGAATTACCGCTCTTGCTTTGGCTACCTGCGGCTTGTTTATAACATTATTTTTATAATCTAAGTAGTTTAAGGCATCGATCAAAGCCACAAAATAATTATTTAAACTTTCATATAATTTAGAACCCTCTAAATGATACTTCTTAACATATGAATTGCCCAATTTGATGAATCTTTTAATATTATAGATATAATTGTCGGCTAGTCGTGAATAGTTTTCATATGTCAGAGCTTCGCCTCTTTCAATTAAATTCATGGTTTTGAAATACTCCACGAAAACATCACGATATGTCAAAAATCTTTCTACAAATACATTTGTTTCTAATACATGAGTCCTCTCTGCGCTAATGAAATTCATAATCACTTCACCTCAATATTTATTTTTTTATAATATACCATAAATTATAAATTATGCAAAGCATAAATTTAAACTTATGGTTGGATAATAAAAAAAGAATACTACTTGAAATAGTATTCTGGATGGTTGGTGCTATTGCCGCTGACGATGGTCAACAATTCCATCTGCCGTCGGACCGGTTTCAAACTTCGTTTTCAACCTCGCTGGGAAGCCTGTGGTCTTCCCAGTCGTCCAGTGTTCTAAGCGATAAATCGCTAAGAACACTATTACGGCGGATTCCATTGTTAACCATCGTCAGCTAGATTTGTATTACTTCTAAGTTGGACTCTCCTTATAATGTAACAGTTATCAATCACCGGATATTAATTTTTATATTCCATAGACCAAAATAGCACGTAAAAACAGATAAGAAAAATAAATACTAATATCTACTTTACATGCTAATTTTGTAAATAATCAATTTAGCTGGAGGTCAGCAGTAATGGAATCAGTGGAAAAAGTGGTGTTAATGTGGTGATTTTCCACATTTACAGCACTGGATGTCTTTCTTGATTTGCACG
Source organism: Companilactobacillus sp. HBUAS59699 (assembly GCF_036913575.1). NCBI lineage: Bacteria > Bacillati > Bacillota > Bacilli > Lactobacillales > Lactobacillaceae > Companilactobacillus > Companilactobacillus sp. HBUAS59699. The sequence continues at coordinate 353,350 of NZ_JAYKTV010000001.1, read as the reverse complement.
ATTTATGCAAAGCAGGAAAGCAAGATTTGAGACCGCTTTTTGGCTCAAATCGGTCCTGCCACAGATAGAATTACTGCTGACCGGAAGCGGAATCGGAATCAAAACCAGAATCAAAACCGAAATAAAAAAACTCTAATCCTTTTTAGACTCATCATCTTTAATATGAGTAGCAGGTTGTCTCAAAGATTCATTATTTTTAAACAATCTTTGTGCTTCTGATAATTTTTCTGGACTTTTTTTGATTTCTTGTGATATTTTACTGAAATCATTATTAGCAGGGTCATTAGTTTGCTTACGTCTGAAAAAACTCATGATCATCGCTCCTTCTATTGCAATGTTAACTATTATATAACAAGTGTTAAATATTTTAACTTAAAAATTTTCAAAAAACACGTTTATTTGGCGGTTCGGCTCACTTTAAAAATTAGCTTAGTTTGTTATGATAGTAAGAGTAAGAATTTGCAATTAAGGTGATAATAATGGGAAAAAAGAAAAAAATACAAAAAACATTAGTCGAGAAAATTCTCGATAAGGAAAAAGTCGCATATGAACCAATGACCTTCCCCACTCAGATGGAAGGCGACACACAAGAGTTGGTCAATGATGGCAGTGAAAAAGATGGATATAAAATCTATAAGACACTAGTTCTAACTGGCAATAAGACTGGTCCTATTGTCGGTATGGTTGCACTGGATAAGCATATCAGCTACAAGATGCTTGCTAAATTATCTGGCAACAAAAAGGTCGGCATGGTTCCATTGAAAGATCTAGTTAAAACTAGTGGTTTCGAACATGGCGCTAATAGTCCTGTCGGTATCCATTCTCTTCACAACTACCCTATCTACTTCGATACTGAAGCCGATGAAGCTGAAAAAATCATTGTCTCTGCTGGTAAAATCGGTCAATCTATCTTAGTTGAACCTCATGATCTAGCAAAAGCGGTCAATGCTAAATTTGGTACATTTGCGGTTGAAGAACCCGAAGCATAAAAAATAGGACTGAAGCCGAGACGCTTCAGTCCTTTATTTTTTCTATAATTAAGCAGCTTGTTTAAGGTTTGCGATAGCTTTTTCGATGGTTGTACCATTACCAAAGTGATTGCTATTATTAACGTCAACTGCTGTGAATAATTGATTGTCTAAATCTAGTAGAATTCTATATTTCATATTATTCACGCCTCCTTTGTTGTTCCGTATATCTAAGAGGTAGCGATAGACGTTACTATACTAGCATGATTATCAATAGTCAACCTTTTTTTCTTAATTCTTGACAATACATAATATAAGTAAGATTATATAGACACAAATTAAAAAAGGAGAATTTAATTGGCCGATACATTCTTGAATGTTTTAAAATGGATTCTAATCATTGTGGTTGTTGGCTTCTTTATCGTTCACGTTGCTATTCCACTTATCATAATTGCTGCGATTGCCGGTGGTATTTACTACCTATACCGTAGACATAAGGCAAACCAATACACACCTGAGGGTCGTAAAAAAGTAAACTAACAATACAAAAGCTGGTCAATCTTAAATGATTGCCAGCTTTTTAATTACTCTTGTATGTATGGAACTCCAGCTTGATCAGCAGCTAAACGATCCATTCCTTCATTAATGGAATCTTCGGCATCATTGATATAAGTTGCTTCAAAATCACTAACATCACCGTTTATTTCACCAGCTAAATCTAATTGTTCGATCATTGGACGAATCATAGCAATATATGATTCTGAATCTTTTTCAGTATAGTCACCCATTCCCATGAAATAAAATTGACCAACCATCAAAAACGCATCCATTAGATCAAATTTATAACTGCTATCAGGATCATCATAACTAACCCAAGGATAACGATCAGACAATTTCTCAAGAATTTCGATCAGATCCAAGAATGAATCATAAGCATTTACGTGTGCCTTTTTGTATGAATCATATTCTTCTTTAACCGCATCCTCTTCATTCTCAGATTGGAAAAGAATTGCTTGTTCTAAAGTAATCGCACTAATGCTCTTCTTTGTAATATTACTGTTGAATCTAGCTAATTCATAGCTCAAATCATAAATTATTTGCGTACAGTCATCTGAGATGGATTGATATGAAGATAATTCTGCGCGATCTTCGAAATCATCGACCAAATTCAATTCAGTTTGCACTGCCACTTGAATCTTCTCGACCCATTCAATCAAACTACCGTAACTATTCGCAAAATGCATCGAGTTTGTCATTAAATAATCTTCAAAAGTAATATTCTTATTGTCGTCCATGTGTCTTCTCCTTAGGATCTTTTTTGTCTGATGTAAATGATATTACAATTAATAGTAAACCAGCTCCAGCTGCAGACCACAAATAATTTGTCGTGAACCAGTGGAAAATAAATCCTAATACAGCAACAACTAACAGAAATATACCTAAATACCTGTCAATTTTCATCAATAAATTCAATATTTAATCCTCTTTTTTTACCATTTTGCTCATAGAAATACTAAAATAGAACTGTTGAACTATTTAGTATTATACATAAAAAGTTATCGGAGGACTAGACATGGAAAAATCTGAAAGACTAGAGATTTTAGATGATCTGATTAAATTAAGAACCGTAAATGGAAACGAAAAAGTTGTTGCAGATTACCTCAAAGAACTATTCGACAAACACAATATCAAAACTGAATTGGTTAAATACGACGAAGATCGTTATAACCTCATTGCTTCAATCAATAAGGGAGACGGTCCAATCCTTGGTTTCACTGGACATGAAGATGTCGTTGCACCTGTTGACGAAAGTAAATGGAACTACGATTCATCCTTCAAGCCAAAGCATATTGACGGTAAAATATTCGGACGTGGAACTTCTGATATGAAAGGTGGACTGGCTGGAATGGCCATTGCCATCATCGAACTTAATGAAGATGATTCCTTCAAGGGCAACATCAAGTTCATCGCCACTGTTGGTGAAGAAATCGGTGAATTTGGTGCTAAGCAACTATCAGACGCTGGCTACGCCAATGATCTCAAAGCATTGGTTGTAGGTGAACCTAGCAACTCCACTTCAAAATTGGTAACTGACAAGTTGGCCGCAAGTGGATTAATCAGAATCACTCAACCAAACCCAACAGAATATGGCCGCCATTCAATCTTTTGCGCACACAAAGGTTCTGTCACCTATCAAGTTATCTCACATGGTAAAGCCGCTCACAGTTCAATGCCTGAAGTGGGAATCAATGCCCTCGATAATTTGGTTTCTTACTATAATAAACAAAATGAATATTTCGAAAAACTAAAGAGTGCCGATGATGATGTTCTTGGAAAAACAAAACCATCAGTTACTATTTTCAAATCTGGCGATCAAGAGAATACCATCCCCGACTACGCCGAATTAACCGTCAAAATCAGAACGATTCCCGAATACAATAACGACCAAATCATCGATGATCTCAATAAATTAGTCGATGAAATGAACGCCGCCGATCCAAAGATGAATCTTGAGCTAAATATCGAAAGCAGCAATTGGCCTGTCAAGACTGATCTCAACTCAGAATTCTTACAAATGGCACGTGATGCTTATAAAGAAGTCTGGATGCAAGATGCTGTAGCCGTTGGCGCACCAGGTGGTACAGATGCTTCCCAATTTGTTGAAGCCAACCATGATCTTGAAGTAATCGTTGCTGGTCCTGGTAACGAAAGTGCTCATCAAATAAACGAATTTGTTTTTGAGGATGATTACTTGAAGTTTATCGATATTTACAAATTGATTGCTGAAAAATTTTTTGCATAATAGCAATTTTATCTTCAAAAAAAGACAGCCACTTAAGCTACTTAATCAATTAAATAGCTTAACGCTGTCTTTTTTTAGTTATACAGTTAATTCGATTTGGTTGCCTTCAGGATCACAAACAACACTTTCATAATATCCGTCGCCAGTAGTTCTAGGACCACTCAAATGACGATATCCACCAGCTTCGATTCTTGAAGTTAGATCATCGACTGCTTCTTTAGAACCCAGAGAAAATGCCAAGTGCATGTATCCCAACGGAAATCCATTTGTACGATGAAGGTTCAGATCATCCCTACTACATACTTCAATTCTTGCACCATCTGGAAATGTCAAAAATCTAGATGAAAAAGTCGAAACTGGATTATGATATTTTTCAGATGACTTAGCCTCAAAATATGTTTCGTAAAATTTTACTGTCTTTTCAATGTCTTTAACAAATAAACCTACGTGATCGATTTTCATAAAATGCCCCCTACAACTTCCTGTATTTATATTTATTTATATAGGAAGTTTTTTGATTCTTTCTCAAAATGATATCTCCAAAATTACTATGATTAACAGCATCCGGCAATGTCTGTAATTCCATTGCTAGGCTACCATATTCATTCGGTATCACCTGACCAGTCGGATCGGCCGTAAAAATGACTAATCCGTTCCTGTCAGAGTAAAAATCAACTGCACGTTTATCCGATTTAAATGTAGCAACTCTATCACCATATGTAACAAAGGTATCATCGAATTCCAGTTTATCATTTTGTGATTTTAGTTTGCATAAAGCGTCTTGGATCTTTTGCCCTTTTCTAAAATCAAACGCATTATTCACTGAAGCAAAAGAACCAGTAGGAACCTTTTCATCATCGACTTCCAAATAATTATCAGAAGATATTTGTAATTCATCTTTCATGATCGATGATTCACCTAAGGTAAAGTAAACATGACAAGTAGGATTAAATAATGTGTCAGCATCACTGACAGCAGTGTACTTAATCGCAACTTCATCTTCATCACTTAACGAATAAGTGATCAACAAGTCAATATTGCCCGGAAAATCATCGTCACTAGCCTTAACTATCAGAGATAGTGAAACTGAATTGTTCGTTTCATCCACGGAGCCAATAAAATTCTTAGTTTGAATTCCATTATCACCACCGTGCATCAAGTTGGTTTGATTATTCGGTGCAAGCTGATAAGTATGACCATTGATCATAAATCTAGCTTTACCTATTCGACCGGCAACACGCCCAACTGTCTTGCCTACTTGAAACGGAGTATCAATATAGCTCTGTAAATCATCAAAATGCGAAATCAAAGAATGATATTTACCATCTTCATATACTTCAAAATTTTGCCAAGTCGCTGCATATGTCAAAACACTGATCCGAGTTTTATTAGCATTCTCAATCGTGTATTTATAGACATCCTCACCATTAACTTGACCAAATTTAGTTTTAGTTACTGGCATCCCCAACACTCCAAATTTAGCTCATTTCTACTTTATCCATAGCTTTTTTAATGTTATCTAATGTAACTTGTGATGTATCGGTAAAGTTAATATCTGCTTCATGTAATATTTCAGGATCACCGATACCGACTGAAGTCTCACCAGCTCCATTGATCGATTTAACGCCCGCTGAAGCATCTTCCAGTCCGATGCACTCTTCTGGTTTCAAACCAAGAACTTCAGCACCACGAGCGAAGATCTCTGGATCTGGTTTGCCGTGTTTCAAAGTAGCTGGATCAATACGGTTCTTAAAGTATTGAGCTAATCCTAATTGTTCAAGCACCAGAGGTGAATTCTTAGATGCTGAAGCAAGTGATAACTTATAATCATGTTCCTCAAGACTAGCAATAAAATCGGCCATGCCTGGTAAAATGGCACTTTTATCCATATCTTTTAAAAGATTTAAATAATTAGTATTCTTTTCAGCAGCATATTTTTCTTTTTCTTCTAATGTATAATCATTCTCTTTGCCGCCAGCTTTAAGAATTAGTTCAAGTGAATCCATACGGCTGACACCCTTCAGATCATTAGCTAATTGTTCTGTCCATGTTACACCTAATTCATCGGCTAATTGATGCCATGCCTTGCCATGATAAACTGATGTATCAGCGATTACCCCATCTAAATCGAATACGAAACCTTTGATTTGTTCAAATTTAACCATCATATACACTCCCATTTTATAAAAAAAGGCTAAGACAAATAATATGTCTCAGCCCTCAATTATTTTTTTCATTACTAATTAAGCGTGACAGGTTTATTATCAACTTCGATTTCAAGTGGATCACCTGAAATAAGTTTGATGTCAGAACCATTTTTATCGACGCTTACTTCGATAACTCGGCCTCTGAAGACTTGTCTAAATGAATAACTGTCCCATTTCTTTGGCAAGAATGGCTTATAGCTGAGGACGCCATCAGAATGAACTCTCATTCCAGCGAATCCTTGCACTATTGCCAACCAGCCACCAGTCATTGCGGTAACATGCAATCCGTCAGCGGTATCATTATTATAGTTATCTAAGTCTAGTCTAGCGGTTCTTTCGTATAATTCAACCGCTTTATCTTCATAATGTAGATCGGCTGCTAGTACAGAATGAATTGCAGGTGAAAGACTTGACTCATGAACTGTTAATGGTTCATAGAAATCAAAGTTAGCCTTCTTCTGTTCTGGTGTGAAATCTTCAATGAAATCCCAGATACCTTGAAGGACATCACCCTGCTTGATATAAGGCGAACGTAGGATCTTGTCCCATGACCAGTGTTGATTGATCGGTAATTGATCCTTTGGAATTGAACTAACTGGCTCTAGATCTTTATCCAAGAAACCATCATGTTGCACAAAGATATTCAATCCTTTATCAAATGGCATGTACATTTTGTCTACAATGTCTTGCCACTTAGCTTTTTCAGCATCTGTCACATTAAGCTTCTTGGCTTGATCCGCTGAAACTTCCTTGAGGATCTTCAAGGTATATTCTAGCGTCCATCTAGCTAACAAATTAGTATCCCAGTTGTTATCAACATTGTTCTCATATTCATCTGGACCTGTAACACCATGGATCATGTATTGGTTGTTACGTTTACTGAAGTGTACTCGATCTGCCCAAAAACGACTGATCTCTGTTAGGATCTCACTACCTTGGTGCAGAACAAAGTCCTTATCACCGGTATATCGAGTGTAATTATAAATTGCAAAAGCAATGTCACCATTACGATGGATCTCTTCGAAAGTGATCTCCCACTCATTGTGACATTCAATCCCGTTGAACGTTACCATTGGGAACAGTGCGCCCTTGAGACCTTGTTGTTGAGCATTGACATAGGCACCGTCTAGTTGCTTATATCGATACATCAACAAGTTACGTGTTACTTCTGGCTTAGTGATTCCTAGATAAACTGGAACGCAGAAGGCTTCGGTATCCCAATAAGTGGCCCCACCATATTTCTCACCAGTGAATCCTTTGGGTCCAATATTCAAGCGAGCATCTTCACCATAATATGTTGTGAACAATCCAAAGAGATTAAAACGCATCCCTTGTTGTGATTCGTCGTCACCTTGGATTTTGACATCAGACTTATTCCAACGTTCTGCCCAAATATTTTGGTGTGAAGTCAAAAGTTCATCATACGACTGTGTAGTCACATCGTTAGCTAACTTGCTCATAGCATCGGTCAACTCTTCAGTTGAATCGTAATCACGAGAAGTTACTACGATGACACGTTTTTCGAGGATCGCTACCTCATCTGATTCTAGATTGATCTTGAACGTCTCGCTAGTTTCTGAATCAGTAACGGTTGAATCGACTTTTTCCATCACTGTAACGTGACACATTTCCATACCAGATGTGAATCTCGGTGTTCCAAAGTTATTCGGCTTTGTTTCTGCGACTAAGCTGTTCTCATCAATATCTAGAACATTCCAAAAATGTTCATCATAGTTAGAATCTTCATTAACGACATTAGAATCCAAAGCCGAAATGGCTTTGATCTCGACGCTCTTATCTGATAAGTTCTTAAAACTGACTTTTTGAACAGATAGTTCCTTTTGAGCAACACTTAAGAATCTCTCAAATTTGAACTCAACTTTTGCTTCGCCTTTCGTGACGATGAAGGATCTAGTTAAAACTGCATTTTTCATATTTAAATCTAACTTGAAATCACTAATTTGATCAGTATTTAAGTCAAGCTTTGAACCATTGATCAAAAAATTGATTTTTATGAAGTTAACTGCATTGATGACTTTACCAAAATACTTTGGATAGCCATTCTTCCACCAACCAACACGTGTCTTGTCTGGATACCAAACTCCAGCAAGATACGTTCCTGGAAGGCTGTCGCCACTGTAGTCTTCTTCAAAGTTGCCACGCATCCCCATATAGCCATTACCAAGACTAGTCATACTCTCTTGTAGACGTCTGTCATCTTTGTCTAGCTTGTGCGTGATGATATTCCAGGGATCAACTTCAAATATCCGCTTCATTCAATTACGCCTCCTAAAAATAAAAAAGGTAATTAGGTAAACAAAATACCCAATTACCTTTTTAAAATCCTCTAAAGAATTGTTTCTTCTGTATCATCATCGAAGTAATGAGCTTTTGTCATTTCAATAGCCATTTTTACTTCTGCACCTGGTTCGTGATAGTCACGTGAATTTACCTTTGCGATAAAGTCTGTATTTCCCAGTTTTGAGTAGAGCATTGACTCTGCACCCAATAGTTCGGAAACTTCAACTTTGGCATTGATAATTGCATCAGGGAAAGTTTGAATAGCAATCTCTTCAGCATGAATATCTTCTGGACGAATACCAAATGTTAGTTTCTTACCTTCATAGCCCTTGTCTCTCAAGATCTTATATTGACCTTCAGGGACAACCATGTTGATACCTTCATCATTAGTGATCTTGCCATCTGCTAGTGTTACATCGAAGAAGTTCATAGCAGGTGAACCAATGAATCCAGCAACGAATTTGTTCTCAGGTTTGTTGTATAGATCAGCTGGTGAACCAACTTGTTGAATCTTACCATCACTCATGATGACAATACGATCAGCCATAGTCATAGCTTCAACTTGATCATGGGTAACGTAGATAAAATTACGACCTAATCTTTGATGCAATTGAGCAATTTCAGTACGCATCTGAACTCTCAACTTGGCATCCAAGTTTGATAGTGGTTCATCAAGCAAGAATAACTTAGCATCACGAACGATAGCACGTCCTAAGGCAACACGCTGTCTTTGACCACCAGAGAGGGCACCCGGTTTACGCTTAAGATAATCTGTTAAGCCTAGGATCTTAGCAGCGTTCTCAACACGCTTCTTCGTATCAGCTTTGTCGTTTTTACGAATGTTCAGTCCAAAGGCCATGTTGTCAAAGACGGTCATATGAGGATACAGAGCGTAGTTCTGAAAAACCATAGCGATATCACGATCTTTAGGGGCAACTTTATTCATTACCTTGCCATCCATCTTGAAATCACCGTCAGTAATATCCTCCAAACCAGCTATCATACGCAATGTGGTGGATTTACCACATCCGGAAGGTCCAACGAAGACAATAAACTCACCATCTTTAATGTCTAGGTTGAAATCACTAACTGAATAGTCAGTATTGCCTTGATAGCGTTTATAAATGTGATCTAAATTAATTTCTACCATTTTTAACGCTCCTTTTATTTTTTTGACTTCCAGTTAACTAACGAGCTAACTCATTAATCAATCTAGATGTGTCCTCCACACCCAAAGTCAATCATTTTTTTCTATCTTGCCACCTAATAAACGATAAGAAACATAAGTAGCTAGAGAAATACTACAAATAACACTTAAAAATGCTAATTGTAAAACAAAATTTATCAGAATTAATACTAAGAATACAATTACAGAAATAATTATCGGAAATGGTTTAGATATTAGTAACGTTAACGCATTATTGCTTTCTTTAGTTGCGGACTGAAATGTCGTTGCGACTAAGGCCATCAGATAAACGAACGTGAATGTTAAAACTACCGTATGCCATTGTGTATTACCTATCGCAATCTTATTCAGTACGATCATTGCAATACCTACTGCACCAAATCCAAAATTGATCTTATAATCTCTCAGTAATTCAAACCATTTTTTAAAGAAATATTTGAAGAAACTGCCGCTACCATTGACTTGCCATTCTTGAACTGCTGAAAAACTAGCAGTCAGTCCGGGAATTGTGAATAATGAAAGCATCAGCCACATTACAAAAAGCACAATGTAATAAGTCGCAGATATTGGTAAATTTGAGAGAATAATCGCAGTTAAGATAACTGAAAAATTGATCAAAAAGAACGAAACATTAATTGTAAACAAAGACCAAATCCAATTTCCAGCGGTTATTAATTTTTGACCATTCTTCGAGTTTAAATTAATCACGTTTTTCCCTCCTTAATTATTTAACAGCACCATCTGTAACACCTTTGATAATCCACTTTTGTGCGATTAGATAGAAGATAATTACAGGTAGGATCGAAATAGTAATTCCGGCTAGAGCCAAATGCCATTGCTTTGTATATTGACCGAAGAAATTAAACATTTGTAGTGGAATTGTGTATTGAGTTTGTGGTAATACCAATGATGGTAATAGGTAGTCATTCCAGATAGCAATGATATTCAAGATTGCTACTGTAACAGTCATAGGACTGAGCATTGGGAAAATAACTTTGTAGAATATTTGCCAACGACTTGCCCCTTCCATTTCAGCAGCTTCATCCATTGCCAACGGAATACTAGATAAAGTACCTTGGTATAAGAAGATCGACAAACTACAATCGAATCCTAAGTACATAACGACAAGTCCCCACATATTTAGGAAGTGAACACCACCGAAGTTAGCAGTCAAAGGAATCATAACTGATTGGAATGGGATCAACATAGCTGAGATAAACAGCATTAGTAATCCGCCACTCAATTTTGATCTATTTCTTTGAAGTGCATATGCACCCATTGAGGCTCCCAAAATAATAACCAAAACAGATACTACGGTAATGATCAGTGAATGAGTTAATGAAGCCATAAAGTCCAAGGCCTTAAAGGAATTAACGTAGTTAGCAGTTGTACTTTGTATTGGAAGCGAAAGTACTGATGCGAAGATTCCTTTTGGTGTCTTAAATGAGTTAGTAACGATTAGGTAGAATGGGAATAACCAAATGATTCCAAGGATGATTCCAAAAACTCCTAAAGCAGTTCTACTTTTTTTGCTCATTATAGATCTACCTCCCTCTTACGGTTGTAGAAGACTTGCAATAATGAGATTGCAGCAACAATCAAGAAGAAGATCATAGCCTTAGCTTCTGATAAGGCAAAGTTACTTGAATTGTAAGCTGTATTAACAATATCCATCGCCAACATTTGTGTTGAATGATATGGTCCACCATTCGTCAATGAAAGGTTTTGGTCGTAAATCTTGAATCCGTTTGAAAGAGTTAAGAACATACATACTGTAAAGGCTGGTGCGATCATTGGGAACGTGATCTTAGTGAAACGTTGCCATGCTGAAGCACCATCGATTTCAGCAGCTTCGATAACTTCATTAGGGATATTTTGCAAGTATGCGATGTAAATGATCATGATATAACCACTCATTTGCCATACAGTAACAATAACTAATCCCCAGAATCCTGTTACTTCATTTGTAAGCCAGCCTTGCAACCAACTCATGTGTAATGCATTACCCAAAGCTGAAAAGCCCTGTGTGAAAATGAATTGCCAAATAAATCCTAGGATCAAACCACCAATCATATTTGGCATGAAGAATACGGTACGTAGGAAATTACTTCCCTTGAATTTTTGTGTTACTAGTAATGCTAACCCTAAACCAATTACGTTTAGTAAGATCACAGTTACAATAACAAAGCCCACTGTAAACCAAAAGGCGTTAATAAACGCCTTATCGTGGAACAATTGAATGTAATTTTGAAATCCTACCATCTTGGTATAAGTAAGACCATCCCAGTCGGTAAATGAATAGAATAAACCTTCAAGTACCGGAATGAATACAACCAAGGCTAACGCAACGAGGGTTGGCGTTAAAAATAGCCAGAATGAAAGACTTCTATTTTTCATATTCATTGCCCTCTTTTGTCAAACTAGTTACTCTTTTGTTGTTTTGCCCAGCCATCTGTCATATTCTTGACTGTCTTATCCCAACTTTGTTTGCCAGATAAGTACTTTTGTAGGTTAGGTTGTGCAACGTCTGGATCCCAAGCAGTACCTGTGTAACCAGGGAATGCCCATCCAGTTGTTTGACCCTTTTGTTCGTAGTCATAAACTACTGATGTTAGTGGGTCTGACATCTTCAAATTGTCGTAACCTTTGTATGCTGGTACATAGTGAAGTTTATTAACAACAGCTTTCTTACCTTCTTTAGATGTGTACAACCAGTCTAAGAAGTCTTTAGCAGCTTTTTGTTCAGTTGCTGATTTACGTTTGTTAACAGCCCAGTATAGTGATGTTCCGACTGGTAATTTACCTTCTTCACCAGGTACAGGAATAGGAATCATACCAATATCGTTTTGTGCGAAGTTCTTGTCAATACCTTCAACTGTAGGATAGATCCAGTCACCTTGTTGAATCATGGCTGCCTTACCTTGTGAGAAGTATTGGTTAACTTGTGCTGAATAGTCCATTTGCATTACTGGTTTGATTGAATACTTCTTTTGTAGATCAAGCATTGTCTTCATATCAGCATTCTTTGAGAATTTCATGCTCTTTGACTTGTAAAGTGTTTGGGCATTACCATTGTAATCTTGTGCTAAGTAAAGGTTTAGCAAGTGATCAGACATGATCCATGCTTCCTTACCAGGTAATGCGAATACACCCTTAATACCTAATTGTTCCTTTTGAGCATCCAATTGTTCAACAGCTGCTTGCAACTTGTCAACAGTTGTCAAACTTTCAGGATCGATTCCAGCCTTTTCAAAGACTTTCTTGTTGTAAACAAATCCATAACCTTCAACGTTGAATGGAAGTCCAACAGTCTTACCGTCAGACTTAACAGCACTCAATACACCAGGTTGTGCGGCCTTAGCAGTCTTTGTGTTTGATAGGTCAGCTTCATATGCCTTGAATTGTTTAACATCGGCAGGACCAGCCAAACTAAAGATTGTAGGTGAGTTACCAGAAGAAATTCTTGTCTTTAGGACAGGATCATAATCTGTACCACCACCGATTGATGTAACTTCGATCGTGACATTCTTATGAGTCTTCTCATATTGTTTAGCAATTTGTTTGAATTGCTTATTGTTCTCGACCTTCCCTTGTAGAATAGTGATCTTAGTCTTACCACCAGAAGATGATGAACTACTACCACTACCGCTACTACATGCAGCTAATGTAAAAGTTGCTCCAGCTGCTAATGCAACCACGGCAACGCGTTTTCCGAAACGTTTCCAGAAACCTTTTTTCATTACCTTGACCCCCTATATAATAATTTCTTTACTACAGTTATAATTATTGTTCTGATACCGGTTTCTTGCAAGCGTTTTCGGAATGTTACCGATAACAAGATTGTTCCATACCAATTAAAAAAGTCAAGCTAATCCCTTGACTAGCTTGACTTACAGAGTTTTTCTAATATTCGATTATGATTGGATCGTAGTCAATCGACAACAATCCATGATGAATTTCAACGCTATTTTCAGTAATTAAATTAGTGTATTTTGCATCAGGAAAGTCCATTTTGACACGGGCGGCTTTGCCCTTCAACGTGAAGATTCCAACACGTGTTTTTTTGCCTAATTTAAAAGTAACTTTAACAACATCATCGTCCAAAGCTTCAATATCGTATGCACCTTTATATTGAATCTCATCTTGACTTAATTCATGCAGACGCTTGATCAACGGACTAATATCAAAGTCAGTATTCCAGTCTAACTTATCCATATCAAATAAGTCAGGTTGGTGTTTCATACCTACTTCTTGACCGGCATAGATCAAAGTTGATCCTTTCTGGAAGGCTGAGAAGGCTGTCCAATTGATCAAATCATTTTCATTAGGGAATAAGTGATGTGCCCGAGGTTGATCGTGATTCTCTAGACCACGCATCTTAATATAGTTAGCTGGATAGATAAGCTCTTGTTGATTCAATGCTTCAACGTATCGACTCAGCGGTATTTCTCCTCTAATATAACTACGATAAATTTGATCAATATCATAGTCATAGGCATAATCAAAGGCACGATAGATTTCACCATCGGATGAGATCCAGTATCCCTTATTACGAATGGCCTTGATGTAGTCGCCACCAGTTGATTCAGCTAACCATAAGATATTATCGTTAACTTTTGAAACCTCTTGACGAGCCTTTTCCCAGAATTGAATAGGCACTTGTGGTGCAACATCGCAACGGAAACCATCGACGATCTTCGCATACATCTTCAAAGTTTCAATTTGATAATCCCACAATCCCTTAACAGAATAATCTAATTCCGCAACATCGCTCCATTCCGGATTCTTGTTATACAAATTACCATCGTCATCGTGCAAGAACCATTCTGGATGCTCTTTAAGTAAGACTGAGTCACGTGAAGTATGATTGTAGACAATATCGATCATTGCCTTCATTCCATGCTCGTGAATAGCCTTGACTAAATGTTCAAAGTCCTCCCATGTTCCTTGAGACTTATCAATTTTTCGATAATCACTAATAGCATATGGTGAACCTAGAGCACCTTTACGATCTACAACACCAGACGGATTGATCGGCAAAAGCCAAATATAATCCGTACCAAGATTCTTAATACGTTCAAGGTCTCTCTCCAAAGCCTTCAGTGTTCCCTCCGGCGTATGATTTCGTGTAAAAACACTATAAATTTGTATTTTTCTAAGATTAATATTTGTTTGATAAGCCATTAATCTAATCCCCCATTATTATTCATCAATGCACAACATCCCCATGGTTCCAAATGAACTCGTCCATTGACTATTTGTATTTGTTGATTTGCTAATGCTGTGTGATAGTCAGTTTCAGTTGGTAATTGATAATCAACTTCCTTATCAGAAAAATTAACTATTACTAATCCTGACTTGTCACTTGTATTTCGTTCAAAAGCAAACAAATCAGCATCTGTTCTTAATAAACGATAACTACCTAAAGTAAAACAATCATCAGACTTGAGTCGTAGTAGTCGTTGATAAAAATTCAAAATACTATCTTCATCAGTCAGCTCTTGATAGGCATTCTCATGAGAGTGTTCAGCCCAGTTCCAAGGACGTACACTAGAAAATCCCACATATTCAGAATTATCCCATTGAAATGGCCCACGCGCGGTCATTTCATCTTGGTCGTTTAATAATTGAAGAATTTGATCATCGGCAATATTTTTTGAACGCAAATTTTGGATAAGGTCCATCGCTCTCTGATCATCGAAATCAGCTAACTTGCTGTACCTTAGTCCGTGCTGTCCTAATTCTTCACCGTAATAAACGATTGGAATCCCACGTTGCAAAAACATCATCATTGCTAAGGATTTCTTCAATTTAATATCATCCGTCGGTAATTTCAAGCGATCAACAAAACGACTAATGTCATGATTGCCCCAAGTCAAAGCAGGAAAGCTAGTATTGGCTAAAACACTCTCCCACTTGATAAATGTCTTCTTAAATCTGTCCAATGATAACTGGCGTGGTCTGAAGAACTTAGGAATATCACCATAATTCTTGTTGTCATATACTTCACCAAAATTATCAGATGATACGATCATGTCACAAACATCCTCATCTGGTTGAGTGTATTCAGCTGCCTGATAGGCATCAGCTGATGCGGCTTCTCCTAACAGGAATATGTCAGGATTTTCCTTCTTTATTTGACTGACAAAACCACCTAAATACTTTTTAACTTCAGGTAAATTAGCGAAGAAAGTATCATCGACTGGAAACTTCTCTGTATTATCCAATGCCATTTGCCTCAAATCAGCTTTGGCCATATGAATGAAAGCATCCAGTCGAAAACCATCGACACCCTTTTGAATCCAAAATTTAGCAATATCAGCCATTGAGTTTTGAACTTCAACATTTTTCCAATTCAAATCAGGCATTTTTTTATCAAATAAATGGAAGTAATAATATTCACTTTCAGGATGGACTTTAGACCAGACGCTGCCACCAAAGAATGAACCCCAATTATTTGGTTCGTGACCATCAACTTGTTTGCCCCAAATATAATAATCTTTGAAGATGCTGTTCTTGTTAGTAATGGCATCTCTAAACCATGGATGTTGATCAGATGTGTGATTGATCGGCAAGTCTAATATTATATGTAGGTTTCGTTTGTGGGCCTCATTTAGAAGGTTTTCAAAATCATCAATCGTTCCTAAACTCGGATCAATTGCGAAATAATTTGATACATCATAACCATTATCAACTTGTGGCGACACGAAAATCGGATTCAACCAGATAGTATTAACACCTAGCTGCTTAATATAATCTAATCTTTGAATAATCCCTGGCAAATCCCCGATGCCATCATTATTGGAATCCTGAAAACTTTTCGGATAAATTTGATAAATAATTGCATTATCATACCATTTCATTACGTTTAAACCTCCTAACTGGTAACCGCTTCCAAACAAGTATAAAAAAATAAGCCCAATAATAATAGGGCTTACACAAATGTTACCGATAACAACTTTTTTTAGTCTCTTAAAGTTCCACCTAAACTAATTTTAGGTTCAAAAATCAAATTTCCCTGGGATGACTTGGAATTTATCTTATCTAATAGATTCTCACCACAAGCACTTCCCATCTCAATAATCGATTGCTTCACGGTAGTTATCTTTGGTGATGCTACCTGACTTAAGAACACTCCGTCAAATCCCGTGACACCATAATCATTAGGTATATCACCACCGCAACGAGCGATTCCCCGTTCAATCCCCATTGCCAGGCGGTCAGAAGCACAAATAAAGGCCGTATTCGGTTCAATTTCCTTCCAATGCTCAGTGATAAACTCTTCTGCTAAATGACTGTGGTTCTCAAATCTATACAATTCTGGGATCATTTGGTTCTCTTGTACTTGCTGAATATAACCAGCTTCACGTGAATATTCAAATGATTCCTTGCTATCTATACCAATATAAACTAAATGCTCATATCCACGCTCAAGAACTAGCTTTGCCATTCTATACGTTCCAGCCTTGTTATTAGTATCAACATAGTCTAATCCATAGCGATTTTCACCAAACATAATAACAGGCTTATCTAACTTCTTGATCCAATCTAGATCATCTTTTCGCATACCAGTAATAATATACCCATCACAATTACCAATATCAAAGTTCCTTCGAGTTACTAACTGCAGTGAATATTGGTGTAGATCTAAGGTCTTGGCAATACCAACCATTAGGTTCATATAATAAGGTTCAGTTGTATCTATATCTTCTAAAATACACAATTTAACGATTCTCGTAGAATTATTAACCAGAGCTTTAGCGATTAAATTAGGATGATAATCTAATTCTCGCATAGCCTGATAGACCAATTGTTTTAGTTCATTAGTAACCATATCAGGGTGATTAATAACTCGCGATACTGTCATTTTTGAAACGTTGGCGCGCTTCGCCACATCCATAAGTGTCGCCATTTTTTTACAACTCCCTCAATATATATTTCCCTTATGGTTTTAATTATACCAATTACCGCTTTCTTGTTCATTATTATTTTTATATATAAGAAAATAAGAGCCATCATATCTATAAGTTAGATACGATAACTCTTATTTTTTTCAATGAGTTAGTTAAAACTAATCCCAGATTTTTGTTTAAAAAGATGTGTCCTGATCCAAGGAATAACCCAGTAATCCAAACCGATCTTTCCAGCGTTGAATCCAGCGAAGATAATAAACATTTCTAAGAAAATATATTCAGGGTTAACTGAAACCGTACCAGCTAACATATATGAGAAATTCATCATCATCGCAAAGAATGTAGCTGCAGTAGTTAAGCATCCGAAGATAAGTCCTAGTCCAACTAATAACTCACCCCAAGAAACCATGAAGCTGATGGCACCGTTATTTGGTAGTATCAAATGTTGAATCATACCATTGAACCAAGGATAGAGAACATTTCCTTCGGGTCCCTTAACCGGGTTCTTAACGACTCCCATCAACATTCCTTGAGCTGAGAATCCTCCAGTCACCTTTCCCCATCCTGAGATTGCCCATTCAAATCCCAAATAGATTCTAATAATTGCCAAAACAATCGATGCATATTTATTATTGCGTAAAAATTTAACCATCCTAATCGCCCCTTCCATGACAATATACAAATCATACTACTTTGAGATTATATACACAAAGAATTGTTCTTTTATATAAAATATTCATATTTATTCTAGAAAAATTAAAATTTGTATATACAAAAAGCAGCCATAAAGGCTGCTATCAAGGGATTATTCGTGAACTTTTAATTTCATGATATTTTCAATAAATTCCGGATCATGATGATCAACTATTTCACTATGTCCGATATCAAGAGTTGAAATTTGCTTCATGTCAGCATCATTTAACTCAAAATCAAAGACATCGATATTTTGAATCAATCTTTGTTCATGGGTACTCTTAGGAATAACCACTACTCCGCGTTGCAATAGCCAGCGTAAAGCAACTTGGGCTGCTGACTTGTTATATTTCTCACCAATCTTAGTCAAAATTGGATCGGTAAATATACCACGCTTACCTTCATCGAATGGACCCCATGCTTCTGGTTGGATATCATTCTTATGCATGTAGTCAATTGCTGCTGGTTGTTGATTGAAGACGTGCAATTCAACTTGGTTAACGGCCGGTTTGATCTCATTAAATTGAGCGAAGTCAGCCAAACGTGCAGGTTCAAAGTTAGATACACCAATAGCACGAATCTTGCCTGCCTTATTCGCTTCTTCCAAAGCTCTCCATGCACCATAAACATCACCAACAGGTTGATGCAATAAGTACAAGTCTAAGTAATCAGTCTGAAGATTATCCAATGACGTTTGAATTCCCTTCTTAGCGGCTTCATAACTCATATCTTGAATCCATAGTTTTGAAGTTAAGAATATATCTTCACGTTTGACTCCGGATTCTTTGATACCAGCTCCAACGGCTTTTTCATTGAAATAAGCTGCCGCTGTATCGATCAAACGGTAACCGTTCTTCAATCCATTTAATACGGTTTGTTTAGCAATTTCTTGATCTTCAACTTGGAAGACACCTAGACCTAATTGTGGCATCTTTATGCCGTTATTTAACGTTACGTAATCCATTAATAAATCTCCTATCTTATATTAATTAGCTGAAACCAAATAAGGAGCAAGTAAAGCTGGCAACTGAACATCACAAAACTTCACTGTCCATTCACTAGGAGTGAATTTAGAATCAGTCATACACCAAACTGATACCATCCCATATAGTTCTGTACCTAGAATACGTGCGAGAACATCAACCGGTGTATCAGAATTCAAACGATTATTACTGATCCCTTCATTTAGTATTCTGGTAATAGATGCAATATCAAAATCCCATTTAATAAAATCACTAGATGTTTTTGCAGGATCAACAACATTTTTGACCCACTGCCGGGCTAGTTCTATCCCGCTCTTCTCAATCACGAGCATAAAATTAACGAAGTAATATCGTAATTTGGTTTCTACATTCTCTGTTGAAAGATGTGTCACATCGCTTTCTAGAGCATAGAATGATTCCAATCCTAGTGCTAAAACAATATCTTCTTTCTTTTTGAAATAACGATAAAAAGTTCCTTTAGCGACACCGCTAGCGTTAGTGATATCTTCCACCGAAAGATCACTGAAATTGTGATCCGCCAACAGTTGCATCGTAGTCTGTTTGATTTTTTCTTCAGTTGCTTTTGCTTGTTCTTGCCTCTTTGACATTGATCTCATCCTTTCGAAATATATATTATATCTTTAGTGACTTAAAGTCAATGACTAATAGTCATCTAGATTTATTTACCATACATTATATCAATACAATTACGATTCTATTACTTGCCTATTAAAGCATAACTGGTCAGAATTGAGCGTCAAAGGGGTGATTTTATGATTTTTTATATCATTGCTTTAATCGTCTTCATGACTCAATGTTTCTTAATGATCTTTACTTATTTTAATGACAAGTCTAAACATAAAAAATCGAATAATATACTCAAAAATAACGATCAAAAATTTTTTTATATCATACTAGTTCCCTGTCTTAATGAAGAAACCGTGATCCAAGATACTTTGAAACATTTATTAAAACTCAATATCGACCAACACATCATCGTTATCGACGATGCATCAACTGATAAGACTATCAAAATGGCTAATGAAGTGTCAGGTCCTATTTCCATTCTTAAAAGAACCTTACCTGATGCCCAAACTGGTAAAGGAAACGCATTGAATTCAGCTATTCCAATGATAAAAAAGATAATTAGTGAATCAAGTTACGATAATAAACACACAATTATTGGCGTAATGGATGCAGACGGTGTTTTGAGCTATAACTCTGGTGATGAACTCAATCAAGCCTTCTGTGATAGTACAGTCGATGCCGTTCAACTCAGAGTGAAGATGAAAGCACCGAAGTCAATTTTACAGACATTCCAAGACATTGAATTCTTCGTCATCAATCATTTAACTCAATTGTTCCGTTCAAATATCGATGCCACTGCTCTTTGTGGAAACGGACAATTTTTCCGTGCCTCATCTGTCTTTTCCAAATTAGGTGATCATCCCTGGGGTAATGCCCTTCTAGAGGACTATGAACTTACTTTAAGAATGAAACTTCAAGGATTAAAGATCACCTATATTGGTAATGCTTACGTAGATCAAGAGGCTCTGACTAGTCTTAAAAAACTAATCATACAAAGAGCACGCTGGGCACAAGGTGGCTTCAATTGTTGGAAATACCTTAAACCAGTTATCAAATCTAAGATCATGACTGATTTGCAAAAAGACGACGTGATAATGTTCTTCATTTTTCCAGCATTGAATCTCTTATCTGACTTTACAATTATCTATTACACCATCAAGTTCTTCTTTCTTGATGATCATGATCTACTGAATGGATTTATTGATTTAGCATTCCTGTCCATTCTTGGATTGTTGTTTGGAGTATTATTCACTCAACTATACGTTAAAGAGCTAAAAAATACCGAAAAAAAAGGTGTGATCATCGACCACACCGACTTCTTGAATAAGAAGTTAAATATTTTTAAAAAAATCAAAGCTATTTTATTAGTTTCATATATGTATGTTGTCTTATTTGGAAGCTTAATGATATCAATCATTCGACTATCAAAAAGGAATAATAGCTGGGTAAAAACTAAGAGAATTTAATTTCTCTTTTTTTTCAGCATAAAATACAGAAACAACATGAATCCAGCTAAAATACTTACTAACAAACATGGTAAATAATAACTAGGAACAAAGATGCTCTTACTGATTAATTGAAAAATTGCTAATTTGAACATAACAACCACCTCAATCTTTGATCTAAGGTGGTTGTATCATGTTTAATTATGTATTTCAAATAATCAAACTAGAATTTTTTCAGTAGCTTTGCTTTCTTAACATCTTCGATAGTCTTAGTACCAGCTAGTTGCATAACAGTCTTGAATTCATCATTAAGATGTTCAACAACTGAATAAACACCATCAGCACCACCAAGAGCTAATCCATAAATCATTGGTCTAGCAAGGGCAACCATATCTGCACCACTAGCCAAAGCCTTAAAGACGTGTGATCCACGACGAACTCCACTATCAAAAATAATTGGAACTTTGTGGTTGACTGCCTTGGCAACATCACTCAAGACATCGAATGAGGCTGGTCCACCATTTAGTTGACGACCACCGTGGTTTGAAACATAAATACCATCAGCACCAGCGCCAATTGCAAGCAATGCATCTTCAGGACTTTGAACACCCTTAACAATAACTGGTAAGCCGGCGATATCCTTGATACGTTTAATGTCAGCAGGACTGATCTTTTGAGCAGCAGCGGCATAAATCTCACCGATACCTTTGCCCTTTCCATCGCCTTCACTGAACTTAGTCAAGTTAGCCATTGGGATTGGGAATTGGAAGTCATTGACAATATCGGACTCACGATAACCGTCAACAGTGGCATCAGATGTCAAAATGATGGCTTTAGCGCCAACTCTTTTAGCTTCATTCAAGAGGCTTTCATTGAAGTTCCAATCCTTACTCATATAAAGTTGGAAAAATTGAGGTGCACCATTTCCGGCAGCCATAGTATCAGCAATCGATGTTGATGAATAAGTACTCTGTGACATGATAGCTCCTGCTTTGGCAATACCAGCAGCAGTATCAATTTCACCTTTAGCGTGTGCCAAACCTTGTGCAGCAGCTGGCGACATCATAATAGGTGTCTTCACATCAATACCAAAAATACTTGTATTAGTTTGTGGGTCATCAATATCACTTAGAACTCTAGGTACGATTTGCACATGATTAAAAGCTTCAGTGTTGGCTTTCAATGTCCAATTATCTTCTGAACCACCACTGATATAACCAAAACCACCTTTAGGGATGATTTTTTCAGCCTCAGCTTCCAAACTTGGTAAATTTAAAACCTTAATTTCCTTCTCATTATCATTTTGAAAATATCCATTAGTTTCTGTCATTTGAATGCCCTCCAATTTTTTAACACGATCATCTTAATCTAAGCTATACAGAATGACAAATAATCTTTCTCGCTTTGGCAGGACGTCAAAAAAGCAGCTTCGAAGTCGGGCAGACTTCAAAACTGCTTTTGAGTTACGGATTTAGCATATGATATGTAGTTTGTATTTGATAAATGTTCAAATTTCATTTACCACCATTAATTATCACGCTAATAATAGTTTTAGTAAACACATTATAGACGATGTAACCGAATCGTTAGTTGAATCTTACAATTTTGTAAGACTGTGCACTATTTGAGTTCCTCTAAGACATCGTTTAGCCACTTAATATGATTACTTTCACGCTCAATTGCACTACTTAAAATCAAATAATGACCATAACTTGATTCAATATCACTGCTTTTCGAAAAAAGTAATTTTTTTCGTTCAAGCAAATGCGAATAATGAGCTGAATTGATCTTTAGCTGCTGCTGTATAAGCTTTTTCATCAAGGAATCATGCTTATCTTTAACAAAGTACAATTTCAATGAGAATAGATCATCTTTTTCTGATAGTGGTTCATTGAGCCACTCACTTAAAGCATCATTTCCTTTGTCAGTAATTACGTAATAAGTGGATTTCGAGTCGGAGCTTTCTTCATCCGACATGACCCATCCATCATCGATCATTCGTTGTAGTTCTGGATATATCTGACTATGGGACGCGTGCCAAAATTCGCCAATTTCATTATTGAATTCTTGGCTGATCTGATAGCCAGTCAACTTAGCTTGATTATTGATCAATCCCAATAATATATATGGTAAAACTCTTTTCTTAGGCAATTATTTATCCCCTATCTCTATTAAATCTACCATGAATATTATCGCATCTTATTAAAGAATCTCAAATTATTTATTAGTTCTCTTATATTCAGCATCAAAGTATTTGCCATTACGAATATCATCTGGAAGTTCAGCGTATGGTGCTTCACTGATCACATCTTCGTTATCAATTCCGGCATCACCAATATAAGTGATATTTGCGAATTCAGGAACCAACAACTTAGGATAGGTTTCGTATTTTTCGCGCGATTCATGCATTAAGTCTAAATGATCATTTTGATATGTCACAGTAATTTCAGGATGTTCTTCAACCCACTTAGGGAAGAAGATTGTTCCATGGATCTTCTTCTCGTTTGGTAAGAAGTCTAGCGCAACATCAGTTCCAGTTGGTTCAGTCCATGAAATCTTGTAGATTCCTTCTGTAAGCATTACAATATCTGCTTCTTGATCAGTCACCCAACGTCCGGCAACCATGCCACCGTGAATACGATAGTCAACAGTATGGTCATTCTTAGCGTACCATTCGTATTCCCAGCCGTTTTCATATGTATAAATAAAATGTGTTCCTAAAAAATCTTCTAAAGTTTTAAATTGTTTTGTCATAATTATTCTCCTATGTCGTTATCGACAAAAACTAGTATATGTCGATAACGACATAAAGTCAAGCGATTAATTTCCTAAATAATTGGCAACCAAATGAATGATCCACAAATGTGCTGGATAGAAAACATAGAATAAATACTTCAAATCCCTGGCGTACTTACCTTGTGTGCCATTGTACAGATGTAATAAGGGCACGATCAAGATGAAAAACATATTGCTGGCATTCATTGCAATTCCATCAAAAATACCTAATACATTGCCTGTATCCATAACTGGAATAGTCATTGATAATTCAATGATGCCAATAAAAACTGCTAAACCTAAGTATGATAGATCTCGTTTTTTGACATTGTTATAAGTCAAATTGGTAATAAACATGAATGGCAATAGTAGGAAGCTACCTTCAAAAATAGGCAGACTACAGATCAGCAATAACGCAAAAGCAAGATACTTATTGCGTTTAGTTTCTGTATTCCATAGTGTCACGATTGCCGCACCAATCGCTAAAGTCACAAAAATATTATCTCCAAGAATTGACATTTGGTAGTCTTGTTTTAAAAATTGGTTCATAATGAAATTACCAAGTGCCATAAATATTCCCCAACTTGATAATCTGAATAAATAACTCCGTTTACTGTGAGTATATCTGAGCCCCTCTACAACTAAGTAGCCAAATCCCACCGCAACAACACGAGTTATTAAATGAAACGCATCCGCTAAGTATGGTGAAATGAAATAAGGTATGTGGTCCAGAACCATCAATAACATTAGTATTAATTTAAATATTTCTCGATCATAAGTTATTTTTCGCATAAAATTCTCCTCTATAATTTCCTTTAATCATTATTCCGGAGATATAAATACAAGTAAATAGACCTTGCACAAGTGTTAGGACAAGTGACAAAGTCGTAAGGAGATCAAAATGACATCATTCAATGCTTTCACACTTTCAATAGCTGCTATTATTATGGTTATCACCAGTATAGTTGGTGTTGTCCTGTTATCTACTTCTGTTTTTAAGATCAATTCTTCTTTGAAAAAAACAGTTGATGTAATCGAAAAGTACCAACGTCCATTTCTGATCATGGAGATGAGTAAAAATAATTTAACTATCAAAAACACTGGCAAAACCCAGGCTATCATTGATTCTGTAATGATCAACAATAGTAAAAAATTAAATGAACTAGACAATAAATCTATCAATCCTGAACAGTCATTTTTGATAAAAAATATTTATAAAAATCAAGAAAAAATATCAATTGAAATAAACTATCATAGTGAAAATAAAATCTACAAGGAGTCCTTCCTTCTTAGATAAATTGGAGGTTCACTATGCAAAGTGGTTCATTAGCAGATTGGGTAACTGGTATTGGAGAATTACTGGCCGTTTCTGTAGCATTGTTCCTACCGTATTTTAATCGACGTAAAACCATCATCACTTGGAACACTCGTGCAAAAAAGATGATCCTGAGATCTGTCAAAAAAATAATTAAGGTCAATGGTACAGATGATATTCAAACCAATGAAGACTTTGAAAATCTTAGTCTTTTCGTTGAAGTCTACTCGATCATCGCTACTTCTGCCTCAACCATCAATATAATTACCTACGGTGATGAAATTCTCGATATCATTGGTGACTCAAGTAAACTGTCCGATCTGCAAATCAAAGAGATACAAAAAAAGATAACTGATCTAAAAACTGGAAAGCAAAATTAATTGCTTTCCAGTTTTTTAATTGAAATATTTAGCTGCGAATTCTGTTGTCTTATTAATATAATTACGTGTCTCTTTATTGTAAGACTTACCATGTTCGGCACCCTTTACGATCCACATCTCCTTAGGATCGTTAGCATTTTTATAGTTAGTATAAATATTGCTTGTCGGCACAAACGTATCTTTAGAGCCATGGATCAAGAACAATGGTACATGGCTCTTTTTCAAAGTATTCTTAGTATTTGCTTCATAAAAATTGTAGCCCGCAAATATCTTCGAATAAATTGCTGCTGTCTGAACTAATGGAAAACTTGGCAAATTAAACATTTCCTTTAATTGATAATTCAGTTCACCAGAAATAGTTGAGTAACCGCAGTCCTCAATTGCCCATTTCACATTCTTAGGTTGTTTGCCTAGAGTATACATTACCGTCGCAGCACCCATACTGATACCGTACAATCCTATTTGAGACTTCTTCCCATTAAGTTTATTTACTCTACTTATCCATTCCATAATGTCACTACGATCTTTCCATCCATAACCAGCGTATTCTCCGCCACTCATTCCGAAAGAACGATTATCAGGTGCTAAGACATTATAACCCGCATCATGAAAGATCTTGACGAACGAACCCATATGCTTGCTGGCACTTCCGTAACCGTGAATCACCACAACTGTTTTTGCGGTTTTCTTAGTTGCTGGCAGATACCTAGCTTTCAACGTTAAACCGTCTTTTGACTTTTCCGTCCAAATTTGTTGATCCTGTTCGCTGAACCATTTATTATTGCCAGTCAAAGGTTTGTTACTGACCGTCGTACTGCCATAGCCACCCTTTTTGAAGGCATAGTTAAATAAGTAAGAGCCTCCGGCTAAGTCTGCAACAATAAAGATTCCCAGTAGCGAAATCAATACTATCTTTATTATTTTTTTCCCATTCATAAATCTAACCCACTTTTTGTCGAAATATTTGCACTATATCATTTTAACAAAAAAAAAGTTGAGTTTTCTACTCAACTTACAACTAATTAATTTAATTGTTGGCTAGGATCATCAGCGACGTTTGTTGATGATTCAACTTTGTGGAACCAGTGGATGTGTGAATCGAAGAATGCAATCATATCATTCATGAAGTACATAATGTATGTTAAGAACAATACTGGGCTGGCATCGCCTTGAGCTGCTGTAACACCCCATAAAACGATTGACATAACACCTTGGACTGTCCAGAAGTAATATTGTTCACGGAAACGTAATGTACATAACAATGCACCTGTGAAACCAATAGCACTAGCTACTGAATCGATAACTGGTCTAGGACTAATAAATAGATGAGTATCCATTAAATAAAGAAGTCCCCATGATGCAAAGAAGAATAAGGCTGTTAATAGCCACTTTGGAGCTGTTAGACCATGAATATGCTTTTCAGCATCCTTTGCCCATTGTGGACTGATCAAAACAGGAATATCCAAAAGGATAATATAACTTGTTTGTAAAATAACATCAGCGAAGTTCTTAGCGTTAATAGCTACGAAAATATAAATAAGTGCTGAAACCAAACCTAATACACCGTTTAAAGGCTTTGCATTAGTAATTGCAACTGTACATGTAAATCCTAAAACACCAGCGAACCATGTTGCGATGGCAATACCAGTAATACTATGTGAAAGCGTTGAAGCTGTGATGGCACCTAAACCAAACATCAAAAGCATGTAACTCTTGAAACTCCAACCTCTCATTTGTTCGACATACCACTTTGGGCTAAAAATACTTGTCATTTAATCCTTCTCCTCACTTTTTTGAAGCTATATTTGTTCCCCTTTAAACGAACAACAAATAAAATATTACCACTCTGATTATGAATTTCCATGTTTTATTTTTAGTGAAATTATTAACAGAAGTGTTCCACAGCGATATGACAAGGATTGGGAGAAAATATTAAATTTTTAATATCTGATTGAAAGCGATACAACATATGGTAGCTAATCAGCCGATAAACACAAAATATAGATTTATGGTAAAAAAATAATCCCTTAACGGAATTATTTTTGTAATAATTAGATTTTACCAACTAAGTCAGCACCAGGAACAATAGTCTTTTCACCTGGATGCCAGTTAGCAGGACAAACGTTATCACCATTTTCAGCAACGAATTGTGCTGCTTCTAGTGTTCTTAGGATTTCTTGTGCATTACGGCCAATGCCCATTGCATTTACTGTGTATGACTTGATCACACCTTCAGGATTGATGATGTATACACCACGGTATGCTTGACCGCTCTCTGAATCAATCAAATCAAAGAAGTCTGCCAATTGATGCTTTTGGTCGGCTAACATTGGATATTCGATTTTACCAATACTATCAGTATTTTCAGCCCAAGCCATATGTGAGAATTCACTATCAACAGATACTGAATAAATCTCAGCATTATTTGCTTTAAAATCAGCATAATGTTTTTCTAGATCTTGAAGTTCTGTAGGACAAACGAATGAAAAGTCAGCTGGGTAGAAGAATAAAATCGACCATTTTCCAAGCAAATTTTGTTTATTGTAGCTCTTCAACTCGCCATTATGATAAGCCTTGACATCAAAGTCAGGAATTTCTTTATTAATATAATTCATAAACAAAATACCTCCTAAGTTATGCTTATATTTTAATACAAATCTTTTATTAAACATAGTCTCAACTTAATTCTCTGCTAAAATGTATAGTATCAATTTCAAAGGGAATGTTTATTAATGAATAATACTGAGCAACAAATTAAATTGATCCATGATTTTTCATATCAAAAAATGTCCGCTGATCATACAGGACATAATTTCGACCATATCGAGCGAGTTGTCAAAATGGCAAATCGAATTTCCCAACAGGAAAAAACTGATAAATTAATTACTCTGGGAGCGGCATACTTGCACGATGTTGCTGATGATAAACTAGTCGATGATCCTGCTAAATTGGAATCTGAAATTAGAGATTTTTTGAAGAGTATTCAATTGGATAATGACCAAATCGATGAAATAATGTATATCACTCACAATCTATCTTTCAGTAAATCTCTTAGCAAGAATCCTCCTAAACTATCCTTGGCTGGTCAAGTAGTTCAAGACGCCGATAGATTAGATGCAATTGGTGCTATCGGCATCACACGTGCAATCTACTACGGCGGTGCCAACGCTGAGACGATATATGATCCAACTATCAAACCACGCGAAAAGATGAACAAAGCTGAATATCGTAATTTGGACAATGAAACAATTATTAATCATTTCTATGAAAAACTGTTAAAGTTAACTAGTATGATGAATACGACAACTGCTAAAAAAATTGCCTTACATCGTCAACAATTTATGTATGAATTTTTGAACGAATTCAAATCAGAATGGTTATCAGAAATATAATTTTGGAGGGTTCCTATGACATCATTTGCTGAACAGGATAAAGAATATTATGAACATATTTTGAGAAATCTAAATGAACGCGGCGTTACGTTACCAGATATTGCCGAAATCGTTATTTTTTTGGAAAAGGATTATGTTGATGGATTAGATGAAGAAATCTCTATCTATGCTATCAACAAAGTTCTCCATAAACGCGAAGCACAAAACGCTATTATGACTGGTATTGAACTCGATGTGCTTGCTGAAGAAGGTTTGTTGTCGGCTCCAATGCAAAGAATTATGAAAACTGATGAGTCTACCTACGGTATCGATGAAAATATGGCTATCACATTGGCTAGTTTGTACGGTTCTGTTTCAGTAACTAACTATGGTTATGTCGATAAACTTAAGCACGGTATTCTGGCTAAACTGAATGATAAGTCGACTGGAAAAATCAATGTTTTTCTTGATGATCTGGTTGGAGCTATTGCTGCCGCTGCTTGTGGTTGGTTGGCTCACAATGAAAATGAAGTAAGTAAGATGATTCATGAGGGTAAATGAGTGTTCGCTAACCTCGTCTTACCTATTGGTGCTAGCAAATTTGCATAATATTTAGTAATTACTATACTTTCTTAGATAAAAAATACGCGTCACGAAATTTTGTCGTGATGCGTATTTTTATATTAAAATTTATAAATTTTATACAGAATTTGAATTTAATCTAATCATTAAATAGGATATGATGTTATATATAGGGATATTTGATCAGTATTATTAATATTCACAGTTGATTACTTCTCACAGAACTCAAAAACTCAAGAAGATAATAAACTAGATCAAATCATAAACAAGCTAAACGATTTAGATGTCGAAAATAAAGACTTACACAAAGAAATTAATAATCTAAAAGAACAATTACATGAGAATTCAAAAAATGATTCATAGGGGGAATCTTCGTGCATGCTAGGGAAACTATTTTAGACAAAATTTCAAGAGAATGTCTTATTCGTAAAAATCTCAAAGATATTCCCTTTATTCACTATTTTTCGAATGATTTTATGGAACGTAACACACAGTACTTCTGTATTGAGGATTTTATGAAAGCCATCGGCGTTGTCAATCTTGAAACCTTAAATCAGGTTGACAAAGAATCTTGGAACTCTGTGGTTAATCAAACGACTGTTTTTGAAAACTGGGATCAAATGTTGAGTGATGCTGGATCTGAATATTATCAATTACATATGCAAAAAGGACTTGTCATCTGAAATGACAGGTCCTTTTTAGTCTACCAATAATACGGCTATCTTAGCTTTTTCAATAACATGATGAGTAATTGATCCAATCAACAAGTTATGGATCGCATGCTTCCCTGTTTTGCCAATAACGATCAAATCCGCACCGGTATGTTTGGGAACCTCAGTCGCAATCAATCCACGTGGATCACCTTTTTCCAAAATCACATTGTATTTTATCCCAGCATTCTTCAATTGCTGCTCGGCCACTTTAACGTATTTTTTTACTTGAGCTTCCAAATCATTGATCAATGGCATATAAGATACACCAACACTAACAGGAATGTTATTAGTATTAACAATAGCAACTAGTTCAATGAATGAACCAAATTTTTGAGCTATTTCAATACCTTGATTTAACGCTCTGAATGAAACTGGACTTCCATCTACGGCAATAATAATTTTCTTAAACATGATTGCTCTCCCTTTTGATTAGTTGAGTTCTCTTATTTAAGTTTATGGGATTGGGAAATTTTCTACAATAAATCAGCTATCAAGATACAAAAAAAGAGACGAGGCGGTTTGACCTCATCTCCATATTAGTTATCGTGAAAACAGAAAATAATATACAGTACATTTCTGTACCGCAAAAACATCATAACACTTTAATATCTACATTTCATTTTATAAGCCTTAACTTAACCAACCTGTCACGTTATTGTAATATTAAATACAATTTATTCCAAAATTAAATGAAAACTCCATAAAAATTTTCATTTTCTAATTTATTTTCAAAATGCTACTGGTGTTTTTTTTATTACTTCCTATATAATGGAAACATTGGTCTATTTTTGGAGGAATTATTTTGAACGAACTTTTTGAAAAAGAATCTATTCCTAAAGCATATTTCACACTCGCCCTGCCCGTAGTCTTAGGCATGGTAGCAAGTATGATCTACAACTTAGCAGATACTTTCTTTATAGCACAGACACAAAATACAAATTTAGTAGCTGGAGTCGCTATTTGTACTCCATTGTTTTCATTTTTGTTAGCATTGGGAGATATCTTTGGACTCGGTGGCAGCTCACTAATATCACGTTTACTGGGTCAAACTGATAATGAATCAGGAAAACGTGTCAGCAGCTTTTGTTTCTATTGGGGGATTATCTTAGGAATTATTACAGCAATATTATTAATATTATTTGAAAATCCCATACTGCACTTGCTTGGTGCAAATACCGCAACCTACAAATACGCTGCTAGTTTCTACCATATCATGGCAATTGGTGCGCCAATTATTATTATTTCGCTAGTACCAAGTAACCTAATTAGAACTGAAGGATTTGCCAAACAATCAATGATTGGAACGATAATCGGTACTATTGTCACAATTATTCTTGACCCAATTTTGATCTTTCCAATGAATATGGGAGCCGCCGGAGCTGCCCTAGCAACAGTTATTGGATACAGCATAACTGATATCATTCTAATCTGGGCAACACTGAAATACTGCAATGTTATCAGTGTCGATATTCATAAAATTTCTATCAATAAAAAACTTATCATGCAGGTTATTTTGATCGGTATTCCTGCTTCTATAACTAATCTAATGCAAGCCTTTGGAACTGCCATTATCAATCGATACTTAGAAAACTACGGTGCAGTTCAAATTGCAGCGATGGGAATTGTATTAAAAGTTTACATGATAATCATGCTGATAATGGTTGGTTTTGCCTTTGGGGCTCAACCACTGATTGGTTATAACTTCGGAGCCAGAAATTTCGATCGATTTAAAAAAATCATTCGTTTTGATTTAATGGTCGAGATGGTCTATGCACTAGTTTTGGCAATTATCTTGATGATATTTGCTCCGCAAATCGTCGGCTTGTTCTTAAAGGATACTGCCGTAATTTCAGCTGGTACTCATATCTTACGTGCATTCCTTTGTACAACACCATTTGTTGGTGCCATTCTAGTCTTCACTACCGTCTTCCAATCCACTGGAAAAGCCTTAGATGCGTTCATCATGTCAATTGCACGTCAAGGGGTTATCTTCTATCTTGTAATTATCATCGCATCTCACATGTTCGGCTATTACGGAGTTGTTTGGTCACAACCAGCAGCCGATTTAATTACCTTTTTAATTGGACTATTTTTATACAGAGAAACTTTTAAATTGACTAAATAGTTGTTTGTTGTTGTTTGTATTGCCGCTGAGGATGGTCAACAATTCCATCTGCCGTCGGACCGGCCTCAGTCTTCGTCTTCGGCCTCGCTTTGAAGCCTGTAGTCTTCAAAGTCGTCCAGTGTACTAAGCGATAAATCGCTAAGTACACTATTACGGCGGATTCCATTGTTGACCATCCTCAGCTAATTTTGTGTTATTTTAAAATCGATATCGTATTTAACTAATAGTTAGTACACTAATAAGTAACTCCTATATTTTGCCTGATTAGACAAAAAATGCGTATCACGAAAATTAATCGTGGTACGCATTTTTACATACAAATATATTGAGCTGGAGGTCAGCAGTAATGGAATCAGTAGCGACAGTGGTGTTAATGCGGGCGGTTTCCCCACATTTACAGCACGGACGTCTTGACTGATTTGCGATTTGTGCAAAGCAGACAAGCGAGATTGGAGACCGCTTTATGGCTCCAATCGGTCCCGCCACTGATGGAATTACTGCTGACCGGAAGCGGCATCCCAAAACTCTCCAAAAAAACTCTACTTAACAAAATCCAACAAAACCTGATTAAACTCATCAGGCTGTTCCGCCATAATAACATGCCCCGACTGATCTATACTGACATGAATTAAATTAGAATTCTCAGCCACAAATTCTTCAGCGAATTCTCCATCAAAATAAGGACTTTGATTAGCCGTAACTAATAACATCGGTACTTTGCAATCCAATAAAGATTGTCGCCAATCCTTACGAGCATGATCATATAATAATTCTAAATTATCATCTTTAATGAACGGAAATTGCTTCTTAACTACACTTAGTTTCCAAAATACATTGTCGTCAATTCCGTTAAGTGTTTCTTTATTATGCATTTTTAAACGTAATTTGTAATTAGCCCGAGTTATTTCCATATATCCATACTTCCAAGCAGGAGTGTTCAGCATCTTAGGCGATTGATCAACGGCTACGATCTTTGACAATGGATAATCTGGATATTTGGATATAAATCCATAAATCACACTGGCACCCATTGAGTGACCGACTAAAATAGGATCATCTAACTTTAAACCATCCAATAAATCTTTTAGATCATCGATCAAAACACTGATTGCATCTAACCGTTGATCACGGACTGATGCGCCATGATTTCTTTGATCATAAGTGATAACCTGATATCCTTGACCAACAAAAAAGTCTACCTGATCAGTCCAAATTTGTTGATACCCACCAAAGCCGTGAATAAAAACAAGCGGTTGACCAGTTCCTTTAATGTCGTAATTGATTCTCTTATTATCTCTAGTGATTATTTCCATTAACTAATGCCTCTTTTGTCAATCCCAAGAAGATTGTGACTATTAATAAATCTGCCGTTCCCCCCAGGCTTAAATGTCTGTCAGAAAACTCTGTTTGAATGTTATTAAGCACTTCCCTACCTTCGTCGGTAGTTAGTCCACCACGATCAAAAAACTCATTAATACGCTTATTCTTCCATTCAATCACATCCATTGATCCAGCTCGCTTGATCAATGTCGAATCCTCAGTATATAATGCCAATCTCATCAAAGTAGTGATTGCTCGTTGGTTCATACTGCCACTCGTACTCAAAAATACTGGTAATCCATGATCAAAAACAACTGGGTAGCCAGCTGCTGCCTCGCCACGAATACCTTTAGTTCCATATTGCAAATATTGACGCTCACCAGCTGTCAAATCACTACTACCATCTGATTTTAATTTGCCATAGTCTTTTTTTACTAACTCTCTCAACATTTTTACAACGTTATCTCTTATATTATCTTCATCAAATGAACTATCCTTGCCAATATTGATTCCGACTGCAGCGACTAATACCCCTAAGGAAAAGACCGCACCTTTATGTGTATTGACGCCATTAGTAGCATTGAACATATCCTTCTCAGCAATTTTTCCGAATTCTCTGATTTCTCTAAAGATATCACGATAATCAGTATCAGTCTGGCAATTCAATCCTGCCCAAGCACACTTTCTCAGGTAGTTTTGCATACTAATACTGCTATCTAAGAACATGAATACGTCCATATCAGGATGCGCTCCCCACTCTACAGGATCGACCAAACCAGGTTTAGGCCATGCCGTAACCTCGTATGTTAAAGCCCGTAAAGCATTGGTAACTAACAATTTGGCTTTTTCTTTTTTACTAGTCAGTTTCATAGCTTGTCCAACTAATTCACTCACTTTGGCTTGGAGTTCTTCAACAGAATGGCGACGTGAACGACCGCAGTCTTTAGCTGGTCTACCGCAAATCAGGCACTTACGTTGCTGATAACCTATCTCAGTTCTCGAAATAGATTTGGTTACATCGTCATTCTCTTCATCCAAAAATAATACGTCCAAATCAAATAATCTTCGATAAGGTTTTGATTCTTCAAATTCCGTTGTGATCTTCTTAATGTTAAGTGCTGAATCCTCAAGCACATAAAATCTTTCTGGACCTGTGGCGGCATCTAACCACTCGGTATTCTTGAAGAAGACGATTCCACTCTCTAACAAATAATCTTCAAAACTGTCTAATTGTTTAACAAAAAAATCCTCTATTATATCGTTATTCTTGATTGGTCCCGGAGTATTCAACTTCGCACCAATAACAACTTCTGAAGGATACTGGCTTAACAGTTTATTTTGTACGAATACTCGCTTATCACGATTAGCTAATACGGCTGGGATATCTTGTGTCACACCACTGTCGAATAAATTATGCATTACTTCACATCCAAATTCTTTATTAATTAAAAAGGAGCAAAAACCATTCATAATTAGTTTTTACTCCTTTAATATTAATCTTTAATTTCTTTAATAGCATCAACTATTGTACCATCACGGTACTCAACTAATGCGACTGTTCTATCAGTATATTGAATTTCTTCAGGTTTACCGACGATCTTTTCGGCACGTTTTTGAAGTTCATCAATTGAAACAAGTGGTAATCCAGGAACTTTCTTGAATGCTTCAACTAAGTCTTTGCGCTTAGGGTTAACTGCGATACCAACTTCAGTAACCAAAACATCAACTGAGTCACCAGGTGTTACGACTGTACTTACCTTAGGAACAACCGTAGCAATACGTCCACGTGTTAATGGAGCTGAAATGATCGTCATCTTAGATGTAGCGGCATCTTGGTGTCCACCGACGGCACCACGGATAACACCGTTTGAACCAGTCATAACATTAACATTGAAGTCTGTATCGATTTCAAGTGCTGAAAGAATAGCAACATCCAATTGATCGACCATAGCACCCTTGTTATCAGGATCAGCGTACCATGAAGCATCGATTTCTTGTTGATTCTTATTGTTCTTCATTGAACTAGCAGCACCCTTGTCAAAGTCTTGAACATCCATAACTTTGTCAACGAGTCCTTCTTCTAGTAGGTCAACGATAGGCTTTGTAATACCACCTAATGCGAATGATGCTTTGATATCATTGTCGATCATTGATTGACGTAGGAATCTAGCAACAGCAAGTGCAGCACCACCAGAACCTGTTTGGAATGAGAAGCCTTGCTTGAAGTATGGTGAATGGATAATTACATCGTTTACCATCTTAGCAATTTGTAGATCCTTAGGGTTCTTTGTGAATCTAGTAGCACCAGTACCGATACGGTCAGGATCACCGACTTTATCAACCTTAACAACATAGTCAACTTGTGTTTGTTTGATTGAAGCTGGTGTATTAGGGTAATCAACCAAGTTATCTGTTAATAGGACAACTTTGTCGGCGTAGTTGGCATCCATCAAGGCATAACCTAATGAACCAAAGGCTGCGTCTCCATTCATACCATTAGCATTACCTAGACGGTCAGCATTTGGTACACCAAGGAAGGCAACGTCGATCTTGATTTCTCCATCTTCGATTGATCTAGCTCTGTTACCATGTGAGCGGAAGATTACTGGGTTCTTCATTAAACCATGAGAAACAGCTTCGCCCAAGCTACCACGCATACCTGAACTAGTAATATTAGTAATTGTTCCAGCTTTGATTGCTTCGACAACCTTGTCATTCATAACATTTGTCAATGATGAAGGAGCAAGTGTCAAATCCTTGATACCAGCATTGATAATGATATCCATAACCTTGTTAAATACAAAGTCACCTTCACGGAAATGATGGTGGAATGAAATTGTCATACCATCTTTAACTGTATTCTTTACTACATCTTCAATTGAATCAACGACTTTGTTATCACCTGTAGATACGTGAATCTTTGGAGCTACACGTTGAATCTCAGGGTTACCAATATCAGTAGACTTAAAAGTCTTGTATCCCTTTTCGTTTAAAATCTCATCTGGTATTTCGCGTCCGACATTATTCTTCAATGTATTCACCCTCCTCATTAATCAAATGTGATGCTTTAGCTAAACGAATTACACGTTGTGCTCTCAAGACAACTGGACGATCGACCATTTGTCCGTTCATTGAGATAACACCTGAACCCTTAGCCTTAGCTTCTTCAATAGCTGCTTCAACATCCAAAGCATTTTCAATTTCTTTCTTAGTTGGTTCGAAGACTTTGTTTACCCAATCGATTTGACGAGGGTTAACTAGTGACTTACCATCGAATCCTAGTTGATGGATATGTTTAGTCTCACGTTCGAATCCTTCAACATCATTCATGTTTGTGAAGACAGTATCAAATGCAGCAATACCAGCAGCACGTGCAGCATGAAGAATCATGTTACGAGCAAATTCCAATTCTGCTCCATCTGGATAACGGTGTGTCTTCATATCAGTTGTATAATCTTCGGCTGATAGAGCCAAACCGATCATTCTGTCTGTACTTTCAGCAATTTCAAGTGCCTTAAGTACACCACGTGAGCTTTCAATAGCGGCCATAACGTGTGTTGTACCAACTTTGATACCGAACTTCTTTTCAGCTTCTTCAATTGTTGAAACAAGGTCCTTCATCATTTGTGCTGATTCAACTTTAGGCAAACGAATAACTTCGATACCTGCCTTGACCATTGCAAAAACATCGCTTCTGAAGTAAGGTGTGTCGATTCCGTTAACACGAACGACTAATTCAGCATTTCCATAATCTTGTGTTTGTAGTGCTTCATAAACTAAAATTCTTGCGGCATCTTTTTGATCCATTGAAACAGAATCTTCAAGATCAAACATGATTGAATCTGCTCCATAAATACCTGCATCTTTGACCATTCCTGAGTTATTACCAGGAACAAACATCATTGTACGGCGTAAACGTTCTTCCATGATTAGAGTACCTCCCAGTTTGGTTCGTCAGTTGTACCTAAGGCACGTTGTGCGACTGCCATAGTACGAGCTTTAACTACACAATCCAAAGCACCCTTATCAACTGCTTTAACCTTTGCGTCTGTGATTCCGTATTTACCTAGTGTGTCTGTGATAACCTTTTTGATTTGATCTCCATATAATGCTTCAACTGAAGAATCCAAATCAATATCAATTCCGCTTCCCTCACTCAAAGTAATTTGAATATCTGATGATTCCAAAGTACCAGCAAGTGCTGTTTCCTTAATTCCCATTTTACTTACTTCCTTTCTCTATCAGTCTTTCTTTTAAATTTGGATAATTATCTTTAACGAATTCCATTGTCGTTTCTGGCAGGAATTCATGTAGCAATTCTTGATCATCATCTAAGATAGCTTGACGAACTTTTGTTGCGGAGATGATTTTGTCGTCTGCCGTCTTACGATCAATTATTTCAACATTCACTTCTGGAGGTAGAATATCTAGAAGTTCGTGATTGTAACTATCAGTTGTCTTGGAATATGGTTCTTTGCCCAGATAACGTGTCGCGATCCCCAGAGGTTTAGCAATTTGATTCTTGAATAAAATTGCATCTAGTCTAGCTTGATATGTACCGATCTCTTGGTCTGACTTCAAGAAGTAAGCTGGAAAAGTTGCAGGGCTGATGATGTAATCATTACCTGATACAACTGTTACATTGCTTAGATCTTGAACACCTTGCTTGACTAATTCGATTCGTTCCGAATATGTAAACAATGACACATCATTCTTAACAACAAACACATACACGTGATCATTCTTCGAACTAGCAACCTCAACTAATCTTCTGTGTCCCAATGTGAACGGATTGGCATTCATTACGATCGAACCAATTTTACCTTCGAAATGTGGAAGCTTATCAATATACTCAGTAACACCAGGCACACCTGTTTCAAGAATTGCTCCTGTATCACTCACCGCCAGTTTTTTGAAACCTACATATTCAAAACTCTGAACATATTTTGGCTTGGTAAAAACAAATAAATGGAATCGTCCCATTTGTGCAGCTTGTTGTAGTAGATAACTAACTACCTTATTAAATAGTGCACCGCCCTCTTTGTACTTTGAACAGACAGCAACGTATTTAATGACATTCCCTGCTATTGATCCAGTTGCAGCACGATCCCCGTCCTCTTCCCAAAGAAAAGTCTTTTCGATGGAATTAACTTCATTGGGACTGAATTCGGTGATACCGTTTATTTCCATGAATGATTGCCATTTACGACGATAACGTGGAATGGCAATGTTGATCTCACGAACTTCCATTTGAACACTTCCGATTACTATTGATTACTTATTCTCTTCAGCGTATTTAATAACTGCTAACGAAACTGTTTCAACAACACCGTTATCAAATACACCAGGGACGATCTTCTCAGCACTAGGCTTACTTACTAGGTCAGCCAAACCTTGTGCAATTGCTTGTTCCAATCCCAAAGTAACTTTCTTCAAGCCTGAAGATAAGATACCTTTATACAATCCTGGGAATACTAAGATATTGTTGACCTGGTTAGGATATTGACTTGAACCAGTTGCAATAACTGAAGCTCCAGCTTCTTTAGCATCTGCAGGATCAATCTCAGGTTTAGGATTTGCTAGACCGAAGATGATTGGATCATCTGCCATAGTCTTAACTTGTTCCTTACTCAATACATTGGCATCAGATAAACCAATGAATACATCCTTACCAACAACTGCGTCATCTAATGATTGATACTTAGTTTGGTCAGAACTTGCAGCAGCTACTTCACGTTGATACTTATTATAAGTAAGGTCATCCTTGGATACAGGACCATGAATATCGACCAAAGTAAGATTCTTAATTCCGGCAGCTAATAATAATCTAGCTGTGGCTACACCAGAAGCACCGACACCATTTAGTAGAACCTTCATGTCTTCTAACTTCTTGCCAGTAACCTTAGCTGCATTGATCAAGCCAGCTAATACAACAACTGCTGTACCTTCTTGATCATCATGGTAAACCGGAATATCAACAGCTTTAGCAAGCTTCTCTTCAATCTCAAAACACTTAGGAGCCGCGATATCTTCCAAATGGAATCCAGCAAATGATTTCGACATATTCTTAAGTGTTTCAACGAATTCATCAACTGGTACTTGATCAACTGTCAATGGAATAGCATCAACACCTGATAAATCCTTGTACAATAAGGCTTTACCTTCAACAACTGGTAATCCACCAGCAGGACCGATGTTACCTAGTCCCAAAACAGCTGATCCATCAGTTACCAAAGCGACCAACTTACCACTCATTGTGTACTTAGCTTTCATTTCTGGATATCTTTCAATAAACTTTGAAATTACAGCAACACCTGGAGTATATGCTTCACCAAGTTCTTTTTTATTTTTAACGTTAAGACTAGGTGAAATTCCTAGTACTCCACGATTTTGGGCGTGAAGAGATAAAATCTTATCATCGTCTTCCATCCAACCATCTCCTGTTCTTTATTTCACATACAAACATATCACATATTTTAAATTTTGTAAAATATCCATCATTTTTTTAAATACTTTAAAAGGGATTTTTAAAATATGAAAAAGTTTGCTATGATGATATAATTAAATTAAAAACTTGAACAGGAAGATTCTAATGAAAGCAGAACATAACATTTTATTAGGAAATCTGGCGCAAGACTACTACTTAAGCAAGATGTCGATCAATGATATCAGCAAGAAGTACTCGATCAGTCGTTATTTGATCCTAAAATATCTTGACGAAGCATTAACCACTGGAATCGTTGACATTAATATACATTCCGGTTACGAAAGAAATGTTGAACTGGAACGCAAACTCTTGAAAAAGTTCAATATTAATCATTTATACGTCATCAAAGATCCAATTAATCCAACTAAACGTGACGAATTGATTTCGTCATTTTCAGCGGTTCAGACACAGGCAATTATTAAGAACTGCAATGTCGTTGGCCTCTCCTGGGGAGAAACAGTCTATGAAGTCTTAGACCATTTCAATAAGAGTTCCCAAGACGACTTAGTCTTCACTCAGTTCATGGGTGAAAACATGAAATACAAGTCATCATCTGGCTCAATGCGTATGGTTCAACAGGCCGCCTCAAAATATGACGTTCCCTATTACACAATGCCCGGCCCACTTTACATCATTAATGATGAAGTTAGAAAGGGTTTTATGTTAGAGCCAACTTCTTCTCGGGCCTTTGACATTGCTGAAAAAGCTGACCTTTTGATCTGTGGACTCGGAACGCTTGCCTCTATCGATTCAATAGATGTTTGGCATGACAACAAGACTAAGATCTTTCCAAAAGTAGATCTCGACCAAATTGTCGGAATGGCATATGGCAGACCATATGATATCAATGGTAAGTTTCTAAATCTTGAAGATGACAAAACCTTATCGATTCC
This sequence comes from Companilactobacillus sp. HBUAS59699, assembly GCF_036913575.1. NCBI lineage: Bacteria > Bacillati > Bacillota > Bacilli > Lactobacillales > Lactobacillaceae > Companilactobacillus > Companilactobacillus sp. HBUAS59699. The sequence goes on along the minus strand of NZ_JAYKTV010000001.1, from coordinate 312,302 downwards.
GCTAAGCAGCATTTTGAATGTATCACGCAGATTTGCAATCGTTCAAAGTAAGGCAAAATACAAAGCCGCTCTTGGCGCTTTACGTGGAGACTTCTTCACCGATATGGTAATGACAGAGGCAATTGCATTGAGACTTGAAAATGAAATTAACTAAAGCAAAAAGACGATATTGGATGATCTCCAATATCGTCTTTTTTGATGAAATTACTACCAAAGACCGATAACTTTCATCCACAATGGTCCAATAATTCCGATTACTAATAGGTAGAAAATACCAAGTACAAAGTTCATCTTCCACCAATCACCTTGTTTAACGTATCCTGAACCAGCAAGAACTGAAGCAGGTCCGTTAGCATAGTGAGTTGTTGAAGCCATAACGGCTGTGATCATAGCTAATAGCATAGCTGACATTTGTGCAGGGGCACCAGCAGAAATAGCAACGGCTAAGAATGGAGCATACATAGCTGAAACGTGAGCTGTAGCACTGGCGAATAGATAATGTGAGTAGAACAATACGATAGCCAATACTGCTAACATTACTACCCAACTAACGCCGTGAAGACCACTAGCGATACTTGCTGACATCCATTTGATGAAGCCGAATTCTGTAAGCTTACCAGCCATAAATACTAGAACTGATAACCAAATAAGAACATTCCAAGCACCTGTTTCGTGCAATAGATCATTAACTGATAGAACACCTGTAACAAGCAAAATTGAAATTGCTAAGAAAGCAACGAATGTAGCATCCATACCAATGATACTTGATAGCATCCAGAGAACTAGAGTCAAGATAAATACTGAACCCATGATCTTTTCTGACAATTTCATCTTACCCATGTCAGCTAATTCTTTGTTTGCCCAAGTTTTGGCATTTGGTGTTTCTTTAATTTCTGGTGGGTACATCTTGTAGATGATCCAGGGAACAACTGCCAAACAAATTGCAACTGGAACTGATGCTGCAATGAACCAACCCATCCATGTGAGGTTGACGTGTAACTTACCTGCTAATTGAGCTGTAACTAAGTTAGGAGCCATAGCAGTCATAAATAGTGCACTAGTTAATAGGTTTGCATGGAACTCAGTGAATACTAGATAAGCACCCATCTTTCTTTGAGTACCATCTTCTGTTTTAGAACCAAAGGTTCTAGCAAGTGATTCAATGATTGGATATACAACACCACCGGCACGAGCTGTGTTACTTGGAATAGCTGGTGAAGTAACAAGATCGATACCCATGATTGAATATGCCAATCCTAATGTACGTTTACCGAATAATCTAACGAAGTACAAAGCAATACGACGGCCTAAGCCTGTCTTAATAACACCACGTGAAAGCATGAATGCCATGGCGATCAACCATGCGGCTGAATTACTAAATGCTGACAAACTTGTCTTCATATCTGCCAAACCGGTACCAACTGTTAAAGTGAAACCGATCAATGTAACACCGGCGATTGAAAGTGGCTGTGTAATACATCCTATAATAGTAGCTACGAATAATGCCAACATATGCCAAGCTTCGACACTTACACCAGCTGGTCTAACACCAGCAGTGAACCAAATAATCAATCCTATGACTATTGGCCAAATAAAACCCTTATATTTAACCTTTTCTAACATATTTTCCATCTCCAAGAACTAACTAAACTTTTTTCAACTATTTTTATAACTATCAAATAAAAAACTATTTAACTGTCAAACTGTCCAATACTTCTTGCATCTTAGTTGCTGAATGTTGCATCTTGTCAGCCTCTTCTTGACTCAAAGCTGTTTCGATAACATCAGCTATTCCGTTACCATTAATAACGGCAGGTGTACCAATATATAATTTATCGTCCAATCCATAGTGGTTCTCGATTGGTGCAGATACTGGTAATACGGTATCACGATTCTCTAAAATTGCTTTACAAATTTGTGACAGGCTACGGGCAACTCCATAGAAAGTAGCACCCTTCAAGCCAATAATTTGGCCACCTTTTTTACGTACTTTAGTCTCGATCTCAGCTTTAGCGTCATCAGTAAGATCAACACATTCACTCAATGACTTACCAGCAACTAATGCTTCATCGAAGTTAACGAAAGATGTATCCCCATGTTCTCCCAATACATATGCATTAACTTGATTAACTGGAACGTTACACTCTTTGGCCAAAATAACGTGTAGTCTGGCTGTATCAAGTGATGTACCAGTTCCAATAACTTTTTCTCTTGGAAATCCTGACATCTTTTGTGTCAAAGTTGTCAAAATATCAACCGGATTACTTGAAACTACAAAAATTCCATTAAATCCACTCTCAACTATTGGATTAACAATCGATTTCAAGATCTTTTCGTTTTTAGCGACAAGATCAAGTCTTGTTTCACCAGGTTTACGAGGAATACCAGCAGTAATAACAGCGATGTCTGCATCAGCAGCGTCATCGTATGTACCAGCATGAACATTAACTGGTGAACTCATAGAAGTAACATCTTCCAAATCAAGTGCGTCGCCGTGAATCTTATCCTGCTTAATATCAACAATAACTAATTCATCTAAAAAATCAGTATTTTGTAATAATGAAAAAGCAAATGATGACCCAACAGCACCGTCTCCAACTAAAAGAACTTTATTTTTACGTACCATATTGAAACCTTCTTTCTGTTAATACACATCCTTGTATCATCTTTCACAAACATAATAACATAAATTAATGTGATTTTGTTAACAAAATGCAAATAATATAGATATTTTTAAAGTTTTTAAAAATCTGTGTTTATTTTTTTACAAATATTTAAGTTTTTCTTGATAGCGTTTACATAAATTGTGAAAAAGAAAAGCCACCCTTGGCAGGTGGTTTCTATTTAATGAAGCTAACTTGTTTACTGATTTCCTCGATCTTCTCCTCTTTACGACGGTTGAATTCAACTTTGTTCTTTTCAAATAAGTTATCACCGTTAGTATCGATTGAAACAATCAATGGTCCGAAATCTTTAACTTGATTTACCCAAAGAGTTTCAGGCATACCCAAGTCTTTCCATTGAGCATCGACAATACGTTCAACCTTTGTTGCAGCATAAACAGCATTACCAGCTGGATATACTAAATGTAAAGCCTTGTAATTCTTGCAGGCACGTTCTGTACCTGGTCCCATACCACCTTTACCAACGATCAGCTTAACGCCAGTTTCTTTAACGAATTGCTCTTCGAATTTTTCCATACGACTACTTGTTGTTGGGCCAACAGCAACCATTTCATAGCTGCCATCTTCCTTTTGACGTACGATTGGACCAGCATGTAAAATTGCCTTACCTTTGACATCAACTGGTAATTTACGTTTTTCTTCAACAACACGACGGTGTGCTACATCACGGCAAGTTACGATAATACCATCCAAGTAGACGATATCACCAATACGAATATCTGCTATATCTTCATCTTTAATAGGTGTTTTTAAGTGAAATTTTCTCATATCTCTACTCCTTTGTTTAATGGTAATTCATAGTTCAAGTCGCCATCCAAGATAATACGACCACGACGATGTGACCAGCAACCTACACTCAGTCCAACACCAATGGTTGAAGGGTGACGGGCTGTGTTGACAATGTTGACACCCATAACTGACTTCTTACCACCTAATCCTTGAGGTCCTAAGCCAATATAGTTGATACCATCTTCAAAGAGACGTTCCATCTTAGCGGCATTAGCGTTAGGGCTGACACTGTCGACTCTTCTCATCAAAGCCAATTTAGAATTCATTGCTGCCATCTCAACTGAATTAGCAACACCAATTCCGACTAGTAATGGTGGGCAGGCGTTGATTCCGTAACTAGTCATTTGATCCATAACGAAACGAACAATACCTTCATATCCTTCACCGGGCATTAGAACTTTAGCAATACCGGGCAATGAACAACCACCACCAGCAAGATATACATACATATCAAGCTTGTCGCTGTTACCGTCTATTTCAGTAATGATATTAGGAACACCTTTACCAATGTTCAAACCTGTATTGAATTCATCAAAAGTTTGAACTGCATTGTGACGCAATGGAGCTTCCTTAGTAACCTCAACCACAGCATCAGTCAAAATATCTTTTAATTCACCTAATAATGGGAAATTACTTCCTACTTTAACGAAGAATTGTACGACACCAGTATCTTGACAACTAGGTCTCTTTAATTTTTCAGCAAGCATTTGGTTCTCTTTCATAGTTGCATAAACCAATTGCTGTAAAGGATCAACTTCGATCTTAGATAATTCCTTTAACTTAGCGTTGACGTCATCTGGCAAACGACGACTAACGATTTTCATATAACTGACGATCATATCACGTAACTTAGTTGCCTGAGGAGACAACGTTTTTGCTTCGTATTCATAAGTAACTGCTGGCATTTGACTACCTCCCTTAATTTCTGACTATAGAATACAAGGCATTGGAAACATAAACTATCCATTAGTCATTCAATTACATCTGATAATTGGCGAACAAACCTGGGTAATTTTTGTCAGTATTATTGATTTTTTGGATAATTAAAGCCTAGTATTTTATCAATTAAATTACCGTTTACAACATGGCACTATAGTATTCTTGACAAAAAACACCCCTAGGTCTTTTTTGTCATTTGATCCCCAAATATAATTGCGAGAAATTTTGAATATGTCTAAACTAGTCTTATAAAGGAAGGGATTAAGATGACATCTTATCAAGCAACCGTCAATTACGATGAATTAATTTATGAGGTGGGAAGTTACCACTATAACTGGCACTCAGACATTGAACTCCTTTGGTTATTGACTGGAAAAGTCGAAGCCAACGTCGATGGTGAATTTATTAGTCTACAGCCAAACGATCTACTAGTAATAAATTCCAACCGTGGACACGCTACTTTTGCTGAAGAAGCAAATAGTGTCATGCTGCGTCTACACATCCCTCCAGAAGCATTCATAGAAAATGGCATGGAAGATACAATCGGAAAATTTGTGCTTAATTCCGTCGACGAGCACGTAAATCACTTGTACGAGCCTATCCGCTCTGCCCTCGCCAACTTGACGTATGCCAAAAGTCAGCTGACTAAAACTTCAGCTTATTTTGACTTGCTTAATAACTTGTCACAATTTTATATTCCTACTGATTCTAGTGAAAATACAATTGCTACACCTCGCCATCAAAAAGCTATATCCAAATTAACTGAATACTTGGAACAGCACTCCAGTGAAGATATTTCACTTTCAAAACTTGCCGATCAAGTCAATTACTCACCTACTTATCTATCAAAACTATTAAAATCACAACTAGGTATCACATATTCAGAATACGTAATGCGTTGTCGACTACAACAAGCTATTAGAGAACTGACTAGAAGTACTGACAATATCTCATCGATTGCCTTTCAAGTTGGCTTCCATGATTTAAAAGTATTCAATCAAAGTTTCAAAAAACACTTCGGCATGACACCTTCTGCTTATCGACAACAGTTGACGCCTAACTTGGTACAAAACGATCATCAATTTAAGCGAGCTTTGAGTGATGATAACAAAAAATTGACCGAAAAACTTATCAAGGAGCATTTGAAGTTAGAGACCAATTCAAGTCCCTGTCGTACTTGCGAATTCCGTGAATATCAAGAGAGATATTCCTCATTGATGAGTGATTTACAGAAGGTTGTTGAACATCATTAGATTGAACAAAAAGATCCAAGCCTTTATATTCCAATTCTCAATAAAACTAAGTTAAAATAACCATGTAACATTGAAATAATAAAAAATGAATAAGCGAGGAGTTTCAATTTGACAGTAATCTACCCTGTAGTTATTACCAAGAATGGACCTAGCAAGAAAATTTCATGCGTTGTTTCAATCAACAAAATGGTTAATTACAAATATGTGGTTGGATTCCAAAATTTTGAACACAGTATCCCTCCGTCCGAAATCTCAATTTAACGATTTAAAAACAAAAAAGACAGGTAAAATCAAAAATTTTACCTGTCTTTTTGCGTAATTTAGTTTTATACAGAGAGAAATTAAAGCAAATATTTAGAATCTCTCTCATGATCAAACGATGTCAAAATCTTAGGGCCATCATCTGTAATGACAATTGTATGTTCATATTGACAACTTAAACTGCCGTCAACGGTTCTAATAGTCCAGCCATCGTTTTCGTCTGGTTCGCTACATTCATAACTACCGACATTGATCATTGGTTCAATAGTAATGGTCATCCCAGCTTTTAAACGTGTTCCGTGACCTGGCTTACCATAGTGAGGTACATCTGGTTCTTCATGCATTGTAGGTCCAATACCATGACCGATATAATCTCTAACTACACCATAGCCTAGTTGATTCTCTGCATAGTCTTGAATCGCGAAACCAATATCACCAATTCTATTTCCAACTACTGCTTGATCTATACCCTTATATAATGACTTCAAAGTCACGTCCATTAATTTCTTCACTTCTGGTGTAGCCTCACCGACCACTAATGCGTGGCAAGCATCACTTAGGTAGCCATGATAATCGATAACTGTATCTAACTTGATCAAGTCACCATCTTTCACGATAATATCCTTACTAGGACAACCGTGGCAGATCACATCATTAACACTGATACAAGTTGAATACTTGTATCCCTCGAAATTTAACTCTCCAGGTGTGGCACCATGTTCAGTAATGTATTTGTATGAAAAATTATCAATATCCCAAGTTGATAATCCTGGTTTAACATAGCCTTCTAATTCGTGAAACAAGCCAGTAAGAATGTCTCCAGCTTCTTGCATCCCTTTGATCTCACGTGCTGATTTTAATGCTATCATTTTTTCTCCTCAAATAATTATAAGATTTTGTGATAAATATAATACGTCATTTTTTGATTTACAGGCTGACTAGGTTCGTGTGCTCTCGTAGAATATCCTTGAATAAAGCCTCGATGCTCGTAGAATTGATAAGTACAATTACTGTCAGTAAACAGATAAATATGCTTACCAGCATACTGTTTAGATAATTCAGCAAGTAATTTACTGCCAATTCCCTTGCCGCCAGCATTAGGATCAACAGCAAAGAGACATAGTTCTCCGTCTAATTTAAATTCTGATCTTAATTTTCTTAACATTTCAAAGTTAACTTGATCGTAGACACTAGACTCAGAACCAAATCCGATATTTGCTACACAATTTGCAACTGAAGAATAAAGAGTATTGAAGATACCCTGATCAACTAATACTTCGTTGTTGAACTTAGCGAATACGGCACCACAAAAATTATCATTTTCGTCATAAGCACCTAGTGTAACCGTGGCATGAGAATATTCATATCGTACTAAATATTCAGCATACATTTTTTCTATAAATTTTGATCTAGTATACCTATCAAAGTTCATCCCCACTGCTGAATAATCAGCCAGTTTGGAAAGGTCATTTTTATCAAATTGCTTTATTTTTATGATTTGATTACCCCCAGTATGTTTTATAAATTTAATTATCCAAAAATATTCTTATCCTCATTCAATGTAGACATTATAGCATTTTGGGAGCACTTTTCTTCTAATACTTGATTGAAACAGATTACTATTCAGGTAGAAAATGAAGTGAGCAAAATGACAAAATATATTGATATAAAGTACCCGGATGGGTCAGATAAAAAATTTAAAAACATCTCATATATTAATAACGATACAACTTATTTGACAATGGACAATACTATCAGTGAATTTCATATTAGAATACCTGCCCAATCAGTAGCATCCAAACTATATTTTTATATAATCAACAGTCATGATATCAACAATTCACTCATAGCAAAATTACCAAACCGCTATACTGCGGACATTGCCTTCATTAGATCATTCGACGGCAAATACAACATTCATGCGAAGGAAAAAATCGAGTTAGACGGTATTTATTCTGCCTATATTAGCGGTAATAATATTATTTTTGTCAAAAAAACAGAAAACCAGGAAGATTGAAAAATCAGTCTTCCCGGTTATTTATGAAGGTGAGTACAGGATTTGAACCTGCGCGCCGGTATTAACCGGTTCGCCGGATTTCGAGTCCGGTGCATTACCACTCTGCCAACTCACCATAATAAGAGGCATCCGCCTCTACTATTATATTATTAATATTGCATCAAAGTAAACATGTCGTACCCTTTAATTTTGTCACGACCGTGTAAATCAGTCAACTCAATTAAGAAAGCAGTTCCGACAACGATACCACCTAATTTTTCAACTAGATCAATTGTTGCGGCCAATGTTCCACCTGTTGCCATTAAGTCATCAACAACTAGGACTTTTTGTCCTGGTTTGACAGCATCTTTTTGCATGTATAGTGAGCTTTGTCCATATTCCAAATCATAAGTGACTGATTCAGTTTGACGAGGCAACTTACCCTTTTTACGTGCTGGGGCAAAACCAACTCCCAATTTGTAAGCAACTGGACATCCAACGATAAATCCACGTGCTTCGGGTCCAGCAATCATTTCAGCGCCACGACTCTTAGCATATTCAACTATTTCATCTGTTGCGGCAGCGTATGCTTTGCCGTCCAACATTAATGGTGAAATGTCACGAAATAGTACACCTGGTTCTGGAAAATCCGGAACATTAGCAACATATTTCTTAAAATCAATATCCATCTTTTAATTTCTCCATTCAATCTAACAGTGACAATCGTAGTCGCTCATCCACGACAGCAAATCATCAAAATCAGACTCAATTAATATTTTTTCAACATCATTGCGTTGTAATCTCTTAAGATATGTTGGAGATTCAATCAATTCGCGTTGTTGTGAAGCATTAGCTTTTTCAACAAAGCCATTTACCATTTTAACAAAATCTAGCTCAAAAAACACTTTTAAATAGAAATCTATATCAGTTTTTTTGTAACCGAGATATTCTGCTACCAAATCCATACCATCCGCTTTGATATTCTGATGTGTATAAAGGTACTTCAGAAAGTTCTTCATAGCTATCATATCAGGCTTCAAATACCGATTTGTTAAATCAGTATGGAAATATAATGCCACGTGGCTGGTTTGATTATTCTTGATAAATTCTTTGAATAATTCTAGATTGTGTGGTCGATCATAGATCAAAATATTTTTTCCATCACAAGATTCATTATACATGATTAACTTCACATTAGGGTGCTGGCGGTTTGCGGCTTCGTAATATGTTTCATTGAAAAAGACCACTGCATCAAACTTATTCAGTATAGCACCGGAGATCTGTTTGTTTCGATAATCAAAGTAGACATTTTGTAATTGGCTTATCTTTAGTCCTTCAGGCGATACTTCGAAGTCGTCCAACATCAATTGCAAGTTCTTACGACCCGCCCATTCGTTGATACCAAGCTCACCATAAACATCACAAATATCAGTATTCATATTCTCGGCTTTAGTGAACATGCCGAATCCAATTGCTCCAACCTGATGATTCTTGTCCGTGATATTGGTTCTTAAATGTGTTCCATCTTTACCGATAGCTTTGACTTGTGATAATGACACGTTACTCAATTTCAAAACCGGCTTAGGATTACCCATGCCAAATGGTGCCAGTTGATTGATTTCCTTGATCAAATCAAAATTCAAGTCTTGCAATCCTAATTCCAAATCAAAGTACTTAGTAACTGATCCTTCGGGATTAAAGTTCTGTTTGGAAGGTTCTTCCAACAACAATGGTGTTAACTTCTCCAATCCTTCTTTAGAAATCGAAAAACCACAAGCTTGAGCGTGTCCACCAAAACTTGCAAACAATTCATTATGTGCATTCAAAGCGTCAAATAAATTAAAGCCTTCTGGACTACGGCCAGATCCTTTATATAGCTGTGAATCTTCATCATATTGCATAACTAACGCTGGCTTGTTCTCTTGATCAACAGCACGGCTAGCAACGATTCCCAAAATACCTTGATGCCATTGATCGCTTTTTAGAATCAAAACATCATCGTCTTTTTGTTCAGCAATTTGCGACTCTGAATCATTGAACGCCGAGGCAACTAGTTCTTGACGCTTAGAATTGATTTCTTCAGTTTCATCCACTATCTCCTTAGCAAAGGAAACATCACCAGTAGTTAGTAATTCAACGCCTGAAGAGGCATTTGTCAAGCGACCTAAGGCATTGATCCTTGGAGCGATTTTGAAGCCAACATCCTCTTCAGTCATCTGATTGATCTTTAACTTGCACTTTTTGATCAATGCACCCAATCCAACGTGCTTGTTATCCGCCATTCGTTTCAAGCCTTCAGTCACGATCACACGGTTCTCACCTAATAGTGGCACAGAATCAGCAATCGTTCCAATGGCAGCCAAGTCGATCAAATCCAGGGCCTCGTCACCTAGTAACGCATCAGCAATCTTAAAGGCGACCCCAGCGCCAGACAAGTACGGACAAGTGTATTCCGCACCTGGAATAGTTGGGTGCACGATTGCGTCAGCTTCTGGTAATTCAGCTGGCAAGTCATGGTGATCTGTAACAACGACTTTAATACCACGATCCTTTAAATATTTAATTTCGTCCTTACCGCTAACACCATTATCAACTGTTATCAACAAATCAATATTCTGATCAGCCAAAAATTTATAGACATCCAAATTAGGACCGTAACCATCTTTGAAACGATCTGGAATATAAAATATGGGCTTCACGCCTAACTTTTGTAAGGTCAACTTCATAATGGAAGTACTAGTGACACCATCCGCATCGTAATCACCATAAATAGCAATTTTGCTCTCATTTTCAATCGCATCGTCAATTACTTCGAGCGCCTTATCCATATCATGAAGTCCAAAGGGATCTTGTAATTCTGTCACATCAGCATGAATGAAATCATCGATCTCGGTTTTCGAAGTCAGATCACGTGACATCAATAGCTCAGCCAAAATAGGACTGACATTATTCTCAGCCGCAAAATCTGCAATTTCTTTTTTAGTGGGATTTTTTCTTTTTTCCCAATTGATTAATACCACTACATCACCTACTAACTAAATCATTATAACAGTCTTTGTAACAAAAAAATAAACTTGACATTGCCAAGTTTACTTAGAAAATACTGCTAATGTTGTCTTATTCGCCGGCATACTATTTACCAACGAAGCTTGAATTGCCCACCGATTAGTACCACCGTCAGCACAAGTTATTAATGTTAAGAGTTTTTGCCCTTTTTCATCGTCTAACAAATAAACTGCTGTTGGAGGAACTATCTTCTTATAAAATATCTTATATGTATAAACCCGCTTCATATTAGTAATATATGCAAGATCACCAATTTGAGCATCCTCAAGTGGTGAGAACAACGCACCCTTAGCTGTCATATAGTGACCAGCTAGCGCATAATTGTTCTGACCCATCTTCTCATGTTCCTTCATCGTACCACCACCAGTGGATAAGGAACTATCACTTAATCCCTTAACAATAGGTAAATACAACTTGACCGAAGGAACAGCCATTTTACCGATCACAGCTGAGTCGTTATTGACAGAAGCCTTAGCAACTTGTGAAGCTGTCAGCGGTTTGACTTTTTTAAAATCAAACTCACCCTTTTTATTTTCATTCTTTTTGACCTTCGAGACTGTCAAAGAATTAAGATGTTGGTCTGAAATACGACTGACCGCATACTCTTTGATCGGTTCATTGAATATCAATACTAGTGCAACTAGTAAAAGAATGACCGTACCTATAATAGTAAAAAATTTCTTCATGGCTCTTCATCCGTTCAGATAATTTTATTTTTATATCAATATATTAAAGCATAACACAAAAAAAGTTAAATTTTTAAGCCGGAGTTAAGCTGAGAACTATAAACTGCGATAATACGTTATAATAGAATTAATTCAATATCGGAGGTAATTTTATGAGTATCCTTGTATTAGGTGGTGCGGGCTATGTTGGCTCACACACTGTAGATCATTTATGCAACATGGGCTATGACGTTGTCGTAGCTGACAATTTGGAAACTGGTCATCGAGCAGCCGTTAACGACAAAGCTAAGTTTTATCAAGGTGATGTTCGTGATAAAGAATTTTTGATCAAATTATTCCAAGCTGAAGACATCACTGACGTAATTCACTTCGCTGCCTTCTCCGTTGTTCCTGAGTCTATGAAAGACCCTCTGAAATATTTTGACAACAACACTTATGGGATGATCTCCTTACTAGAAGTAATGAATAACTTCAATGTTAAGCACATCGTCTTCTCATCTACTGCCGCAACATATGGCGAGCCAAAACAAATTCCAATCAAAGAAACGGATCCAACCGTACCTACTAACCCATATGGTGAAAGTAAACTAGCCATGGAAAAGATCATGCATTGGTCAGATGTCGCTTACGGTATCAAATTTATCGCCTTACGTTACTTCAACGTTGCTGGTGCTAAAGCCGATGGTACTATCGGTGAAGACCACAATCCTGAAACTCACTTGATTCCAGTTGTTCTTCAAACTGCCGCTGGTCAACGCGACAAATTAACTATCTTCGGTGACGACTACGATACTAAAGATGGTACTAACGTTCGTGACTATGTTCACGTTGAAGATCTCGCCGAAGCACATCGCCTAGCTATGGAATATCTTCGTGCTGGTAATGATAGCAATATCTTTAATTTAGGTTCATCGAATGGATTCTCAAACAAAGAAATTCTTGAAGCCGCCCGTGAAGTTACTGGCAAGGAAATACCTGCTGAAATGGGTCCACGTCGTCCTGGTGATCCAAGTACACTGATTGCTGACTCAACTAAGGCACGCCAAGTATTGAATTGGAAGCCTCAATATGACGACGTACACAAGGTCATCAAAGATGCTTGGAACTTTAAGATCAAACATATGAATGGTTATGAAGACTAAGAATATTGAGAGCGTGACAAAACACGTTTAATTTCTGAGTATAACCGAAAAAGATTTGACATTTACGTAGTAAATGCCAGATCTTTTTTTATTAAACGGAAGAAATTGTGTTTTGACACGCGTTTACGCTGTAAATTAATACATCCACCGAATTATATCACAACCTCTTTTTTACCCAAAAATCACAGTGTATGGTTGTATAGATTCGTAAATGGTAAAATAATATTACGATTATTAATCATCATTGAGGGGGAAATAATGAAACTAACCAAGAATGAAATAATTCGTTACAGTGTTTTTGTAGCAATTTTTCTAATTTTGCTCGTATATCCAGGACAAATAGTTAATTTATTCAAAATGTTATATTCTGTTTCATTACCACTGATTATTGGTGCTGCCTTAGCTTACTGTATTAATATTCTCAGTAGTGCCATGGAACGGTGGTTTTGGCCCAAGTCTAATAAGAAATGGGCTATTAGATTACGACGTCCAATCGCTCTATTGCTAGCTATCATAATTATTGTTGCCGTTATTGCTTGGGTATTAAGACTAGTACTTCCACAGTTTATTTCAGCAATAAGCAGTTTTTTCGTCAGCCTGCCTAATGTTATCGACGACATCAATAAATGGCTAAACAATTCTAATCAAGCTAGTGCCATAGCCTCACAATTAGAAACAACCAAGTTTGATTGGACATCGATTCAATCAAAACTAATGAAATTCGTTTCATCAGGATTGTCAGGAGTCTTCTCATCATCTATCTCGATCTTTGGAAGTCTATCCAAGGGACTCTTTAACTTCATCTTAGCCTTCACTTTTGCGATCTATTTAGTAAGTGGCAAAGAAAGAATCGCTGATCGCTTAAATCGTGTTTTAGATGCCTTTGTACCTCATAAAGTCATGACAAAAGCTCGTTACGTTTTGAGAATTACAGACAACGCCTTTTCTAGTTTTATTAGTGGTCAAACTATCGAAGCATTTATCCTTGGAACATTGTGTGCTTTAGGAATGTGGATTTTTAAGTTCCCTAGTGCTTTGCCAGTCGGAGCTTTGGTCGGTATCACTGCTTTAGTGCCAATGATCGGTGCTTGGATCGGTGGAGGAGTTGGGTTCGTACTGATTGCCGTAACGTCCCCTCTTCAAGGCGTATTGTTCGTTGTTTACATCATTATTTTGCAACAAATCGAAAGCAATCTGATCTATCCTCGAGTAGTCGGTGGTTCAATTGGACTTCCCGGCATACTAGTCCTTGCGGCAATTACGATTGGTGGTGGAGTTGCTGGTATTATCGGAATGTTACTAAGCGTTCCGATTGCTGCCACAATCTATCAATTAATCAAAAATGCTACTTTGAACAGAGAGAAAAATGAAGAACCATCAATACCTTCTGAAGATATCAAGTGACAAACAGCCTCGATTCAATTAAGAATTTTGTTTAAAGTGAATTTAATAGATGTTGCTATGCCGCTGATGGTGAACAACAATTCCATCTGCCGTGGACCGGTTTCAAACTTCGTTTTCAACCTCGCTTTGAAGCCTGTTGTCTTCAAAGTCGTCCAGTGTTCTAAGCGATAAATCGCTAAGAACACTTTTACGGCGGATTACATTGTTATCCACCATCAGCTAAGTTTGTATAATTTCTAAACTTAGTAGCCATTTTGCAACAATTTATCCTATAAGTCTTAATACCATTACAAGTAAATATCGTATTTACTTTGTTTAGACATTAAAAACATCCTCTCGCTCTGTTTATTTGGTTGGTAGCCGATAAACAGTATACCGAAAGGATGTTTTTTTAGCTAAAGCACTCACTAACCCCCACAAGTAAAACTTGTGGTTTATTTATCACAAAAATGAAAATAGAAGCATCACAGTAATTTTACCGTGACACTTCTATTTTTACATTATTGATATATTTAGCTGGAGGTCAACAGTAATGGAATCCGTGGCGAAAGTGGTGTTAATGCGGGTGGTTTTCCCACATTTACAGCACGGACGTCTTGACTGATTTGCGATTTGTGCAAAGCAGGCAAGCGAGGCATGAAACCGCTTTGTGACTCATACCGGTCCCGCCACAGATGGAATTACTGCTGTCCGGAATCGGAACGAATACACCAACCCCTACTTAGAAATTAGCTGTATCAGGATCTGTTGCCAGGCCAGCAACACCATGCAAGCCATTGATTGTCTTCATATCTTCGTCAGAAATTTCAAAATCAAATAATTGGGCATTTTCCTTAATTCTATCAGCGTGAACTGACTTAGGAAGTGGCAAGAAGCCTAATTGCAGTGACCAACGCAATACTAGTTGAGCAACTGACTTGTTATAACGTTTTGCCATTTCTTGTAATTCTGGTACTTGGAAAATCTTACCAGTACCCAGTGGACTGTAAGCTTCACTTAAAATATTGTATTCATTATTGTAATCAACAACATCTGGTTGTAAATCACTTGGGTTAAGGAAAATTTGGTTAACCATTGGTGTGACATTAGCCGTCTGCATCAATTCATTCAAGTGTTCGCCACGGAAGTTAGAAACACCGATTGCACGTGTCTTACCACTCTCCAATAAGTCTTCCATTGCACGCCATGTTTCAGCGTTAACTTCTTGCCAGTGATCACGGAACTTAACTGGATTAGGCCAGTGGATCAAGTACAAGTCAACGTAATCAACGTCTAATTCTTGCAATGAATGATCCATTGCCTTGATAGTTGAATCATATCCATGATCATCATTCCATAACTTAGTAGTCAAGAACAAGTCATCACGCTTGATACCTGAGGCCTTGATTCCTTCACCGACGCTATCCTCATTGCCATATGCTGCTGCAGTATCAATATGGCGATAACCTGCATCAATTGCCGCTTTAACGCTTTGCTTAGCAACTTCACCATCTGGTGTTTGCCATGTACCAAATCCTACGATAGGAATTTCAACACCATTACTAAGTGTATATGTATCTTCCAAACTATTTAAATCTGCCATTAGTTACTCCCTCAAAAATAAATTTATATTAATATCATAACAAAACATCATCAATGATTAAAAAATAAGGACTCGGCAATTTTAAAGTACAAAATTTTTCGTCGTCTATTATCAAATATATTTATTATACATACTACATATACAAATAGTACAAAAAATAGTGTATTGTTTGATATCATCCACCCAACACTATACAATCGACTAAATAATTTATTAGATTCATATAGTTAGTATCAAGATATGTTTTGGTGCAGCTTTGTCTCAAATGATAGAGAAACAATACAGGAAATAATATTTAAATAAAACCCATCAATCACGATGATTGATGGGTTTTTGAGAGGTACTTTCTATGAAATGTTTTTTAACTAATCTTTTGAAAAGAATTGGTATTTTAAAAATCTTCATATATTTTCTTATTTTAATAATTTTATATCTTATTTATTATATGCAACCATATATATTGACTAAATTAATAAGTAAAATGTCTAAAAGCCAGTCCATTACTAACTTAGGAATTTTGTTATTACTGACAATGACTATCCCCCCAATAATCAATTACATTAGTAATTACTTTATACAAGGCGTGAGAAAATATTCTAAGTTGGAACTGTGGAATAGAATTGAGACTGGTGGATATACTTATTTATCTAATAAAAAAATTGGATCAATCCAAAGTTATATAAATGAAGTTTCATTCGCATGCCGAAAGTTTGTACAGGAAAGCTTACAATCCATAATAAAATCTCTAGTTATGATCACTCTCTATTCTATAATTTTGGTAAAAGCTAATGTCGTTCTAGGAATTTGTTACATACTTATTATTGTTGGATACTTAACCTTATCTATAAAACTGTCTACAGATAATAAAACTAATATCAAAATATCCTTAAGGAAAACTGCCGATGTTAATGCTTATTTTTTAGACTTCTATAATAACAGAGATACTATCTTTTCGTATGGTAGTTTAATACATGAACACTCAATTTTTGATAATAAATTGGATAATGAAAAGGCGGTCTACACTAGACTGCAAAGAAGGATAAACTTATTTGCTTTAATTCAACAAGCGTTTCTTACCCTTTCATCAGTTACTATAATACTAGTTACTTTTAACAGAGCCACTCACTTTGTCAGTTTAGCCACCTTACTTATTCTTATATATTCCATAATGAATCTAACAACTTTTGGCAGTCAGTATCTAGAAATATTTGAATTGATTGACCGAATACTAAATGGTCTAAAAAAATTAGATTACAATCCAATAGATAAAGAATTTAAGAATCATTTAGTTTACAATCCAGAAGAAAATGCTATCAAAATATCTAACTTAAGATTTAAATATAACGATGATGAAAACTTCATATTTAAGGATAGCAAGTTTAACTTTGAAAAAGGTAAGAGTACTGCTTTGATTGGAACGAATGGCTCTGGTAAGAGTACTTTGTTAAAAATAATCGCCGGACTTCTAAATCCTCAAAGTGGAAATATCATAATTCCTGAGAATAACAAAGCTAATATAGTATATCTTGGACAAGAGAGTCCATTGTTTGATAGATCTATGTACGATAATTTAACGTATCCTAACGTTGATGTATCTAATGAATATATTGACCATTTAAAAGTCGAAATAGGACTTAAGAATCCAAAGCACGCCTCAAATGAAACAAATGGTGATTTTAAATCCAGTCTTTCAGGAGGGGAACAACAAAAACTGTTGATTTTAAGAACTATTATTCAAAAACCTGATATCATTCTATTTGATGAAATAACAAGTAATTTAGATGAGAAATCCGTTAAAATTTTTTATTCAATGATATTGAAATACCTTCCTAAATCAACAATAATTGGAATAGTCCATAAAAAAAACGAATTAAAATACTTTGACAAAGTTAAAGTGCTTCATAATTGTTAGACGAGAAATCTAACAGCTATGGAGCACTTTATTTTTGCTTAGTCCTTATTTTCAACTGTCCTTTAAACTAATCCTTGAGCCATCATTGCATCGGCGACTTTGGTAAAGCCCGCAATATTAGCACCACTCAAGTAATCACCACTAACACCGTATTCGTCAGCAGCCGCAACTGAATTAGCAAAGATAGCTTTCATGATCTGTTTCAACCTGTTATCTACTTCTTCAAACGTCCAGCTTAAACGCATACTATTTTGACTCATTTCAAGTGCGGACACGGCCACACCACCGGCATTAGCAGCTTTGGCTGGTCCATACAATACATCTGACTTTTGATAAATCGCAATGGCTTCTGGACTACTTGGCATATTAGCACCTTCGGCAACAGCCTTAGCACCATTACTGATCAAGTTTTCAGCTTGCTTACCATTGATCTCATCTTGAGTTGCACATGGCAAAGCAATATCATAAGCAATCTTCGCATCCCAAACTGAACCTTGATGATATTCTGAACCAGCAACTTTTTCAGTATATTCCTTGATACGATTACGTTCTACTTCTTTGATCCGCTTAACAGTGTCAACATCAATACCACGTTCATCAACGATATAACCATTAGAATCTGAACAAGTAATGACCTTACCACCTAATTCGGTAACTTTTTGAATTGCATAAATAGCTACATTACCTGCTCCAGAAATGGCTACTCGTTTGCCCTTAAGACTGTCGTTATTAGCCTTTAACATTTCTTCAGTATAATATGCCAGACCATAACCAGTAGCTTCGGTTCTTCCAAGAGAACCGCCATATCCTAAACCTTTACCAGTCAGAACTCCTCTGTCAGCACCACGAAGACGCTTGTACTGTCCATACAGATACCCGATCTCACGTCCGCCAACACCGATATCACCAGCTGGAACATCCACGTCCAAACCAATGTACTTACTTAGTTCAGTCATGAAACTTTGACAAAAACGCATGATTTCATGATCAGATTTTCCCTTGGGATCAAAGTCTGAACCACCTTTACCACCACCGATCGGTAGTCCAGTCAAGGCATTCTTAAAGATCTGTTCAAATCCCAAGAACTTGATAATACTCAAATTAACAGATGGATGTAATCTCAAACCACCCTTGTAAGGTCCGATTGCTGAATTAAATTGAACTCTAAAGCCACGATTGACACGAGCATGTCCTTCATCATCTAACCAAGGAACACGGAATTGAATCACCCGTTCTGGTTCAGTTAGACGTTCCAAAATATTAGCATCGATATACTCTGGGTGTTTCTCAAACACCGGTGTCATAGTTTGAAAGAAGTCATGAACAGCTTCCAAAAACTCGGTTTGATTTGGATCTCTTTGCTCGATAACCTCATAAACTTGTTGCAAATAATCAGTTGCTTTGGTCAAAATGTCATCCTCCATTATTAAATTATTTCTAATAATAGTTTAATTGTTTTATAACGAAATTGCACGAAAAAAAAGATTTAGCATTTACTACGTAAATACCAAATCTTTTTCGGTTATACTCAGAAATTAACCGTGTTTTGACACGCTCTCTTCATTAACCATTAATACCAAGCGCAATTTGAGCAAAACGACTCATCTTACTCATATCCCAAATAGGATACCAGACCAAATTAATATCGCAAGAATCGATCCCATCAACTGACTCAGCAGCATTATGAATATCGTTTGAAATCATATCACTCAATGGACATCCCATAGTTGTCAAAGTCATTGTAACTGTACATGCAGTACCATCGATATCTATACCATAGATCAATCCAAGATTAACAATATCAATACCTAATTCAGGATCAATAACGTCTTCCAAAGCTTCCATAATAGCTTCACGTTGTTTATCTTGCTTAGTTGTTGCCTTTTCTTCACTCATAGGTGCACCTCAATTCAATTACTTAACGATTTTGTGACTTCCAGAAATATAAACTTTTTGTAGTAGTACTAAACATATTATAGCAAATACTGCAATCAAGTATATTCCCAATTGATAACCGCCAGTAGCTTGTTTGATCACACCTAGGATAATTGGTGGGAAATAACCACCTAGACCACCCATGGCACCAACAAAGCCTGTGACGGCTCCGGTATTACTGTCAGAAACGAAGGGAACCATTTTGAAGATAATTCCGTTACCTAATCCAACTAAAATACCTATCAATACCATAATAGTCAAAAATATTCCTTTTGTATGTAGGAAAATCCCTAAAATAATCGCAACGAGTGTAATTGCAATAAAATCATACTTCAAAAGTGTCATTGGACGAATCTTATCTGATAAATATCCTCCGATAGGACGTGTCAATGTACCTAACACAGCGAAAATGGCTGCCCATAATCCAGCATCAACTAGATTACTATTGAACAGATTTACCATGAACGTCGAAAGCAAGTTAGTCATGGCCATGAACAAACCGAAAGTTAGGAAATAAAACAGTGCTAGATACCAAGTATCTTTTTCCTTAGCAACTGCTAAAGACTTACCCATACTTGCATTTTCGTTTTTCTTTGACTCCGGTGCAATGAAGATCATCAATAATACGAAAATAACAAGCAAGATGATCAATAGATAGAATACGCTATCCAGTCCTGTAGCTTTTTCAATTCTTGGGAAGAAGAATGATGAAAAAGCAGTACCGATATTACCTACACCAGCAATACCAAGAACTAGTCCTTGCTTCTCTGGTGGGAAGAATCCTGTAACATAAGAAATACCGATTGCGAATGATGTACCACTCATACCAAGTAACAAAGCCGCAAGCATCATGGTTCCAAATGAACCAACTCTAGGAATCATTAATACTGGAATGATCAAAAATAGCATTAAAATAATATAGATTTTTTTGCCACCATATTTGTCACTCAAAATTCCCATCGGCACACGCATGATCGAACCTAAAAGAATTGGTGTTGCAAGTAAGAATGTCCGTTGGAACTCACTCAATTGAATTCCATCGTGAGTTAAGATTACTCCGATCAATGGAGATAAACTCAACCAAACCATAAAACAAACCATCATGGATAAAGTACCCATGGTCAAAGCAATTATTGATTTTGATTTACTTTCCATTATAAAAACCCCCTCGAAATTTTAGCCGCCACTAACAGGTGGGATAATTGCAATTTCTGCGACATCTGCGAGTGCAAATTGTTTATCATCTGCATACTCTTCATCGATAGCAACTAAAGACTGATCCAATACTTCTTTGTACTTAGGATAGGCAGCTTCGATAGCCTGTTTGACATCTGACGGATAAAACTGCGACTTCAAATCGATATCGATCGTTGAACCTATTTCCTCAGCTAAGATAGAAAACAACTTTACCTTCAATCTTCAAGACCTCCCCAACGAATTTTGTCACGATCATATTCTTTCTTCCAAATTGGTACTGTATGCTTCAACTCATCAATTAAAAATTGACAATTTTCAAATGCTTCCGCTCGATGAGGTGCCGCAACACCGATGAAAACTGCAATATCACCTAATTGCAATTCACCGACACGATGGACCATCACTACATCCATCCCTTTGGCAATAACCTTGTCTGCAAGCTTCTTCATTTCTTTTTCTGCCATTTTTTTATACGTAGTATATTCAATCTTTTCAGTTTCAATATCACCTGTGAACTGACGAATGTTGCCAATAAAAATATCAATTCCGCCATATTCATTGTGAATCAAGCTCTTGGTCAATTCCTCCGTATTGATGGGTTCATGTGTAATTTCTATTTTCACTTGATAACCTCACCATTGATAATCTGACTTATTTGTTTATTGCTGAACTTATGATTAAAGAATTCTTTGTAGAATGATTTGAACTTAGAATTCAAATTAACATCTTTCATTAATTCTGGATGGAACTTCTTAGCCGCCCACCAGATCTGTAAGTCTTCTTCAGCGCTGTATCGATCTAACATAAAGATTCCTGTAGGATTGCCATAGACTTTTTTATTCTTGACTGCTTTAAGTGACTTAAAGCGACTATCTTTTTTCAGTAATTTCAATGCTTTCTTATCAGTTGTACCACCGATAATAATGATATCGGGATTAGCTTTAATAATTTCCTCAGCTGATACTGAGATCATATTACCATCGGTCTTGATAGCATTCTTACCACCAGCAATTTTGAGCCACTCGTCAACGATCGTATTGCGACCATCCACTTTGGTTAAATCGCTAGTATTAACGATATGTAAGACACTAGGTTTAGACTTAGCTTTTGAAACTTTTTTCTTCACTGATTTGATATCTGCATCGAGTTTTTTATTATACTTTTTTGCTCTATGCTTAGCAGCCTTAGTTCCGATAACTTCTGCCGTTAAGTTCATTGTCTTCTTTAAACCTTTGTAATCTTGAAACATTGAATTGACTGCTGGAATTTTAGCCTTCTTCAATTCACTTATTTGAGAAACGTCTGAACTAATAACCACATCCGGCTTTTGTTTAATCAGTTCTTCCATCTGGAAGTCTTCACCGTTGAACGGAACAGCTTGCTTTTTGACCTTCGGATACAATTGCGTCAATAACGCATTATCGTGTGTCAACTTTGTTGTGGCAACTAGCTTGTCCTCTCCACCTAACATCAAAAAGATAGGATTATTAGCGTGCCACAAGTCAGCAACACGATTGATCTTCTTAGGAACTTTGACCGGTGCACCAGTATTGTCTCGAATTGTATGTGTAGATGACGCTTGGACACTGATACTACTACCGAAGAAGACCAATAGTCCCAACATCAAAATAATAATATTTCGTTTCTTATGCATTGATTAACCCATCCCTATTCCAAAAATCTTCCTATTCAATGATTCATTATAAGTCGAAGTAATTGGTGTTCCGTACAATTCAGTCAAATATTCATCATTCAAGATATCACTGACTGGTCCCTGTCGATAAGTCTGATTATCGATCAATAACCCTACCGAGTCACCGATCATCTGTGCTTGGTTCGGATCATGCGTACTCATCACTATGGATATTCCTTTTTCGGACAACTTCTTGATCAACTTTAAGACTACCGTCTGATTACGATAATCTAGAGCCGAAGTTGGTTCATCCATAATTAGTATCTTAGGTTCTTGAGCTAGTGCCCGACCAATGATTGCCAGTTGTCTCTGTCCTCCACTCATACTCTGCAAACTAACAGCAGAATAATCTTTCAAACCAATCTGATCGATCACTTTAGTGACAACTTCCTTATCATGATCATCTGGTTGATCGAATATTGAATGAAACGAACTGCGGCCAAGTAATAAATAATCAAACAACGTCAGACTAGACTTGATATTAACTCCTTGACTCACTAAGGCAAGCTGGTGTGATAGATCCTTGATCGACAATGATTTTAGCACTTGTCTATTTATTAAAATTTCACCTTGATACTTGGTCAAGACTCCACTCAAGCAATTCAATAATGTACTTTTACCAATACCATTTGGACCTAGAATCACTAAGACCTGTCCAGCTGCAACGTTTAAATTAACATTATTGATTATCTGTTTTGATTTATACGCAAATGACAAGTTCTTTGTATTAATTCTAGATTCCAACATTTCTTCTCCTTATAAGAATCACAATAAAAATTGGAACACCGATGAAGCCAGTGATAATACTCAACGGAATATCGTTCACTGAAATACTTCGTGCCAGTGTGTCCGCAATTAGAAGTAAGATTGCTCCAGTGATCGCCGTCATCGGTAAAGCATAACGATTATCTTCACCAACCAAGCTACGACTAACGTGAGGAACAACTAATCCGATCCATCCAACAACACCACAGAGGCAAACTGAAGCCGCTGTCAATAATGTTGCAAATAAAATCATTAAATTCCTATTTAATGTAGGATTTATTCCAATTGTTTTTATTGTATACGTATCTAATGATAGCGCATTCAAACGCCAACGTGTCAATAGTAAGAAAATAATTCCAATAATTAAAATTGGACCTACTGATACCAACGCTTGTGTATCGACTTTCATAAAGCTACCGAGCTCCCAGTAAACGATACTCTGTAATTGGTTCTCAGGATCCGCTATATATTTGACAGATCCCAAAACTGACTGCATTAATCCTGACATGATGATTCCTGACAAGATCAGTGTAATATTCGATTCACTGTGCAGTATTCGATTGATCAATAATGTCAAAAATACTGTCAATATTCCTGTAATGAAGGCACTTATTTCGATCCAATAGATCGACTTACCATTTAAAATAGCAATCGCTGCGCCAACACTAGAACCAGTTGAAACACCTAGTAAATTAGGTGATGCCAGCCCGTTACTGAAGACAGATTGAAAAGTGGCGCCGGCCATCGATAGACCTGCGCCAACTAATACAACTGCTATAATTCGAATAAATCGAAGCTCTAAGATCAATTTAGATGAACTGTTGGCCTGCCCAATAAAGTATTTTGAAACTTCTGAAAGTGACAAGTCGTACCGTCCCATCATCATTGACACGAAGATCAAAGCCACAAGTGTCAACAAAGCTATACTCATCACAAGTTTGTTTTGTCGCTTCTTGATAATAATTACCACCTACTATGTTGCTATACTCTTGGTCTCTTACGATAGACGATTGGACGTCTAAAGATATATTGCCAAGGTAACGTAAGGGCATGAACTAATCTTGTGTATGGGAAGAAAGCGAAAATCAAGAATCCACAAATTACGTGAATCTTAAAGATAATTGGTACTTGTAACATCAAATGATAATCAGGGTGGAAGACAAAGATCTGTCTGGCCCAAACTGATAAGTTCAAACGGTAGTTGAATTCAGGATGCAAGATCGCTCCATCAATAAATGAAGCACTCAAACCTAGAACAATAATGATCAAGAATGATACATTGACCATTAAGTCACTGAATGAACTAGTTTTGAAGACACGTTTGTTAGTGAATCGACGATAAGATAAAATCATCATTCCGGCTAACGCCATGAACCCAGCGATACCACCCATGACCAGTGCACCAATATGGTACACCTCGTTAGGAATACCTAACCAGTCAGTGAATGCTTTAGGTATCAGGATTCCTACAACGTGTCCCGCAAATACGAAGATAATCCCAACGTGGAAGAGAATACTTCCAATCATCAGTTGTTTCTTTTCCAATAATTCACTAGATTCTGCCGTTACACCAGCGTGAAAAATAGCGAATCTGCCGATTGTTCCAAAAATGAACGAACCGAGAGCAAGGTAAGGAAAAATAACCCATAAGAATATATCCAGTGCGTCTTTCATTACTGCATCTCCCCCTCTTTTTCAGTTTGTTCAAGACAAGACTTAAACTCAGCTCGAACAATTCTGATCAGTTTGAAATACATATCATCTTCTTGAACTTCGGCATTCTTCAGTAAACTATAAGTGCCATCCTCAACTACTGAGAACATCAATTGTAAATCTTGTTGACGCTTATCATCCTTCCAATCACTATAGGCAAGAAATTCAAGCATCAATGGCAAATAATCTGATAATTCTGAACCATCGATACGTACACCAAACATCTCATACAACATTTTTAATTTTGCCAACAACTGACCTCTTTCACGAGAATCAGTCATTTTATAATACGTCATATACAAAGTATAACGGTTATTTAACTCGAATAGTGAAACATAATGAGTTCTTAACTCTTCCAATGAGTATGTTCTCATTTCATTAATAACATCTTCAATCGCTGATTTAGAAGGTGTCTCACTATAATTCTTCCGAAAATCCTCAAGAAATTCATCATCTAATTGAGCTTGCTCTGGATAATCAAGTAAACGTGAAAGATACGTAAATCCTTGTTTTAGAGTATTTAGCTTCTCAATATTAATCACGCCAAATTCCTCCATAGAAACTTTCAGCATAGGCATCTTTACCCGATTCGCCAGCCTTAGCTTTACGCAAGACACTTCCATGAACTGGTGCTAGTGAACAGCCATTACATGCTTCGTAACCTAATCCACCTTGTTCATCTTCAACGTGTTCTACTTTTTCTTTCTTAGCCTTTGGAATGACAAATCTGTCATCGTACTTGGCGATTGCTAATAGACGATATAGTGATGTTGCTGATTTTTCTGTTAAACCAACACGATCGAGTTTCTCAGGATCGAAGTCTTTACCACTAGTTCTAGCGCGCATGTACAATCTCATCATGGCTAACTTGTAAAGTGCGTTCTTGATTACTTCTGTATTGCCACCCGTTAGAAGGTTAGCAAGGTATTCAACTGGGATACGCATTTCATTGATAGCTGGGAAAATCATTTCTGGGTATTTGATCGAGTTCTTGCCTTCGAAATAATTCATGATTGGTGACAATGGTGGCACATACCAAACCATTGGCATTGTACGGTATTCAGGATGCAATGGGAATGCAATCTTTTGTTCAACAGCCATCTTGTAGATAGGTGATTTTTGAGCACATCTGATTGTTTCCATATCAACACCGTCAGCTTGTGCTTGAGCGATAACTTCTGGATCGTTTGGATCTAGGAATAAGTCTAGTTGTCTCTCATATAGCTTAGTGTCATCAGGTTCTTCACATGCTTCGGCGACACGGTCAGCATCGTACAAAATAACTCCGATGTAACGAATGCGGCCAACACATGTTTCAGAACAAACAGTTGGTAATCCTTCTTCAATTCTTGGATAACAGAAAGTACATTTTTCAGCTTTGTTGGTCTTCCAATTAAAGTAAACCTTCTTGTAAGGACATCCTGTCATACAGAATCTCCAGCCCCGGCAACGCTCTTGATCGACTAAGACGATACCATCTTCGTCACGTTTGTACATAGCACCACTTGGACATGAAGCCACACAAGCAGCGTTCAAGCAGTGTTCACATAATCTTGGTAGATACATCATAAAGGTCTTTTCAAAGTTACCTTTGATATCTGCTTCGATACTTTGCATGTTAGGATCTTCACCAAAACTTCTGTCAGATCCAGCCAAATCATCATCCCAATTAGGACCATTGTTTAGCTTCATATATTCACCAGTAATTTGTGACTTAGCACGAGCAACTGGTTGATGCTTTCTTTCTTTACCAAAAAGTGTTTGGTAATCGTATGTCCATGGTTCGTAATAGTCGTCTAGGTTAGGCATGTCCGGATTATAAAAAATCTTTGCGAGCGCAACTTTGTTCAACTTATTACCGGCACGCAATTCCAATTTACCTTTACGGTTCAACTTCCAGCCACCTTTATAATGACTTTCGTCTTCCCACTTCTTCGGATATCCGACACCAGGTCTAGTTTCTACGTTGTTAAACCACATGTACTCTGCACCTGGGCGGTTTGTCCACGTTTGCTTACACGTTACTGAACATGTGTGACAACCAATACATTTGTCCAAGTTCAGCACCATGGAAATTTGTGCTTTAACCTTCATTCCACTTGACCTCCTTTAATTTTCTAACATTTACGTATAAGTCTCTTTGGTTACCGATCGGTCCATAATAGTTGAATCCATAACTTAGTTGAGCGTAACCACCGACCATTTGGGTTGGTTTGACATGGATCTGAGTTGGAGCATTGTGACTACCACCACGATTTCCGGTAATAGTTGATAATGGCTCTTCGATCTCCATATCTTGAGCATGATACATGTACATCGTGCCATCTGGCATACGTTGACTAACGACTGCTCTGGCAGTAATGACACCATTCTTGTTATAAAGTTCAACCCAATCATTATCTTTGACATCGATCTTCTTAGCGTCGTCCAAACTCAACCAAACCGTTGGACCACCTCTGAACAATGTCAGCATGTACAGATTATCTTGATAAGTTGTATGGATATTCCACTTACCATGCGGTGTTAAGTAACGTAACGTTACTTCCTTATCTGCTGGTTCAACTTTTGTATCTGCTGGTCCTAAGACGTGTGGTGGAAGTGTTGGTTTGTAAGTTGCCAACTCTTCACCATATTCTTGGAAAATTTCATGATCAAGATAGAATTGTTGTCTACCAGTCAAGGTTCTGAATGGTACATTACGTTCAATATTGACTGAGAATGGTGAGTACCGATCTCCGTTGTGCTTTGCACTTGAGAAGATAGGTGTTGGAATCGACTCGCTAGGCTGAGCTGTAATCTTAGCGAAGGTCATTTGTTTCTCAGTCAATCCTTCAGAGATATCAGATAATTTCTTACCTGTGACCTCTTCCGCATTCTCCCAAGCTTTTTTAGCAACGTGACCATTTGAAGCACTTGATAGATGAAGAATTGCTTCGGCAACATTTCTATCTTCATCCAACTTTGGAAGTCCTTCGTCTGGTCCGTCATCATACGTTCCAATAAGATCCTTTAATTCGTCATATTCATCAGCAACACTGTAACTGTAACCATTGGCTCCGACTTTGCCGCTACGAGTATTTGGTCCTAAGGCTACATACTTGTCATAAACCTTAGTATAATCACGTTTGACCAACGATAGACTTGGCATTGTCTTACCAGGGATAGGTTCGATCTCACCACGTTTCCAATCCTTGATCTTACCAAGTGGTTGTGATATTTCACCCTTCGAATCGTGACCAAGTGGTTGAGTCTTCAAATCATATTGAGGTTCCTTCAAGTATTTCTTAGCCATACCTTGGAATTCCTTGGCGATGTGCTTAAATGCTTGCCAATCACTTTGTGATTCCCAAAGTGGATCGACCGCTTTGTTGAAGGGGTGAATGAATGGGTGCATATCAGTACTTGATAAGTCTTCTTTTTCATACCAAGTTGCGGCAGGAAGAACAATATCTGAGTAAAGTGGTGTTGTTACCATTCTGAAGTCGAAGTCTACCGCTAGATCCAACTTACCGGTAACGCTCTTTTCATCCCACTCCATATCTTGTGGCTTGAAGTTTTCACTTTGCTTTGCAAGTAAGCCATTTTCGGCGCCCAAGATATGCTTCATGAAGTATTCTTGGCCCTTACCTGATGATGCGAACAAGTTAGAACGCCAGATAAACATCCCTTTTGGTTGATTAATATCTTCATCTGGTGCTTCAGCCGCAAATTGTAATGAACCATCTTTTAGTTCTTTAACAACTTTATTTGAAATTTCTTTAATGTCGGTTGTTCCGTACTGTTTGGTAAAGTCCAAACTATTACGGTTGAATTGTGGATATGATGGCATCCAACCTAATCTGATTGCCATTTGTTGGTAGTCAGCAGGATGTTTGAAAGTATCCTTGATCGTCTTAACAGGTGATTTCATACCTTCGTTGTCGATCTCGTCGTACTTCCATTGGTCACTAGCAAAGTAGAAGAATGAAGTTCCTTGTTGTTGACGAGCACCGCCTGGTTGCCAATCATTAGCGAAGGAAATATTAGCCCAACCTTCTGCCGGACGAAGTTTTTCTTGTCCAACATAGTGAGCCCAGCCGCCACCTTGCACTCCGATACAACCGGTCAGCATCAACATATTGATAACGGAACGATATGTCATATCAGAATTGAACCAGTGGTTAACACCAGCACCAATAATTACCATTGATTTACCGTGTGTTTCAGCGGCATTTTGAGCGAATTCTTGTGCAATTTGTACAACTAATTCTGGTTTCACACCAGTAACTTTTTCTTGCCAAGCTGGTGTAAATAAGCTGTCAGCATCGTCATAACCCTTGGCTGCTAACTCATCCATCTTCTTACGACGAATTCCATATTGAGCCATCAATAGATCAAAAACAGTCGTAACTAACTTCTTACTACCATCTTTTAGAGTTATCTCTCGGCACGGTAATGTACGTTGATAAATACCATTCCCACTAGCATCAAAGCTAGGCATATCTACAACTCGTTCATCTTCACCCAAGAATGATAACTTAGGACTGATACCATCGAGATCAAGATTCCACTTCTTACCTTGTTCCCATCTTTGACCTATCGTTCCATTTGGAACTACTAACTGATCAGTAGGTTCATCGACTAGAACTGGTTTCCATTCCGCATTTGGTGTTTCAGTATCTTTAATATCAGAGATTCTCAAGAAGCGTCCTGAAACAACATGTTCATGATTTGTTTCACTCTGATCAAGCATGATAACAAATGGTAGATCAGTAAACTTCTTAACATAATCATTGAAATATGGAACTTGTTTATTGTTATAAAATTCATTCAAAATAACATGTGTCATACCTTGTGCTAATGCTGCATCTGATCCCGGATGTGGAGCTAACCAATTATCCGCAAATTTCACATTTTCAGCGTAATCAGGACTGACGGAGACAACTTTAGTTCCTTTATAACGAGCTTCAACCATGAAGTGAGCGTCAGGCGTTCTAGTTAATGGAACGTTTGAACCCCACATGATCAAG
This sequence comes from Companilactobacillus sp. HBUAS59699, assembly GCF_036913575.1. Classification (NCBI taxonomy): domain Bacteria; kingdom Bacillati; phylum Bacillota; class Bacilli; order Lactobacillales; family Lactobacillaceae; genus Companilactobacillus; species Companilactobacillus sp. HBUAS59699. The sequence goes on along the minus strand of NZ_JAYKTV010000001.1, from coordinate 282,276 downwards.
TATTGACTGTTATACCAGTCAGCTGATTCAGGAACATCAGTCTGTTCACCCCATACTTGAGGAGATGCTGGTGGCAGATCGGCGTACCAATCGTAGAAACTCAACATTTCTCCACCAAGTAATGAAATAAATCTAGCACCTGATGAGTAACTCAACATCGACATAGCTGGAATTGGTGAGAATCCAGCAATACGATCGGGACCGTATTTTTTGATCGTGTAAATCAGCATGGCAGCGATCATTTCTGTAGCATCGCCCCATTTGACACGGATCAAACCACCGTGACCACGAGCTGATTTGTATGACTTAGTCTTCTCTGGATCAGTAACAATACTCTCCCAAGCATCGATAGGATTATCGTACTTGTGACTTGCCTCTTCCCAGAACTTCCAGAGACGTTCACGAATATAAGGATACTTGATCCGTAAAGGACTGTATTCGTACCAACTGAAACTGGCACCACGAGGACAGCCACGAGGTTCATATTCAGGCATATTTGGTCCACATGAAGGATAGTCAGTTGATTGATGCTCCCAAGTAACTACTCCTTGCTTAACGTAGACGTTCCAACTACAAGATCCCGTACAATTGACACCGTGTGTCGTACGTACGACCTTATCATGAGCCCAACGTTCCTTGTATAACTTCTCCCAACGACGAGAATGTTCTTCTAGTTGGGTGAAATTACCGTTAAACTTATCAACTTTTTTAAAAAATCTAGATTTTAGCATATGCAACTCCCACCTAGTTCACTTTAATATTCCTTATAACAAATCTAGCACTTATCCTAATTGACTTCGATTAGGAATTTCCCTAACCTTTTGCATGTGAGGTGAAGAAAATGACAAGCAGATACGACAGGCAGTTAAAGATCAAACAAATAGGAATTGAGGGACAACAAAATCTAGAACAATCCAGTGTCCTAGTGATCGGTGTGGGTGGATTAGGAAGTTTCGTTGCATCCGAATTAGTCAAAGCTGGAATTGGTAAAATAACTTTAGTCGACTACGACGTAGTTGAATTGACCAATTTACATCGGCAAAATCTCTATACCGAGGAAGATGTTGGTACTGAAAAACTGATTGCTATGAAGAGCCACTTGCAAGCAGCTAATCATAATGTAGTTATCAAGACTATCAACCAAAAATATTCCGCTGATTTACTTACCGATTACGACTTAGTGATCGACTGTACGGATAATTTCCCCGTCAAATATCAAATCAACGAAGATTGCCAAAAACGTGGTATTAAGCATATCTTTGGAACATGTGCTGCCAATCAAGGACAAGTCATGTTTATCGATTCAGATTCCGCATGTCTCGAGTGTCTGTATCCGAAGGACAAAGTAGCTCAATTGGGATTGAGTGCTAATATTGGAACGAATCCGATGATTGTTGCTTTAACGGGAAGTTTACAAGCTTCATTAGCTATGAAGTTTTTAACTAGCGGCAAGTACACCGCCGGTCAATTACTGGTGATCGACAATTGGACATTTGATTTTAGAAAAATTAAAGTTAATAAGAAGAATGATTGTCCTATAAAATAATAATTAATTTGAGGAGGAAATTATTAAATGATTGATTTTGGAATTATCACTGTCAGTGATACTAGAACCGAAGAAACTGACAAATCCGGTCAATATCTTCAAAAAGCCATGACGGACGCCGGAAATAATTTTGTCAAAAAATATATCGTCAAAGATGATGCTCAACAAATCGTTGATGCTTACAATAAATTGCTGGTCACTTCCTGCAAATTGATTTTGGTAAATGGTGGTACTGGTATCGCTAGAAGAGACGTCACAATCGATACACTCGAACCAAAATTTATCAAAGTTATTCCAGGATTCGGCGAATATTTCCGCCAAATAAGCATCGCTGACATCGGCTTGAAAGCTCTCGTTTCTGGAGCAACAGCAGGTATCACCGATAGCGACCAAATTTGTTACTTACTGCCGGGATCGACCAACGCTTGTAAAACTGCATTGGAACAAATCATCTTGCCAGATCTTGACCATCTAATTAAGGAGATAACTAAATAATGTATAAACCAGTTGATAATAGAAATGCCATCAGTATCGACCAAGCACGCCAAGTGATCGTTGATAATATTGATAGCGTAAAACTTACCACAGAAAAAATTTCAGCTATAGAAGCTAATCACCACGTAATTGCTGAAGATGTCTTAGCACCAAATGACTATCCAACCTTCAGACGTTCTGGCTACGATGGCTTCGCTATGTTACAAGCTGATTTGAAGAACTTACCCGCTACCTTAAAAGTCGTTGGCGATATTCCAGCTGGTGCCGACTTTGATCGTCCTCTAGTTTCTGGAGAAGCCGTTCGTATTATGACTGGTGGTTACGTTCCTGATGGTGCTGACATTGTCGTTATGCTAGAAACAACCCGAATGATCGACGATGACACTGTGGAAATATCTGAAACACAGCACAAAGACAACATCACACCAGTTGGCGATTATTTCAAAAAAGGCGATGTTCTATTAAAGAAGGATACTGAAATCAACCCCGGCGGCATCAGTCTATTGAGTGCTTTTGATATCCAAGAGATTTCTGTTTATAAGAAACCAACAATCGGTATCATCACGACTGGTTCAGAGTTATTGAATCCTGGCGAAAAAATCGTTAACGGAAAGATTTTTAACAGTAATGGACCAATGATTCGTGATCTATGCAAAGAAAACGGTGCTGATGTTATCAGCTATACTCAAATCAAAGACGATCCTGATGCCTTGAAGTCAGCCGTCAATTCACTATTAGGTAAATGCGATGTCATTATCACTGACGGTGGTGTATCAGTCGGCGACTTTGATATTATTGCCGATCTCGCAAAATCATCCGAAAAATTATTATTCAATAAACTGGAAATGCGTCCCGGTAGTGTCACTACTGCCTTTATCTACGATGGCACGTTATTTTTTGGACTATCAGGTAATCCGGGTGCCTGCTTCACAGGTTTCTACTTATACGTAGAATATGCCTTGAGATTGATGCAACATCAAAACAGTCGTTGCATCGAATGCACTGGTATTTTGAACGCTGAATATACTAAGACTAATATGTATGACCGTATTTTGCGTGGACAATACAAATTTGTTGGCGATCACATTGAAATTGGACGTGTCGGCGGGGATGCATCTGGTAATCTCAACAACTTACAACGTGCAACTTGCATGTTCGAAATTCCCCGTGGAAAATCAATTACACCAAAGGACAGTAAATTACGCACATGGCTATTACCTTTCAAATAATTGGACACAAAAAAAGCGGCAAGACTACCTTGCTGCAAGATTTTTTGATCAATTCTACTAATTACAAATTCAGCGTCGTTAAACACACCCACCTTCCGATTGAAATTCCTGACAATACCGATACTGGAAAATTCTTTAAATATTCTGATGATGTCTTATTACTGAATAATGAACAAACCATTCACTATCAACGCAACTTGCCTTCTACTGAATTAGATAAGATCCACGAGTTACAAACTGGAGATACTGACTTCATCATTATTGAAGGTATTAAAGAATTAGACTTTCCCAAAATTGTCTTACTTAAGTCCAATGAATCGATTGCCGATTTCTCTAATGTTACTAACATAAAATACTTCGTAACTATTCAGGGTAATCAGTCTGATCAAGTCATTGATATTGAACAGCCTGATAAGAGAATCGCATTCATAAATAATTTTTTGAAGGATATTAAAAATGACTGATAGTTTGATATTAGCTGGCGGAAGATCAAGTCGCTTCAAAAGTGATAAAGCTCTCGCACACTTCAACGATTTATCCATTCCCAATGTGAAATATACCGCTGATCTAACTTTGCCATACGTCGACCATTGCTATGTCTCGACTAATAGTAATAATCATCATGCCATCAGCACTTTATTTGATGATTCCAAAATAACTGTCATTCAAGACCAAGAGCCCCTGATCGACTGCGGTCCAGTGTCTGCACTTTGGTCGTATTTTCAACAAAGTGATCAAACAATTGCTGATCTGATAGTCATAGCGACCGATTACAAAATCGATCAAAGTGCCGTTGAATTCCTAAGTGAAGATTTCGGGTATATAAAAATTAAGCGTCTTCCCTACTACACTTGTTGCCACTTAAAGATTAAGATTGATTTATTGAAGCAGCAAATACACAATCACAACTATCGCTGGCGAGAACTACTGGACAAGTCTGATTGCGGAGCTAGGAACTATGAAGGTAACTTGAAAAACATAAATTATCCGGAGGATTTAGAATGAAAGCACAAACTGAGATGAGCCGTGGGGATTTTCAAAAACTAGTAAGAATCTGTTTGAATGATTTGAGTATTCAACGAACTTTATTGGAGAATGAAGAGCAGACGCAACGTGATGATTTAAGAACTTTGGAACAAGATGAAGCAATTGAAAAGATTGAACGTCGTATTATGTTGATTAAGAAGGATTATGATTTCTACAAGCAATTTGCGGATCCTGATTTTGAAACTAGTGAGGCTGAGTACTAGTATTGATGCCGCTGAGGGTGGACAACAATTCCATCTGTCGTGGGACCGGTCTCAAACTACGTTTTCAACCTCGCTCTGAAGCCTGTAGTCTTCAGATTCGTCCAGTTTACTAAGCGATAAATCGCTAAGTAAACTATCACGACGGATTCCATTGTTGTCCACCCTCAGCTGGGTTTGTATTATCTTTTATATCTACCTTGAGATAAAAGATGGAATCTATTTTACAATTTCAATTTCTAGAATATAAATCAAATGGTTCACTATTAGTCGTTGGAGACTGACAGTGAACTATTTTTTTATTGCTGTGCATGCAAGAATATTGAGGATCTAACGGAGATCTCCCAAGAGTACATTGATTGGTATAACAATTTAAGAATTTCAAGAAAGACAAAAAGCATGTCACCAGTAAAATACCGGGAACATGCTTTAGCAGCGTAAATAATTTAATTTTGTCTAACTTTTGTATTACACTTCATAGCTTAATCTATCCAAATAACCGTAGTATGCATAATTACTCAATTTTAGCTGGAGGTCAGCAGTAATGGAATCAGTGGCGAAAGTGGTGTTAATGCGGGCGGTTTCCCCACATTTACAGCACGGACGTCTTTCTTGATTTGCGGTTTATGCAAAGCAAGAAAGCGAGATCTTAGACCGCTTTTTTGGCTAAGATCGGTCCCGCCACAGATGGAATTACTGCTGACCGGAAGCGACATCCCACCTATATATTTTTACTCGTCAGTATCTATTCGATCAATAATCTTGCGTGCATCATCAGTCGTCTTAGTCTGCATCAAATCATTTCTAATGGCAGAAGCACCCTTCATCCCACGAACATAAATCTTAAAGAATCTTTGCAGCGGTGCAAAGTGTCCGGGAATCCCCATGGCAACGAACTGATCATAAAGATCCAATTGATAACGCAATAATCCTAATAACTCATGCGTTGAATGCTCCTTAGGAACTGGTTCAAAGGCAAATGGATTAGTAAAGATACCACGTCCGATCATAATACCGTCAATTCCAGGGTGTTCATGATACAATTTCATACCTGCCTGATAGTCAGCAATATCTCCATTGATTTGAAGTAATGTATCTGGGGCAATTTCATCACGCATCTTCACAATATCATCGATCAATTCGTAATGAGCCGGTACATTACTCATCTCTTCACGCGTTCGTACATGGACTGTCAAAACTGGAACTTGTTGTTCCAACAAAAATGGAATCCAAGTTTTGTATTCATCGACTTCACTATAACCAATTCTTGTCTTCACAGTTACGGGTAAGTCAGATTGACGAGCGCCTTCAATGACTTCTTTGGCTCGGTCAAAGTGACGGATTAAATCACTACCACTGTGATTTTTGATCACAGCAATATCTGGGCAGCCAGTATTAACGTCGATAGCTTCGTAACCTTGTTTTTCTACTTCTTTGGCTGCTTTAGCGAAATCTTCGTAGTTGTTACCCCACAACTGAACAATTGGCTTGGGATTTTCTTTCGGGTCGATGTACAAACGACCTTTTGTAGTTTCTTTAGCTTTTGGGTGTGTGATACTCAAAGCATTCGTAAATTCAGTATATAAGACATCTGGTGCGGCAGCTTTTTCTACCACACGGCGAAAGACTGATCCAGTAACAGCTTCCATTGGTGCTAAGCTGAAAAATGGTCGATCTTCTTTCTTTGCCTTTTCTGCGATGCGATTCCAGTAAGGTGACTGGGTCACAATCTCATCTCCTATCAAATAGTTAATTACAACTTATCAACTATACCGATAGTCGGTAAGTTAACGCAAGTTTTTAGTTCAAAGATTGTGAAAAATCTCTTGCATATTATTTTCGATTTTGTTTATTTCATCTGCGTAGTCCTGTAATGATTCAGAATATTCAGCAACTTTTTCAGCTGGTTCATCCGTCTTATAACGTAATTTGTGTTCCAAACTGGCCCACATATCCATGCCAATTGTTCGAATTTGAATTTCAACTGGAGTAACTTGGACCCCATCTGATTGAAATACCGGAACGGTTACAACCAGATGCAGACTGCGGTAACCACTCTCCTTAGGATTTTTGACATAATCTTTTTGTTTCAAAAGGGTCACATCATCTTGAGCTAACAAGTTGTCTTGAACAGTATAAATATCATCAATATAGTTAGTTATTACTCGAAGACCGCCGACATCATAAATATTATCTTTGATGCTTTCAAATTTTACTGGCAATCCCTTACGAGTTATCTTTTCCAGCAAACTTCCAACATCTTTCATCCGCACCTCAATATGATGAATAGGATTATGATTATGTCTAACTTGATAATCAGCATCTAAGTTTTCTAATTTTGTTCCAAATTCACCGACTGCCGAGTGACAAAGCTGATAATAGTTGACCAATTCACTAATGTCGCGAATCTCTTCTCGATTAGAATATTCTCCTAATTCCTTTTCGATTTGGTGAATATTTAACATATTCTGACGTTCTAATATCATTTTTTCTCCTCGTACAAAACAGATTTGAATACAAATTTAATTATACTAGGATTTCTGGCCATTCAAAGTAAGGACTGAATTATCTTTACTGATCAAATTATTTTCTAATTCACTGGCAACATTTTTTCCATGTTTAATGGTTGCCGTAGTTATTTCTTCAATCTGTTTGTCATTTGTCTGTGAGTTTAAAACTGTTTTTACTCGTGACCCAGAACCATACAAGTTGTTACTTAAGTCAGCCCAGGTATTTCCGTGATTATTCAGATTAAAATTCCAATTGACCGAACTGTCTCTGCCAAGATATGCTCTGGTTTTCGTGTAAATAAAATTAGAACTTGATTCACTATTCAATGAATAATTAACTTTGGCGTTTGCTCGAGCTAATACCTCTACGAAAAAATTAGTACGGTTATTATTTTTGCCATAATTACTTAAATTCTGCTCGATTGAAACTTCGGCATCACCCTCCGCAACGACCAATACATGAGTATTAAGATCTGTCGGCCTAGTGTCATCTTGAATCAAATTGATACTAATCGGTTGAGATATTTTGACACCCTTTGGAATGTACAAAAAGACACCCGAATTAACACATGCCAAATGAAAGGCTGTCATTTTGTCCTCGTCAGGAGAAATCACCTTGTCCATAAAGGAAGTCTGGATTAACCGAGGGTGAATCCTTAACGCGGTGAAGATATCAGTCAAAATAACGCCTTGTTCTTCCAATTCTTCTGGTAAACCGTTCTTCACTGTTGTTTGACCAAATTGCGTCATCGTATAATCGTTAATATTTTTAGCATCGATCAAATCCTTTTTTGAACGGATTCTTTGCGGTGAAGTAATCTTAACAAGATCATCAAATTCATTAAAATATTGACTCTTCGCCAAATCTAATGAATCAAGCTGTTTCAAAACTTCAATTCGGCGATCGATAAACCAATGCGGTTCACCATGATCATTAGCATCTAATTTAAAATCTTCTAAATATTCATTATTTATTCCCATTTTTTAAACTATCCTCTTTTAATATTCCATTTTTATATAAAAAATTAAATATCAACTTAAAAAAATGCCTCTAAACCAACTTTTGGAGGTTTATATCTATTATTCTCTCATAAATATTCCAAAATAAAATTAGGTAAATTGCTCATACACATTCACTCAAAAACGTGGCATAATAGGTATTAAATAATAGTTAATCTTTTCACTAACTAACAAATCAAAAAATATTTATTTTTGGAATATTGTGGAGGCGGACTTTATGCAACTGATTTCTGATCATGTAATGAACAAGAGTTTTGAACTTTGTAATCTAGAAAAATTGGACAGTCAAACAGCGCAACGCCTCCATTCACTGGGGATCCATGACGGAAGCGAAATGTCTGTGGTTAGATTCTTTCCGATGCATGGACCAGTGATAGTTGAAATCGAGCAGCAACAAATCGGAATACGTTACAAGGTATTCAAGCTCTTGTCTGGAGGTCAACTCCAATGACAACAGTTGCTTTAATGGGAAATCCCAATACTGGGAAAACAACTATCTTCAATCAAATCACCGATACTTACGCTTACGTTGGTAATTGGACTGGCGTTACGGTTGAAAAAAAGATGGGTAATATCAAACACTCTGAAATAGTTGTCACCGATTTACCGGGAATTTATTCTCTTAACCCAATTACTAAAGACGAGTCGGTCGCCATCAACTACTTATTAACTGACGATGCTGATATTATCCTAAATGTAACAAATGCCAGTCAATTGAAACGTAATCTTTTACTATCGATCGAACTATTGGAATTCGGTCGCCCTACGGTGATTGCTTTAAACATGATCGACGACTTAAAGCGTTCGGGAATTTATTATGATATCAAAACTCTCTCGCAACGACTAGGCTGTCATATTGAAACGACTAATGCTCGTAATAAGGATGGAATCAAAGAATTACGTGACGAACTTCTAAATATGCCTGCTGACGAATTGCCCGATGGCTCGGCTTTGGAATTAGACTATCCTTTCATGGTTAAGCAAGCTATTAGACAGGCAAGTGAGAGTTTAGTCGCTGATTATGATATGAAACCGGCCTTTGCTCGTTGGTTATCGATTCAATTCATCAATAAAAACAAAATAATTCGTAAATATGCTGTTAAAAATGATTTGAAGCCATTGCTAGAACAACGTGAATACTACGATGCTCAAAAGTTTGAAAACAAAATTTTCAATACTAGATTGAGTTTCATCGATGCAACACTGACGGCTGCTACTAAGAACTTGGAATCAACTAAGAACGTCGAGATGACTTCAAAAATCGACAAGATCATCACGCATCCCCTATTAGGATTACCAGTATTCATTCTGATTTTCTTATTGATGTTCAAATTATCCTTTGATTGGATTGGTACACCGATTTCAGATCAATTGGATGCACTATTGTCCGGGCCAGTCTCCACCTATGCCAATCAATTCTTGATCAGCGTTGGAGCAATGCCGTTCTTACGTTCACTGATTGTTGACGGTGTCATTGCTGGTGTCGGCGGTGTTCTTACATTCATCCCCCAGATTTTTACTTTATTCGCCTGTATCTCGATTTTGGAAGATTCTGGTTACATGGCACGTGCCGCACTAGTCACTGATCGAATCATGCAGACTATTGGCTTGAATGGCAAAGCCTTCATCCCGTTGATCATTGGCTTTGGCTGTAACGTAACAGGAATAATGGCTGCCAGGACGATCGAACAACCTAAGGAAAGATTGATAACTACTTTGATCTCACCTTTCATGAGTTGTTCAGCTAGATTACCAATTTACAGTTTGTTCGTAGCAGCATTTTTCCCTAGAAATCAAGCTTTAATAGTTCTATCGATCTATTTCTTAGGAATCGTCGTCGCCTTGACGATGGCTAAGATCTACCAAGTTGTCTTCAAAGTGAAAGATAGCACCGTCTTCATTGTTGAGTTACCTAAATATCACATCCCTCGTCTAGATATTATCTGGCGTGGAACTTGGGATAAGAGTAAGGGCTTCGTTAAAAAGGCCGGAACAATTATTTTTGCTGGAACTGTTTTGATTTGGTTGATGTCGAACTTTGGACCGACTGGATTCGTTTCAGATATTGACAATAGCTTTTCAGCTCTCTTAGGTAAAGTATTGTTACCAGTCTTTGCACCGATCGGAATCACTTCCTGGGAAGCAATCAGTGCCTTGTTCACTGGTATCATGGCTAAAGAAGTTATTAGCTCCAGTATGATGGTCTTATTCCATACCTCAAGTCAAACTGCTTTGATTGCTACCTTTGGACAAATGTTCACTCCTGTTGCCGCATATTCTATGTTAGTTTTTGTGCTATTATATGTTCCCTGCTTCGCAACGATCGGTACGATCAAATCAGAAACTGGCTCAACTAAATGGGCAGTCTACTCAGTGGTCTCAAGCTTAGTTATTGCCTATGTGATTTCATTTATTATCTTCCAAGTTGGAAGTTTATTATTCTAAATAAAGGAGAAATTAGATGTCACTTTTTATTAATATATTAATTGCCGCAATTATCATTGGTTTAGCTGGATACGAGATCTATAAGGTCACTCAAAAATCAAAGCAAGGTAAATGTGCTGCTTGCGATTACAAGTGTGAAGCTAAACTGATGGCTGATAAAAAGAATCATGTACTGAAAAATGGAAATCTTTAAATCATAATTGATTGAGTCTGAGATAAACTTCCCAGGCTCTTTTTGTTTTGAGCAATTCCCCTAATACTTAATTATCATCACTGTTGTTATACTTTGGATAAAGAAAATTTTATATTGTCAATTAAGGAGTCATCAAAATGGATGAATTAACCCACTTCAATGATCAAAATAGAGCCAAGATGGTCGACGTTACTGACAAAAAAGTCACTTCACGTTTCGCCGTAGCTACGGGAAAAATCAAAATGCATCACGAAACATTGCTTCGTATTCACGAAGGTAAAATAAAAAAAGGTGACGTCTTGGCAGTTGCACAAATAGCCGGCATAATGGCGGCTAAACAAACTAGTTCTCTGATTCCCATGTGTCATTTGATCCCCCTAACTGGAGTCGATATTCACTTCGAGGACGATAATGAAACGACTATCACAGTTACAACTAAAGTGAAGACCAAGCATGTCACTGGTGTAGAAATAGAAGCATTATTGGCCGCACAAACGTCACTTCTAACTATCTATGACATGTGTAAGGCTATCGATCGAGGAATGCTTATCACTGATATTCATTTGGTTGAAAAAGATGGCGGTAAAAGTGGCCACTTCATGTATGAATAATTGCCAACTCAAGGAGGCTAATTATGATTGGACTTGTTTTTAACGAGCAGCTTAGTAGTGCGTCAATCACCAGTGTTGATCTCGCCGCAAGCAAACTCTTACTTATGACTACTAAAGTACTGATTTCAACAACAGATACGAACTATGATGAATTAACCAAGCACTATACAGCTATGAAAAGTATTCAAGTAATACCCTCACAAACAGAGTTTCAAAATTGTGGCTACTTGACTGATATTTATTCTGCCAGTTGTCAATTTCAAGGACCAACAGAATTCCTGACGTTATCTCCCAAATATTCTAATTTGGATCAAGAAGTCCTGTCTATCTTGGCTGATAATCAAAACAGCTATGCTACAACTACAAATAATAATTTCTACGAGATCAGTCACTTCAGTGTTGAAAGAGATAATCTAATACCTTATTTAAACTTACAAAACTTTAGCTTGGAAGAATTCATCACTGAAGAACTTCAATGCCTACCTATTACTTTCGTTAAAAGTGATATTATTTAATACTTTATATAGAAAAACGCTTATATAATATTCCAAAATTAAATAAAAACCGGTAAAATCAATGTTAATGCTCTATAAAAATGTTATTATTAGGAGGAAATAAGACGTGAATCCAGAACAACCAAAAAACTTATCTGATTATCAATTGGATTACCAAAAAGTCGTTAATCAGATCTATCACGCTGAGAATTTTGATTTTGTTGGCATTGCTCTTCAATCTCAAGATCCCCCACATTCTATAAAATGGTCATTTGTCGCTGGAAATTCTAACGAGAGATTTAGAAAAATCGTCTTACGCAGTGGTATTGGGATTGCTGGACTGGTCGTAAGAACTGGCAAACCATTTTGGGATAATAATCTAATCGAATATGAATACTCTAGTAAAATGTACACCCCAATCGCTAAAAGTGAAAAACTTCAGACAGCCGTGGCCGTTCCGATCATTGATCACCTCGGTTTAGTTAACGGAGTACTACTAGCGGGATATCGCACAAATACTATAGTTTCAAATCAAACAGCCCAAATTCTCTCCCAATATCTTTGATTCGTCAAAAATTGAGAAAGGGCTGATTTTTTTTGCTTGAAACTACGCAATGGATCAATGATTACTTCGATGAATCGTCTGATGCAATCATGATTTTTAAAGATACACAATTAATAGTAAGCAATCATATGGCTAAGGAACTTCAAGACGAGTTGAACATGAACCCACAATATCTGGTTGAAATTGCTGACTCATCCGTTAAACAGAAGTTCTCATCCACTGATGACTGCTTCAATTGCATAATTCAAAATAAAATGAAACAGATCTCTATCCCTATTACACTGGCAAAAGAAATGCCGCATCCGTTGCCATACTTTATGATCTACAATGTCATCGATCCTGACGAGCATGTCTTCTCTTTGACGTTGAAAAACCGTGGAACGATCAATCGAATGGATCAATTAGCACAACAGCGTAAGTTAACGCAATACGTCAATCGAGCTTATGAGGATGAGCGCAAACGTATTTCTGAGGATCTACACGACAGTATCGCTCAAGGAGTCTATTCTGCAATTATGGGTGTTCGTAGACTGAGTGACTCACAATTGTCACAAGAAGATTTAAACAAGCTCACTGAAGTAGTTCAATCACAACTGAACGATACTCTTACCGAGGTCAAAAGAATGGCACTCGATGTTAGACCTTCTGTCCTTGATAGTTTTGGACTGTTGGCAGCTTTAAGAGTATTAGCCAAGCGACTCCAAGAAAACTCGGGAGTAACTATCGATGTCATCGGTAACGCTGATACGAGCAACCTTTCAAACGACATTCAGAGTGTCTTCTACCGAATCGCTCAAGAAGCAATCAACAATGCGTTAAAGCATGCCAATGCCGATGAAATTTCTATTTTGTTGGTATCGCACGATCACTTCATTACCTTAGAAGTAATCGATGATGGCGATGGCTTCGATGTTCCGGCTCATCAAACTTTCAATGGTCATTCACTAGGGTTGATGAACATGAATGAGCGAGTCAAAGCTCTAAACGGTGCTTTCAATATCAAATCAGTCAAAAACGAAGGAACTACGGTTACAGTTAAATTTCCAGTAGCATAATTAGGGGGGACTTTATGTATAAAGTTTTAATTGCTGACGACCATGCAGTTGTAAGGTCTGGTTTATCCTTTTTAGTTAATAAACAAAATAATTTCGAAGTTGTCGGTGAAGAGGCAAACGGAACTGATACTTATATGCGTGTTGAACAAGGTGGCGTTGACATCCTGATCATGGATTTAAGTATGCCGCCTGGTGAGAGTGGACTTATTACCACACAACGAATTCATGACAAATATCCTGACGTTAGGATCTTGATCTTATCGATGCATGAGGAACAAGAATACATCAATAAAGCAATTCACAACGGTGCTATGTCGTATATTTTAAAGAGTTCTTCAGATGATGAACTGATCAAAGCCTTAAAATCATTGTCCAACGGTGAGAACTATATCGATAAGAATATTATGATCACTAAGTCAGATGTACAAGAAATCAATTCTGACGGCGTGGATGTTGATCTCAAAGGATATAACGGATTGTCAAAACGGGAAAAAGAAATATTCCCATTGATTGCTTTAGGATATTCCAATAAAGAAATTGCTGCCCAAATGTTTATTTCTACGAAAACAGTTGAGGCACACAAAGCTAATATCATTCGTAAATTGTCATTAGATACTCGTGCAGATCTAGTTCGTTACGCTATTCATCATCATTTAATTGAATTTTAAAATAAAAGAAGAAGCCTAAAAATTTAGGCTTCTTCTTTTGCTTTAATAGCTTTTTCATACTTAGTTCTCAATGCAGCAACTCTGATCTCAACAACTTGATTGTTGTTAATATGAGCAAAAGCCAAAGCTTCGTTCATCAGACGATTAATTACTGTGCTGGACTTTTTCTCATCGATCGCATTCTGAGCAGCTTGCAACTTCAATCTTGGCAAGTAGTAAGTAACATGATATTCAGAACAAAGATCAATCCCCATTTTTACCAATTTGTTACTCAATTTAATATTGCCCTTGCTTGCATAATATTCAGAAGTAAAGAAAATCAAGGTCAATATCTTCAAATAATGATCATCTTCCTCATCAGAATCCTTAGCTGGTTCATGATGATAAGATTCAATAAATTGATAAATCTTCTCAAAATAAAAATCAGCTTTTTCATTCTGCTTCTCACGCGAATACATTACGCCGGATCCTAAATATGCGAGTTGAGTATAAATTGATTGATGTTTATCATCAAGGTCATCTAATATTTGCGAGAAATCAAATAAAATATCAACTGGCTTTTGATTGGTCAAGGCATTTAACAAACCACGTAAGTAATAGAACTGCGTTTTTAATGGAATGAACTCAATCTTTTCTGGTTTTATCTCAGATAAAATATCAATTACTTCCTGATAATTCTCCATCATTAATTCTTTTTCGGCATGATTCAAGCCATCACGAATCTTAGCCGTTGAAGTCGTTGAATCTTGATATAGATCATCAACCATCAATCCTAATCGTGCACACAATTTATTCAAAATCGTCAAAGAAGGCACACGACCGTTATTTTCAAACTTACTTAATGTTGCTTGAGTACAAATACCCTCACAAAGTTTCACCTGCGATAACTTAAGTTCCTTACGTCTTTTTATAAATACGTCTATATTAATTTCTCTCACAATTAACACTCCAAAGTTTAACTATCATAGATTCCCAGAGATATCTTCGCAAAACGACTAGCCATGTCCAAATCCCATGCTGGTTCCCAAACTAAATTAATTTCTACAGTATTAACGCCATCAACTAACTTTGCAGCATCAGTGATCTCATCGTGCAAGTAATCACCTAGAGGGCACCCCATTGTTGTTAATGTCATCGTAATAATACAATTACCATCTATTATATCAATTTTATAGATCAATCCAAGGTTTACAATATCAATTCCTAATTCCGGATCAATCACGTCCATTAATGATTCTTTAACTTGGTCTTCCATCGTTGTTTCTGTCATGACAAATATCCGCCTTTCGGGTTGTTTAAACTTATTATCTCACTTATCCACCAATTTGGCTCATGTGTCTCCAAGTTGGTGCTTTGTCAATTACACGATCTGCTTCATCCATTGCCATCTCATGGTTGAGTGGCTTGCGATCTAGCGATTTTTGAATCAATCTTCTGAATTCTTTTTTATCAGGAATAGATTTACGAATATCTATTTCCTCGTTCCAGTACAGGCAGGCTTTAACGTATCCGTCCGCTGTTATACGCAGCCTGTTACAGTTTTCACAGAACTTAGAACTAATGGGATGAATAAGGCCAAAACTGCCCTTAAAGCCCTCTATTTGATAATTATCAGATGGACCATTTCCCTTCAGTTCAATTGGTGAATATTCATATCCGTTTTGTCTACAAGTATCAAAGACACTTTGTAATCCCACGTATTCCTTCTTCCACATCTTCTCTGAATTACCAATCGGCATGAATTCAATAAATCTGACATTTACATCATGATATTTAGTATAATTTAAAAAATCTAAAATTTCATCATCATTTTGACCCTTGATCAAAACAACATTTAATTTTATCTTTTTAAAATGTAATTCTGCGGCTGTATTGATCCCATCAAGTACTTGTTCGATATTCCCACCACGAGTGATTTCTTTATATCTTTTGGCTTGGAAAGTATCCAAACTAATATTTAGACGATCAAGACCAGCTTCTTTTAACGCTTTAGCTTTTTTAGCTAAATACAGGCCGTTAGTAGTGATTGAAACATCCTCAATACCATTGACCGCTTTGATGCGACGAATAATATCTACAACATCGGTTCTAAGTAGTGGCTCTCCACCAGTTATTCGAACTTTAGACACGCCCATTTCAGAGAAATTTTCAATCATTTTCACGATCTCATCTTGTGACAAGACCTTATCGGATGGGAAAAACGGCAGACCTTCTTTAGGCATACAATAAACACATCTTAAGTTACATCTATCTGTGATCGACAAACGTACATAGTCATGCACACGGTCATATTGGTCATACAATTTTTCCATACTAAAACCTCCGAATAATGATTCCAAATTGTGAATTATATAATTAACTAATATAATTATGTATTAGATTTATTCCAAAATGAATTAGTAAAAGCCCTATAAAATAATTTAAAACTTGTGTGGTGTTTGGTGTGTAGTTCCGCTTCCGGTCAGCAGTAATTCCATCTGTATCAGGACCAGTCTGAGCCACAAAGCGGTCTCATACCTTGCTTGGTTGCTTTGCAAAAACCGCAAATCAACCAAGACGTCCAGTGCTGTAAATGCGGGAAAACCACCCGCATTAACACCACTTTTGATACTGATTAAATATTTGTCGTTATGTTCTATTTTTAGTTACAGAACACATACTTCGATTACTAATTTATTGCCAGACGAATATTAATAAAGAGGTAATACTAACCTAGCTACCGGTGGGCAACAATGGAATCAGCCGTGATAGCGTACTTATCGATTTATCGCTTAGTACGCTGGACGACTCGGAAGACTACAGGCTTCCGAGCGAGATCGAAGACGGCCACGGCTGAGACCGGTCCCACGGCAGATGGAATTGTTGCCCACCGGCAGCGGCATCCATCCAAAAACCAAAAAAATCCCCCGCCAAAATGGCAAGAGGATTAATCTGTATTTGCACGGGTAAATGTTACAATTGCGGTCGATGCAATCAATAATAACGCACCGATAATTATATTTGCCGTGATTTGAATTGGGAAGAAAAAGTAAGAATAAATAATAACAACGATTGGCCCTAGGGCACGCACGATGTTTGCCTTCCCTGCCGTAATGAATTTCAAACTCGTATAAAATAGTAATAATGATAAGAAACCATTGAAAAATGCGCCAAAGAAGTTAAACGTTACTGCCTTAGCTTGGATTCCACCGAAAGTTCCAGGAATTATTAGAGCATATACAAATAGTAAAACTGCTGAAACTAAGTGATTATAAAACAAAACATTACCAGGATTGTTGTCCTCAACTAAGTACTTAGCAATAATATTATTTATTGCATACATTAATGGATAAATAAAAGCACAAACAATTCCCCAAACACTATCGATTTGAATGCGACCAGTGGAAACAAAGATTGATCCACCAATACACATTACAATAGCTAAATAATCCCATTTAACTAATTTCTCTTTTAAGAACATGTACGATAATGCAAAAACGTAAACTAAATATATTCGAGCAATCAAAGTGACCGTAACTGGACTGAGCAATGTTAATGCAATGTATTGCAAGATAACACCAACGGCATTTGATAATCCTAAAGCGATCACCCACTTGTTCTTGATGATTGCAAAATTATGATACATTACAAATATCAAGATCAAGTTGAAAATAGCGGCGAATACACTCGTGAACAAAGCTCCGATAACTGGATTTAGACTGACTAACGAGAACTTATTGAGAACTGGACTGATACTACTAAATAATAGCGAAATTAAATTAAGCTCAACTCCTAGAAGTTGGGCCTTTTTAGTGGTCATAGAATTCACTAAGCTAATTCCTCAACCTTGAATGGTTTACTTGCTAAATCAGCTTTGATTTCATTTACATCCAATTCTTCATTTCCAGAAATTGTTAAAGTCATCTTGTCCATATCTTTGTCTAACTTCTCTACACCCTTAGCGTCCTTGATCAATTCAGCAATGTGCTTAGGACAGTTCTCACAGTGTAACCCACTTACTAAGATTTGTTTTTCCATAATAATATTCCTCCAATATATTAATTCTATTACTTTTTTATAATACCGCAGTAAGAAATTAATTTAACTTAGGATTTTTACTAATTTTTTATTATTCCTAAAAACGCTAGAATATAAGTAATATAGGAATGGAGAACTAATTATGGCTGAAAATGTAAGTATGGAACAATCTATTTATCAATTATTAAATGACGTAAATCGTAATTACTTTACTTCTAACCGTCAACTAAATAAGCAATCAATGTTGTACCAAACAATTGAGGAAGTTCAAGATAAGGGCTGGTTCAACGACTTAAAATTAGAAGAAATCGAAAATTATTCTTTGGCAACTGCCACTCTAAAGCCAGCTACTCTAACTAAAGATGGTATCAACAAACTTACTGAACTTAAAAAGATCTACGGCAAGGAGGACGATAAGTAATGGATATTGATGATTTAAAGAAACAAATGAGTGGTCGTTTTGAAAACGCCCCTATTCAATCATCAGCTTTTTACGCTGATCCTGAAGATCACCTGGATAATCAAAAAAAACTGCGCGTTACTCTAAAATCATTCACTGAAACTCAAAAAATGATCACACCATTTGCCTTACAAATTCTCTGTACACATTCAGAAATCACTCTGATGCCACTAGGGCTATTGGATTTAAATGAATTAAGAGACTGGGAAGATCAACAAAGAAAAGATACTGGAATCTTAGTTGGTAATCCTGACAAACGTACTGGTATGCCCTTGGTAATTCAATTTGAATCACATGTCAAAGAGTTCCCATCTGAAAAAAAGGTACTTGATGTCTATACTGACGATATGTTCAATCATTTCCATGAAACATTCAATGATCATATTTGGCCAGTTGTTATGAAATACTTGAACGAAAATCAAACAATCCTAAAAGAAATCGAAAAGAAACTCGATGAAGAACGTATTGAAGTTCGTGATTTAACGTTAAAACAATTGGAACCACTGAACGAATCTGAAATCAAAGAAAAACTTGGTGTTCCTTTAAAGAAAGATCAATTAGATCATTATTCAAATTACATCGCCGATATGAGTCAAGTTAATTCCATCATTACATCTTCGGGAACTTTTACTAAAGAACAAATATTAAAAGACAAGCCTTTCCCACAAATGATGAATTTGGCTGAGATGCGTAACACATTCTTCTATGTACTCGACAATACTTTCAACGAAATTTTATATTTCTACATTGAAGCCTACGGAACTAAGGATGCAAAATTAAAAAAACATCTCCAAACATTGCGCAAAAATTTGGCAGCACTAATGCGTCAAGATGCCTGGAAGAAATCCAATGACATCATTGAAAAAGAACAAAAATTCAATGCACAAAAGTTTTTCAGTTCAGTTTTCTTACCGATTGCTGAAAACCTCGAAGTTGAAATTGATAAATTCAAGTAAGGAGAATCGTTATGGCATCACCATTTGAACAATTTGAACACTTAAATCCAAAATTGATCAATTTGGAAGACTACATCCTCCACTTGATTGAATTAAATAAAGATGACATTATTTCCGAAGCTAGCGGATTTTTGAAATCTAGCCGTTTTCTTCACGGAGCATTCTTCTATCTATTCTCAGCATTTGGTACAACTGACGATCTACGTGAGAATGCCTTACAATCAGCTGCCGCCGCAACGCAAATGTTCTATATCAGAAATGAAATGATGCGCCGACATCAAGCGGGACCTGACTCTATCAAGTTAAACTTTATGGTCGAATACTTCTCCGACTTGATCGATGTAGAGTTACGCAAATGCTCAGCTGATGATGACGCCTTACAAGGCAAAATCGATGCTATTCAGGAAATAACTACGCAGCAATTATTAGCTGACGAGCAAATGGTTAAACCGGTCGAAGATATCGGTGAATATGTCAAACGTGTTGAAGGACGCTCAGCAGTGATGTTTGAATTTGCCTGCCGTTTTGGTGCCCAAGCTGCTCACGCCTCTGACATTATTGTTGATTCAGCTGGTGAGATCGGTCGAACAATTGGCATTGCTTATCAAATCAAGAGTGAAATCCTTGATCTGGTCGGGATCAACACTAATGATGATGAATTTGGGCCATTATACATGCTTCAAAGTGGCGAATTCACTTTGCCAGTTATCTTTGCAATCGGCAAAAAGGGTCCTGACTTCATGAATAAAATTGCTGAAGCTGGACGTACTGGTGAAAAAGCACTGGCCGAGACAGCTGAAGAAGTTATCGATAACGGTGTTGACGCTTCACAAGTTATGGTTAAGGAATATAAGGATCAAGCTTTATTCGACATTAATATGCTGCCTGAAATACCTGAAAAACATGACTTGCAGAAGTTAGTGGAAATGTTACTGTAATCATTCAGTATTAAAAATGGATACCTATAAAATGAAGAATTTCATAGGTATCTATTTTTTAACTTCTATACTTTAAACCAAATATTGCAAATCACTTGCTGGTGTTGGATATGCAAAAATCGTATTAACGATCTCATCATGAGTAAGTTTTTTGTTGATAGCTAATGTTAAATAATTGATCATTTCATCAGCTTCATTACTCATAAGTGTTGCTCCAACAATTTGATCATCTTTATTGAAGACTATTTTTGCTTTAGCGACTGGTTCATTAGTTCTATAATACGTAAACCACTTAGTTAGATCCTGATCGACTACTCGATAGTCATCAGGATTTTTTTCGGCTTCAGTTGTACTTACACCAACTTTGGCCAGTTCAGGTGAACCGTAAACCAACGTCGGAATTGCCGGGTATTCAATCTCTTTATCAGTCTTACCCAGAATCACATTGGATACATATCTAGCGTCAAATCCTGCAACTGGTGTTAGTTTAGGTTGCGATTTATCAACAACATCCCCAATTGCATAAATATTTTTATTTGTTGTTTGTAACTTATTATTAGTCTTAATTCCCTTAGTTGAGTATTCAACTCCAGCTTTTTCCAAATCAAGCTTATCTACATTAGGAACTCGGCCAGTTGCACCAACGATCAGATCACTTACTAAGTTAAAGTCACCAGCATCGATGACGTACTGCTCACCAAACTTGGCAATAGACTTCGTATCAACATTAAAGTGAAATGTAATTCCACGGCTTTCTAATTGCTTAACTAATGCATCCACGTAACCAGCATCGAATTCTTTTAGGGGTCGATCATTATGATGTACGATATGAACTTCAGCACCAGTTGAACTAGCGATAGTCGCTAGTTCAAAGGCAATGTAACCTGCACCGATAAAGGTTACCTTCTTAGGCATTGACTTCAAGTTCATGAAGTCAGTACTCGTTAATAGATGCTCATTACCTTCAATATTTAGACGACTTGGTCGTTGGCCAGTCGCAATCACAAAGTTATCAGCTTGATATATTTCATCATTAACACTGATTTGATCTTCAGAAATAAACTTGGGTTCACCATCAATTGCGGTTATTCCTGCACTTATCAGTCCATTGCGACTACCTTCAGGGATCTTACTTGTATAAGTATCTTTAAATGCTTCAATCTCTGGCCACTTAACATATGGCGCATCTCCAAAACCTTTTCCTTTTAATTGAGCCACACGATCACGTGCCTGTACACCACTTAGAAGCATCTTCTTGGGATCACAACCACGGTTAGGGCAAGTTCCACCCCATTGATAATTCTCAACTACAGCAACATCCTCACCTGCTGACTTGAGTGCATATGCCTCGGCCAATCCCGCGGGACCACCGCCGATAATAATTGCATCGAATTTATTCATCTTAACTAGTTACCTCCGAAAAGTTGACTAAAAAAATAGACCTCATAACATTTCTATTATAAGAGTCTACGTATAATTTTTTTAGTTATTTGCTTATTCTACAATTATGACAATTAGAATTCAGCGTTACCTGGTGTTCTAGGATAAGCAATGACATCTCTGATATTTTCCATACCAGTGATGTACATAATTAGTCGTTCAAAACCGATACCAAAGCCTGAGTGAACTGTACCACCATACTTACGTAATTCTAGGTACCACTTGTAGTCGTCTTCATTCATTTCAAGTTCTGACATTCTCTTTTCAAGTTTGTCAAGACGTTCCTCACGTTGTGATCCACCGATCAATTCACCGATTTCTGGAACTAATAAGTCAGCTGCAGCAACTGTCTTACCATCATCATTAGCACGCATATAGAATGCCTTGAAGTCCTTAGGATAGTCAGTAATGAAGACTGGCTTCTTGTAAACTTGCTCTGACAAGTAACGTTCATGTTCTGAATCAAGGTCAAGTCCCCAATAAGGTTTAACCTCAAATTCAACATCAGTAGCTTTTTCTAGAATATCGATAGCATCTGTATAAGTAACGTGCGCAAATTGTTCGCCAGCAGTAGCCTTCAAGCGATCGATCAATGTGTTATCCACGTTCTCATTCAAGAAGTCCAATTCTTCCTTGGCATGATCCATTACATAATTGATAACATACTTAAGTAATTCTTCGGAGCAGTCCATTTCATCTTGTAAGTCTGCAAAGGCCATTTCTGGTTCGATCATCCAGAATTCTGAAGCGTGACGACCAGTATGTGAGTTTTCAGCTCTAAATGTAGGACCGAAGGTGTATACATTTCTGAAAGCCAAAGCAAATGGTTCAACCTCAAGTTGTCCACTAACAGTTAAGTTTGTTTCCTTCTTGAAGAAGTCTTCACTGTAATCAACTTTGCCATCATCAGTCTTAGGAACATTATTCATATCAAGGGTTGTTACTTCGAACATTTCACCAGCACCCTCAGCATCTGAACTAGTGATAATTGGTGTATGAACGTAGACGAAGTCGTTCTTTTGAAGATATTCATGGATAGCAAAGGCAGCTAATGAACGAATTCTGAATACTGAGTAGAAAGTATTTGTTCTTGGACGCAAGTGAGCAATTGTTCTCATGAATTCATATGAATGAGCTTTCTTTTGCAATGGATAGTCAGCATCAGAAGAACCTTCTTCGATAACTTCTGTAGCGTGGATCTCAAATGGTTGTTGTGCTTTAGGAGTTAATGCTAATTCACCGACAACTTTGATTGTTGTGCTGATTGGGAACTTAACAACATCAGCATAGTTTTCCATGTCACTTGTGATAACTACTTGAACATTCTTGAAAAATGAACCGTCATTTAATTCAATGAA
The DNA here is from genome assembly GCF_036913575.1 of Companilactobacillus sp. HBUAS59699. NCBI lineage: Bacteria > Bacillati > Bacillota > Bacilli > Lactobacillales > Lactobacillaceae > Companilactobacillus > Companilactobacillus sp. HBUAS59699. Next base: position 259,029 of record NZ_JAYKTV010000001.1, on the reverse strand, counting down.
GCCGACACGTTTTGATCCTCTGATTGTACGAATCCAACCAGAAACAGTGATTTGATCACCGTCAGCAAATTCTTTTTTGTATAAATCTTTAACTAAAATATTTTGCATTTACTTCTCCTTATTATTTCCGAATACTATATAGAAACAAAAAAATCCTTCATCCCTAATAAAAGGGACGAAAGATTTTCCGCGGTACCACCCAAGTTTTTTTATAAAAAAACACCTCAAAGTATTATTCAATACTTACAATGGTAACGCATTGGCTTGCGTCTAAACCTACTCTCGAAATTTCAGTTAGAACAACAAAGATGTTTTTCGTATATACCGACACACCAAGCTCTCAGTAACCTCGGTTCCCTGTAGATAAAGTATATAGTACTCGTTCTTTTCATATCTAATATATTATATTTTCTTAAATGTAGCATATCTTTGTGCAACTTGTAAAGTACCAAATGGAATAGAGCAATTCAGCCTACTTACCTGAATCGTCGGCCTTGCCCTTATTTAAGTTAAGAACTGACATGAAGGCTTCTTGAGGAATCGAAACTTTTCCAACTTCCTTCATCCGCTTCTTACCAGCTTTTTGCTTGTTTAATAGCTTATCACGACGGGTTCTGTCACCACCGTATAGCTTAGCAGTAACATCCTTACGATAAGCCTTGACTGTGGCACGGGCAACGATCTTATTACCAATAGCAGCTTGAATAGGAATCTCAAACATTTGACGAGGAATAACTTCCTTCAAACGTGAGACGATGTCACGTCCACGTTGATAGGCGAAGTCCTTATGGACGATAAAGCTCAAGGCATCGACCGGTTCACCATTCAACAAGATATCCATCTTAACTAATTCACTTGGTTCATATTCTTCAACTCGATAATCCAGTGAAGCGTATCCTTTAGTATTTGATTTCAAATCATCGAAGAAATCAAAGATGATTTCTAGCAATGGCAATTTGTAGATTACGTTAACTCGATACTTATCTAAATAATCCATAGTTACAAATTGACCACGTTTGCGTTGGCATAATTCCATAACTGGGCCTACGAAGTCTTCGGGAACCATGATCTCGGCTCGTACATACGGTTCACGAACTTCTTTGATCTCAGAAGCATCTGGTAATTCAGCAGGATTATCGACGATTATTTCTTCACCTGAAGTAGTCGTAACGTGATAATCAACTGATGGTGATGTGATGATCAGATCCAAATTAAATTCACGCTCTAGTCGTTCTTGGACAACGTCCATATGGAGCAATCCTAAGAAACCGACACGGAATCCGAATCCTAAAGCTTGCGAAGTTTCAGGCTCATATTCCAAAGCAGCATCATTTAATTTTAATTTTTCGAGTGCTTCATGTAAGTCTTCATATTTAGCATTATCAACTGGATACATACCAGCATAAACCATCGGTGTACTCTTACGATAACCTGTTAATGGTTCATCTGTTGGATTATCGGCAAGTGTAACCGTATCACCAACTTGTGTTTCGACGACTGATTTGATACTGGCAGTGATATAGCCAACATCACCGGCCATTAAGTAATCACGTGAAACGGCCTTAGGAGACATTACACCAACATCTGTAACTTCGAAGGTCTTCTTATTACTCATCAATTCAATCGTGTCACCGACCTTAACTAAGCCTTCACGAACACGTACGTTCAAGACAACTCCGCGATAACTGTCATAAACTGAATCAAAGATCAACGCCTTTAGAGGTTTGTCAATGTCACCTTCAGGTGCTGGTACATCACTGACGATCCGCTCAAGCAATTCATCAATACCGATACCCGTCTTGGCACTAGTCATAACCGCGTCCGAAGCATCGATTCCGATCATCTCTTCGATCTCTTCTTGAACTTTTTCAGGTTGTGCTGATGGCAAGTCGATTTTGTTGATGACTGGAACAATCTCCAAGTCATTATCAATAGCTAAATAAGAATTAGCTAGTGTCTGTGCTTCAACACCTTGTGCCGCATCAACAACTAATAGTGCTCCCTCACAGGCAGCTAGTGAACGTGAAACTTCATACGAAAAATCCACGTGTCCCGGTGTGTCGATCAGATGGAAGATATAATCCTTACCATCTTTAGCAGTATATTCCAATTCGACCGCATTAAGTTTGATCGTAATTCCACGCTCACGCTCTAGATCAAGATCATCTAGAATTTGTGCCTTCATATCACGTTTTGCGACTGTATGTGTTTTTTCCAAAATACGATCAGCAATTGTTGATTTACCGTGATCGATATGCGCTACGATAGAAAAATTACGAATTCTTTTTTGTCGTTCTTTTAATTTGTCAAGATCCAGATCCATAAATGTTTCCCTTCTATCAATTACTTTAATTATTTAAGAATTAAATCTCATCTTATCTATTTTACACTATTTGAACCTATACCACCACGTAACAAGTACTCTTATTGAATGATAACTAGATAAGAATATAGCAAAAAAGAAGCCTTGAGTAAATTAACTTCAAGACTTCAATTTTATAATAGATTAACCATTAAAGGCATCTTTTATCTTATTAAAAAAGTTACTATCTTTTTCTTTTACTTTGTTTCCGCCTGCTTCCGCAAACTTCTTCAAAGCTTCACGTTGTTCACCTGACATCTTACGAGGTGTAACGATATTTACGGTAACTTTTTGGTCACCAATATTCTTGCTGTTAAGAACTGGAGCACCTTTACCACGTAATCTAAATGAGGTACCAGTTTGTGTACCGCTAGGAACTGTTAATTTAACTGGACCATGAACGGTATTAACCTGGATCTCATCACCTAGAGCTGCTTGAGGAAAACTGATATTTACTGATGAGTAAATAGTTGATCCATCACGCTGAAATTCTTTGCTTGCGGCAACATGGAAGACAATGTATAGATCACCATAAGGTCCACCGTTTTCACCGGCTTCACCTTGGCCATCAAGGCGCATTTGTTGACCATCTTCAACACCTGCTGGCACAGTAACTTTAAGAGTATGTTTCTCATTAACCTTACCCTTACCATGACAAATGTTGCATTTTTCTTTGATTTCTTTACCAGTACCACCACAGACATCACAAACAACTCTTGTACGCATGCGACCAAGTGGTGTTTGACGATCTACTTCGACATAGCCGGAACCATGACATTTAGAACATGTTTCAGGATGTGTACCAGGTTTAGCACCACTACCATCACAAGTCTTACAGATCTCTTCACGATCATAAGAGATGTCACTCTTCTTACCAAAGACACCTTCTTCAAAGGTCAGATCCATACGATATTGTAGATCAGATCCTTGTCTAGGTGCATTAGGACTTTGTCTAGCTGTACCGCCGCCGAAGAATTGACTAAAGATATCTTCGAAACCGCCGAATTGATCACCGCCAGCTCCACCACCGAAGCCACCAAAACCTTGGCCTTGGTTCATACCAGCTGATCCATATTGATCATAAGCTGCACGTTTTTGAGGATCCTTTAGTGTCTCATAAGCATCGTTGATCTCTTTAAATTTCTCTTCAGCATCAGGAGCCTTATTGATATCTGGATGATACTTTTTTGAAAGTTTACGGAAAGCTTTTTTGATTTCATCTTCAGAAGCGTTTTTATCCACGCCTAAAGTTTCATACGGATCTCTATCTGCCATTTAAAAATCACCCTTGTGTTGACTAGGACTCTACGTCCGATTTTATCTTTTATGCTCAAAAGAGCAGTTGTTAATACTATACCATTGTTGGTCTAGTAATTAAAATGACTGCTCTTTATCACAAATTATTATTATTTCTTATCTTTATCTGGGTCTACTTCTTCGAAGTCGCCATCAACTGTACCATCATCGGACTTCTTGCCGTCCTTTGAATCTGTACCTGTTCCAGTAGCACCTTGGGCACCACCAGCTTGTTGAGCACCTTGAGCTTGTTGATAAAGTTTTACAGAAAGATCTTGAACGATCTTATTCAAATCGTCACGCTTCTTCTTCATGTCTTCAATATCACCAGAGTCTTGAGCCTTCTTCAAAGCATCACGAGCATCTTCGGCCTTCTTGATTTCATCGTCAGAAACCTTACCCTTAATATCTTTAAGAGTCTTGTCAGTAGCAAACAATGCTTGTTCAACATCGTTCTTAACGTCTACTTCTTCCTTACGTTTGTTATCTTCGTCTTCGTGTTCCTTAGCTTCCTTCATCATTTGATCGATTTCTTCATCGCTCAAGCCTGATGAACTCTTGATAGTAATCTTTTGTTCCTTATTAGTACCAAGATCCTTAGCAGAAACATTTACAATACCGTTCTTATCGATATCGAACTTAACTTCGATCTGAGGTACACCACGTGGTGCAGCTGGAATGTCTGTTAATTGGAAACGACCTAAGGTCTTATTGTCAGCAGCCATTGGACGTTCACCTTGTAGAACGTGAATGTCAACAGCACTTTGGTTATCGGCAGCAGTTGAGAATGTTTGTGATTTACTTGTTGGGATAGTTGTATTTCTATCGATCAACTTAGTAAATACGCCACCCATTGTTTCAATACCTAATGAAAGTGGTGTGACATCAAGTAAGACAACGTCTTTAACATCACCAGAGATAACACCACCTTGGATAGCGGCACCTAAGGCAACGGCTTCGTCAGGGTTGATTGAGTGGTCAGGTGTCTTGCCTGTCCATTTTTCAACAGCATCTTGAACAGCGGGTGTACGTGTTGAACCACCATTTAAGATAACTTTATCAAGATCGTTGATTGTCAAACCAGCATCCTTCAAGGCATTGTCAACTGGGATCTTTGTCTTTTCAACTAAGTCAGCAGTTAATTCATCAAACTTAGCACGTGTCAAAGTTTCTTCCAAGTGAAGTGGGCCATTAGCACCTGATGAAATAAATGGAAGACTGATTGATGTTTGCATAACACCAGATAAGTCCTTCTTAGCCTTTTCAGCAGCATCCTTTAATCTTTGTAGAGCCATCTTGTCTTGTGACAAGTCAACACCGTTCTTGTTCTTGAATTGTTCAACTAACCAGTCGATAACCTTTTGATCAAAGTCATCACCACCAAGGTGTGTGTCACCATTTGTTGAAAGTACTTCGAAGACACCGTCACCTAATTCAAGGATAGAAACATCAAATGTACCACCACCAAGGTCATAAACAAGAATCTTTTCGTCACCCTTGTCGTTATCAAGACCATAAGCAAGTGCTGAAGCAGTTGGTTCGTTAACGATACGTTGAACGTTCAAACCGGCAATCTTACCAGCATCTTTAGTAGCTTGTCTTTGTGAATCATTGAAGTATGCAGGAACTGTAATAACAGCATCTGTAACAGGTTCGCCAAGATAGTCTTCTGAGAACTTCTTGATGTGTTGCAAGATCATAGCTGAAATTTCTTGTGGAGTATATGACTTGCCAGCAACAGTAACTTTGTAACCTGCTTCACCCATATGTCTCTTGATTGATGAAACTGTATCAGGGTTAGTGATTGCTTGTCTCTTAGCAACTTCACCAACTTGAATTTCACCATCTTTAAAAGCTACAACTGAAGGAGTTGTTCTTGCACCTTCGGGGTTAGCAATAATCTTTGGTGAGCCACCTTCAAGTACGGCAACAGCTGAGTTAGTTGTACCTAAATCAATACCAATAACTTTTGACATAAATATAAACCTCTTTTGAATTTTAATATTATTTATTAACTAAATTATGAAGAACTATTGTGCTACAACGACCATTGCTGGACGAAGTACACGATCTTCTAGCTTGTAACCTTTTTGTAGAACTTGGACAACAGTATCTTTTTCATGATCTTTATCAGCTGGTACAGTTTGAACCGCTTGACTATCAGTTGGATCAAACTTCTTACCAGCATTGTCGATAATCGTTACATGATTATCAGTCAATGCCTTAACCATATGTTGTTGAACCATTTCGATACCCTTCTTTAGTTGCTTGCCAGCATCATCGCTGACTTCAACTGCCAAAGCTCTTTCTAAGTTATCAATAACTGGAAGAATTTCTGTAGCCAATTTTTGACCATCATATTTAAGGATTCCGGCAACTTCCTTCTTATGACGATTATTCATATTTTGAATTTCAGCTTGGCTTCTCAAAAACTTATCTTCTAGTTCTGAATTCTTAGCCTCAAGATCCTTGATTTTTGCATCCTTAGGATCGATTTTGGTTACTTTTTCAGCATCCTTCTTTGCATCCTTAGCAGTGTCTTTTGCTTTTGACTCTGTCTTAGATGCGGTCTTCGTCTGTTCACTAGAAGATTTAATATCTTCTTGCTTCTCTTTATCTGCCATTACTTCCTCCTAAATATCAAGAATCATCATACCGTGAATAATAATCGATCAAGCGCTTTGCCAGCTCTTGTCTAAATTCACCTAATAACCCAATTAATTGTGAATAATGCATTGTTGTAGGACCAAGCAAAGCAATTACCCCTTTACCATGATGACCAACATCATAGTTTGCAGTGATAATACTGTAGTTCTTCAATGCATCGGATCCTAACTCACTACCTAAACGAACTCTGATTCCATCATCAGTGTCGTTGGGATCAAGCAATTTCTTCAAATCTGTACTTTGATTAATAATTGAGAATAATGATTGAACTTCTGATAGATCTTCGTTATTCGCGTAATTTAACAAATTCAATTGACCATCAACGAAATACTTTTCCGATCCGGCTTTTTTGAACAGCTGATCTATCATATCGATCAATCCATCGTTTGAATACATATACTCAGATAAGATAGCTGGTATATCATTGTGAAGCATCTTTAAAACTCGTGGCAACGGTTGTCCAACCAACTTATCATTAACAACTCTTACGATTTTTTCGATTAACTCTGTATCAAAGTTTTCATCGATCGTATAAATATTACTCTCAACATTATTGTCGCTTGTGACGATGATCGCCATAATTTGACGCGAATTCAAAGGTACGATCCTAAATCCTGTTAGGAGGATCGAACTACTCTCTGGTCCCAATGTGATTGCTGTATAACTAGTTAGATGAGATAAGATTTTCGCCGATTGTTCAATGATGTCATCAATTTGATGATATGTTTGACCAAAATCCTCGTCGATTCTCTTTGCGATATCTTGTGGTACGGTAGTTGGTTGTACCAAATTATCGAGATAATAACGATATCCCATTGCGGAAGGAATACGACCGGAAGATAAATGAGTCTTCTCTAAGTAGCCTATTTCTTCTAGCACTGCCATTTCATTTCTGATCGTTGCTGAACTGACGTGAAATGGTAATGCATTCATCAATGTTTTTGAACCAACCGGCTGGCCGGTATCTGTGAAAATGCGCACGACTTCTTTCAAGATTGCATCTTGACGTTCCGATAACATTCTACCGTCCTCCTTTTAGCACTATTCATATTGGAGTGCTAACAATGTAAAATATAACAATCTATGCTTATAGTGTCAAGTGGTGAGACTCATAAAATTAAAAATTTGCACAAAGAAAAAAGCAGGTCACAAAAACCTGCTAATATTAATGTTTCTTAAAGTAATTCAGTGAATCTTCTTTATCCTTGTGAAGCTGTTTGACCAAACCATCAGCATCACTGAACTTAACTTCGCCACGAAGATAGTGTAACCATTCAACGCGGACGTCTTTTCCATAAATGTCTTCATCAAAATCAAAGATATTACATTCGATCGTCACACCGGTATCTTCCTTAAAAGTTACATTGTATCCAACTGATGTCATCGATGGATACCATTTGCCGTCAATCTCAATACGAGTCACGTACACACCGATAGAAGGCTTTAACTGTGATTTGCTAGTAACCACATTGGCCGTCGGATAACCAAGCGTACGGCCACGTTGTAAGCCATGTACGACGGTTCCTTGATTCTGGTAGGAATATCCTAGTAATTCGTTAGCATAATCAACTCTATCGTTTAATATTAACTTCTTAATAGTGCTAGAGCCGATCTTTTCATCATTTATCATTTGCTCAGGCACAGTTATAACTTCAAATCTACCTTTAGCAAAGCTAGGGAGAGTCTCCATATTGGCGATATCCTTTTTCCCATAAGTGTAATCAAAGCCGGCAACGATATACTTGGTTCTCATTTTGACCATATAATCGTCGACAAACTCCTGTGGTGGCAAACTAGCGAATTCTGAAGTGAATTCAACAAAGTATAAATAATCGACACCTAGTTCTTCAACTAACTCAGCTTTGCGTTCCATAGTGGAAATATATTTATAATTTTCTTCATGTTGATATATTTCTCGAGGTGAACGATCAAAAGTCAAAAGAACCGATTTTAGTCCTTTTTGACGTGCCAAATCTACCCCACGTTGAATCACTTTTTGATGGCCACGATGAACTCCGTCAAAAAATCCCATGATCAATACGATATCTGATCCTGGTATTTGATTATTCTTCAGCGGATGTGTAACATTCACGATCTCCATCAGTTCATCCCCTTAATCATTATTTAATAACATAGTTTCTGGAATCCACAATTGACGCTCATCATTGTATTTATAAATTGCTTTAGTTACATGATTGCGAGTAACACGCATCAGATTGGACTTGTCATAACCTGATAAATCCAAGAATCCGCCATGCAGTACACGGACCTCCCACTCCTCATCAGTCAATTCATGTGCCTGCATATCGGATAATACATCATCAGTGCTCCGCAAGAAATCATGATTTCCTTCTGACATCATACGCTCAATATCAGCCAATTTGTATGTTTCATCGATATTGAATCCAGCACTTTCTGTTCTCGTCAGCTTGGACATAAATGACGGTACGCCAAGTAAATCACCGTATTCGACGGCCAAGGTTCTAACGTAAGTACCTTTGGAACATTTAACGTGGAATCGTAATTTTTGTGTTCCTGTTTCCGAGTCAAACTCGGGTTCGTCCAACATATAAAAATCATAAATATGAATATGACGTTCTGGTCGCTCTACTTCTATCCCAGCTCGAGCATATTCGTATAATTTCTTTCCATTAACCCGAACAGCTGAGAACATTGGCGGAATTTGAGTCAAATCACCTATCATTTTTTGGAAGTTAGCATTCAATTCTTCCTTAGTAAAGGCTTGATCCAGCTTTACTTCCTTTACAGTCTCACCTTCACGGTCTTCAGTAGTTGTTGATCTGCCTAGAGTTATCTCACCTTCGTATTCTTTAGGTGAACCTGTTAAGCGATTTACTAACTTAGTTGCCTGGCCAACACAAATTGGTAATACTCCATCAACTAATGGATCTAGAGTACCTGTATGACCAATTTTTTTTGTGTGCAAAATTTTTCTTAATTTATAAACATAATCAGAACTTGTCATTCCAATTTCTTTATTTAGGGGAATTACTCCGTTCATTGCTATCTCCCGATTCGATAAAATTATTTACTTAAACATATCAATGACTATTTTACTAGTAATCTTATACAATAACATTCATTTTTTTAAGTTACTTACAAAAAAAAGACCCAACAATGTAAATTGTTGAATCTTTAATTCTATTTATTAGCTTCGTCTTGGTGCATTTTAGCGATCAAACGATCAATTTTTTCACCATATTGAATGGATTTATCTTGTTTGAATTCCAATTCCGGAATCTTGTACAGTGTCAGTCTTGGAGCTAACTCTTTACGAATTAATCCCTTGGCTTTATCCAATCCTGCTTGAGTATTCTCAATATCTGCATCTTTTTCAGACAAGATACTGTAATAAATAGTAGCGGATTGCAAGTCACCTGTCATTTCGACTCCAGTAACTGTTACGCCTTGTACACGAGGATCACGAACACGTTTTAATAGAATGTCATTTACTTCTTTTTGAATCTCTTGTTCTACACGACCGATTCGATGTTTTACCATATTATCATCTCCTATTTGACTGGAACTTCTTCCATCACATAGGCTTCAATTTCGTCGCCAATCTTGATGTCATTGTAGTTTTCGATTGTGATACCACATTCGAATCCTGACTTAACTTCTTTGACGTCGTCCTTGAAACGTTTAAGTGAAGCAAGTTTACCTTCATAGACAACAATACCATCTCTAATTAAACGAACTCCACTTTCACGAGTGATGCTACCACTATTTACGATACATCCGGCAATTGTACCGATCTTAGAAACATTATATGTTTCACGAACAGTTAAGTTACCTGTAACTTTTTCTTCGTAAACCGGTTCTAGCATACCCTTCATGGCAGCTTCGATTTCATCAATAGCCTTATAGATAACTCTATGTAGACGAATATCTACGTTTTCTTCCTTAGCTTGAACACGAGCTTGAGCTGTTGGACGAACATTGAATCCGATGATAATTGCATTACTTGCTGCAGCTAAGTTAACATCACTTTCAGTAATGGCACCAACGGCTTTATGAATAATGTTTACACGAACACCTTCAACTTCGATCTTCTTCAAACTTCCGGCAATGGCTTCAGCAGAACCTTGAACATCGGCTTTGATGATAACATCAACAGTCTTAAGTTCTCCTTCTTTCATTGTTTCAAACAAGTTATCTAGTGTAACAGGGTTAGTCTTCTTACGTTCAATTTGAAGAGCACGACTTGCACGCTCTTCACCAGCTGCACGAGCTGTCTTCTCATCATCGAAGACAACAAACTTATCAGCTGATTCAGGAACATCATTCAAACCAGTAACCTCAACTGGTTGAGAAGGTGTAGCTTTCTTGATTTCTTTACCGTTGTAGTTAGTCATTGTTCTAACACGACCATACGTATTACCAACAACGATTGGATCTCCAACGTGAAGTGTACCTTGTTGTACCAATAGTGATGCAACTGGTCCACGACCCTTATCAAGTTTAGCTTCAATAACAGTACCAACGGCTTTTTGGTCAGGATTTGCTTTCAATTCCATCACATCAGCTTGTAGAAGTACCATTTCTAGTAATTGATCGATATTTGTTCCGACTTTGGCAGAAATATTAACAAAGATAGTATCCCCACCATAATCTTCAGGAACAAGGTCATATTCCATCAATTGTTCAATAACGTGTTGTGGATTTGCACCTGGTTTATCGATCTTGTTAACTGCAACGATGATTGGATCATTAGCAGCCTTAGCATGGTTGATAGCTTCAATTGTCTGTGGCATAACACCATCATCTGCAGCTACAACTAGAATAACAATATCAGTAATATCAGCACCACGAGCACGCATATTAGTGAAGGCAGCATGTCCTGGGGTATCAAGGAATGTGATCAAACGATCCTTTAATCTTACTTGATAAGCACCGATATGTTGAGTGATACCACCAGCTTCACCAGCTGTAACGTGTGTATGTCTCAAGTGATCCAACAATGTTGTCTTACCATGGTCAACGTGACCCATGATAGTAACAACTGGAGGACGAGGTACTAAGTTCTCTGTATTTGTTGTCTCTGCATCGAAGTATTGATCGATATCAGCAATATCTTCTTGAACTTTTTCTTCAGCATTAATTCCGTAATCAGTTGCCAACAATTCAATTGCATCTTTATCCAATGATTGGTTTTGGTTGATCATAATACCAAGCATGAATAGCTTCTTAACAATTTCAGCTGGTTCACGGTGAATTAACTTACCAATATCTTGAGCGTTCATACCAACTGTATATGTAAGTGTTTCTGGCAATGGACGATCTTTTCTTTGTGGCATTGGCTTCTTAGGTTCAGTTCTTTGACGTTGTTGTCTCTTACGTTCCTTCTTCTTCTTACGAGAACCAAATGGGTTAGCCAAGTTTTGTCTGTGACCAAAGTCACGGTTGTTATTAGTTGGCTTACTCTTCTTATATTCAGGTTTTGGAACTTCAATACTTGCTGGTGATACATTTACCTTTGAAGTTTCCTTTGGCTTGTTGTTTGAAGCAACTGGTCTTCTGTTGTTATTGTTACTACTATTATTGTTTCTGTTATTGCTATTGTTGTTATTGAAACGATTGTTGTTAGGACGGTTGTTGTTATTGCTATTACGATTACCATTGTTGTTATGGTTGTTATTACGGTTATCGTTTGTACGACTGGCATTATTACCATTGCGGTTATTATGGTTGTTAGTTCTAGGACGGTTAGTTGAACGACTTGCTTCTTGGATATTTGTCTTAAATTGTTCTAGATACTTGTTACCAGCACTTTGTCTAGGTCTTGGTGCTTGTTGTGTTTGTGGACGATCACGTCTAACACTGCCATTGTTACGACGGTCACGGTTTTGGGAGTTATTACGGTTGTTCGAATGATTTCTGTTGTCATTTGGACGGTTATTCCCATTATTAGCATTATGATTACCGTTATTATTATTACTTCTATTATTTAGATTAGAAGAATTATTACGGTTACCATTATGATTATTGTTATTATTTCCACGATAATTACTGTTTCCGTTGCCATTATTGTTACGGTTACGGTCAAAGTGTCCCTTATTCTTGTTAGGGTCTCTTCTTACAGCAGTAATTTTGATCTTAGTCTTGTGATCACCACTTTGTTGATGATTTTCACTTGTTTTTTCTTTTGAAGCATTATTTGATGCATTGTTTGAAGATGGTTTAGCAGCAGCTTTTGGAGCTGGTTTTGAAGCAGGTTTACTACCCTTAAGACTACCTACAATCTTCTTTTCACTTGATTCATCGACTGATGACATGTGATTCTTTACATCGATACCTAATTTGGCAGCGGCATCTAATACAACCTGATTTTCAACACTATTTTCTTTTGCAATAGTATAAATTCGTTTTTTGGCCATCCTATCACTCTCCTTAATTTTCCATAATTTCAATTAACCTTCTAGCAATTCCAAGATCCGTAATACCGATAACTTTTCGCTTTTTACCGATTGCATCTTTTAGTTCTTGACTGGTGAAATTGTCAATCAAAGTTACATCATAAGAATTTGTCTTATTAGTCAAATCCTTCTTTGTCCGATCACTACAATCACTTGCCATCACTACTAATTTAACACTTTTATTTCGAATTCCTTGCATGGTTAACTCTGTACCACTAATCATTTTTCCGGCACGTAAAGCTATACCTAAAAAATTTAAAAATGAATTTTTCAATGTTTCTTACCCAAATCACCGAATAGATCCATTCTTGCTTTTTGATGATCTACGAAATCGAATAATTCATCATAGAAATCATCTGGAACTGCATGCGAAAAAACTTTTTCCAAAGTTTTTTTGGACTTTGCTTCTTTAACGGCTTCAGGATCTAGCCCTACATAAGCACCACGTCCAGATTTCTTACCGGTTGGGTCAATGGAAATAGTACCTTCTTTGTCTCTTACAATTCTAACCAATTCTCTTTTAGGGAACATCTTATTAGTCAGAACATCTTTTCTCATGGGTATCTTACGCGTTGCCAAACCCATCACCCCCTTAATCTTGTGAGTCAGTATCAGTATCTGAATCTGAATCTAGTTTTTCATCGATATCATCAATATCTACATCTTGATCGTTATCGTCAACAAATTCAACTTGTGATTCAGGCTTGATATCAATCTTGTAACCTGTTAATTTAGCAGCTAATCTTGCATTTTGACCCTTCTTACCAATTGCTAGTGACAAATGATAATCTGGAACAATAACGATACATTGCTTCTTATCAGTGTCATCAAATTGTACAGCAATAACTTCAGCAGGATTCAAAGCATTAGCAATGAAATCAGTTGGGTCATCAACATAAGGTACAACATCGATGTTTTCGCCGTTCAATTCATCAACAACAGCTTGAACACGCGATCCCTTTGGTCCTACACAAGTACCAACTGGGTCAATATCAGGGTTATCTGACTTAACAGCAATCTTAGTTCTATCTCCAGCTTCACGAGCGATTGAAACAATTTCTACAGTTCCATCATATATTTCTGGAACTTCTTGTTCAAATAGTCTCTTAACCAAACCTGGATCTGTTCTAGATACAAATACTTGAGGTCCCTTTGTAGCATTTTCTACCTTTGTTACATAAACACGGATTCTGTCACGTGAATTATAAGTTTCACCTGGCATTTGATCAGACTTCGACATAACTGCCTCAATCTTACCAAAGTTGATGTATACAAATCTACTATCACTACGTTCAACGATACCTTGAATGATTTCATGCTCGTATTGGCTATACTCATTATAAATGATATCACGTTCAGCTTCACGAACACGTTGCATAATTACTTGCTTAGCTGTTTGAGCAGCGATTCTTCCGAAGTCCTTTGGTGTTACTTCTTCACGAACATGATCGCCAAGTTCATAACCCTTGCTCTTCTTCAAAGCATCTTCAAGTGATACTTCCAAACGGTCATCAACCACTTCATCAACTACTTCTTTAACTGCATAAACATGTATATTACCCTTTTTTGCGTCAAATTCAACCTCAACGTTTTGAGCTTGATTGTAATTACGCTTATAGGCTGCTACTAATGCGGCTTCTAGGGATTCAATAACGTATTCTTTTTTGATACCTTTTTCAGTTTCCAACGCATCTAGTGCGTCAACCATTTCTTTACTCATGCTATTCTCCTTAAATGAGTTCTTAAACGTTCTCTAGAATTCAATTGCGAGTCGAATCTTAGCAATCTTATCTCGTTGGATAACAATTGTTTTCTTAAGATTCTTCACTTTTATTATTAAAGTTATTTGTGTATCAGTTACTTCAGTCATTGTACCTTCGAAAACTTTGTCACCGTCTTGCTTTTGGTACAGTGAAACATTAACATAGGCACCTTCATAGTTTAGAAGGCTTTCGTCGTTTTCCAATGGACGCTCTGCACCAGGTGAAGAAACCTCCAAGTAATAAGCAGGCTCGATCGGATCTAATTCATCAAGCTTCTCACCATACTCTTCACTAATAACGGCACAATCATCAATACTGATTCCACCTTTCTTATCAGCATATACTCGTAAATACCAGTCTCCACGTTCATGAACAAATTCTAGATCGACAAGAAAGAAATCATGTTTCTCCAAAATAGGTTGTAAGATGGCTTTTAATTCATCAATTTGTGTATTCAAAAATACTCCTCCAAAGTAATCGGCAATAAAAAGAGTGAGCATTTCTGCTCACTCATTAATCAATAATTAACTAATAGGTAATTTAACATAGTTTCACAATTAAATCAACCTCTAACGCTTGACGTTAAAAGAGGGAGAGCTGATTTTCATCAGGCATCCCATCCAAAACATGATTTTCAGTCATGTATTCAATGATAGTTTTTGATACCTTACCACGAGTAGACAAATCTTCCTTTGATAAGAAAGGCTGCTCTTCACGTGCTGCAACAATCTGCTTAGCAACGTTATCACCAAGGCCTGGAATGGCATTGAATGGTGCCAGTAAAGTTTTATCATCGACTATTTTGAACTCAAATGCATCGGATTTTTCAAGGTCAACCATATTGATCTTGAAACCTCTTTCTAGACACTCATTAGCAAGCTCTAGAACTGTTAGTAAATTTTTCTCTTTTGTAGATGCGTCCATACCTTTATCGTTGATTTCTTTCATAGCGGTTTTGACAGCATCTTTACCTGTCGTCATCGCAACTAAGTCGAAATCATCGGCACGAACTGAGAAGTAAGCACTGTAATAGTATAACGGATAATGAACTTTGAAGTAAGCAATACGCAAGGCCATCAAAATATATGCCGTAGCATGGGCCTTAGGGAACATATACTTGATCTTCAAACAAGATTTGATATACCAATCAGGAACATTGGCGTCTTTCATATCTTGTTGCCACTCATCCGGAATACCACGTCCCTTACGAACATGCTCCATAATTTGGAAAGCGGTTTGTGATTTCATACCCCAGTGGATCAAATCCATCATGATATTATCACGACAACCAATAACTTCCTTCAAAGTAACAACGCCCTGATCGATCAATTCTTCAGCATTACCTAACCACACATCAGTACCATGTGATAAACCGGAAATTTGTAACAATTCAGCGAAGGTTGTCGGATGAGTTTTCTCCAACATTCCACGAACAAATCTGGTACCGAACTCAGGAACTCCTAATGTACCAGTCTTCGAAAAGATCTGCTCTGGTGTGACACCGAGTGATTCAGTTCCACGGAACAATTCCATAACTTCTGGATCGTCAACCGGAATAGTCAAAGGATCGATACCAGACAAATCTTGAAGTGTACGAATCATAGTTGGATCATCATGTCCCAGAATATCAAGTTTCAAAATATTATCATGAATAGAATGAAAATCAAAATGGGTCGTCTTCCAAGCAGCATTTTGGTCATCAGCTGGATATTGAATCGGCGTGAAATCAAAAATATCCATATAATCCGGCACAACGATAATACCAGCCGGATGTTGACCAGTTGTACGTTTTACACCAGTTGATCCCATTGCCAAACGTTCTTCTTCAGCATTACGCAATTGTTGTCCGGTCAACTCTTCATAATTCTTAACGTATCCAAAAGCCGTTCTATCAGCAATAGTACCGATAGTACCGGCACGGAACACGTGATCTTCACCAAACAGTACCTTGGTATAATTATGAGCTACCGGTTGGTAGTCACCAGAGAAGTTCAAATCAATATCAGGAACCTTGTCTCCCTTGAAACCTAAGAATGTTTCAAACGGAATATCTTGTCCATCTTTTTTGAGTTCCGTTCCACACTTAGGACACTTTTTATCAGGTAAATCAAATCCAGAACCAACTTCACCTTTGGTAAAGAATTCTGAATACTTACATTTAGGGCAACGATAATGTGGTGGCAATGGGTTAACCTCAGTAATACCAGTCATTGTGGCAACGAAACTAGAACCAACAGAACCACGGGAACCAACCAAGTATCCATCTTTATTAGACTTGTAAACCAATCGTTGAGAAATCAAATAAATAACTGAGAATCCATTTCCAATAATACTCTTCAATTCCTTATCCATTCGTTCTTGAACAATTTCAGGAAGTTTTTCGCCATATAACTCATGAGCTTTGTTCATAGTCAGACTGCGGATCTCTTCTTCAGCACCCTCCATTTTAGGAGTATACAATTTGTCCTTAACTGGTGAGATCTCGTCGATCTGATCCATGATTTTTTTAGGATTATCAACGATGATCTCTTGCTCGGTTGCATCATCTAAGAAATCAAACTCATCAAACATTTCATTAGTTGTTCTGAACTGTACATCAGGCAATGTTTGACGAGCCAAAATATTACTCTTGACCGCTTTAATTACAATTTCACGATAAACCTTGTCGTGAGGATCCAAATAGTGGACATCCCCAGTTGCAACAACTGGTTTATTGATCTCTTTACCAAGTTTAACGATATTCTTGAGTATTTCTTCTAGACCTTTTTCATCCTTGATCAACTTTGCATCCAACAAGTGTTGATAAACAGGTTTTGGCATCACTTCAAGATAATCGTAATACTGAGCGACTTCACGAGTATCATCGTAACCTTTTTGCATCATCGTATTAAAGACTTCACCGTCTTTACATGCTGAACCAACTAGGATACCTTCACGGTATTTGTTCAAGAGTCTTCTAGGAACTCTTGCCGTCCGATAATAATATTCAGTCATTGAATAAGAAACAATCTTAAATAAGTTCTTCAACCCAGCCTGAGTCTGTGCTAACAAAATAGCATGACTTGGACGAGCTTGTTTATAAGCTTCTTCCCCACCAACATGATCATTCAATTGCGACACATTTGTAATTTGGAATTTGTCTTCCATCTCTTCGAACAACTTATACATCAAGTATCCAGTAGTTTCCGCATCGGCATTAGCACGATGGTGGTGTTCCAAAACAATATTGTAACGTTTGGCCAAAGAATCCAACTTGTGATTACGATATTCTGAATGGAGTGTTCTGGACATTTCCAGTGTATCGATAACTGGCACAGATACTCGATTAAGTCCCATTCTAGTTAAAGCAGAATTAATGAAACCAATATCAAAAGTAACGTTATGTCCAGCTAGAATATCATCACCAACAAAATCGATAAATTTTTGAATTATTGTCGCTTCATCAGGAGCATTCTTAACCATGTCATCGGTAATACTTGTCAAACTAGTCGTAAATTCTGATAGCGGATGGCCTGGATTAATGAATTCATCGAATGAATCGATCACTTCGCCATCTTTCATCTTCGTGGCAGCGAGTTCGATAATGCTGTCATAAACAGCTGATAGACCAGTTGTTTCCACATCAAAGATCACATATTCAGCCGGATTAAGTTCTTCATCTCGCAAATTGTATGCAATTGGATTTCCTTCATCTACAAGATCAACTTCAACACCGTAAGCAATTTTCACACCGTACTTTTGTCCCGCACTATAAGCTTCTGGGAACGCCTGCAACGCACGATGGTCAGTTATAGCAATTGCTGGCTGACCCCAGTCACTAGCACGTTTGATCAAAGCAGTCGCACTAGGAATTGCATCCATCTGACTCATATTAGTATGTGCATGTAATTCGATACGCTTGTTGTCTTCAGGAGCTTCATCCTGTCTTTCGGAATGCTTGATCACATTAATATCATTAGCCATAATAACTAATTCACGTGAAAAATTATCTTCTTGAATATTACCGCGAACCCTGATCCATGAACCTTTATTCAAGCTCTCAAAGAAGGCTTCGTCATCTTCACCGTTTGAGAATTTCTTAATACTAAATGAAGAAGTATAATCAGTAACTTTCAAGATCAACAATGATCTACCCGACTTTAATTTGCGCACATCGATGTCAAATACATTACCTTCAACTACTTTGTTTCGATCTTCTTCATTAATATCGATCATCTGCATAATTTCAGAATCATCAGGGATCTTACGTCCAACTTTAGAAACGTTAGCCGCAGGTTTTTTAGCTTTTTTCTGAGCCACTTCTTGGACTTTGTCTTGAAAATGCTTAGTCTCTTTTTGCTTAGCCGCTTCCAGTGCCTGAGCTTTTTCCTGACCTTTAGCCTCATCAACGTCGACCCTAATCTTAAACGGAGGGAATCCTAATGATGAATAGGCTTCTTGAATGCTACCAATCAATTTCCCATCCATAAAATCAGCAATGAAACCATTAGAAACAGTCAAAAAGACTTGTCCATTTTCTAATTTTGGTGGATTTTGACTCATTAACTGTGAAACGACCGGTGATCGTTCCTCACAGTTCTCAAGAACATAGTTCCAATAGTCACGGATATTATTTTCACTTAACTGCTCGTTCTTAGAATTGATATCAAAATCAATCGTAGCAATTCCATCAAAGGTATCATTCAATGAATGTACAAAAACTTTGAATTCGTTGAATGGAATGACATCATCGAACATGAAATGAAATGTCCAACGATGAGATTTTTTATGGACCTCTAGTTTCTCCAACTGCGCTGTATTAAATAGTTCATCAGATTCTGCTAAATTATCCAATTTGATTTGTTTAATTAAAATTTTAAAAAGTTGATTATTATCAGACATATCTTACCCTTCAAAAAATAAAAAAAGGCTTAAGCCTCATTACTGATTCTTAAGCAATATTTTTACTGAATTTACTAATTCATCTTTACTTACTTCAATTGTTTCGCCAGTACTTCTGATCTTCAATTCAACTATGTTATCAGCAGCTTTTTTACCAACTGTAATTCTGATAGGCATACCCATTAAGTCTGAATCAGCAAACTTAACACCAGGACGTTCTTTACGGTCATCTAATAAGACATCGTATCCTTCATCTTGAAGCATTGTTACGATTTCATCACTCAATTTTCCTTGAACATCATTATTGTACTTAATTGGAACAACATGAATTTGATATGGTGCTAATGCAACTGGCCAAATAATTCCATTCTCATCATTATGTTGCTCAATGATAGCTGACAAGAGACGAGAAATACCAATTCCATAACAACCCATGATCAATGGATTTGATTTACCATTTTCATCCAAGAAGTTAGCACCGAGTGCTTTAGAGAACTTAGTACCTAGCTTGAATATGTGGCCAATTTCAATCCCACGAGTAAACTTGATAGTTCCATGTCCATCAGGTGACATTTCGCCTTCCTTAATAACACGGAAATCTCTAAATGTTGGTTCTTCATCAGTTATGTCTTCAAAGTTAGCATTAATATAATGTTTGTTAGCTTGATTAGGACCAACAACAAAGTTTGTCAATCCTTCAAGTGAACTATCATACAATACTTGCACATCGTCAGACATACCCTTAGGTCCAATGAATCCAGGAACACTCTTGAACACATCTTTAACTTCGTCAGCTGTAGCCTCGCTTAAGAAGTCTGCACCTAAGTAGTTTTTCAACTTAACGTCGTTAACTTCATAATCACCGCGAATCATGACCAATACTGGCTTTTCATCAGCAATATAAGCAACTGCCTTCATAATTGTAGAAGGTTCAACTTTCAACAATGAAGCTAAAGTATCGATAGTATGGACATCTGGTGTATCAACCAATTCAGCTGTCTTGTGTTCTGCTTGAGGATTATCAGGTAACTTACTTGCTGCCATCTCCAAATTAGCAGAATAATCACTTTCGTCTGAATATGCAATAGTATCTTCACCAATATCAGCGATTGCAGAGAATTCCTTAGAATCTGTACCACCCATGGCACCAGCATCACCAATGATTGAACGATAGTTCAATCCACAAATATCAAAGATATTACGGTAAGCTTGTTCCATTTGATTGAAGATAACATCTAGTTGATCTTTATTAGCAGTAAATGAATAAGCATCATACATGTCAAATTCTCTACCACGTAACAATCCATAACGAGGACGATCCTCATCACGATATTTCATTTGCATTTGATATAAAACTAGAGGAAGTTTTTTATAACTATTCAAACTTTCTTTTACAACACTAGTAAATGTTTCTTCATGAGTTGGTCCCAGTATGAACTCTCTTTCATGACGATCATCGACCTTGAACAAGGTTTGACCGTATGTATCATAACGGCCACTCTCTTTCCATAAATCAGCAGGAATAATTGCAGGCATGCGCATTTCAGCAGCATCCATTTTGTCATTTTCCTTGCGAATAATGTCTTCGATTTTACGAATTACTGACCAAGCAAGTGGTAAGTAACTGTAAATACCAGCAGAAACTTGTCTTACATAACCTGCTCTCAACATCAACTGATGACTAATAGCCTCAGCATCAGATGGAGTTTGCTTTAATGTTGGAATATACAGTTTTGATTGTTTCAAATTTTTATCCCCCTATTTTATGAAAAAGCGTTGGATATCATTCCAAGTTACAGCAACCATTAATAGTACTAAAATGCCGACCCCAATCAACGTAATGACATTCTCATACTCTTCAGGTAATGGTTTTCTTCTAATAGCTTCAATGATATTAAGTAAAATTTTACCACCATCAAGTGCTGGAATTGGAATCAAATTAACGATACCCAAATTCATTGACAACATTGACATGAATAAAATAATACTCAAAATTCCTTGTGATGACACTTGCGATGTCATCGAATAAATACCAACTGGTCCAGATAGTTGATTAATGCTGAATCCACCAGTTACCATCTTGCCTAATACATGAAGTATTTGTACGGTGGTTTGCCAACTGTATGTGAATCCATATTTAATTTTAGCCGCAAAACTATAATCACGAACTGGCATAATGCCTATCTGACCATATTTTTGACCCGATGATTTAATTGTTTTCGGAGTTAATGTGATGTTAGAAACTTTATTACCAGATTTAACCTTGAAATCAGTTTTCTTGCCAGGATATTTTTGAATATTCAATGACAAAGTATTCCAATCATTAGTCTTATGACCATTAACGGCAAGTATCTTGTCATTAGCCTTTAATCCAGCTTTGGCTGCAACACTTCCACTCTGAATCTCACCCAGTTGATTAGTATTTTGTACAACACCGTTCATCATGAAGGCGGCAATAATTGCACAAACGATTGCCAAGATGAAATTATTAAATGGACCAGCAAAATTAGTGATCATTCGCTTCCAAACTGAAACAGATTGCAGTTGCACGTCTCGCGGAGCAATCTGTACTTCAGTTCCATCTTCTTCAACAATCGTAGCATCATGATCTACTGAATAAGTCTTAATAGCTGTTTCGTCACCATTTTCGTATCCTTCGATCGTTAATGCATCAACTAAATCAGCTTTAGAAATTTGAACTGGTATACCATTTGGATCATATACTTTACTAGAAGTAATGATTTTCCTAACTTTTTGTTCATCATTCAAGACTAAAGAGGCCATAGTCCCAGGTTGTATTTCAGAATCGTCTTCTTGTGCTCCGGCCATTCTGACATAACCACCTAGTGGCAATAGTCTCAGTGTATATGTAGTACTATTTTTTCGATATGCGAATAGTTTTGGACCCATTCCGACAGAAAATTCACGGACTAGGATTCCTGACTTCTTCGCTGCGTAGTAATGTCCAAATTCATGAACGATTACCAAAATTCCAAAAACAATAATAAATGTAATTATCGCGGTCATTTTAACCTCCACGAATCGCCTATACTAGGCCAAAAATGTGTAACAAAGGTAAGACAATAAGCATACTGTCAAATCTGTCTAATATTCCACCATGACCAGGTAAAATATTTCCAGAATCCTTTACTTTGTAATATCTCTTATATGCAGATTCAATTAAATCTCCCATTTGTCCGAATACTGAAAGAACAAATGCAATCAATAACATTGATGTCATTGAATATTGTTGTGGTACAAAATACATGTAAATACCAGAAAGGACTAGTGCAGAAACTATTCCACCAATTGTTCCTTCCCACGTCTTGTTAGGACTAATAGCCGGCCATAACTTATGCTTACCGATCTTGCGTCCAAAAGTATATGCAAAAATATCAGTTGACCAAACAACGATCAATGCAAACATCAATAATCCTAGGCCGCCACTAGAGTTTCGTACTGAAGCAAGATAATGGAATCCAGTTCCAATATAAATCATCGAAACTACAGAAACACCAACATCTTCAAAATTAAACTTGTTCTTAGTCAGAACCGTAATTATCAATAGCAAAACCGCAAAAACATAAAATACATCTAAGCGTGTGAAGCTATCGGGTAACCATCCCTTATAAAAGTTCAACGGGACAGCAATTGCTAATGTTCCTAATAGTGTGATCACAAAATCAATTGAAACAATGATTCGTTTTCGCATAATATAAATCTCAAATATACCTACTACTGCTAGTGCTGCTGCTGCAACTTCAAGCCAAATTCCACCTGCAAGTAGAATTGGAATGAAGATTGCTAAGGCAATAACAGCTGTAATTACACGTTGTCTCATAATCTTCCCCCAAATTAAATAGCGCCAAATCGACGATCTCGATCATTAAAAATCTTAATATCCTCAACCAAATTATCTTTTGTAAAATCAGGCCAGTATGTCTTGTCAAAAACCATTTCTGAATATGCCAATTGCCATAATAAGAAATTAGAGATTCTCTCTTCACCACTAGTTCTGATCAACAAATCAGGATCAGCTAAACTTCCCAAAGGACTAGTTAATAGCTGATCCGCAAATAATTTATCATCAATGTCATCTGGACTAATTGAACCATTAACTGCTTCTTTTGCCAAATTTTTTGCCGCATTAACAATTTCTGCACGGCCACCATAGTTGAATGCAAAGTTCAAGACCATACCAGTATTGTCTTTTGTATCTTCCATAGCTTTAAAAACAACTTTTTTTGTTTTTTCTGGCAAATGCTCAGTAAATCCGGTAACTAAGACTTTAATGTTCTCTTTAATTAAGTCTGGCATAAATGTTCCAAAGAAATCTACAGGTAGACGCATCAAAAAGCTGACTTCTTTACTTGGTCTACTCCAGTTTTCCGTAGAAAAGGCGTAAAGGCTCAAGACCTTAACGCCCATATGACTAGCTGCAGTGGCAATTCTTTTGACATTGTTCATGCCTTCTTTATGACCCGCAATACGAGGTTGACCACTGCGCTTAGCCCATCTACCATTACCATCCATAATGATAGCTATATGCTCTGGAACTCTTAATTCAGAACTTAATTCACTACTATTAATCTCTGTCATAAACCATCACTCCGAAGGTTACCCTTCAGTGATTTCCTTTTCTTTGTCTGCAGCAATTTGATTAATGTCAGCTACTGCTTTGTCAGTTACTTTTTGAATTTGATTTTCTAAATCATGTAAGTCGTCTTCTGTAATATCGCTGTTCTTCTCTTGTTTCTTAATATCGTCCATTGCATCACGTCTTACGTTACGAACAGCAATACGTGTTTCTTCAGCTTCCTTACCAACTTGCTTAGCGATTTCCTTACGGCGTTCACCAGTCAATTGAGGAATAACTAATCTAATAACGTCACCATCATTAGCAGGGTTCAAGCCAAGATCTGAAGAATTGATTGCATGCTCAATAGCATCCAAAGCTGATTTGTCATATGGTGAAATCAATAATACACGAGCCTCTGGAATGTTGATTGAAGCAACTTGGTTCAAAGGTACAAGTGTTCCGTAGTATTCTACCTTAACGTTATTAAGAATAGATGCATTAGCTTTACCAGCACGGATATTAGCTAATTCTTTTCTCAATACTTCAATAGATTTGTTCATGTTCTCTTTAGCTTTTGAAACTGCACTGTTTTCAGTCATTACTACCACCCTTTATGATTGTTCCAATGTTTTCACCTTGAACAACCTTTTTAATATTTTCTGGCTCATTTAAATTGAACACTATTAATGGAATATTGTTATCCATTGATAATGATGAAGCAGTTGAGTCCATTACACCTAAATTCTTGTTAATAATATCAAGTTGTGACAACTCATCATACTTCTTAGCATTTGGATCCTTTTTAGGATCAGCTGAATAAACACCATCAACATTATTCTTAGCCATTAAGATAACGTCAGCTTCAATTTCAGCTGCACGTAGAACAGAAGTAGTATCTGTTGAGAAGTATGGATTACCAGTACCACCAGCAAAAATAACTACACGTCCTTTTTCAAGATGACGAACAGCCTTTCTTCTAATATATGGCTCTGCGACTTGTCTCATTTCGATTGAAGTTTGAACACGTGTAGGAACATCCAATTGCTCCAAACCGTCTTGTAAGGCCAAGCCATTCATCACAGTGGCCATCATACCCATGTAGTCTGCTTGGGCACGATCCATTCCCATTTCAGCACCAGTTTCACCACGCCAAATGTTACCACCACCACAAACGATAGCAACTTGGACACCTAGCTCATGAACACTTTTAATTTGTTCAGCAATTTTCTTGATTACTGGAGGGTTGATTCCAAATCCCTTTTCCCCAGCTAAAGCTTCACCGGAAACTTTTAATATAATTCTTTTATACTTGATATCAGGCATAAGTACTCTCCTTTAATTTTGCTACTAAACATTTTAACATAATCGATTACAGTAGATTGTATTAATAACCAATTTTACGTAAAAATTGACCGAATTGCACCTTATATACAAGAAAAGATCGTTTAATTCATAAGAATTAAGCGATCCCCTCTATAATTTTTAAAAATTAATTATTTAATTTGGTTCATAACTTCGTCAACAAAGTTATCTTGAGCTTTTTCGATACCTTCACCGACTTCAAAACGAACGTAAGATACTAGTGAGCTCTTCTTTGATTCAACATATTGTTGAACAGTCATATCTGAATCCTTAACAAATTCTTGATCAGCCAAACTAATTTCTGACAAGTACTTGTTTAGACGGCCTTCAACGATTCTTGGAATGATCTTTTCAGGCTTACCTTCAGCTTTTGTTTCTTCTGTGAACACTTTCTTTTCATGTTCCAAAACATCAGCAGGTACTGCATCACGGTTCAAGTATGTTGGGTTGATAGCAGCAACGTGCATAGCAACGTCTTTAGCAACTTCTTCATCAGATCCGTTAAGAACTGTAAGAGCAGCAATCAATCCACCGTTATGTAGATATGAACCGAATACTTGTGAATCACTCTTTTCAACAACTCGGAAACGTCTCAAAGTGATTTTTTCACCAATAACAGCTGTCAAACCAGTGATAGCATCATTGATTGTTTCGTCGCCAACTTTAAGAGCAAGTGCTTCTTCCATTGTCTTTGGTTCACCTTCAACAAGAGCTTTACCGATCTTAGCAACAAGATCCTTGAACTTATCATTTGATGAAACAAAGTCAGTTTCTGAGTTTACTTCGTAGATAGCAGCTTTGTTACCAGAAATAACGATTTCTGCTAGACCTTCAGCAGCAATACGGTCGTTCTTCTTGGCAGCCTTAGCAATACCCTTTTCACGAAGTTCGTCAATAGCTTTTTGCATATCACCATCAGCAGCAACCAATGCCTTTTTAGCATCCATCATACCAACGCTTGTCTTATCACGTAATTCTTTAACTTGAGCAGCAGTAATTTTAGCCATGAATATCCTCCAGTCGTATAAATAAAGCCATCTTGCTCAGATGACTCTATTTATAACTATTATCTTTTTATTTTTCTGCGTTACCATTATCATCTGATTCAGCAACATCTTCGATTGACTTGTCATCTGATGCAGCGTCATCATTCTTAGCAAAATCATCAGTAGATACTGATTCTTCACCTTGTTTACCTTCAACGATAGCATCAGCCATCTTAGAAACAATTAGGCGAACGGCACGGATAGCATCATCGTTTGATGGGATGATAACATCGATGTCATCAGGATCAGTATTTGTATCAACCATAGCTACGATAGGAATGTTAAGTTTCTTAGCTTCGTTAACAGCAATGTTTTCCTTATGAGGGTCAACGATAAACATAACATCAGGGATTCTTGGCATATCTTCGATACCACCAAGGAACTTCTCTAACTTAGCTTGTTGTTTTGTAAGTAAAGCAACTTCTTTCTTAGGAAGACGTTCGAAAGTACCGTCTTCAGCCATTGCTTTAATATCCTTTAATCTCTTAATACGTTTTTGGATTGTGTTCCAGTTAGTCAAAGTACCACCTAACCAACGATGGTTAACGTAGTATTGACCAGCACGTGTAGCTTCTTCTTCAATAGCATCTTGTGCTTGTTTCTTTGTACCAACGAATAAGAAGATACCGTCATCACCGGCAACAGCCTTCATATAGTTGTAGGCATCGTCGATCATACGAACTGTTTTTTGTAAATCAATGATGTAAATACCATTTCTTTGTGTAAAGATAAATGGCTTCATCTTAGGGTTCCAACGTCTTGTTTGGTGTCCAAAATGTACACCGGCTTCAAGTAGTTGTTTCATAGAAATAACTGACATAAAAAATTCCTCCTGGTTTTTACCTCCACCTAAGTCGTGTTCAGTTGACACGCAATTGCGCACCAACAACTGAATCGTTAGGTGTGTGTATTCAATACAAGAAAATATTATAATGGAATTTTTTTATGAAATCAAGAAATCTCGCCAATTAATTCCGTGATCCTGTAAAAAAGTTTCTTTTTTCTTACGGGTAAGCTTCTTCAATTCTATTTCTCGTTTAAGAGCATTAGACTTACTATTCAAATTCTCCTGATACAGCAACTTAACTGGTCTTCGAGTCTTGGTGTACTTTGCTCCCTTACCAGAATTATGAGTTGCTACTCTTTTTAATACATCATTGCTGGTACCAATGTAAAATGTCCTGTCTGCGCACAGCAATATATATACGAAATAATCTCTACTGTCCGTCAATTATCTCTCTTCCTTCTGCACTCAATTCATTACCATCATACATAACAAGATCAGGCTGCACTATGAGTGAACTCTCTTTAACCGTCTTTATCGCGTCTACCAATACCAAATTAGCGTTGTCATCGGCATGTGAGCGTACAAATCTAACTTTTTTTGGTTGTAATCGATTATCAGCCATTTTAACAAATAATTCACTCAATCTATCCGGTCGATAAACCATGTACACGTGGGAATTTTCTTTTAAGAGTACTTTGATCGTATACAAAATTTTATTTAAATCCGTTTTTATTTCATGTCTAGCAATGGCCAAAACTGGATTTTCTTTTGTTTGAGTATGTTCTTTCGATGTAAAATATGGTGGATTACAAACTATCATATCGATAGAATCGTGTTTCAAATATTTCTGTATATCTTTTATGTCAGTATTAATGACCTTAACTTGATCATTCAAATTATTTTCTTCGATACTCTTTTGAGCAAGATCTGCCAATACTTTCTGCAGTTCTACCAAATAAATTTTTGAATTAGTTTTGGCAGCTAAACTTAAACCAATTGCGCCATTACCGGCACATAAATCAACTATATTTCCTTTTTTTGAGGTTTTTGCAAAATTATAAAGTAAAATAGTATCTAGATTGAATGAATAAAGGTCTTTATTTTGGAAGATCTTTATTCCACTGTTAGAAATTTCGTCTTGCGAAAGATTGGACATAGAGCACCTACTTTGTGGTATTTTATTAAAGTAAAATTTATTTTAGGGAGAATGATACTAAATGTTTTATAAATTCATCCGTGTGGTTGCGAGAGGCATTGTCTTTTTACTTAACGGCAGATATGAAATTGAAGGTAAAGAAAACTTACCCGATAAGCCATTTATAATCGTGGCTCCACATAGAACTTGGTGGGAACCAATTTTCTTTGCACTAGTTATTGCACCCCGCGAAGCAACATTCATGGCAAAAATAGAATTATTTAAAAATCCAATTCTAAGGTATATTCTCGTTCATGCGCATGCCTTTCCTGTAGACCGAAAGCATCCCGGACCATCTGTGATCAAGACGCCCGTAAAAGCACTTAAGAAAAAAGGTCAAGTCTTGATAATGTTTCCATCTGGAACACGTTATTCTGAAGACTTAAAAGGTGGAGCGTCTTTGATTGCAAAAATGTCTAAAGCACCACTCGTTCCCTTCGTATATCAAGGACCATTAAAGTTCTCTGGACTTTTGAAACATCAAAAAATAACTATTGGTGTTGGACCTGAAATCGATTTTGATTTTAAGGCAAAACTAGATGAAGAACAGACCAAACAAGTTAATGAAGATATGGAATTAGCCTGGAACAAATTAGACAAAAAGATCAATCCCGAGTTTAAGTACATTCCACCAGTTAAAAATAAATAACGTTATAAAGTATATTACAAAAAGACCGATCATTGTGAGTTTAATTATTCACAATAATCGGTCTTTTTTAAATAGAATTATTTCCAATATCTGTTCGATAAAAAATATTATCTTGCTTTAATTTTTTCAAATCATCATAAATATCCGCTTGAGCATCTTTCAGATTATCGGCATGTGTTCGTATCAAGAACAACCGACCACCATTAGTGAAAAGTGAGTTGTTCTTATTCACAACACTTGCGTAATTCACTTTGCAATCTAATAAATCAAAATACTCTATTGAACCTAAATCCGCACCCTTGGTAGGATTTTCTGGATAGCCTTGACTGGAAACAAATACTCCTAAGTCAATGCCTGAATCATCCCAATGTATCTCGGGATTCTCGTCATTCAAAATCGCCAAGATAACACTAGATAGATTAGTCTTTAATCTAGGTAAAACAACCTCAGTCTCGGGATCACCAAATCTGACGTTGAATTCGATCACCTTTATGCCTTTGTCAGTCAATATCAAACCAGCATAGAGGACACCGGTATACTTTATCTTCTCTTCAACTAAAATATCAACGAACGGTTTTAGTACTTTATCAACTGCAAATTTATATGTTGATTCAGAGATATTATTTACAGGACAAACTGCTCCCATTCCACCAGTATTAGGGCCTTTATCGCTATTATTCAATTTTTTATAATCTTGTGCGGCTGGCATTGGATAGAATTTGCCGTTATAAACAAACGCCATCAGTGAAAACTCTTCACCGTCAAGATATTCTTCAATAACAACTTTTTCAGTTTGATACTTATGACTAGCCAAAAGTTCAGATATAACTGCTAAAGCCTCTTTTTGATCATTAACGATATAAACACCTTTACCTGCAGCCAAGCCATCAGCTTTGATCACAAGTGGATATTCAGATTGACGCTTAATATATTTTTCGGCAACATCAAGATCATTAAATTCACAATATTGTGCTGTAGGAACCCCGGCCAATTTCAATAATGACTTAGTAAATGCTTTAGAGCCCTCGATCTTAGCAGCTTTTTTGTTAGGTCCAAAAATCCTTAAGCCATGTGCTTCAAAGAAATCAACAATTCCATTGACCAATGGTTCTTCTGGACCGACAACGGTAAATGCTATATTTTCTTTGATTGCAAAATTTACTAATCCTTCAAAGTCATCCTCAGTAATTGACACTGTTTTTATCCCAGATAATTTCATCCCATCGTTTCCCGGTGCACAGAAAACTTTATTATTATCTGAAGATAACAACGCATCACAGATAGCATGTTCACGTGCACCAGATCCAATTACCAATATCTTCATATTAAAATACCTCTTAATGTCTAAAATGACGTCTGCCGGTACAGATCATGGAGATGCCATATTTATTTGCCATGTCAATTGAATCCTGATCATGAATCGAGCCACCAGGTTGAATGATTGCTGTTACACCATGTTCTGCAGCATATTGTACACAGTCATCCATTGGAAAGAACGCATCAGATGCCATAACTAACGGTGTATTACTTTCACCATTTGCTTCTTCTTGTTCAATGGCTATCTTAACTGAACCGATTCTATTCATCTGTCCAGCACCTACACCCAGTGTCTTATCAGTCGTTGAAATTATAATTGCGTTACTTTTGACATGCTTAACAACTTTTTGACCAAATAGTAAGGCTTTGATTTCTTCTTCTGTTGGCTTCTTCTCAGTCACTACTTCGAAGTCAGTGACATCATCTACCACATTGTCACGTTCTTGCACTAATAAACCGCCCATAACAGAAATATATTCATACTTATCTGCGTTTTTAGCTTCATCAAAATCTAATGTCAATAAGCGAATATTTTTCTTTGATTCAAGTATTTCTAGTGCTTCATCTGTAAAGCTAGGTGCAATTACAATTTCTAAGAAAATCTTGTGTAACTCCTCTGCAACTTCTGCTGTTACCTCTCTATTGAAAGCAATGATTCCACCAAAAATAGAAATCTTATCAGCACTGTAAGCTTTTTGCCATGCCTTATAAATACACTCGTCATCAACACCAACACCACAAGGATTCATATGTTTTAATGCTGCAACACACGGTTGATCAAAGTCAGCGACGATTCTTAGGGCTGCGTCAGCATCTTTGATGTTATTAAACGATAGTTCTTTACCATGTAATTGTTTTGCTGAAGCAATTGAGTATTTTGTTGGTAATGAACTTCTGTAAAATGCTGCTTTTTGATGAGAATTTTCACCATATCTCAATGATTGTTGGAAATCATAAGACAGTGTCTCTACATCTGGAAATTCCTCGCCGTTACGCTTAGATAAGTATCCTGCAATAATACTGTCATATTGTGCAGTATGTCTGAATGCCTTGGCTGCTAATTTTTGTCTAAATTCAACATCATCAGGCGTATCTAAATCATTCAAAACAGATTCATAGTCTAACTGATCAACTACTACATATACACTCTTGTAATTTTTAGAAGCTGAACGAATCATTGATGGTCCACCAATATCAATTTGTTCAATTGCTTGATCAAGAGTTACATCTGGCTTAGAAATCGTTTCTTTGAATGGATATAAGTTTACACAAACCAAATCAATCGTTTCGATATTTAGTTTTTGTAATGTTTCCATATGTTCTGGATTATCACGTTTAGCAAGTAATCCCGCATGTACTTTGGGGTGTAATGTTTTAACGCGACCGTCAAGAATTTCAGGAAATTCCGTAACTTCGTCGATCTCAATGACTGGCACTTCATTTTCTTGAAGTCTTTTATATGTACCACCAGTTGAAATAATTTCAAAATCTTTTTCTACTAAACTCTTTGCAAATTCTACGACACCAGTCTTATCTGAAACACTAATCAACGCTCTTTTCAAAATTACGGTTCCTACTTTCATTTTTTTATAAGATCAAGAATTACTTTGATATACATTTCATGTTCTTTTTGATGAATTCTCTCTTCCAAGGAATCCACCGAATCACTTGGTAAGATAGCAATTTTTTCCTGACGAATTACTGGACCAGTATCTACACCCTCATCGATATAATGAATAGTTACACCAGTTTCTTTTTCTGAAGAATCAAATGCACGTTGGATGGCATCCAAACCTGAAAACTTAGGAAGTAGTGAAGGATGAATATTAATGATCTTATTAGGATATCGGTTCAATAATTCACTTGTAACGACTTTCATATAACCGGCTAAAAAAATATAATCCAAGTCATAGGAAGCAAGTTTCTCAATAATTTTTTGTTCATATAATTTTCTACTTGGATAATTCTTCAATTCATTAACGAATACAGGTATTTTAAGATCTTTAGCTTTTGAAATAACCGGCGCATTTGGTTGATCACAAACCAAGATTTCAATCTTTAATCCAGCCTCTTTTAATTCCTGTGAATTAGCAATTGCATCAAAGTTGGTACCATTACCTGAAGCAAATATCGCTACTTTCATGTAATTACACCCCCATTAATTCAACTGGATTTGTTCTTCTCTTGACAATTTTGCCGACTGGCCAAGCATGAGTCTTACCTTGGTTCAATATCGACAAAACTTTGGATTCATTAACCGGATCAACTGCAAGGATCATCCCTAATCCCATATTGAACACGTGATACATATCATCATTTTTCAAATTACCATACTTTTGAACAACATCGAAGATTTCATCCTTAGACCACCTAGTAACATCAATATGTGCTGCCAAGTCATTTGAAAACATGCGTGGCACATTCTCGTAAAACCCGCCGCCAGTTATGTGTGCAATGCCATGAACTAACTTATCAGATAATAACGGTAAAACATCCTTAACATAAATCTTTGTAGGAGTTAATAAAGTTTCACCAAGCTCTTTGTCACCGAGTTCTGGTAGTTTAGAATCCAGCTTAAAGTCATTATCCTTGAAAAATATCTTTCGAATCAATGAATACCCATTTGAATGTAAGCCACTCGAAGAAATACCAATCAATACATCGCCATCTTTGACATTTTCTTTGCGTAAAATAGCATCTTTCTCCGCTATTCCCACAGAAAAACCGGCAATGTCATAATTATTTTCTCCGTACACATCTGGCATTTCTGCTGTTTCACCACCAATTAGGTCTGCTCCTGCTTGGTCACAGCCTTCAATTACTCCAGACAAAATATGTTTCACCTTGTCATCGATTTTGCCTGTTGAAATATAATCTAAAAAATATAATGGTTTAGCTCCTTGAGCTAAAATATCATTCACGCACATTGCCACGCAGTCGATTCCAATTGTATCTAGATTTCCATTTTCTGTAAGTAGAAGCTTTGTACCTACACCGTCATTACTAGAAATTAAGACCGGCTGTTTGTATCCTTCTGGTATCTCGTACATTCCGCCAAAGTTTCCAATATTTGCGGATTTATCCGAAGTGTTCTGTTTAACGAATTTAGATATTTTATATCCAGATTCAACATCAACACCTGCATCTTTATAGGGATTTGACATATAGGTCTCCTTTAAGAATCTTTTTCTGCATAATCATATAAATAAGCTGGATACTGACCATTGAAATAAGATAAATCTAAACCTGAATCTGGTAATGAACCATCCTTGTTAAGACCGATAGCATCCACTAAGCCTTCTTCACTTAGAAATTCTAATGAATCAGCATCAAAAATTTGTCTCATTTCTTCAATCGACTTATGCGAAGCAATTAACTCACTTTTCTTTTGAATATCAATTCCAAAGAAACAAGGATACTTAAATTGAGGTGAAGCAATTCTCAAATGAACTTCTTTAGCTCCAGCATCTCGTAACATGCTGACGATATAACCACATGTCGTTCCTCTAACAATCGAATCATCGACTAGAATTACTCTCTTACCTTCAACAACGCCTTTGACAGCTGCTAATTTCTGGCGAACACTCTTCTCACGTAATTCTTGAGTAGGTTGAATAAATTCTCGTCCCATATATTGATTCTTAATTAGTCCCATTTCGTAAGGCAATTTGCTTTCTTCAGCATAACCGCTAGCTGCGGACAATGAAGAATTTGGAACACCTACGACAATATCGCCTTCTACAGGTTGTTCTTTAGCTAAATTGATACCCATTCTCTTTCGAGCAGAATGAACATTGATACCTAATAAATTGGAATCTGCTCTAGCAAAATAAACAAATTCCATAGAACAGAATGCCGGTTTAATATTTTTTGTCCAATGATCAATTTTCATCCCTTGATCATTGATCGTAATCAATTCGCCAGGAAGAACATCACGAACAAACTTGGCATTAACCGCATCAAGAGCACAAGTCTCACTTGCCACAACATATGATCCATTTTCTAGTCGACCGATTGATAATGGCCTGAAACCATTACTATCCAGTGCAACCATCATTGAATCTTTATTCAACAACAAATATGCAAAACCACCTTGAATTTTATTCAAAGCTTCTTTAACTTTTTCAACTAATTCTGTTTTTTTAGAA
Organism: Companilactobacillus sp. HBUAS59699; assembly: GCF_036913575.1. Classification (NCBI taxonomy): domain Bacteria; kingdom Bacillati; phylum Bacillota; class Bacilli; order Lactobacillales; family Lactobacillaceae; genus Companilactobacillus; species Companilactobacillus sp. HBUAS59699. Next base: position 224,540 of record NZ_JAYKTV010000001.1, on the reverse strand, counting down.
AGCTTGATCAAATGCATCAAAACCTCAGAATCAGAACTTGATTTAAAAATATGACCATTAGCTTCTAATTCTTTTTTTAGAGTAATCGAATTCGTTAAATTGCCATTGTGCGCTAGCGCATACTGCTCGTCAGTAAAGTCAAATAGCAGCGGCTGAACATTTTCGATTCGATTCTCACCAGCGGTTGAGTAGCGAACGTGGCCAATAGCTGAATTGCCAGTCAAAGAATATAAGTTATTCTTATCTTCAAAAACTTGAGATAGTAATCCAAGGTTTCGATAGCTCAGAAGTTTGCCATTGTCGTTTGTAACTATTCCAGCACCTTCTTGACCTCTATGTTGCAAACTATGTAACCCTAAATAGGTTAAATAATTTGCATTTTCAGCACCCCAGACACCAAAAACTCCACATTCTTCATTTAAACTGCTTACTTCATTAAACATGGTATAGCCTCTTTCCAGTTATCAAGGGCTTCACTTAGTTCAATATCTACACTGTCATCCAAAGTACGGATAGAAAATACTGAATCATTAGTTACAAATCCAAGACACTCAAAGTTATCTTCAAATAATTTTTCTAGTGCTTCTTTATCTTTACTATCAATTGATACTAGATAGCGAGATTGTGTTTCTGCAAACATTTGCTTAGTGGTCAATTTTGTTTGAATATTAAATCCTAATTCATTTTTAAAGGCTGATTCAGAAATAGCTGTTGCTAGGCCACCCTCTGATAAGTCATGGCAGCTCTTTAGTAATCCCCGTCTTATTGCTGACAAAATAATCTCTTGATTCTTTTGTTCAACATCTAAATCAATTTCGTTCAAACGACCTTCAACAAATCCTAATAACTGGTTTTGAATCTCAGAACCGTTGAAGTCATTTCCAGTTTCACCTAATAAATAAATTAAATCTCCAGAATTTTTAAATGATGAAGTAGTTATATGATCAATATCTTCGATCAATCCCACCATTCCAATCATTGGACTAGGGTAAATGGCCTCTTTGTTATATTCGTTATATAGCGAAACATTTCCAGAAATAACTGGAACTCCTAGCTTATTGCATACGTCAGCAATTCCTTGAACACTTTGGTCCAATTCCCAAAAGATTTCTGGATCTTCTGGATTACCGTAATTTAGACAATCAGTAATTCCAACTGGTATTCCTCCAGTAGCAACGATGTTACGAGCAGCTTCCAGAACAGTGATTTGTCCACCAACGTAAGGATCAACGTAAACATACTTTGAATTGCTATCATTCGTCGATGCAATAGCTTTTCTTGTATTTCGAATGCGAATCACACCTGCATCACTACCAGGTTTTACGACGGTATTACTCTTAACTTGAGAATCATATGTTTCATACAAATACTCTTTTGAGGCAATGTTCGGACTTGTCAGAATACTCAACCATGTATCTTTAAGTGATCCGATTTCTGGATCAAATTGAGTTCTATCATCCGATATTCTTGTAGGTCTAACTCCTTGATGATCATATTCAGGTACATCCTCAGTTAGACTATCAACTGGTATATCAACTACTAACTGATCCTGATGATAAATTTTGTATTGTTTGTCAGTTGTGACTTTACCAATTACAACAGCATCCAAGTTATATTCATCGAAAAAGTTCAAGACATCTGTTTCAAACTCAGGTTTAATACACAGAACCATTCTTTCCTGTGATTCGGACAGCATCATTTCATATGCACTCATTCCCGACTCGCGTTGTGGAACATTATCTAAGTTCAATACTAGACCACTGTTAGCTTTAGAAGCCATCTCTGCTGTCGATGATACTAATCCGGCAGCCCCCATATCTTGAACACCTAATATCCACTCAGAATGCTCTTGAATAATTTTCACACAAGCATCCATCAACAATTTTTCTATGAATGGATTACCAACTTGAACGGCAGAGCGTTGTTTTTGTTTTTTGTTTGAAAATTCATCAGATGCAAAGGTTGCTCCATGAATACCATCACGACCAGTTGTAGATCCAACATAAACGATCAAGTTGTCACTTCCGCTGGCCTGACCATGCTTAAACTGCGTATCATTCAATAACCCAATACACATGGCATTGACTAGTGGATTTTTCTCGTAACATTTTTCAAAAGATATTTCTCCACCAATAGTAGGAATACCAATACAGTTACCATAACCACCAATACCTGCAACTACTTCTTTTACTAAGTGCTTAGTTTGACCATTATCAACTGGACCAAATTTTAAGCTATTCAGCAATGCTATTGGAGTAGCTCCCATGGAAAAAATATCTCTGATAATACCACCGACACCTGTCGCCGCACCTTGATATGGTTCAACCGCTGAAGGATGATTGTGGCTTTCAGCTTTGAATACTACTGCTTGATTATCACCAATATCGATAATTCCCGCATCTTCCCCAGGACCAGCTAAAACACGCTCGCTATTATTTGGAAGTTTGCGCAGTACCTTTTTAGAATTCTTGTATGAGCAATGTTCACTCCACATAACTGAATACAATCCTGCTTCGGTATAGTTAGGTAATCTGCCCAAAATCTTCTCACTGATAAGATTGAATTCTTTATCACTCAAACCCCAAGCTCGGTAGATTTTTTCTTCTTTGATCTGGATAGGTGTTGGTTCATTCACTGTTATTGCACCTCGCTCTTTTGAGTTTCTAACATCGATTGAAATAGTTTTAAACCATCATCGGAACCTAAAATTACTTCTAGAGCTCTCTCAGGATGTGGCATCATTCCTAAAACATTTTTTTGCTTATTTGTAATTCCAGCAATTTTATCGACACTGCCATTAACGTCCTCGCTATATCTAAAGATAACTTGATCATTGTCATTCAATGATTGCAATGTCTCAGGGTCACAATAATAACGTCCTTCACCATGTGCTATTGGAATATCGATTTTTTCTTTCAAACTGTAATGATTAGTAAATAAAGTTTCGTTATTTTCAACGGACAACTCTACTTGCTTACAGATGAAGCGATTTTGACGATTATTCGTCAATGTTCCTGGTAATAATCCAATTTCAGTTAAAATCTGGAATCCGTTACAAATACCTAGAACTGGTTTGCCTTGTTTAGCAAGTCTAATTACTTCTTTGATTATTGGTGCATGGCTAGCAATAGCCCCACTTCTCAAATAATCACCGTAGGAAAATCCTCCCGGAATCAATATTCCGTCATAACCCTCAAGTGACTCTTCCTTGTAACTGACCAAATCTGCTTCTTGTTTGATTCCATCTTTAATGGCGTAATACAGGTCCATATCACAATTGGAACCTGGAAAAACTATGACAGCAAATTTCATTAAACTTCCTCCACAATTTCATATCGATAGCTTTCGATATTAGGGTTAGCCAATAATCCATCACAAATCTCATCAACATCTGTTGTCAAATTATCGTTGTTTTCATCAAATTTGATTTCAAAGTACTTACCCATTCTTACTTCGGCTACATTCTTATATCCCATAGTGTGAGTGGCATCTTTAATTGCCTCACCTTGAACATCAACTACAGAATCCCTTAAAGTTACGTATACTTTTACTAAAACCATGATTATCTCCTTATTCAGCTGTCAATCTATCCAGCACTTTTTGATAAGTTTCAACTAGATCGCCCTTTTTTTGTCTAAAAATATCTTTATCTAATGAATTGTGGCTAGTCTGATCCCATAATCGACAATTATCTGGTGAGAATTCGTCAACCAAAATTATTTCATCGTTCAGACGACCAAATTCCAATTTAAAATCAATCAAATCAAGATTCTTATCTGCAAAAAATTTGACCAATAAATTATTGACTGCTAAAGCTTGATCCTTAACATAATCAATCTCATCTTGAGTTGCTATTCCTAAAGCTAATACTTGTGAATCGTTGATGAACGGATCGTCCAATTTATCACTCTTGAAATAAAATTCGATGATAGGTTTTTCTAATGTTTCACCTTCAATAAGATCAAACTTTCTAGCTAAACTTCCAGAAACTCTATTTCTCAAAACTACTTCCAGTGGGATCACTTCTGTTTTTTTGATCAATTGTTCGTGATCTGAAACATTTTTGATTACATGTGTCTTAATGCCATTTTTGATTAAATAATCAAATACTAAAGTTGCAATTTGGCAATTGAGAGTTCCTTTACCAGGAAAAATTTCTTTTCTTTTACCATTCAATGCTGTCGCTTGATCTTTGTAGACAACTAATAATTCGTCTTCATTTTCAGTTTTAAATAAGTCTTTGGCTTTACCTGAATAAATTAATTCGTTATTCATAATCTCTCCTAAACATCCCAAATTGGATTTTGTTCAATTTCTTTTTCTGTTGTCTCAATATCATTCGTCAAAATGGTAATATGTCCCATTTTTCGATTATGTTTAATCTGATCCTTGCCATAGTCGTGAAAATTCCAATCACTGTGTTTAAAAACATCTTGGCGGGCTTTCTCTAAGTGTTGGCCTAATAAATTAACCATTATTGCTGGCTTAAACTGTTCAATTGATGGCATGGGCAGATTACATACACCGCGAATGTGTGCATTAAACTGTGAAATATTGCATGACTCGATAGTCAAATGTCCAGAATTGTGTGGTCGAGGTGCAATTTCATTTACAAACAACTCGTTATTTTCAGAAATAAAAAATTCTACACACATCGTGCCAATTAGTTCGAGTTTTTCCGATATTCCTTCTGCAATTCGATGAATCTCATTACTCAATTCATCATTGATTCTTGCTGGACAAATACTCAAATGTAAGATATTTTCACGATGAATATTTTCAATTACTGGAAAAACTGCTGTTTCTCCTGAGCCGTTACGAGAAATAACTACTGACACTTCCATTTTCAATTCAATTGTTTTTTCTAACATGCATTCACCAGAACTAACTAACTCACTAATTCCAGTTTGTAAAGTATCACTTAGACGAAGCTGTCCCTTTCCGTCGTAACCGCCACGAGTAGTTTTTAAAATAGATGGAAATCCGATCCTCAGTGAAGCCGATTCGAAGTCTTCCATATTATCTACAATTGCATGTGGAACGACTGGAAAATTATTTTCTTCAAGGAATTGTTTTTCCAAGGTTCGGTTCTGTGTAACAGTCAATGCCTTTGTTCCTTGAGGTATATACGTATACTTCGATACTTCGTTTATTGTTTCAGCATCGACATTTTCAAATTCATACGTCAAAACATCAACATTCTTGGATAATTCAATCAGTGCTTCTAAATCATCGTATTCTGCAACTATCTGTGCGTCTGACACTTGTGCTGCCGAACAATTATCCTGTGGATCCAAAATAATTACTTTGTAGCCCATTTCTTTAGCAGAGAACGCCATCATTTGTCCCAACTGACCTCCACCGATTATTCCAATCGTCGAACCAGAGAGAAATTGTTTATTCAAGATTTTTCCCACTTTCTACTGATTTGTCATGCATTTGATTTTGGTAATCAATCAAATTAATAGCATATTGCTTATTTTCCAATGCACATATTTTAGTAGCTAAAATTGCAGCATTAGTGGCTCCTGCATCACCGATCGCTACGGTTGCTACCGGTACACCACTTGGCATTTGAACGATGGAAAGCAAAGAATCCATTCCACTTAGTGCATTTGATTTAACGGGTACACCGATAACCGGAAGAATTGTTGAAGAAGCAACCATTCCCGGTAGATGTGCGGCACCACCAGCACCAGCAATGATAACCTTGTAATGATTGGCAGCGGCTCCTATCGCGAAGTCAAGCATTTCCTGTGGCATTCGATGTGCCGAAATGACCTTTACGTCGTAACTAACTTCCAATTGTTCAAGAGTTTCAATGGTTCTCTCCATTGTTTTCAAATCTGAAATTGAACCCATAATTATTGCAACATCTTTCATTATTCGTTTACCCTTTCCAATTAGTAATCAAAGTTTATCAGCAATGATTTTAATTTTCAAGCTAAATACGTACATTATTATCTATAATTTTAATAATCATTCGTGAATTCGCTTTAAAAAAGAAAATATTAAATATTAATAATAATTATAGTTCGTAGTTTATTAGATAATCGTTAATGAATACAAAAAAAATAGGTTGAACAAGATTAATTTAATAATCTTATTCAACCTATTTAAATTAAACATACAAAAAATTACTTTTTGCTGTTTTCTCTCTTTTGTTGTGCTTTCATTGAGCTCATCAATTGATTTAACTTCTTTTGTGAAGGCTTTTGTCCCATTTGAGCCATCATTTGTTTAATCATTTCAGGACTAATTGGTGGATTATCTTCGAAGTATTTCTTCATGTACCATCTGGCAGCGAAGAAACCAATAATCAATCCAACTAGTAAAGCTAAAATTCCAACTGCGATTGTTATTCCCATATCTTGTTCTCACCCTTTCCGTACATCTTATAATGATACAAAAGAATTAATATAATTAAAAGACTAATCGTCACGTAATCCTTTTTTACGTTGAATTTCTTTTACTTTATTAGGTGTAACTTCCTTGCCTTCTTTGTCATAGACTCTCATCATTTCGATTTGAGATCTAAAACTTGCACGAAAGTTCTCTAAGTATTTTCTACGAAGACTTGCTTGTTGTTCCTCTTCTTCGTGTGTCAAACCACCATTCTTTGATTTGTGTGCCAATTCGTTGATCTTGGCAATGAGTTCTTCTTGTTCTTTCATTCTATATTATCTCCTAAATACATACCGAACACTTGTTTGAATTTATATCACCATTCTGATACAATCTAAATAAGATACTAACAATGAGGTGTTCTAATGTCAAAAGCTGAGGGCTCTAAACAATCCCAAATTTTACAATGTATTCATGATTATTTAGATGATCATGGATACCCACCAACAGTCAGAGAGATTTGCGAAGCAGTAGATCTCTCTTCCACATCAACTGTTCATGGTCATCTTTCTAGACTTGAAAAGAAAGGCTATTTACAACGTGATCCAACTAAGCCACGTGCAATTGAACTTACAGTCGCCGGTTTAAATTCCATTGGGGTCAAATCTAAACAAATTCCTATTTTAGGTGCCGTTGCTGCTGGTCAACCAATTACAGCTGAACGTAATCCTGAAGGATATTTCCCCATTCCACCTGACTTAAACCGTGATTCTGGTGAATTGTTCATGCTGGATATTCATGGTGAAAGTATGATAAACGCTGGAATATTCGATGGTGATCAAGTAATCGTCCACGAACAAAATACAGCTAATAACGGCGAAATAGTCATTGCTATGACTGAAGACATTGAAGCTACCTGCAAACGATTCTACAGTGAAAATGGTCACTATCGTTTACAACCAGAGAACGATACTATGGATCCAATAATTCTCAATAATGTTGAAATTCTTGGAAAAGTCGTTGGACTATATCGTTCACAAATATTTTAATCAACACAACCTTAAATTAGTTCTAAGTAAAGATGATCATCTTTGCTTAGAACTTTTTTTGTAAAAAAAAGATGCCTCGAGGGCATCTTTTGATTGCAATATTAGATATCGCGACGACGTTCTTTAATACGTGCAGCCTTACCTTTACGATCACGTAGGTAATATAGCTTACTACGACGTACACGACCATGTCTGATAACTTCAATCTTTTCAACACGAGGTGTGTTTAGTGGGAATGTTCTTTCAACACCAACACCACTACTGATCTTACGAACAGTGTATGTAGCACTGATTCCTGCACCGTGTCTCTTAATTACAACACCTTCGAACAATTGGATACGTTCACGTGAACCTTCAACAACCTTGGCATGGACACGAACTGTGTCACCAGGACGGAAGTCAGGAATATCTGAACGTAATTGTTCTGATGTAATATCTTGAATTAACTTATTCATAAAAAATTTCTCCCTATTCGACACTCTTATACATCCTCAATGGTGCACAGCGGAATATCGTTAATATGTGTTCAAACACTCTTACAATGATACATTATTTATATTTCAGTGTAAACTATTTTTTTGATTTTATTTCTCGTAATAATTTTTTCTCTTCATCTGACAAAGCGACCGTCTCTAATAAATCCGGACGACGCTCTAATGTCTTCTTAAGAGCTTGTTTTAAGCGCCATACGCGGATTTTCTCGTGGTTACCGCTAGTTAACACATCTGGCACTTTTTTGCCACGGAAATCGGCAGGGCGTGAATACTGAGGATATTCCAATAATCCGTTTGAAAAAGACTCATCTTCAGCCGATACCGAATTACCTAGCACACCGGGTACAAATCTTAATGTTGCATCGATCATACTCATTGTGGGAAGTTCTCCACCAGTCAAAATATAATCGCCAATAGAAACTTCATCCGTTACTAAGTCTTTGATTCTCTCGTCAAATCCTTCATAATGTCCACAAATAAAAACCAGCTGGTCTTCTTTAGCAAAATCACGAGCCATCTTTGTATCAAATGTTTTACCCGCTGGATCTAACAAAACAACACGTTTCTTACCAGGTTTTTGTTTTTCAACGTAGTCCATAGCATCATAGATCGGTTGTGCTTGAAGTAACATCCCTGCTCCCCCACCATATGGTGCATCATCAACGTGATTTTGTTTATCAGTAGTGAAATCACGGAAATCAACTACGTCAATATTGACCAAGTCTTTCTCTTGCGCCTTACCAATCAACGATTCATCCAGCGACTGAAACATTCTTGGAAAAATACTTAAAATTGTAATATCCATTAGTCTATCAATCCATCCGGAATCTCAACATCAATTCTTTGATTATCGAGATCCACTTTTTTTACAACATCATCAATATAAGGAACTAAAACTTCTTTATATTTTGTTCCCTTTACAACCCAAACATCGTTGGGGCCTAATTCAATAATTTCTTTAACTTTACCAATATTACCTAGGTCAGGATCAATCACATCCAGACCTATTATCTGACTATAAAGAAATTCACCTTCAGCTAATTTTGGTTTAACCTCATCATCTGAAAACAATTCAGACTTTACGTACTGCTCTACATCATTGATATTGTCGTACCCTTCAAACTTGATCAGAACAAAATTCTTATGTTTGCGTGAAGATTCAACGATCAATTGTTTTTCAGCACTTCCTGATTTATGAAGATACAACTTAGCTCCTGGTTTGAATCTTTCTTCTGGAAAGTCAGTAATAGGCATGATCCTTAGTTCACCCTTAATACCATGAGTATTAACAATTGTTCCCACTCTGTATAATTTTTCGGCCATTGGCTCCTCCATGATAAATAAATAGGACCTGACAAAACTAAGTTTTATCTGATCCCACTTTTTTTATTCATTATTTTGAATATTTGTTTTCATGATACTTTTGCATAATACCATGTGTCTTAAGCAAGTTGCGAACTGTATCTGAAGGTTGTGCACCTTTTTGTAACCAGTCCATGATCTTGTCATCATCCAACTTGATTTCTTCTGGTTGTGTAATTGGGTTGTAGTAACCAACTTGTTCGATAAAGCGGCCATCACGTGGTGCACGTGAATCAGCAACAACGATTCTATAAAATGGTCTTAACTTACTACCCATACGTTTCATTCTAATTTTAACTGACATTCTGTTTCCTCCTAAATACTTAACTTTGTTAGTATACACAAAAAAAATAGAAGTGTAAAGTTTTTTTCTTTACACCTCGCATTTTATTTTGATTTAAAACGTTTGATCTTCTTCAAGCGCTTCTTTTTGTTCTTTTTCTGTTTTTTAACCATCGAACGCATTGCCATCTTACCAATTTTTCCGGACATTCCTCCGCCCATCATTTGGTCTAAGCCGTTCATATTACCTTTGCTCATTTGTTTCATCATGTCACGTGATTGTTTGAATTGCTTGATCATTCTATTAACTTCTTGAATATTACGTCCAGATCCACTAGCAATTCTCCTTCTACGTGATGGATTCAACATATCAGGATTCTCACGTTCTTGAGGTGTCATTGAATAGACGATTGCCTTCAAGTGATCGATATCTTTTTCACCGATACTAACATTGGCTAATTGTGGATTATTTGCCATACCAGGGATCATCTTCATGATTTCATCAAGCGGTCCCATCTTTTGAACTTGATCCATTTGGTCAATGAAATCATTGAAATCAAAGCTGTTTTCTCTGATTTTTTCAGCCATATCTTCAGCTTGCTTAGCATCGTAATCATTTTGGGCTTTCTCGATAAGAGTGAGCATATCACCCATTCCCAAGATACGATCCGCCATTCGATCAGGATGGAAAACATCTAATTGATCTAATTTTTCACCTTGACCAATAAACTTAATTGGTTTACCCGTAACCGAACGAATTGAAAGTGCGGCACCACCACGAGTGTCACCATCTAACTTAGTTAATACAACACCAGTGATATCTAATTGCTCATCAAATCCATGAGCAACTTTAGCGGCTACTTGACCTGTCATTGAATCAGCAACGAACAAGATTTCGTTTGGATGAGCTAAATCCTTAATACGTTGAAGTTCGTCCATCAACTTATCATCGATTTCCAAACGTCCAGCAGTATCGATAATTACGTAATCATTTTTGTTTTCTTCAGCTTGCTTTAATCCATTTCGAACAATTTCTACTGGATCTTTATCTGTACCTTCATCGTATACGGGAGCACCAACTTGCTCACCAACAACTTTCAATTGTTCGATCGCAGCAGGACGATAAACGTCTCCAGCAATAAACAATGGACGAGCTTTATCATTAGCCATCAAATACTTGGCTAATTTACCAGCTGTTGTAGTTTTACCAGCACCTTGAAGACCGACCATCATAATGATAGTTGGAATGTGCGGTGCCTTATTTAGAGGGACTGCTTCCTCACCCATTAACTTCGTTAACTCATCGTCAACAATCTTGATTACTTGTTGAGAAGGTGTCAAACTGTCCATTACTTCAGCGCCTAAAGCACGTTCTCTAACTTGTTTAACGAAACCTTTAACAACGTCAAAGTTAACATCAGCCTCAAGTAAGGCCATTCTTACTTCACGCATTACAGCACGAACATCATCTTCTGAAAGTTTTCCTTTACCTCTCAGTGAAGAAAAAACTTTTTGTAGTCGTTCACTTAATCCTTCAAAAGCCATCTCTTACTCCTATTATTTTTCATTTATTTTTGAAATTCGTTTAACTAAATCTAGCAATTCTTTATCTTTAGGATACTTATTCAAAACAATTTGGTCCAGTTTACTAGCGATATCATCTATTTCTTGGGTCTTCTTAACTAAACCAATTTCAGTTTCAAACGACTCTAATAAACTGACCGACCGATGTAAATTATCCATTACTGCTTGACGAGATACATCTAATTGTTCAGCAATCTCACTGAGTGAAAAGTCCTCAACATAGTACAAATTCATATATTGATTTTGTTTCTTAGTCAATAAAGAATGATAAAAATTATACAACAAATTTATTTTGGTAGTCTCATCGATTCCCATAATTATTTACCAGAGCCAACAATCAATTCCTTAAATAATCCGTAAATAAATTTCTCAGGATCAAAGTCACGTAGATCATCCATCTGTTCGCCAAGTCCTACTAACTTAACTGGGATATGCAACTCATTACGGATCGGCAAAACAATTCCACCTTGTGAACTACCGTCGATCTTTGTCAAAACAATCCCTGTTACATCAGTTGTTTCGTTAAATTGCTTAGCTTGGCTCAAAGCGTTTTGTCCAGTTGAACCATCGAGAACCAACAACACTTCCTGTGGAGCTTCTGGTAATTCGCGAGTTATCACACGCTTAATCTTTTCAAGCTCACGCATCAATCCCTCTTTATTTTGAAGACGACCAGCAGTATCCACTAGCAAAATATCAAAGTCTTCTTTCATTGCACGTTGAACGGCATCATAAACAACTGAGGCCGGATCAGTTTGAGGCTTACTTGCTTCAACTGGTACATCGACACGACGGCCCCATTCTTGTAATTGTTCGATTGCACCAGCTCTAAATGTATCACCAGCGGCTAAGAGAACTTTTTTACCTTCTTGTTGGTATCTATGGGCTAATTTACCAATAGTAGTGGTCTTACCAGCACCGTTAACACCGACAAATAAAAATACGGTTGGTGTCCTATCTGTACTGAACTTCAAAGAATTGTCTTCTTCTTTGCCTTCTTCATCGTACATATCAACTAATTTACGAACGATTACATCAGAAACGTCAGAACGCTTTTTAACATTTTCCAACTTAACTTCTTCACGTAATTCATCGGATAATTTCAAAGCAGTTTCGTAACCAACATCAGATTCAATAAGTAATTCCTCTAAGTCGTCGAAGAATTCCTCGTCAACACTTCTAAAGTTAGCTAAGAAGCGATTGAAACGAGCCCCAAAGGAGTTACGACTCTTTTTAAGACCCTCGTCATACTCTTTAATATCATCCTTTGGCTCAGTTTCTTCTTCGGAATCACCAGAATCAGAGTCTTCAGATTCTTCCTCTGGTTGAGTAGTTTGATCTGTTTGTTCTGTTGATTCTTCGTTATCACTTGATTCAATTGATTCTTCAGCATTATTAGTTGTTTCTTCAGCATTAGATGCAACAGATTCTTGTTGATCTTCAACTTTAGAACTCTCGGCCTTAGGTTCTTCAACCTCATCTTTTGGTTCTTCTACATCCTCTTCTGATTCCTCAGGTTTTTCAGTTACATCAGATTCATGCGATTCAGAAGCATTCTCTGCTTCATCCGACCCATTATTCTCATCAGCAGTAGTTTCAGTTTGGTCAGATTGTTCTGGAGCAGCTACGTCAGTATCGGAATCTTTAGAATCCGCTTCTTCAGTAACTTTTTCTTCAGTCGCTTCTTTTGTTTCTTGTTCTTTTTTTTCTTCTTCGTCGTCTTTTCCAGTAAAAGCTTTTTTTATTCGATCAAAAAGTCCCATTAATTAATCTCCTTTTAAGCGTTTTTGTTTATATCTTGAACAGACACTGACAGCATTCTGGATACACCAGATTCCTCCATAGTGACACCATATAAACGATTTACATTCATCATTGTACCCTTACGGTGAGTAATAACAATAAATTCGGTATTATCATCATAACGATTTAAATAATTTGCGAAGCGATAAACGTTAGCATCGTCAAGTGATGCTTCCACTTCATCCAAAATGCAGAATGGTACCGGATGAACTTTAATAATAGCGAATAACAATGTAATTGCTGTTAACGCCTTTTCACCACCAGATAATAAACTCAAACGTTGGAATTTTTTCCCAGGTGGTTGAGCAATAATTTCAATTCCTGTTTCTAACAGATTATTAGGATCAGTTAGTACTAACTTAGCACGTCCTCCAGCAAACATTTCTGGAAAAATCGTTTCAAATGCAGCACTAACTTCATCAAATGTCTTCTTAAAACGTGTTGTGACTTCATTGTCCATCTCTGACATTGTATCTAATAATTGTTGGCGAGCTTTCAACAAATCATTTTGTTGAGAGGTCAAAAACTCATAGCGATCCTTAACTTTGTCATACTCTTCGATTGCTGAAAGATTGACTGTTCCTAATTCATCGATACCCATCTTTAATAACTTAGCCTCACGTTTGAGCGTATCAGGATCAGAATCAAGTTCTTTTAAGTTCTTCATCGCTGCTTCATAAGTTAATTGATATTCTTCAGATAAGGTATCCAAACGACTGTCAATTTTATTAGCCAATTTGGTTACTTCTATCGCCAAATTCTCTTGTTCATCTGAGGCCGACTTTTGAAGGTCAAAGTTTCTTTGGGCTTTATCATTTAAAACAACTGCCTGTTCATCTTTTTCACTTCGTTGAGATTTCAAATCATCCAGATCAACTTGTAACTGTTTGATGTCAGCTTCAAATTGCGCTGTCTTTGACTTGATTTCTGCATTAGTCATATTTAATTGATCTTTTTCAGAATTAAGCTGATCCAATCTTATACCTAATTCTTTGATTTGATCATTGGCAGCAGCTATCTCATTAGTTAATCGTTCTTGTTGAGTTTTTTCGTTTTCATAATTACTCTTTACAACCGCTAAACTAGTTTGATTCTTCTGGATATTGTCGTTTATTTGACTTAGTTCTGAGTCAAAATCTTTTAGGAGCTTTTGCTTGTCCTCAATTTCTTTTTGAATATCAACGACCTGTTTTTTTAGATTATCAGCATTTTTAATTTGAACATTAAGATCTTTTTGTAACTGATCTTTTTCCTGGTTATTCTTATTAACAGTATATTGCAGAGCATCCCTCTGCTCTTTTAGATGATCTGATTCATTCTTATAATTTGATAGTGCACTGCTCAATTGGCCTTTTTCTTGATTGAAGCTTTCTAGTTTAGTAGCAATTTGCTTCTTTTCTTCACGCAATTCAACCAATTTTTGACGCAGGTCTACGACTGATTGTTGTTTTTGATCCAACAGTAATTCCTGTTTAGAAAGTTTGGTATTCAACGATGTTAATTCGTCTTTTCTAGTTAAGATACTTGAGTTAACTCGGCGTTGCTGCCCACCAGTCATGGAACCTCCAGCATTGACCACATTACCATCTAACGTTACTACACGATATTTTCTATTTACTGCAGCTGAGACCTTTGTTGCAGCATCTATATTTTCGGCGATTAAAAGATTACCTAAAATATTCTTCACGATATTTGAAACTTTATCGTCAAACTTAACTAGATCACTAGCAACACCAACGTAACCGATCACTTGCTCTGCCTTATTCAAATCAGTCGCATAAATAGTACGAGGCTTAATAATATTGATTGGCAAGAAAGTTGCACGTCCGCCGTTACGTTTGCGCAAATAAGAAATCGCCTTTTTAGCTGATGATTCATCTTTTGTAACGATCGACTGCAGCTGATTACTTACCACAGTTTCGATAGCCAATTGATACTTACTTGGTACCTTGATCAATTCAGCAACCGCTCCAATGATTCCACCAATTTCTGCTTGATTATTTAAAACATTTTTAGCACCTTCAAAAAATCCAGCATGCTCTTGTTGCATATTTTCAAGTACAGTTTTACGAGCCTTAGTTTCTTGAAGATTCTCCAAAAATTTCAAATATTCTTGATTTTCAGCAGTTCCGGTTTCTGTAACCTCTTTGATATTCTCATCGATCTCATCATTTTTCTTGATCAAATCATGATTATCGTCAATTAGTTTTTGTAGTTGCTCACTAGTAGTTGTTACCTTGTCATTGGCTTCTTTGAGATTGTCTTCAATATCAGCCATACGATGTTCTGTCTCTTCGTTAGAAGTTTTAATTCGATCCAACTGACGTTGAGTATATTTCTGATCATTGCCAGTCGAGACCTGTTCTTGCAAAGTATTAACATACTTATCGCGCAAATCATTGATATTATTCTGAATTTGCTCAGGTGTCTTCTTTTGCAACTGTGTTATTTCTTTTAATTTTGCTTCAAATTCTTTTATTTGTGATTTATATTCTGCAATTTTGGCATTGCATTCAGACAACTTTGCTTCATGTAATTCTTTATCGGCCTGAACACTTTTTAACTGTTCATTTAGTGACGTCTGATTAGTTGTATTGAAACCATTTCTTTCATCCGATACAGCAATTTGTCCATTCAAAATTTCCAAAGCTTGTGTCTTCTTAACCAAATCTGATTGACTAGCATCGATTTTTTCAGCCAGTTTACTAATTTGATCACGATTATCAGCAACAGCCTTGTTAGAGATTTTTACTTGTCGTTCGATATTTTGCAGACTCATCTTTACTTCACGAAGTTTTGACTCTGTCTGGCGCTTTTCTTTGGACAAATCTTTTATTTCAATGGTCAAAATTTGTTGGTAAATGCTGTCGTACTTACTCTTCTGTTCTTTATAGTCACGAGCAATACTAGCTTGTTCTTTAAGTGGTTCTACTTGCTTAGACAATTCCGACACAATATCAGAAACACGGTGCAAGTTATCCGTTGTCTCAGTTAAGCGATTTTCTGCCTGTGCTTTTTTCTGTTTGAATAAGGCAATTCCAGCAGATTCTTCAATAATTGAGCGACGTTCGACTGGCTTACTGTTAAATACTTCTTCCACTCGACCCTGAGAAATAATCGAAAATGATTGTTTTCCCATTCCCGAATCCATAAACATTTCAGTAATATCCTTTAAGCGACAGGCCTTGTTATTGATTGAAAATTCTGTATCACCATTTCTGAACAGTTTACGCTTAATCGTAATATTAGTCTGATCTGACTTCAATTCTCCATTAGAATTATCAAATTCCAATGTAACTTCCGCATGATTCATCTGTGCTCGTGTTGCGCTTCCGGCAAAAATAACATCCACCATCTTGTCACCACGTAGGCTCTTAGCTGATTGCTCACCCATTACCCAACGAATTGCTTCTGTAATATTTGATTTTCCACTTCCATTGGGTCCTACAATACCGGTGATTCCACTTGTAAAATCAATCTTTGTCTTATCAGCAAAAGATTTAAACCCGTTGATCGTTAATGATTTTAATGGCATAAAATAAAAACTCCTATAATTCTTCTAATGCTTTCTTAGCAGCCATTTGTTCTGCATGCTTCTTACTAAATCCAAATCCCTTGGACATAACGTCTCCGTTAACAACCAATTCGATCTCGAATTTTTTATCGTGATCTGGACCTTCTTCATCGATTACTTTGTAATCAATTTCTACCTCACCTGATTGTTGCAATTTCTCTTGCAAGTGAGTCTTAAAATCAGTATCTTCAGAGAATTCACCTGAATCGATGTGTGGATATACTACACTTTCAAGAAATTCCTCAACAGCTGAGTTTCCTTGATCCAAGTACAGTGCACCATTGAATGCTTCAAAAATATCCTCTAACAAAGTATGTCTTTGACGAGCACCTTGCTTTTCTTCACCTTTACCGATCAATAAATATTTATCAATTTTAATTTGTTTAGCAAACTTAGCAAAACTGTCAGTTCTAACAATATCCGATCTTAATCTCGTTAATTTACCTTCAGGTAATTGGGGATATTTTTCAAATAGATATCTTGAGATGTTGATTTCCAAAACCGCATCCCCCAAGAACTCCAATCGTTCATAGTTACCTATTCCTAATTCTTTGTGTTCATTATCAAAAGAAGAATGAGTCATAGCACGCTCAATCAACTTCTTGTTGTTAAAGGTAATACCATAGTTCTTTTCTAAATAATCTAGAAATTTTTGATCTAGCATAACGCGTCCCCTTTCCAATAACTTTAATTATACTAAACTTTTACAGTAAATAATTAAATGGCGAAAAAAATAAGACCAATTGGTCTTATTTTTGATGGCTCTTAATATAATCAACTGCTTCACCAACAGTTGTAATCTTCTCAGCATCTTCATCTGGTATCTCAGCATCGAATTCTTCTTCTAATTCCAAGACAAATTCTACTAAGTCGATTGAATCAGCATCTAAATCTTCTGTAAATGATGTTTCTTTCTTGATAGTACTTGCTTCAACTTCAAATTTATCAGCGATCAATGCAACAATTTTATCGTAAATTTCTTGTTCTGACATTTAATGATTCTCCCTATTTATCTTCATCTTTTTTGTTCATTTGTTCAAAGTAAGTATTAGCTTTGTTAATCGTGTCGTTTAGCAACATATCATAAATCTGCTTAACTGTATAGAAAACTGTCTTACTATCGGCTGCACCATGTGCCTTGATGACTGGTGACTTCAAACCTAACAACACAGCTCCACCGGCATGAGATGTATCAAACATATCACGAAGCCCTTTTAATGAAGGGGCAACAATAGCTGCACCCATTTTAGTAAAGAAGCCGTTATTTAGCAAGGCATGTTTCATTTCCTTCAACAGAATAGTTGCTGTACCTTCAGTAGCCTTCAAAGCAGCATTCCCGGTAAATCCATCTGTAACGATAACGTCAGCAACACCGTTCAAGATATTGTTTGATTCCACATTACCGATAAAGTTAATACCTTCAGTATTCGACAATAACTTAAAGGCTTCTTTATGAAGCGTATCACCCTTATCTTCTTCCGTTCCATTATTTAACAAACCAATTCGTGGTTCTTTGATTTGTTTAACATCACGAGCATAGATCGATCCCATGACTGCCCATTGTTGCAAGTATGTGGGCTTAGCTTCAGCATTGGCACCAACGTCTAAAACATTAACACCTAGAGCTGAGTTGGTAACTGGTAGAGTTGGCATCAAAGCTGGTCTTTCTACTTGTTTGATACGTCCAACAATGAAGATACCTGCTGCCAATAAAGCTCCAGTATTACCCAAAGAGAGCATTGCATCTGCTTCTTTTGCCTTAACTGATTTAGCAGCCAAAACCATCGAAGAGTTTTTCTTAGAACGAATAGCCTTAACCGGTTCATCCGTTCCCAGAATTTCCTCATCAGTATGAACAATAGAAATACGATCACTATTCTTCAAATACTGTTTGATTTTTGCTTCATCACCGTACAATACAAAGTCTAAATCAGCCCATTCGTCACGAGCTTTTTCAATCCCCTCAACAATAACTTGAGGAGCATTGTCTCCACCCATGGCGTCTACTGCAATTTTCATTCATTAATTCCTCACAAATCTTTTTATTTTTAATCGAAATTATTCAACTGTTCAAATTCATCATTCAAAAATAATTTTAACACTTTGTTTTCTGGATTATCCATAGCCTGCGGATCCTTAAAAATTTGTTCCGCTTCAATTTGGGCTGTTTGCAAAATATTAAAATCAGCAATAGGATTACCAACCTTAAAGTCCGGCAGTCCCGATTGCTTGCTACCAAGCAGATCACCAGATCCACGCATCTTAAGATCTTCTTCAGCCAAAACAAAGCCATCATTGGTTGATGTCAAAATTTTCATTCGTTCTAATGCCACATCATTCTTAGGGTCAGCAATCAAAATACAATACGACTGCTTCTCACCACGGCCAACTCGACCACGCAACTGATGTAACTGCGATAATCCAAATCTATTAGCATCATATATTACCATAACAGAGGCATTAGGTACATCGACACCAACTTCAATAACCGTCGTTGACACTAATACATCGATCTCTTGGTGACTGAATTTGTTCATTATATCTTCTTTTTCGTCGTTGCTCATCTTGCCATGTAAAATACCGATTCGATACTTAGGAGCATATAATTCATTGAATTTATCATAAATCAATTCAGCATTTTTTAAATCGATTTTTTCAGATTCTGAAATCAGCGGCGTGACTACGTATACCTGCGCATGCTCAGCCAATTGCTTGGATACAAACTTATACATTTGCTCAATTTTTTGACTTCTGATCCAATAAGTCTCGATTTTCTTACGTCCGGCTGGAAGTTCATCGATCCGTGATACTTCCATATCACCATAAGTCGTAATGGCCAAAGTTCTAGGAATTGGTGTTGCTGTCATTGCTAAGACATCAGGATTATTGCCTTTTTCACGTAAAGCCTTACGTTGATTAACTCCAAATCGATGTTGCTCATCGATAACGATAAGTCCCAAGTTCTTAAAATCCACGCTATCTTGTATCAAGGCATGTGTACCAACGATAACATTAGTCCGACCTTCACGAATATTTTCAGCAATCGTATCATGCTCTTTTTTCGTCTGTGATCCAGTCAAAATAGCTGTTCTGATATGCCATTTCTCTAATAATCCGCCAATTTTTTCAAAGTGCTGTTGAGCCAATATCTCGGTCGGTGCCATAATTGCCGCTTGAAAACCTGCCGTCACAGATGCGAGCATTGCAATGACCGCAACGATTGTTTTACCAGAACCAACATCCCCTTGCAACAGTCGATTCATATGGTGATCTGACTCCATATCATTCAGGATTTCATTTACCACACGACTTTGGGCATCAGTAAGATTAAACGGTAATGATTCTCTAAACTTAGCAATATAATTTTTATCGTACATTTCTACTAAGCCATCATTTTCCTGTGCATCCTTAGCTTTAACACTCTGGATACCACATTCAAATAAGAAAAACTCCCGAAACTTAGCACTGCGTCTGGCAGCTTCATTCTCTTCTTCACTGTTAGGAAAATGCATCCCTTTAACAATTGCCTTATCATCTAGCAATTGATATTTATCCAGGAGATTCTGAGGCAGAATTGACTCTATTTCATTTTGGTACTTATCAAAAGCCATTTTGATCAGATTGACTAGTGTTTTTTGATGGATATTTTTATTCACCGAATAAACAGAATCAATCGTATCTTGTTGATTACTGCCGATCACCTTCATCCCTGTTAACGAACGGCGATTCTCATTCCACTTGCCGTATACAGCAACTTCATTACCAGTTTCAAACTTATCTTTCAACCAGGGTTGATTGAAGAATGTCACCATTACCGATTCATTTTCGACCAATATTCGGACATTCAGCCGATTTTTTTTATAGCCAAATCTCGCTACGACCGGATCACTGGCAACAACGCCCTTGAGTAGGATCTTTTCTTGATCAACAGCATCGTTTAACGATTTAACTTCCATATCTTCATAACGAAAGGGAAAATAAAATAATAAATCATAGATACTATCAATTCCCAGAGATTTTATAGCTTCTAATCGTTTAGGACCTACTCCCGGTAATTCAGCAACTGATATCTCTCTTAAATTCATTTTTCCCTCCTTATACAAAAAAGAGACCAGAAGTAGTCCCAGTCTCAATTTGTTTGATTAAATTAATTATTCAACAGCGATCATGTATGGATATACTGGTTGATCACCTTGATGGATCTCTGTCTCTAAATCTGCATACTTATCATCTAAGTAATCTGCAAATTTCTGGGCATCCTCAAGATTACCATCTTGTCCTACAAGGATCGTAATAACTTCACTGTCATCGTCGATCATCTTATCAAGCATTTTTTCCGTACCAGAAATAATATCAGGATCATCTACTAAGATCTTACCATCAACGATTCCCATGTAATGTCCAGTTGTTATCTTCAGACCATCGATCTCGGTATCACGAATAGCTTGTGTTATTTGACCACTCTTAACAGTGTCTAAGGAATCTTCCATGTTGTCTTTGTTTTCATCCAATTCAGCTTCTGGATTAAACGATAGCATAGCTGTCATTCCTTGAGAAATCGTCTTTGAAGCAACGATTGCTACTGGAATATTAACCAACTCTGCAGCTTGTTTTGCGGCCATAATAATATTTCCGTTATTTGGCAAAATCAAAGCTCGTTTGGCATTAGCCTTGTTAATAGCATCAACAATATCATTTGTAGACGGGTTCATTGTTTGACCACCACTAATAATATTAGTTACACCAAGACTTTCGAAAAGTTTAGATAAGCCTTCACCAGATGAAACTGCGATAACTGCATAATCAACTGGCTCATTGCTTGCTGATGTTGGCGTAGTTTCTTCATCATCTTCAACAATTGTTTCATGTTGAATCTTCATATTATCGATCTTGATTTTAGTTAAGGCACCGAATTTTCTACCTGCAGCCCAAACTTTTCTTGGATAATTAGTGTGTACGTGAACTTTAACGACTTCATCATCAGAAACAACTAATAATGAATCACCGATTTCACTTAAATAATTACGGAACTTGTCGTAATCAAATTTTTCATCAGAAGTAGGATCTTGACCTAATTCAACCATCATTTCTGTACAATAGCCATTTTCAATCTCATCTGTATTGAACTGACCTTGCGCTGATTGATGATGTGTTGCATTGATCATTTCGTCCATCTCAGTCTCATCAGGAGTATAAGCTTCATCGCTCGCTTCACCTGATAGACCTTCTAGAAAGCCTTCATAAATGAAAACTAATCCTTGGCCACCAGAATCAACAACACCGACTTCCTTTAAAACTGGAAGTAGTGATGGTGTTTTTTCTAGTCCCACTTTGGAACCCTTAACTACGGCTCTCATTACTTCAATCGCATCTTTAGTTTCTTTAGCTTTTTTAACTCCAGCTTCAGCACCAAAACGAGCAACTGTCAAAATTGTACCTTCAACTGGTTTCATAACAGCTTTATAGGCTGTTTTCACTCCATCATCAAAGGCTTTTGCTAAATCATCTGAAGTTAATGTTTCTTTTGCTTCGATACTTTTAGAAAATCCTCTGAACAGTTGTGAAGTAATAACACCTGAATTACCACGTGCTCCCATTAGCAGGCCCTTAGCGAGCGCTTTGCCCAATGTTCCCACGTGTGTACTCTCTGACTCGTTTACGGCCTTAAAACCGCTCTGAACGGTCAAGCTCATATTCGTCCCAGTATCACCATCTGGTACTGGAAAGACGTTTAGTGAATTCACAAATTTTGCGTTTTTCTCAAGTCTGTGTGCTGCCACACGGATCATATCGGAAAATTCATTTTTGGTAATAAGTTCTTTGCTCAAAAGTTTCCCCTCCAACTAGCGTAATACCTATTTAATGTCATCTAGAACTTTGATTCCTTGAACATATACATTAACAGTGCCAGCTGGTGTTCCAAGCATTGTTTCTAGGTTATATTTTACTTTTTCTTTTAAATTCTTTGCTACTTCAGATATTTTAATACCATATCCCACGATTATGTAGACATCAACGGCAATCTTATCATCCTCTTGATGAATAACCACTCCGCGTGAGAAATCTTCACGATTTAAAATTGTGTTCATCCCGTCACGTAGTTGATTTTTGCTTGCCATACCTACAATTCCGTAGATATCTAATGCAGCACCGCCAACAATCGTCGAAACGGTATTAGTTGATACATCAATTTCACCATGTTTTGTTTTTATTGTAACTGCCATTTGGGATCCTCCTATCTTGGATCTAACTATCATAAACATTAAAATTCTATCATAGCAAGATTTTGAATTAAAGATTTATGACACAATATTATTCAACTGTTGTTTTTATTTTCAGTTTATGGTAAATTAGTCAGGTGATATTTTAAAGAAAACATGTAGCCAAAGGAGGTCGGTCCCATGGCAAAAGATATTATTACAGGCCGTAAGACAGTGTTTGGTAACAAACGTTCTCACGCTCTTAATCAATCAAAACGTTCTTGGAAGCCAAACTTGCAAAAAGTTCGTATCATGGTTGATGGTAAGCCTAAACGCGTTTGGGTTTCAGCTAGAGCTTTGAAATCAGGAAAAGTTACTAGAGTATAATTATCATATAATTAACTAAAAAAGACTAGCAAATAATGTTTGCTAGTTTTTTTTGTGGGTAATTTGACTGTTTGATTGCTTGATTGCCGCTGAGAGTGGACAACAATTCCATCTGCCGTGGACCGGTTTCAAACTCCGTTTTCAACCTCGCTTGGAAGCCTATAGTCTTCCAAGACGTCCAGTGTACTAAGCGATGAATCGCTAAGTACACTTTTACGGCGGATTCCATTGTTGTCCACTCTCTGCTAATTTTCATTACCTTTTTATATTAGTTACTACTTGGCGTTCACTAAACGATAGTAAAGTAATAATTTAATTTCATATTTCTCAAATAAAAAACGCATATCACAGCAAAAGGATAAATATATATCCAAATTGCCGTGATATGCGTTTTTTTTATAATCAACAAATTTAGTTGGAGGTCAACAGTAATGGAATCAGTAGCAAAAGTGGTGTAAATGTGGGCGGTTTTCCCACATTTACACCACTGGACGTCTTTCTTGATTTGCGGGTTTATGCAAAGCAAGAAAGCGCAGTCTGAGACCGTTCTTTGGCTCAGACTGGTCCTGCTACAGATGGAATTACTGTTGACCGGAAGCGGAATAAAATCCAGAAACAAGCTCTAAATACAATCTATTTACTATCCCTAGACTGTATCACAGCGATTATCCCACTCTCAAAACCAAAATTGATCGTATCCCCAACAAATTCATTGCTGGACCAACTAACAGGATGCATCGCTGTAAAATCGTCTAACTTATATTTAGCATCAAGAATATTAAAGTGCGTCACAGGACCCAAATTAACGAAGCCCACGTATTTCATACCCTCTTCATGGTAGATCGTATATCTACCAGGTCTAAAGAATCTAATCGTATTTGTAGCAGATTTAAAATACAGCTTGTCATAAAAGCTTAAAAATCTTTTGTCGTACGGTAAGAAAAAATTAACTAAGAAGTGATCGATACGACCACCTGTACCGCCATAGATATAATATTCTGACGCATTAAATTTTTCTTTTGCGGCTAAGATACACAATTGTGAATCAGTATCGTCTTTTTCCGGAGGATACTTCTGGAAGTCATGTACATTATCCTTTAATAATTTTTGTTCTTTTTTATTGATCGAATCGAAATCACCAATAGCAATCTCTGGTAACACACCGTGAGCAATCAAATATAAACTTCCTCGATCTGCTCCGACCCAAGGTCCTGAAATCGCCTTAATGCTCTTTGAAAGTTCATCAGGATACTCGCTCTTCGGTCCGCCCAATAAGATATTTACACGCTTCATATTAGTCTTCCACTAGCTTTTTTAAGGTATTAACACGATCCTCAAATCCGTCTTGTCCGTTATACAAGTATGAACCTGCAACGAAGATATCTGCACCTGCTTGAGCACATTTAACGATTGTCTCATCATTGATACCACCGTCAACTTCAATTTCAAAATCATCATCAGCTGATGTTTGACGAAGTTGATCTAGACGTTGAATTTTTTTGGTCATACCAGGAATAAACTTTTGACCACCAAATCCAGGATTTACGGTCATAACTAAAATTTGATCGATGATTGGAAATAATTCTTTAACGTTTTCTAGAGGAGTTCCCGGATTAACAACAACTCCAGCCTTTGCACCTAAACTCTTGACCAAGTCGATCGAACGGTAAATGTGCTTAGTGCTTTCTGTATGAATCATAACTGTGTCTGCACCAGCTTCAACGATTGGTTTGATGTATTCATCAGGGTTATCGATCATCAAGTGAACATCCAATGGCTTGTCAGTAATGCGTCTCATCCCTGCAACAACGCTAGGACTAAACGACATGTTAGGAACAAAATGTCCGTCCATAATATCGATGTGGAATAAGTCAGCCCCTGCTGCTTCTGCCATCTTGACATCACGTTCAAGATTCATAATATCTGCTGATAAAATTGATGGTGCAATTTTTTTTGTTGTCATATAAACCACTCCTCTATACTCTCTTAATATCTTTTTTTGTAAGAATTTATTTCATTTAAAAAGTAAAGATAATTGTCATAGCGACTTTTCATAATCGTTCCATCGGCAACTTTTTCTTTGACCTTACAACCAGGTTCGTTCACATGATTACAACCACGGAATTGACATTCCCCACTGTATTCAACAAATTCTGGATACAGCGTTGGCAGTTCTTCCTTCTCTATATTGATCAATTCTATCGAAGAAAAACCTGGCGTATCAGCAACCAGACCATTAGCAAGTTCAAACAAAGAAACTTGTCTAGTTGTATGTTTACCACGATTAAGGGTTTGAGAAATCGCAGCAGTTGCTAAACCTAATTCAGGATTAATGTGATTAAGCAATGTCGATTTACCGGCACCAGATTGACCTGTAAAGACTGTTACTTTGTCAGCAAAATGCTCCTCAAGACGATCGATCTGTTGTTGATTATAGGCATCTCGATCCGTGAAGACTACGTATCCTGCCCGATGATATCCATCAAAAATTGATTTTAATTCTTGATATTTATCATCATCTAACAAATCAGTCTTAGTCAAATAAATCAACGGATCAATCCCATTGTGTTCAATATTAACCAAAATCTTGTCTAACAAGTTGCTAGAAAAATTAGGCTCGACTGCTGATGTTACTACGATTGCCTGATCAACATTGGCAATCGGTGGACGAACTAAGCTATTAGTTCTTGGTAATATTTCTAATATGTATCCTAAATCGCCGCTAGCATCATAATTAACGAAGTCGCCAACAACTGGTTTGATCCCACGTTTGCGAAAATTACCTCGAGCTCTAGTACGTATCAACTCGTGACTCTCATTATCTAATACATCATAGAAACCACTGATCGACTTAATAATTCTTCCTTTTTTATTCATATTACCCACTTACTGAGCCGGACAGAATCTGCTTACCATCACGCTCGATGTTGTAAGAACCATTTTGTCCACTCTTCAAATTAAATACTAATGTCAGTGTCGTATCTTGTGTAATACTCATTGATTTATAAACGGTGTTAATGCTGTGAGTAGCATCTGAAAGGTAAATCGTGATCGTATTACTACTGTTGCTTGAATCAAACGGTATGGTGACATCTTTAGTTACTGTCTTAGTATTTGACGACGATGAATCGTCATCGTTCTTGTCACTTTGATTGTCATCGTCAGAATCACTCTCTGGTTCTTTGCCTTTAGAGATAACCACTGCCAAAGTATCACCTTGATCAATAACACTACCAGCAGTTGGATTCTGACTGATCATAACGCCATCTTCAATTGTATCAGAATAATCATAACTGACATTCAATGTTGCTCCGATCTCACTAGCATAATCTTGAATACTCTTGAGATTATAACCAGTGAGATCTCTCACCTTGGTTACTTTTCGCTTGACTGTTGGTGTTTTAGCAATGGTCAATGTCAGTTTCTTATTCTTCGTAACAACTTTCTTGCCAGCCTTGATACTCTGCTTAGTAATTACACCCGATTCATATTGGTTAGTCGCCACTCGTTTGATCGAAACGTTAAAGCCACGCTTCTTCAAGTTATCCGAAATATCGTCATAATCTTTTCCAACTAGTTGTGGCATCTTGTAATACGTCGCTCCTAGACTCAATACTAAGTTGACTTTGGCATTGTTCTTAAGTTTTAGTCCTTTCGCTGGTATGGACTTAATAACATGCCCTGCTTCAACATCATCGTTGTTCTCTTTAGAAATCGTACCTACCTGCAAATTAGAACCTTTCAGCATCACATCTGCCTGTTTAACTGTCAGGTTCTGTAGATCCGGTACGGTTGTTTCTTCATTGCCTTTGACAACCATGAATATCAAAAACAGAACCAAAGCCAAAGGAATCAATGAAGCCAAAATTATATTGCGCCGACGATTATTTTTTTTATGAAGCGGTTTACTCTCTGCTTCCTCATCATCGATCGAAGGTACAACCTTCGTTTCATCCATATCATTCAAAGGTTGCGGCACAAATTTAGTTTCGTGAGCACGTTCAGGAAGTAGGCAAGTACTTAAGTCTTCATGCATCTCACGCACAGATTGATATCTCTGAGTTGGATCCTTTGCTGTAGCTTTCAAAACCGCATTCTCAAGCGGTTGCGGAATATTAGGGTCAATTGCCTTCAGGTCAGGAATATCTTCTTTAGAATGCTTGAGAGCAACTGATACAGCCGTATCTCCAGTAAATGGAACATGTTGCGTCAATAATTCAAACAAAATTATTCCCAACGCATAAATATCCGATAAGGCAGTCGCAGACTTACCTCTAATCTGTTCCGGGGACATGTAGTGCACTGAACCAAGTAACGAATTCGTTCTAGTTATAGAACGATCACTCAAAGCTAGAGCAATACCAAAGTCCGATACTTTCACTTGAATCGGATCTTTCGATGTATCCACTAGAATATTTTCTGGTTTTAAATCACGATGAATGATTCCATGATCATGCGCGTCTGCCACGGCGGAACAAATCTGCTCCATAATATCGACAACTTCATGATATGGAATTGGAAAATGTGTTTTTATGTATTTTTTTAAGTTAGGACCGTCAACATATTCAATTATGATATATTGCAACCCGTTGTCATTGCCAACGTCTAAGACATTAACAATATTGGGATTAGAGAGACCACTAGTAGCCTTGGCTTCACGTCCAAATCTCCTTTTGACAGACTCATCATCTTGAAGATCATATCTTAAAGCTTTTACTGCAACTTTACGATTAAGCTTGGTGTCATTAGCTAAATACACATTAGCCATTCCACCTTCACCAAGAGTACCTAGGATCTGATAACGACCACCAACTAGGTAACCTTTGTCCATCTACTCCTTACCCCCATTTCCAGAGGCAAAAAGTAGAGCTGTGATATTATCTCGACCACCAGCTTGATTGGCTTTATCAATCAAAATATGGCATTTGGATTCTAATCCAATTTTTTGCGAGAGCACAGACTTGATTTCATCTTCTGGCACCATATTAGTAAGTCCATCGGTACACAGTAAGATGATTGAATCATCAATAATATCAAAATTTTTAACTCTTGGTTGTACCGTTTGCGATACACCCAAAGTCTGCGTGATGATATTTTTTTGGGGATGATTCTCAGCTTCTTCAGGGCTGATTTGACCAGTTTCTAAAAGTTCATGAACCAATGAATGATCAACACTTAGTTGTTCTAATTCATCATCATGATATACGTAACAACGTGAATCACCCACGTTGACGACCATCATTTTTGTTCCTACAAAGAAGACACCGACCATAGTAGTGCCCATACCGTTCAAATCATCAAATTGATTCGATACAGATACGATGCGATCGTTTTCTTTACTTATTTCTTTTAGAACCCATTCACGTAAATCTTCTAAGTCAGTGATTTCTGACTCTTCAAAATTATGTCCTAGATGAGAAACCGCCATATCAGAAGCAACGTCACCTCCACGGTGACCTCCCATACCATCAGCGACAATACCGAAGACGATTCCTTTTTTATTTTTGAAAACATTGACATAATCTTGGTTATTTTCTCGCAATTTTCCTACATCAGTTAATAACGCATAGTCCATATTTCTAAACCTTACCTCATTATTTTTTTCGTCTAAATGCGGCTACAAAAAATCCGTCAGTGAAATAATCACTTGGTAGTAACTTCAAGACACCGTCATTTACATTCTTATCAAGAGATTTTTCATGCTTAACAGGAACTAATTCATAATTATCATGTGCATTCAAGAATTTCATAACGACATCTTCATTCTCTTCTGCATCAAATGTACAAGTACTAAATACTAATTGTCCACCAACTTTTAATAGACCAGTAACACTATCCAAAATAGACAGTTGAATACGTTGTAAGTTCATAAGATCGTCTGGATCTCTGAAGTACTTCAACTCTGGTTTGCGACGGATCAATCCTAATCCAGAACATGGTGCATCAACTAAAATACGATCGAATTCTTCATCAAATTCATCTTTAGCCTTACGTGCATCCAAAGCTCTTGTCTGTATTATATCGCCGTAACCTAATCTTTGCCCGTTTTCTTGAATCAACTTCGTCTTGCGTTTGTGAATATCCAGTGCCATAACTGATCCTGATTTAAGATAACTGGCAATATGTGTTGTCTTTCCACCAGGAGCTGCACAGGTATCTAGCACTTTATCATCAGGTTGAACATCCAATGCAGGTGCAACGAGCATCGAACTCTCATCTTGAATGGTGAACAAACCTTCACGAAACTCTTCAGTATCAACTAAATTACCACTGTGACAAGTTAAACCAACTGGAGAAATCTCACTTGGCTTCATATCGAATCCTTGTTCAGCCAATTTAGCTGATAATTCTTCAACAGAAGTTTTGTTGGTATTAACTCGAATCGATATGTGTGAAGGATCATTGATAGTACTTAAAATTTCTTTAGTCTTCTTCAATCCTTGTTGTTTAATAAATAAATCAACTAACCATTCAGGAGTACTATAACGAATGCTCATTGACTCAACACTATCGTCCTGTGGTACCGGACGAGCACCATGTCGTTGGTAATTTCTCAGCACCGCTGTTACTAGGTTACCGATTCCTTGACTGCCACGACCCTTAGCAACATTGACCGATTCATTCAACACAGCATGATCTGGTACCTTATCCAAGTATTGCATTTGATAAATAGCTGTCATCAACAAAACTCGGATCCAACGATCTAAGTCTTTACCTCCAACATAAGGCTTCAGTTGATACTCCAACGTTAGTTTATGTTGCAATACACCGTAAACAATATTAGTCATAAGTCTTGAATCAGATTCTGATAATTCTGAGTTTTTCAAAATATTATTTATTTCAATATTTGAATATGCTTTATTTTGTAAAACTCTCGTCAATGTCTCAACGGCTAAATCACGTGGATTATTATTTTTCATTAATTTCGACCACTCTTTGTCCTTTTTCTAGATCCTTACCCATTCCGTTAATGTAATTGGCAACATCCATAATTTTTTTACCTGCTGGTTGAATTCTCTTGATAGACAAACCATTACCATCACCAGCGACGATCACTAATTTTTTCTTAGTTATTTCATAAATTGTTCCGGCCGCTTGATCAGTTGTTAGATCAACGACCTCACTCTTATATAACTTAGTTCTCTGATTATTGAACATGACCCATGCTCCTGGTTCAGGGCTTAGAGCGCGGATGTGATCAAAGATCTGTTCAGCACTTTGGCTAAAGTCTAATTGTTCTTGTTCCTTCGAAATTGTTGGTGAAAATACAACCTTATCCTGATCTTGTTTGATAGGATCAATATCACCGCTAAGAATCTTAGGAATCGTATCCAACAATAACTCTTGGCCGACGACAGCTAATTTTTCAAATAGTGAGCCATTATCATCGGTTGGTTCAATAGCTATTTTTTCTTGGCTGATGATATCACCCGCATCCATGGCTTTTACCATATACATAATAGTTACACCAGTTTCTTTATCACCATTCAGTAATGAATATTGAATTGGTGCACCTCCACGATATTTAGGCAACAACGATCCGTGAACATTGATGGCAGCTACTTTAGCTGATTCCAAAAAACTTGTAGGTAAGAATTGACCGTACGCTGCTGTAATTATTAAATCAGCGTTCAAAGCTTTAAGTTCCTCAACTTCAGGACTACCTGATAATTTGGCTGGCTGAAAGAGTTTGATTTTTTCATCTTCAGCAATTACTTTAACTGGACTCTTTTGGAGTTTTTGTTTACGTCCAACTGGTTTATCCGGCTGAGTTACAACAGCTATAACATTGTATTCTTCTCTTAGTAATCCCTTTAAGACAGTTGCTGCAAAGTCCGGAGTTCCTAAGAATATAACATTTGTCATTTAATATTCCTCACTTTATTAACACTAATCGATATGTTGTGGCTCATTATCGATTGCAATAGTAAAACCTTTTTTAGCATCTGCTTGAGTATCGTTTAAAATATCCAGCAATTTTTGATGCAATTGTGGCTCATTCTTATATTTTACAATAACTTGGTAATAATATTTATTTTGTTTACGAGAAATCATTGTTGGACTTGGTCCCAACAGAATAGAATGATCTGACAAAGCACCCTGCAACTGACGCTTGATCCAATAACTTTGCTTGAGTGCCTGTCCTTCCTCCTTATGCGCTACACTCACTAAAGTAGTGAAATAATACGGTGTGTAATTCGACTGATGTCTCAAATACATCTCTTGTTTATAAAATGTTTCATAGTCCTGCACAGCTGCGTCTTTGATGGCATAGTGATCAGGATTGAAGGTTTGAATAATAACATGTCCTTCTTTATCAGCACGACCGGCACGACCACTAACTTGAGTTAACAATTGGAACGTTCTCTCACTTGCCCGATAATCGGAGATACTCAAAGTAGTATCAGCATTGATCACTCCAACTAATGTAACATCTGGAAAATCTAGTCCTTTAGCAATCATTTGCGTTCCTAACAAGATATCCGCTTTGTGTTCACCAAACGCCTTTATAATTTTAGCATGTGCACCCTTTCGACGTGTAGTATCAACGTCCATTCTCAAGACTCTTGCTTGAGGTAATAATTCATTCAATTGACGTTCAATATTCTGTGTACCCGTCCCATAAAAGCCTATTTTGTTGCTCTTACAATTAGGACAAGTAGTCGGAACTGGTTCTTCATGTCCGCAGTAATGACATTTCATCCGTGAAAGATCTTTATGGTATGTCAATGAAACATCACAATTAGGGCACTTCAGTGTGAATCCACACTCACGACACATCATGAATGAAGAGTAACCTCGACGATTGAGCAATACAATTGCCTGCTCACCACGCTTTACGGCTCGATATAAATTATCTTGTAATAACGGTGAAATATCACCCTTAGCGGCTGAATTCTCGGCATCACGCATATCAATAATTTGGACATGTGGAAGAGGATGATCATTGACACGTTTCTTCATATATATCAGATGATAGACACCCTTTTGTGCTCGTGCTCTCGACTCTAGACTAGGCGTTGCACTTCCTAGAACCACTGGACACTTATGCTGCTTAGCACGCCACAGTGCTACATCCCTAGCGTGATAACGAGGATTATCATCTTGCTTATAACTAGCCTCATGTTCCTCATCTATGATGATCAAACCTATATTCTTCAATGGTGCAAAGACAGCACTGCGAGCTCCGACGACAACTTGAACACTGCCATTTTCAATTCTAGTCCATTCGTCATAACGCTCACCACTTGATAAACCACTATGTAGAACCGCAACCTTGTTACCGAATCTACCCGTAACTCGATTGACCATCTGTGGCGTCAATGATATTTCAGGCACTAACATCAAGGCCGAACGGCCTTGATTCAAAGCTTGTTCAATAGATTGCAGGTAAACCTCGGTCTTACCACTACCGGTTACTCCTTCGATCAAAAATGTCTCAGCTTTTGATTCATCAATACTATTTGTGATCTGATCTACTGCATCTTGTTGTTCAACAGTCAATTTCAATTTAGTAGTTTTTTCTGGCGTAATACCGACTGGCTTTCTGCGCTTAGTAACTTCGATGATCTTTAAAATACCATTTTTTT
Source organism: Companilactobacillus sp. HBUAS59699 (assembly GCF_036913575.1). Taxonomy (NCBI): domain Bacteria; kingdom Bacillati; phylum Bacillota; class Bacilli; order Lactobacillales; family Lactobacillaceae; genus Companilactobacillus; species Companilactobacillus sp. HBUAS59699. Next base: position 191,870 of record NZ_JAYKTV010000001.1, on the reverse strand, counting down.
CAGCTGTTTTAATAGCTGAACGTCCAATGTCTTCGTCATTTTCTAACACACTCATCTCAACAGGTAACTTGTCTAAATTATCTATCAAATAATTGACTAACTTCAATTGAGCCTTAGCATTAGCGCGTAATCCACTTCTCTTCTCACGTAATTGAATTGGATTCAATTCTGTCATAACTGCCTGACGTTGTAATTGCTTTGCTTGATTTTCTACTACATAATTTATTTCTATTTTGTTTTGACGACGTAGTCTATTGATCAATTGAATCGTCTCATCGGTTATTTGTGAAGTTATCTCTAGAGATTCACTGTCACCCAATAAACTTCTAACTTCATCATCGTCAACGTAATCGTCTTTTGCTTCCACAAATTGCTTATACTTGGCTCTCATGACACTAGGAAGCATTGTCTGCAAACAAGATATTTGAAATGAATAAGTTTGATCAGCTAACCAGTAAGACAAATCCAGCATTTCTGATGTCAATACGGGTCGCAGATCAATTACCCGATCGATCGGCTTGAGTTTGCCGGAGAAGCTACTACTATCTTTTACCTTCATAACAAAGCCTTGAACTTTTCTCTTACCACGACCAAAGGAAACTTCGACTCTCATCCCTGGAACAACGACGTCTCCCAGTTGTTCAGGTATTGCATATTCAAACGGTCTATTAGTTTGCATCGTTGGAACATCAACGACGACCTCTGCGACTGACATAACTTCTCACCACCTAATTAATCTCATAATAAAAAATCCTTCACCATCATCTTGTCGACAATCAGTGAAGGAAATAAATATCTATTCTTCTTCTTTTTTCTCTTCTTCAACTTTTTCGGCTTCTTTTTCAAGAAGGATTGAGTTAGGATCGATTTCAATTTTGTCATCAGCAATTTCTTCGAATGCTTTACCAATAGTTCTTGGTGATTCATACTTGCTCAACAATTCAATGTCACCATTCTCTAGTTCATGAGCTCTCTTAGCTGCCAATACAGCTAGTGAGTAACGTGAGTCCACTCTGTCTAATAACTTATCGATTGATGGATAAATAATCATATTATCATTCTCCTATTATTTTTTTATATTTGTCAATTACACGTGGCACTCTTAAGTGTTCACTTCTAATTATACCTTCAATTTTTTTGACTGCATTAGGTATTTTATCATTAACTACGGCATAGTCATAGTTTGACATCATTTCAATTTCTTTTTTGGCTTGTTCCATACGCTTGTCGATCGTCTTAATATCGTCTGTTCCACGATGTGTAATACGGCGACGCAAACTAGGAAGATCAGGTGGTGTTAAGAATACAAATACACCATCGGGCATCTTCTCACGAACTTGCATTGCACCGTTAACTTCGATTTCTAACAAGACATCGATACCGGCATCTAATTTTTCATTAACATATTTTAATGGTGTTCCATAATAATGGTCAACATATTTAGCATATTCCAACATGCCGCCATTTTTGATTTCTTCTTCAAACTCTTCATTTGTTCGGAAATAATAATCGACCCCATCGACTTCTCCAGGTCGCATATTACGAGTGGTCATCGAAACTGAATAATCAAATCTAATTGATGACTTCTTTAACATAGCTTTTCTAACAGTTCCTTTACCCACACCGGAAGGACCTGACAATACGATTAACATTCCCCTTGTTGACATTTAACTATCCCTACTTATCTATATTATGATATCTATAATGCAATAGATTTACTGTGTTTTCAAGACTTTGGCCCATTCGAAAGAAAAATAAATTAAGAAAAATTAAAATATAGTTGCTTAAACGAACAAGGGTTCGTATAATAGAGACACAAACAAGTGTTCGGGGGTTTCCAAATATGCAAGTAAAACAATCACACATTAACAACACATTAGCCAAAGCCATCATTAGTAATACTGCCACTTTTATTGACAGAAATTTTGACTTCAAACTTGGTGAAGTAGCAACCCATCTCAAGCAAATGCCTCTTAAGCAACTCGATATCTTTGCTAGACAAAGTCTTCAAAAACAATATTCTATTATTGTAACTATGGTAAACGATGAACAGTTTCATGGCAAGCTGATTAAACGAATCAATCAAAATAAATATATTCTCAAAGTAAATAATTCATTTTTTAAGATCGTCGAATTAAGCCAAATCAAGTCGATCAACTTAATCTAATCTCTTTTGCTCGCCTTGCGCTAATTCAAGTAATTCTTGTGCATGTTCTTTAGTAAGATCTGTTACCTTGGTACCAGCAAGCATCAATGATATTGCATCAACTCGCTCGTGATCATTAAGCAACGAAACTGAAGTAGAAGTTTTGTTCTTAATGGTCTTTTTTTCGATCTGGAATTGACGATCACTCATAGCTGCCACTTGTGGTAAATGAGTAATACATAGTACTTGAACCGCTTGTGATACTCGATAAATCTTGTCCCCAATTGCTTGAGCGACTCGACCACTTACACCAGTGTCGATCTCATCAAAGATTATGGTTTCAACATTCATTTTTTCAGCAATAATTGCTTCAAACGCTAGAATGACACGTGATAGTTCACCACCAGAGGCCACTTTTGCTAAAGGTTTGAAATCTTCTCCGACATTGGTTTTTAAATTAAATCTAACTTGATCTATACCCTTTTCTGTTAATGAATCTTCATCCAAGGTTTTAAAACCAACATCAAACCGAGCGTTCTTCATATACAATTCTTTCAACTGGTAATTGATGGACTTTTCCAGTCCAGTGGCTACTTGATGACGTTCATCGGATAACTGTTTACCAAGCTTCATCAACTGATCTTGTATATCCTGAATATCTTGTTCCAGCTTAGCTTCAGTAGAATCATCAATATCAATTTTTGATAACTCATCATGGGCATCAATACCGAATTGAATGACTTCATCCAAAGTTGGACCATATTTTTTCTTCAAGTTATCTAAGGCAATCAAGCGCTTTTGAATTTCGTCCAATCTATTCTCATCAAAATCCAAGCCATCCAGTTGATCAGAAATAGTCGACATATCATCTTGAATTTGATAATAGGCGCCATTGATTGAATCATACAGTTCCTTGTAAACTTTATCGTAACCACTTATATCATCTAACTGGTCACGAACGTTTCCCAGTGCATCAACTACACCAATATTGTTCTCTGAGAGTGTACGATAACTTTCTTGCAGTGCCTCACTTATTTTTTCAAAATTAGCTAGATGATTTTTTTCATCTTCAAGCTCATCATCTTCGCCTTGCTTTATTTGAGTACTATCTATCTCTTCAGTTTGAAATTTGAGCATATCTATTCTTTGAGCCAGATTTTGTGAATCCTTTTGGATTGCGCGAAGTCTAGCTTTTTTTGTTTGATATTCATCAAATAACTCATGATATTGATTCAAGAGTTTTAGTAATTTATCGTCAGCAAATCGATCAAGTATATCTATATGATTATCTTCATCCAATAGTTCTTGTTGCTGATTCTGACCATGGATCTCAACTAAATATTTACCAATTTCTTTTAAAGTCGTCGTATTGACCAATTCTTCATTTAAACGACAAACATTACGTCCCTTACGATTGATCTCTCGCTTAATAATAATTGACTTGTCCGTATGATCTATACCGTACTTATCCAAAATAGCAAAAACAGGACTACTTGAACTAACTTCAAATAAACCCTGTACTTTGAGACTATCTTGACCTGTTCGAATAAAGTCAACAGAAGAACGGCTTCCGACTAGTAATCCTAATGCATCGATAATGATCGACTTACCGGCACCAGTTTCACCAGTCAAAGCCGTCATACCATTTTTGAAATCAATTTGTAATTCGTTAATAATAGCAAAATTATTAATTATCAATTCTTTCAGCATTTATATTTTCACCTATTTGTTCAAACTTGAATAAGCAGCTTCCATCGTATCACTAATAGATACACTGTCTAAGATTTCGCCTTCTTGCTCTGTCTCTGGTTTCTGGATATGCATCAAAAATTCAATATTACCTTCTCCACCTTTAATAGGTGAGAAATCCAATCCTTTAACAATAAAACCTGTTTCTTTGGCAAAGTCCAAAATCTTCTCCAATACCATCTTGTGAACTTTATGGTCTCTAACGATTCCGTGCTTTCCAACATTTTCTGGTCCAGCTTCAAATTGTGGCTTGATCAAACAGGCAGCTTCTGAACCTGGCAAAATAATATTGAACATTGGTGGCAAGATCAACTCTAAAGAGATAAATGAAACATCAGTCATCGCAAATTGTGGCAGCCCCTCATGGAAGTCTTCCGGCTTGCTGTAACGGAAATTCACACGTTCCATTACAACTACCCTATCATCACTTCTAAGCTTCCATGCTAGCTGATTATAGCCAACGTCGAGTGCATAAACTAACTTTGCCCCATTTTGTAATGCGACATCAGTAAATCCACCAGTTGACGAACCGATATCTAAACAAATTTTATCTTTTAAATCAATACCAAAAGATTCTAAGGCTTTTTCCAGCTTATATCCGCCACGACTAACATACTTGCTGTGAGCACCTTGGACAACATGAAGAATCGTATCAGGATCGATTTTTTCACCTGGTTTATCAAAGCGCAAATTATCTTGGTTATACACTTCTCCAGCCATAATCGATCGCTTTGCTTGTTCACGTGATTCAAATAAATTTTGTTCGACTAATAAAACATCTACCCTTTTTTTTGCCAATCTTTTCACCTAATCCTTAAAATAATCCAAAAAACTTACCATCAAATTTTTATCAAATTTTTCTTCTTTTAATACTGCATTCAATGCATCTTTAACTAAATTACGTAATCTATCCTCAGTAGCATCTTTTCCAATTAAATTGGGAAAGGTATTCTTGTCAGCATCTTCAACACTGCCAAAGTCATCTAAGTCATCCTTAACTTGAAAGGCCAAGCCAACTTTATTAGCGTAATCAACCAAATTAGTTGATAAACTATGGTCTGCACAAAAAGCACCGATCGTAATGGCTGCGACAATCAGGTCTGCCGTCTTTTGGCGATGCAAATCAGTCAATTCTTCTTCATTCAATTGACGGTCTTCTTTGGTTATATCGGTCATTTGACCAGCAACCATCCCCATAGGACCGGCATTATGAGCCAAAATTCTCACTGCTGCCATGCGTTTGCTTGTATCAAGACTAGACTTAGCGATCCAATAAAAAGCTTGAGTCAATAATCCGTCTCCAGCTAAAACCGCTGGTCCAACGCCAAATTTCTTGTGGTTAGATAATTTACCACGACGATAATCATCGTTATCCATTTCTGGCAAATCATCGTGGATCAATGAATATGTATGGATCAACTCAATTGCTCCAGCAATATCATAATACTTGTGTAAGTCCTCGAGCTTCACTCCACAAGAATATACTACGGCGAGCATCAATATTGGACGTACTCGTTTACCGCCAGCATTGACAGAATACAACATCGCATCACGAAGTGTAGGTTGCTTGATTTCTGAAGTTATTTTGGTAGTTAAAAAATCATTAAATTCAGGTAACACTTTTTCATGAAATTTTTTAAAATCTTTTATCTCCATGACTAATCCTTACCTTCAGTCTTATCGTCAGTTAAATCTTCTTCTGATCCGTCTTGTTGCATAATCTTTGTAACGGTATTTTCAGCATTATTCAATGTTTTTTCTAGGCTTTTGCTTAGTGCAACACCTTTTTTGAATTTTTCCATTGCTTCTTCCAATGGAACATTTCCTGCTTCAAGGTTTGTAACGATTTCTTCTAAATCCGCCAAATTGTCCTCAAAAGTTTTTTTCTTTTCAGCCATTATTTATCCTCGCTTATTTCCTTAGTAATCAACGTAACAGTACCGTCAACCACTTTCAAATCAACTTCTTTGCCTTGCTGGTAATCAGCGGTACTCTTCAGTATTTTGTTATTCTTGTCAGTTGGAATTGCATACCCACGACTCAAGGTCTTTAACGGGCTCAACGAATCCAATGCTCCAACCTTGCTGCCAAATATATTTTTATTATTATTTATTATCTGACGAATAGAAGTCAGCATTTTTTGAGTAAGGTTATTCACCGTCGTATCGAAATAATGTATCTGTTCACGTGGTGAGTTTCTCACTAATCGATTCTCTTTATCATACAACTCTTGCTTAGCTGAATTAATTTGTTCTGACATAGATTGCTGTAATCGTTGTGATAATATATCGGATTTTTGAATATAAACCTGATAGATTCGCTCTGGATGTTGTAAATATCCATTTTTAGCATAGTGATCGACTTGATCACGGTAATTTTGAATAATCTTACCCTGTGCATTATACATCCGACTATTAAGATCCTGTAGATGTAATAACGTATCACGCAATACTGGCGTAGCTAATTCGGCAGCAGCAGTTGGTGTGGCAGCCCTTAAATCAGCTACCATATCAGCAATAGTTGTGTCAGTCTCATGTCCGACTGACGAAATAATTGGAATTTGACTAGAGACGATTGCCTGAGCAACGATCTCCTCGTTAAATGGCCATAGATCTTCAATCGATCCACCACCACGACCAATAATAATTGTATCAAAATTACCCATTTCATTGATACGCTTGATTTGACTAACGATTGTTTTCGCTGCTTCATCACCTTGAACTTGGGCGGGAAACAAGACTAATTGAACTATTGGATAGCGTCTCTCCACTGTCGTCATAATATCGTGGATCACGGCTCCTGACTGACTTGTCACAATAGCAATTCTCTTAGGAAATTTAGGTATTTCCTTCTTGGGCAAATCAAACACACCTTGTTGAGCAAGTTTTTTCTTCAACTGCTCCAAAGCCAAATAAAGCGCACCTAAGCCATCTGGTTCCATCGAATCCACATATATCTGATATGAACCGCTAGGCTCATACAGAGAGATTCTACCCTTTACAAGTACCTTCATACCTTCCTCAGGTACAAACTTAACTTTACTAAAGGCTGATTTAAACATGATCGCTGAAATTTTGGCTTTATTATCTTTTAATGAAAAATATTGATGGGAATTAGGACGTGGTCTGAAATTTGAAATTTCACCCATCAAATAAACGTGACCCAAATATGGATCAACGTCAAATTTACGTTTTAAATACTGAGTTAATGCAGTAACAGTTAAATATTGAGAATTATTCTTCTGATCCATTTGTTCTTTTTGCTCTTTCTTCGGCTAACACAATTGTCATATCCATAAGAGAAGTAATAGTCATTGGCCCTACACCACCAGGAACTGGTGAAATCATGCTAACTTTATCTTTTACATCATCAAAGTCCACATCTCCACACAACTTGCCATTCTCGTCATGATTCATCCCTACATCGACAACAACAGCACCTTCCTTGATGTACTTACTGTCAATAAAGCGTGGGTCACCAATAGCTACAACAAGGACATCCGCCTGACTGGCAATAGCTGGAAGATTCTTAGTAAAGATATGTGCGATCGTAACTGTAGCATTACGTTCCAATAGTAAGGCAGCTACTGGCTTACCTACAATATTACTTCTACCAATTACAACAGCATTCTTTCCCTTTAATGGGACGTGATAATAATCCAACATCTTAATGATTCCATCTGCTGTTGCTGGCTTAATTGTTGAATCGCCGATCCATAAATTACCAACGTTAACTGGAGAGAATCCATCAACGTCTTTTTTAGGATCAATTGCCTGAATAACTTTTTCTTCATCAATTTGATCCGGTAAAGGTAATTGTACTATAAATCCATCTATATTATCATCATGATTTAATTCATCAATTTTATTTAATATCTCAGTTTCAGTTACAGTTTCTTCATAATGAATCAATTGGAAATTAAAGCCTAACTTTTCTGCACGGCGTTTCTTATTTCTCACATATACTGAACTGGCACCATTGTCTCCAACTAATATTACCGCTAATCCTGGCGTAATATTTTGTTTTTTTAAGGCGTCAACACGCTTACCCATTGACTCATCTAATGCACTAGCTACTATTTTTCCGTCTAATAATTTCATTTATTTCACCATATAAAAAGACTGGTCCAAAAGACCAGCCTTTACCCTTCAACAAAGTTAGATAGAATTCCATTTATGAAAGCCTTTGAATCTTTATCGCCGAACTCACCGGCTAATTCGATGGCTTCATCGATTGCAACTTTCTTTGGAACTTCGAGACTATTTTCCATTTCAAACAAACCGACACGCAAAATTGCACGATCAATTCGTGACAAACGTCCGATAGTCCACTTATTCTTTAAATATTTGGATATTTTTGTATCCAATTCATCTTGCTTTTCAATGGTTCCAGAAACTAAGAAGTTCAAATAATCAGGCACATCTTGTTCCGCTAAGTCTGACAGTTCCATCACTGACGCAATAGCTGTGTCTGAATCATCTTTAGTAGTCTCAATGGAAAAAAGAGTTTGAACAGCAAGTTCTCTTATCTCATGTCTATTTATACCCACTTGTATTATTCCTTTTTATCCGTTGTTACACGTTCTACTTCGCCAGATTCTTTCTTAGCGATTAAACCTACAACATGTACGTTGATTTCTTTTAGTGCTAAATCGGTCATGAATTCAAGTTGTTCAATGGCTGATTTTTGAATTTCTAACGATACCTTTGGAATTGATACGCCATATTCTAAATAGACGAATACATCTGCAGAAATCTTATCATCATCAAAAACTACGTCAACACCCTTGCCATGATTGATTCTACCAAAAAGTGAATCAATTCGGTTAGAAAGAGTACCGCGCATTTCATAGACACCATCTACTTGGTTTGTAGCGATGCCCAAGAGAATCTCAATAACTTGATGTGAGATTTCAACGTTACCTTTTACTTTTCCACTATCTTGTTGTAGAGAAACATATTTTTGTTCAGCCATAAACTTATCTCCATAATCAAAAATTAGTTGGCACGTGAAATATATGTACCATCTTGTGTGTTGATTGTTAGCATATCACCTTCGTTAACGAAGAATGGTACTTGAACAACAACACCTGTTTCCATAGTAGCTGGTTTTGAACCACCTGATTGTGTGTCACCTTTGATTGAAGCTTCTGTTGAAGCAACTTTCAAGTCAACTGTATTAGGAAGGTCAACACCAAGTGTCTCACCACCATACATCAAAACATTAACTTCCATGTTTTCCTTTAGATATTTCAATTGTTCTTGAATCTCATCTGCTGGAAGTGACAATTGTTCATAAGTAGAAGTATCCATGAATACGTGGTTAGTACCATCAGCATATAGATATTGCATCTTCTTGTTATCAATTGTAGCTTTTTCAACTTTGGCAGTTGATCTGAAAGTCATTTCTTGAACAGCACCTGTTCTCAAGTTCTTTAACTTAGAACGAACGAAGGCACTACCCTTACCTGGCTTAACGTGTTGGAATTCAATAACACGCCAAATTCCGTCTTTAACTTCAATAGTCAAACCATTTTTAAAATCATTTACTGAAATTGACATTTTTACTCTCCTCGATTAATTAATCGTTAAAAAACACTTTACATATTATCTTACCAATATTTCACTATTAATGGCAATATTTCTAGATAATTATATAAAAAAAAGAGGACAATGTCCTCTTTTTAAGTAAGATATAAGAATTAGTATACTGAAACTTTCTTTCTATCTTTGCCAAGTCTTTCAAACTTAACAACGCCATCTTTAAGTGCGAACAATGTATCGTCGCCACCACGGCCAACGCCTTCACCAGGATGAATCTTAGTTCCACGTTGTCTGTAGATAATACCACCAGTTAGAACTGATTGTCCGTCAGCGCGTTTTGCACCTAATCTACGACCAGCTGAGTCACGGCCGTTAGAAGTTGATCCACCACCCTTATGGTGAGAGAAAAATTGTAAATTCATTTTAAGCATGAGATTTACCTCCTTAAGCAAGATCTATAATTTTATTTGTAGTTTGAACATTAATGTTCTTTGGATAACTATCTTGAATATCCTTGAGAATATAAAATAAATTATCCAATAATAAAGCAGTATCATGAGATACTTCTTCATCAAAGCGACAGCCTAAGTGGCCACCGTTGACCTCATCAAGAACAACCTGAGGACTGGCCTTAGTAAGCTTCTCCAGATTGTTGATTGTTCCAATTGTTACTGCCGAAACAGCTGCACAAACCAAATCTTGACCATAAGGTCCTGAATCAGCATGTCCTTTAATCAGAAATGAATCAATCTGTTGTTTGTCATTCTGGTGAAAACTTGCTCTAATCATAATTAACCTTTGATACTGTCGATAAGTACCTTAGTATATGGTTGGCGGTGACCTGTCTTAGTATGTGAATGCTTCTTAGGTTTGTATTTGTAAGTAACAACTTTCTTGTCCTTACCTTGTTTTTCAACTTTACCTGTAACTGAAGCACCCTTTACTACAGGATCTCCAACTTTAACACTGTCTCCGTCAGAAACAAGAATTACATCGTCAAATGTAACAGCGTCTCCTTCTTTAACATCAAGTTTTTCAATAAAGATTGAGTCATTTTCTTCAACCTTATATTGCTTACCACCAGTTTTAATAATTGCGTACATAGTGTGTACACTCCTTTCTAAGACTCGCCAGTTAGGTGCCGAAGCTTAAACCTAATTTTGAGCGGTTGTAGATGCAATAGTGATTGCAACTAATAAAATATAGCAAATATCACAATCTTTTTCAACCATTATAAACAATTTTTCTAATAGTCCATCTCCCATTATTCAAAATCAACCAACATAAAACTAAAAATCCGATGGCACTGATGACAAGTGACACCTTAGCTACATTGGTATAGTGATAATTGATCTGGACCATATTAGCGCCAGGTTGCGTCTTTATTTTGACAGTCCCTCTATCAGAGACATTCGAACTAACACTCTCATTATTGATTTGAACTGTTCGATTATTGTAGGCAATCACCGGCACATCAATCGTAGCCGACTTAGGCGCATAGTACTTGAATTCATATGAATTCATATCCGCCTGTACTGATAGTTTGTCAGGCTTACCGTTTATGATAAATTCACCGAAATTCAATTTAGATGCTTTGGTTGGGGAATGGATCGAATCGGTAACATTAGAATAATCACTCTTCAAAAGATTCCCATTAGGCAGATTTGTAGTGCTGACATAAACTGACCAGCAACTCACAATTGCCGTTAATAATAAAATTGCCAATTTTAACAAAGACGACTTGTGTTCAGTTATTTTTGACAAAACATAACTCACAAATAAACAAATCAAAAAAATACAAACTAACCAAAAATAAAAAGTAACTTTTGTAAAATCAAATTCATTAAAAGATTTCCAGGGAAGCAAATCAGTTGAAAGCATACCTGAAAATACAATTCCTAAAATTGAAACTTTAATGGAAATGTGACTACTTAAAAAGTACAAAACCACAATTGCCAGTATCAAAAATACTGACAGCATCAATAAATATTTATTTTGAGCACTCTTGTAATAGTTTTGAAAATCAAATTTGCTTATTTCAATAAATGCCGATTTGATTTTGTCTTGAGTAAAATTATTTTGTTCCAACATTGGTAATGTATACCCCAATGTAGAAATCACTACCATTAGAAGTGCTTCCACACTAGTAAGTAACATCATCCCCCAATACTTCCAATGATGACTTGCTTTAAAAATTACAGCTGAACAAATCATCAAAACTGAAATAAAGCCGACACTAAGTGCCATCCATGGAGTGGTCAGAGCTATTAATGACATCCCTAAGCCAAAAACTGGCCAGTGATTAAACTCTCCTTCGATCATTTGGAATAATCCATAAAAAGTCATCGGTAAGAAGATCAATACCAAGTAGCTGGATATATTATTATCAGATAACAAGTTGAATCGTGTCAGTGATAATGTATAAATTATTGAAAATAAAAAAGATTGAAGCGTGTCTTTAAATAATTTGTCACAAAAATAATAGGCACTAATAAAAGTCAATAAATTAACAATAAAAATCAGCAAAACATAACTCACTGTTGAATTTCCAATTTGAAACAACGGCCAAAACGGCAATAGGGTCAACCAAGGCATAAACAAATTAACTGGACTTGCCGAATGATTCCAAAAGTTAAAATTTGTAGGTGAAATAAAAATATTACCTAAACTTTTTATTCGTTCGAGATCAAACATCAAATTCCAATTGACGCTTCCATGAGCCACTAATAAAAATGTATACAAGACACTTAAAACGATAAATGTAGAACTTAAAATTATTCTTTTCCACGTTAAACTGGACATTTTGATACCTCATCCCCAAAATATACTTCTTAATTATACTAAAAAAGGATTGAGACTAAACAATAATGTCTCAATCCTTAATTCATATTCAGTTTTTTAAACGGCCATTGACGATACTACTAACAGTGGTCCGAATATTAAAAATAAAAATACCGCAACTAGAAACGAAAAAGCAGTTTTGCCCTTCTTCATGTCCATCTTGGTAAGTATTCGAGTTATCAAAATTAAAATAGCTATTAACCCAATACCAGTAGCAATTCCAATCGTATTACTAAGAATATTAAGTTGAGTCAATACAGAAACAATTAAATCAATGATTATAAAAGCAACTGTTATAAAAAATGAATACTCCCTTTTCAAGCATCCCACCTCTAAAATCCTAAGAACTAGTCTCACATAACATGATGTAGTCCTTAAACTTTAAGCACAACGGTTTTATTGTAAAATGAAAACACGAACATTGCAATATTATTTTTTCATGGTAACTTTCAAAAGACCGTCAAATAAGCAATTATAAATGAAAAATTATAATTTATAATTTTGCCATGGCATATTTTTGATCCACTGATGATTTATCATTGATACACTACTCAAATCATTAGAATCTAATTCCATAACCAATTGGTTTTTGTCAAACAAAGGCCACTCATACTTGATTTGATCATTATAAGGCTTGTCATTTAATAAGAAATCGACGACCAATTGAAAATAATATTGACGATTCTTACGATATTCAATATTCAACTCTTTTGTTGGAGTATTTAGATAATCAATATTCCCGCCATGACGTCCATCAAAAACTGTGAAATAGTTGCCATAAACTTCAGCTTCATTTTCGGATAAGAATTTCTGTGCTCTAAAAGCTGGATAACTATACATTGCTTCGCCGATCAATTGCACCAAGGCTGACTTTTGATCACCAGAAGTCGGCAATTGTCTAAGTAAAACGTCAGCATTTCTACCAAATAAATCTGGAACAATATTGTTTTTTAATCTGGACAAATTATACTGATTTAATTTTGCTTGCTCATTACTACCAGCACCAATTAATGATTTAAAATCTGTTCTTTTAACACGCTGAGCCAAAACACTAAGCCAATTATCAGAAATCAGATCATTATCCATTACCGGGCCAAACCAGTTAGTAGCGATGTGTTCACCAATAGTTTTTTGTTGCACGTTCAGTAAGCCATCGTCAGTCAAGTTGAGCAGGTCTTTGTCACTTGCAATATTATTAGTCTTACAAAATCTATCAGTTACCATTTGAGCAGTTTCTAAATTTCTGATTGTTTGGAATGAACCACTGAACAAAACAATCTTTTTAATACGATCTGCTAAGTGAGAATTAGATGCCATCAACGCAGCGATTGACTTTGCTCCAGCCGAAATACCAACTAAACTAATATTGTCAACATCTCCACCAAAACTTGCAGCATTGTCAATCACCCATTGTATACTCATTAATTGATCAGACAGACCTATGTTAGTGTCACACCCACTAACAACACCCCAGCCAAACAAACCTAATCTGTAATTTGGCATAATATGAACTACCGGTTGAGAATCTAGCCAAGGCATCGACTTATGACTGTTGCCTCCGTGCAAAAATCCTCCACCATAAAATTCAATTACAATTGGAAATTTTCCATCAATACTTGGTGTAGAAATATCCAAATTTAGGCAATTCTCACCAAAATGTATATCTGTCTCTTCCAATGCCCTATCTTGCATTGGTTGTGATCCGGGGCGAACCGCCAAATTTATTTTTTGAGGATCGTCAACATAATATTCTTCAGCACGTTTAAAACGACGCGCATAACCGAATGGAATGCCCAAAAAGTTTACATGATTGTTTTCTTCAAATCCTTGATAAATACCAGTTGTTGTTTTAATAACTTTTTCCATTCACAATCAACCCCCCGATATAAATTTTAAATACACATTTATATTGACTAACATTGTAGACTAATAGGAAACATTGAACAAGAATAGGTTTTCAATAAAATAGTTTTTAATTATTGATCAAATTTCAGAATAAACTTGTTTAATTTATAGGGCTTGTATATAATTTCTTGGACACATTTATTAGGGAGAAGGTAACAAATGGTCTTAACTGAAGCTCAAAAACGTGCTAATAAGAAATGGCACGACAAAAACCGTGAACGGGCAAACTACATTGCCATGCGCTCATCGGCGCGTAGTTTTATCCGTAACAAATCTACCACTGAGGATCTTGAAGAACTAGAAAAAATCATCAATTCACGCAGAAGTGAATTGAATGCAAACACACTATAGACCACATTGATGGTCTATTTTTTTACTCATTTATACGTTTTGTAATTTTAGAATTATATTTTTGTATTAAAAAATAAATTTGCTATACTTCAATCATAAATAGTTGTTTAAACATATTTGAATATCTATTTAAATCGTATTTAATTTAAAATGTTTCTGCTGGAGGTTATGATTATGAAATTACTCGAATGGATCAAGTTAGTTTTTAAATCAAATAGCAACTCAGAAATGTCCGTACATGAAAAAGAGATACTCTCCGAATTACAAAACGAAAATAAAATTTTTCTTTTTGATACTAAATAAAAGTAAAAAAGAGTCGATATTGAATTAACAACATCGACTCTTTTTTTGCTTATGTCACAGGTGGACAGTGTATTTACCTATACATCAATACATAGAGCCATTCAGGGCCCCAAAATGGCCCCATCAAAATTAGAAATTAATATTATTTTAAATGCTAAAACTATTTCTCTTCTAAAAGATAATTCAAGAACCCCAACATAGTAGTAGAAAAAGCAATGGCAAAAGTCAGACATAAAGACAATACGACACCTGTGTTTAAAATGTTCATTGGACCCCAAAACATATCAGTAAAAACATGCAAATTACCGACCAACATTAAAATAATCCATAGCCAGCTTAAATTCACGAGAATTTTAATAATATTTCCACCAATCACTTCGACATTTAGCAAAATATTTTTTCCAATAAGAATAATTTTTCCAAAAATTAGCACTAGAAAAAATGCCGTAAGAATCAGGAGCAATATTATTAATGTAGTCGTTTGAGAGGTATCAAACGTTATCTGATCAATAATTGGTACTTTGAGGACATAGTTGGGACTTAAAAACTTTATAAATTAATGAACAAATTACTACATTCGTTATTTCCATTCTTTTTTCAATGATACCAAAATATTTTTCAATAAACCCAATTAATGAACTCATAAACAAGGCCTCCTTTATTATTTAATGATATTATCTGGCCACATCTGATTTTATTCAAGATCTCGTTGAATTTTCACTAATTATTACCACCACCAATAGTATAGAATGCATCCACATACTCATCAGTAGCAACTTTGAAATAGTCACGACAAGCAATGCTATAAATCACATCATCAGTCTTCCATTGAGTTAAATCTTTAAGAATATGATCTAATTTGTTACCTTTTGAATTTACAGTATTTACCCCTGCAATTGCATTAATAGTAACAATTTCAGCTTGGTCTGTATACTTCTTCGGAACATATTCGTCAGTAGCAATCTTATACATAGCAAGTCCATTGATTTTTTTAATTCCCACAGTTTTCCAATTTGAAGCATTGACAAACTTAGAGTTAGAACCAGGGATAATAGTTCCTTTTGAGGTCCATCCAGCGATTCCTGTCACAGGACCATGTTTGATAGTAATAACATCCCTGATTGGTGTCCTTGGAGCAGGTTCTACAACCGATTCACCAATACCAGTGGCAATATCATGTGCTAGTTGTTCTTGTGAGATTCCCCAAACCGGTTCTAAATAGCTTTGAACAGGATCAACATGACTACCCCAGATATTTTGAGATATCCAATAGTGTGTTTTGATACCTCTTTGGTTTGATGTATCTAAATTCACAGGAATACCGAATTGTTTACCTTTTGCACGAGCCAGATTAACGAATGTTGCATAATCCTTTTCAAAAGTGGTCTTATCATAAGTACGTGCCAATTCAATCTGAACAGGAGAATTAGCATTGGCATATGATCCAGCACCCCAGGCAACATATCCTTCTTCCCCAACCTGATAGATCTTCCCACCATCACCAACAACAAATTGGACATAAGTTTGCGCTGTATTAACATTGTTTTTAAAATAAATGGCATTATTCTTGGCACCTACATTGGTAGTCTCATGCAGCACAATTAAATTATTAGCTGCACGCTGACTCGATCCTTCATTTGAATCAAGCATATATGTTTTATCAATATTAAATTCTGTCATTTTGTTTTCTCCTCAGTATCATCATCCGTCAATTTTGACAATCGTTTAACTAACCATTTGGGTATGGGAATTCCCATCTCCCCTAAATTCTCTACTATGGATATACCGTATTGACCTATAAAAAATGCTAAAAACATATTGGCATACTCCGATAGTCCCCACGATGCTACAAGGGGATAGAAAATTGTGGCAATTCCAACAATAGTAAAATGCCTGATTAACCCCTCACGCCCAACCGTACTGTTCACTTTCTGTTTTGAATGCTTGAAAAATCCTTTAAGAAATCCTGTTGTTAAATCAACAATAATAATCATTAAGAATGTTGTAAACCATGGATTTTCAGATAATTGATTGGCAGCAATCCACCATTCAGTTAATCCCAGTTTAGGAATTGGTGCATCATACATATATTTCCTCTCCTAACTAAAAAAGCTAGCCGTTTGGCTAGCTTTCTGTGTATTCTTCTCCAGTGATTGATTTGTAATCCTCTTTGGTAATTTGACGACCAACATAGCCTTTGATTTCTTCTTTAGTACGTAATCCCCATGATAATTGAGTTTTTAATAAAAAAATCATTTTAATTTCCTCCAGTTGTTGCGTTTAATTGCATATTTGTGAGTAACATTACTGACTTCTTGATATCTTCAATATCGGTTGAATTGGCAAGAATAATATCTGTTAGTTCTTTAGCTGATTTATGAGATTCTTCCTCTGGGGTTAACATTGTTGATATATGAACTAAAGTATTATCGGATTCACGAACAGTCCACGAATACATATTATCGATAGAAAAAACCGGATTACTAGCAACTAGCGTCCAACTTTCATATTTAGATTGTGCTTCTGCTGTGGATTCTGATGCATATCCGATAATACTTCGATCGTCACTTAATTGAATTGCTATTTTTGACATTATTTAACCTCCTAATTTTTGTAAGGTGTAATTTTAATTACTTTGGAATAATAAGTATCGACTCTATTGAGCCAAATGCCAGATGCCAATATAGATATTCCTTTAGAAATATCTACATCAATATTGCCTTGACTCATTTTCACTAATGCACTGATATTTGATGAAGGGTAGTACTGCCATCCACTTTTATCTGTATACGAGCCACTATTTGTTTTCTCTTGATAATTTAATTGTTTAGGATTACCACCGTTTACTCCGACAACTTTATAATTTACATTTGTTTTTACTAATTCAATATATTTAGTGTTGATTTTGAATTTATTTACAGGAATTAAATAATTTTTAGGAATTCTTATTACTTTCGATATACCTAATTGATCAATCGAAATTCTTGTTGTTTCATTCAGACCATAAAGATAATCATCCAAAGTAACCTCAATACCATCCATAACATTTTCAAAATAATCAGTTGCACCAGCTAATGCAATTTCACCAGTAGCTGAACCATTAAACAAATTAACAGTATCAGGCAACTGAGTAACAGCTTCCTGAGTACTATAAGTACTTACAACCTCACAAATAACATCATAAGTAACTCCAGTAATACCATCAGAAACACCATCATTTGCATACCCTTGAGTTGATTCAACATCCATAGACTTATCTGATTTAAAAGTATATGTAATCGATGGTGCTTTTATATTTGCCAATCCCAAGTTCTCGCCGACACCATCTAAGGGAACTTCAACTGGTACATCAACTTTGAAACTAGTTCCCTTAATATACATCGGTACCGGTGATGTAGTTGTATAATAACCATTTTTTGCAACATTCTTTGGGTCATAATTAATTTCTAGCCTTGAGATGGCACCTTTAACGCCTTTCGTAATAACAGTCTTTTGAATATAAACAAGAAATTGCAAACCATCCCCGACCATATTCATCTTTGAACCAACGTCACGTTGAAACACTAGATTAGTAACCTTCGATGGATCGGTAATTATATCACTCAGCAAGTAACGTTCAGTGATTTCTCCTTTGGCTAATGAACCGGGATAAATATCTGCTCCTACTGGAGGATTGGTATCAGTGATTGACGGATTGGTATCTTTTCTAAACTGATCAAAATCTAATGCTGATCCTGCCCCACTTGGCAACATGACTTTCACATTACCATCAAGATCTTTATACGTTCCCGATAGTACAGAATGTGCCGCAACATATGCTGCCAAATCTAAGTCGTTTTTAAACTCCATTCAATTTATCCTCCTATTCTGTTTGTGTACTATTTAAAAATTCATTCATTTCCTGCAACTTCTTAAGTGTGGCAGAATCAGAAATTTCAGAATTATTATTAGCATCGATAATCTTTTTGCTTATCTTGTCATCAACTTCCTCCTTGCTATAAACGGCACTAGACAAATCGGCTTGCATATCGTCACCGGCTTTAACAGATACATACGTTCCATCAAGTTTTTTTACTTTGATTGCTGCAGGAACCTTTACAATCGTATTTAATATTAGATTTAGAAAATCAGAAACTTTCATAATTATTTATCCTCCAAGAATTTACTCATCATTTGTAGTTGCACTAGCGTCTCCGAATTGTTAATAACATCGTCAGTATTAATATCATTGAACTTACTATCAACATATTCTTTAGACGCCATACCTGTTGGATCAACAGTTACTTCAACATTTTCAGTTCGACCTACAATCACATAAATAGTTAATCTAAATTGTAATAACACCTGATCAGCAAAATCAGGCATATATTCAGGTTGCTGAGCTGTAGTCAAAGCATAAAGAATTTCAGTATCCTTGCCATCTTCTTTAGCATAAAGAGCAACTGTATTGATCGAATAACCTTCCTTTAATCCATTGTTTGTAAACAATAACTCTGTCCCAATAACGGAATTACTATTTGGAATATTCTCATCCTTATTAGCAATTACCCCAGTCTGAACTTCATTGGGCAGTTCAGTGAGCTTTTGTAAATCTTCTTCCGACATAGTCGTTAAATCATCACCCGTTGATGTAGCTCTGGTGATAGTGAATTTCGTTTTTCCATTGGCAGCTCGACTGGCCAAATCTAAGCCAGCCGTTGTCAAAATAGATTCATTATATTTAGACATTCATATTTTTCTCCTTTGATATAGAATCCACAGCAATTTGTGGTTTGATCGTCCCAATAAATTTATTGGTACTAAATTTTGTACTACTCCTCATCAAAGCTCTAGAAGTAGCCTCCACAAATATTTGTGGTCCACTTGCTCCAGTAAAGACAAATAATTTTGAATCAGCTCTGAAAATCAACTTTGGTTTACTAATAGCTGATGAATAGATATTCGGTTTTATGCTACCAAAATACTGATTCATTGAACTCTCAGCAGAAGTTTTCAATCTTGGATTAACACTGGTTAAAACCTGTCTGGAGCTAACTGTTCCAAAATATTCATGAGTATTTAATTGTGTTTCAGAAGTTATAACAATACTAAAAGTGAGATTAGCAGGCAGATAAACGTTTAATAGATATTTCAAGCGTTTGATCTGATCCTTACTTATCTCACTTCTTTTTGCTTTAGTTATCACATTTCTAACAGCATATTCAACATTCACCGATGCAGGTATATCTAACGTCTTCAACAATTCTTTAAAATACTTAAGGGTTATCGGCTTAGGCGGTAACATCCTCATCAATACGTTGTATCTACGTGTCTCCAATGAATCATTGGGATTCACATCAATGCCTAGTTGGTCTTCGTAAATCGATATACCTTGTATATCAGCCTGTATAACAAATTGATTCAATAATGTTCTCAAAATTAAATCATCAAACTTAGTAAAATCGACTTGCTCTGCAGCAACTAACTTCTGCATTTCATAGACATCATCATAATAATTAGGTAAATAGTCTTGTAACTTAACCATTAATTACCACCTCACCAACCACTGGAAGTTGTGATAATTGATTATTGAATATCATCGAAATATCTTCTTCAGCACTATTAAGTAGTGGCACTGAGGAATCAACTACTCCATCAACCTTCATAACTTCACCTAAGATTTGTGATCGATAAATAACTAGTGAATATCCTCGTCCCGTCAATTTATTCAAATTGTGCCAGGATTGACGTTTCAATAGAAAATAATCATTAATTGCTTCGATGATTTTAGGCTTTACTACTTCAATATCAGATTGAACATCTACCTGAATATCAACTGAAACATCAATCGTAACTTCCTCTGGTGCAACTACTGTGACCATATGATCAATTGGGGCTAACCCATATCCCAATCCGGGTGAATCAGGCGGATCAATCTCATTTTTAACTTGTGTAAGAAGTTCTGTACTGGCTGCACGTAAATCATTATCAATGATAACTAACTTGACCGTACCGCCACCATTCCACACAGGATAGACTTGTGCACCACCAACCGTTGAAATTTTCGATAACATATCTAAATAATCAGAAATATTACCACCGTAGGCGATCCACGAATCTGAGGCAAGCAATCTTTCACGCAAGTGATCATCAGTTTCAGCGTCACGAGCAGGTACTATCACTTCAATAATCTCAGACCAGGACAATTCATCATTAGGCGTAACTGGTAAAATCTGTCCTAAATAACTATTTGACCGTACACCAACCTCTTCAGCTTCCAAAATTCCTGTTAAATCATCATTAATAGATTTAACTTTATAAAAAATAGGATCATCACCCAAAGATGCAAACCTGTCTCCAATCTCAACATTGCCAATCGGATTACCTTTTGAATCCAAGAATTTGGCTTTTACTTCAGCGAAAGTTGCTTGTTGTCTGGAAGTACCATGTTCAACCGCACGATAGTCAAGAAATTCATTATCAGCTGTCTTGATATATGCTTCTCGGATCAGCATCCCCATAGTTAATGACTGATTGGCCATCAACATTGCTGCAGGAGCTAACGCATCATAGATAATGGACCCTTGGCGCTTATCAATATCATCAGGAACTTTATCCATCATCTGCTTGAGATAATAATCAAAGTTCTGTGATTCAATCTGACTTGCTAAAATTTCAGGTGTCACTTACACTCACCTCACTTTCAATTGAGATATCACCATAGATAGTTGCACACGAACCATGGACTTTAAGAATCGTTCTATCTAAAACTTCGATGTCATCAATTGATACCGCTAATACCCGATCATCGGCTATCAATGCTTCCTTAACCATTCGTTCAACTTCGACCGTTGCATAATCAAACGACTTACCGAATAGTTCGAAGAAATCATTACCGTACTGATTGTTATAAATGGGATAAACAAACCTTTCCGTCTTTAAAATCTTATCGACAGCTTGAATCATCGCTTCATGACCATCGAATTTGTTCATTATTCGGCCATTCTTAATTTGATAGGTCAACGTAGGATTATCCATCAACATCACTCCTATCATTTCTTCTTTCTAATACATAAAATTGCTGGCCACCGTTCAAACGAATCATGGTAACCTCATCGTCAACTTGAAGTGATCCATCAATTTCAATCGTTTCAGTGACATCAGGCCGATTGCCCGACACCTCCCCGATAGTATCTGAATGTGACAGCACTCTGATACGTTCTTTACGCTTAATTACCTGCCTTCCAAGTATTAAAAAAGATTCAGTGAGTATCATTTGATTACTCGTCTGAATCTTCAATGGATCAGTATTTATTACTTTACCGTAGACTATATCGGCATAATCCGAATCACTACCACCCTTGGCATTCATCATTTGGATGAGTCGTTCTCCAGCCATGGTTCATTCACCTTCATTTCTAAACTGCAATTATAATCTGTTCCAAAATTGTGAGTTGCTTTCATAATTGCTGTATTGCTGATCCAAAAGCCCGCTTTAGACAAATCATCAATCTGTATATTGACTGAATTACCCGCAATCAAAGAAGTATCGCCTAAACAATCTAAATTCAACGTATAAACTTCTCTGTTCTTCTCCTTTAGTAAAGCCTTGGCACGCTCCTTCATTTGAGCATCATTAGCCTTGTCCTTAGCATTCTCAACAATCTGCAACTTACCCCAATCCTGGACATCATGAGCCTTTACATCACTGTATGTAAAACTAGTGCTATTTGGATCATCACCATTTGATTCTTCATCGGTAGAGGTAGAAGTTGTCTGTTGTGACTTAGAAGAATTCTTCTTAACAATACGGACTGAATTAGCAGCATCATCGATTGACTTCTCAAAAGAATAACTAGTTAACAACGATTGATCACCGATAATGATATCCAAACTATTGTATGGTGCCTTCCGTAGTTCAACCACATCATAATTGGCAAATAAGTAATACATCTGGTTAGTAGCTTTTTGGGTGGCATCAATACCAGACTTCAACATATCAAAATACGGCTTAGAATCGGCAACTTCAGCTGGCAACTTGTAATCTGAGCCATCAACGACTTTGTAAGATACTTCAGCCATTTTACAGGCTGTCTCAAAGCGTTGTGAGATAGTTGAAACTGGCCACACTAATGAATCTTGATTTTTTAAATATCTCATCTTGTCATAGGCAGTGATACTGAACTTATCATCCTTGAAGGTGGCTTTGAAAATATATCCATAAAATATTTTCTGTTCATCCCATTGGAATTCAACCACATCACCATTTTGCGGGTAAAATTCATTGTCGAATAGTAAATCAAAAGTAAATGTTCCAGCCGCAAAGTTTAGATCAGTGACCCACTTAACATTACTTACCAAATCAGCAACATTCCACGTGTCACCACTATTTCTACGTCCAATAGTAAATTTAGTAATCATGCTGATCTCACATCACTTTCTTTTACCCAACCACGGGCACCACCATCTAAACTGGTTACATGATATGGATAAGTAGCACCAGGAACCACCAAAGATATTTTTCTCTTAGCATTCTGTTCAGTCAGACCTGGGCCATTACCTTGACTGTCACGATGCAATTGACCATTCACAACGACTACTGAACCCATACCCACCTTTGCAGGTGGACTAGGTCTGATAGGTTCAGCTTTGACAGGTTCAGACTTAGCATTTAACTTCTTGGCAGCATATGGTTTGTATTCCTTAACGACTAAGGTATAAGAATATTCGCCATCATATCCATTCTTAAAGCCATATTGAAAACTTGAAATAGTAGCTTTAAATGAAATCTTTGTTGAGCTGATGACTAATCTCATCGGCTTTTTTGATTTCTGGATTTTAACTATCCAATCTATGTAATCTTGAGCGCTTCCCAATAAATTTTGAGCTGACACATAATGTTCATAAACTGGAACTAATGGCAATGTACTCTGAATACTGATAGAACGTAATTTTGCATCACCGATTAAATTAACTTCTCCCAATCCAATCACAGTTTCACTTTTATCATCGGTTTCAACTGTCAACTGAATTTCAGCGGGATTTAAGGGTAATTCAAATGTAGCATTCATATCATCAGTTATATAAATACCTAAATGAGCGTCCATATTGACCTCCTAACTATGCTAAAGAAGCATTATTCTTTTCTATAATTTTATTCTCGATAATTTGTAACAATCTATCTCCATCATATTCAGCATTGCCCGTTGAATTGATCTGAATTGCTCCGGATTCAATCACAACATTTGAATTATTTGAAGATGAATTGTCAGTTGAATCATTATTACTTGTAATTCCTAAACCAGTTCCATCTGTTCCAAAAGGTGAACTAGTTGGAACATCATTTCTAACATTTCCATTGATTCCTACATTAGTGGTTCCAGCGATACCAGATAAAGCGGAAGCTACGGCATTGATCATATCTAATGCTCTGCTGAAACCACTTGCCAGCATATCTCCAGGGTTCATACCAGATATGCCTGCCATTGTCATTGGTCCAAGTTGCGGATTCATATTAGAAGCCGCATCTACAACGCCTTGAACCATATTATTGGAGGCAGCAGTTGCATTTCCAGCATCACGATTAATTCCGATAGCCAGCCCTTGATCAAGCCATCGACCATATTGTTTAAATATTTTAGATGGTGAACCAATTCCCATGGCTGACTTAGCGGCGCCTACAACTTTACTAGCAACATCCTTAACAGCTCCAACCGCCGAATGGATCATAGATTTAATTCCATTGATCAATCCTTGAATCAAATCTTTACCAACAGAAACTAGCGAATGTACAAATCCTTGAGCAGCATTGACAGCACTTTGAATACCATTGCTTACAGCCGATACAACGTTTGACATTGCACCTACAATCGCTGAGACCATCATAGTTCCAGCCATAATAAATGCTGTGGCCAAACTAATAACTGCTGAAGCAACCATTGTTAATCCTGCAGCAACAACCATCAAAGCTGCACCTACAATTAACAGACCGGCTCCTAGAACAATTGTCGCAACACCAAGTAATAATGCACCTACTGCAGCAATCATCATCATTGGAGCTGCCACCATCAAAGCAACGGCAAAAATCATCATTCCTACACCTGCAACTAATGCAACAGCGGCAATCATGACCATGGCAACAGCCATCAACATCAATCCAACTGCTCCAACTATCGCTAGCACTGATACCATTCCTAATCCAACGCCCAATAGCAGAACTCCGACAGCAGCTAACAGTGCACCTGTTCCAACAATAATCAATGCAACTCCGAATAACAGAGCTCCAACGGCGCCAACAATAAATCCAACACCTAAAACGGCAATTGCAATTCCTAATGCAAGTACACCGATAGCACCAACTATTGCAGCTACACCGAATACAGCAACAGCACCAGCCAACGCAAGTAGTCCAATTGCCGCACTAGTACCATATTGAGAAATAAATGGTAATTGAGTAGCTAGTAATGCAATTCCGGCCGATGCTACAAATATAGCGACACCAACAAGTAATAAAGCTGCACCAAATACAAGGAATCCAGCTGCACCAGCTATAAATGCATCACCTACTAAAGTGACTACACC
This sequence comes from Companilactobacillus sp. HBUAS59699, assembly GCF_036913575.1. Classification (NCBI taxonomy): domain Bacteria; kingdom Bacillati; phylum Bacillota; class Bacilli; order Lactobacillales; family Lactobacillaceae; genus Companilactobacillus; species Companilactobacillus sp. HBUAS59699. Next base: position 166,472 of record NZ_JAYKTV010000001.1, on the reverse strand, counting down.
AATTAATAAAGCCAGAGCCACGAACATTCCAAAAAATACAGCTATTGAGGCTCCACCACCTGAAGCAATCTTTTGAGTTGCAAATGCCATCATCAACATTCCACCTCCGGCTAATGCAACACCAGCACCAACCATCATCAAAGCCGCACCCATTTGCATTAGAGACTTAGCAGAAGCACCAGTTTGTTCAGGATCAGGTATCGGAATAGATTTTTTAGATTTGCCAGATTTACTGAACGCATCAGTAATTGACGTAATCGTATCAGCGACGCCTTTAGCAGCTTTAAACAAAGCAATAGCAATTGCGAATGCTGTCACTGCCTTTGCTAAAGCATTAATATGACTAGGCTTCATTCTGCCCAGTCCATTTAGTCCAGTAATTATTGCTGTAAATACTAGGCCTTTCATGCCCGACTTGAGAATAATAAAAGCACCACCTAAGGCTTTAAGAACATTAGGATCTATTCCACTTATAGCATTTGCGATTGCACTAATAGATTTAGCAACACCTTTGATCCCTCCACCTGCTAATTTTCCAATATTTTCAAATGGATTATCACCACCAGCAAATGATGAATCAAATATTTTTCCAATCGCTGATCCAACATCACCAAACATATCTTGAATATATTTGACGGCATTAGTCTGTTTGAATCCATCAAACACTCCTTGGATTGCAGGCTGAATGGTTTGAAAAACATCAGACACTTTTCCTACTACAGAAATAGCATCATCAGCTAACTTGTCAAAATTGACCGATCCTAATTTATCAGTCAAGTCACTAACCACTTTTATTCCAACTTTCCCAACTCGATCAAAAGCACCTTGCATTTTATTAGCGGCGGTCTCTTTCAATCCATCCATTGCCTGACCAACAGTCTTAAATTGAGTTGCCATTTTTGTAAAGTTCTTATTTGTACCCGTTTTAGCAATTGCATCGAAAAAATCTTTTGTAGCAACATTACCATCTTGAACCTTAGTAACTAAGTCTTTGGTACTCATACCCATTGTTTTAGCGACTGCGGCCATACCGGCTGGAGTTTGTTCCAGCATAAGTTTGAAATCTTGCCATTGAATCATAGGCTTAGCTGCAGCTTGGGTAGCTTGCTGACTAAGCGTCTTCATGGCTTGTTGAGGGTTCTCAGATGCAGCAGCCAACCCACCAAATCCTTTAACTAACTTACCAGTGTTTTTAGTACCAACAGCCGCTAGTTGAGCATACGTTTGAGACATATCAGATGCTGAATAGATTGTTTGTTGAGCATATTTCTGCATAGAACCTTTGGCAGCAGCAATCTGTTTAGGCGATTTACCAAGCATTTGCATATTACCATCAAAAGTCTGCCATGCTTTACTAGCCTCATTAAGTTCCCCAACCATTGCAGTAATTCCAGTTGATGCCATACCAATGCCTTTAGTGATACCAGCACCTATTACTGTCCCACCTAAAACTGACTTAAATAATCCACCTGTTTGAGTAGCTGATTTATTCAGTCCATCAAAAGAATTACCATTCATAACTGATTTGAACTTACCAAAAGCTGATTGACCTTTACTAAGCCCAGAATTCAATTTATTAAGCGGTGCTGTAAATCCATCAATAATCTTAATAGCAGCACTAATAGTAGCCATAATTAACCCCCTTTCTCCACCTACACAAAAAGACAAGAACTAATGTCTTCTAGTCCTTGCCTTTCTTTCAGCTTCACGTTTTTGTTTCTCTTCTTCTTTAATTCTGAGGTCAATTCCAGCTGTGACCAGCGCTTTCTCTCTTCTGGAAAATCCAGCCCAAACTTCTGGTGTCCAGTGATATTCATTCATGCAATAAAAATAATATTGAATATCAGGAGAATCACCAGACTTTACTAGTTTTTTACTTCATCCTTCAACTCTTCGACATCTTCCATATCAAATCCTGATAAGTCTTGAACTTGTTGCATAAGTTCAATATATTCACCAGCACGAAGCATTTTCTTCAATACACCTACTGGATTAGCCAAACAATTCCAACTTTTTTGAATTTGTTCACTATTCAAATCAGGAGTAACGACACTATTCAAAACCATTAGATCAATATACTTAGATTGATCCAATTGACTGATCACTTGACGTGTTTGTTTATCCTTAATCTTACGAGTTGCATCCTTTTGTATTACCGAATTCTCATCTTCAGTAAGGGATTTAATAACAAAAGGTGATTTGAATCTTTTAAACTTCACTTCACGAGTTTCAGGCTTTGTATCTACGTTCTCCATTAAAAAATCATTAACACTAGTCATCTAAAATTCCTCCAATTTTATAAGTCAAATCCATCAAAAGCTGATACCAAATCAAATTCTTCAAATGTGAAATCAGATTCCCATTCCATTACGCCATCATCTGATTCAAAATCAGCGATAGGAATATCATCAAGATTTACTTCACCTAAATGAATAGTTTGCTTACCAGCTCTTGAAGTTTTATCTTCAATTGTCAATGTGATTTCAAAGTATAAATCCTTACCACCTTGAATATAAGGTAGAGCATATTTCAACCAATTAGAACTGATAATATATCCACCTAGCGTACCCGTACCTTCAATGGAAGTAACCTTCTTACGCTTCCAGTGGCTTCCTAATACTTGAATATCTTCCTTGTTCTTTTCCAGTTTTGCAGTGAATTTGTTACAGTCGATCAATCCAATGATTTGACCATTGATTGTTGCATACACCTTAGCATCTTTTGTTGAAATGGTATCTCTACCATTTAGAAATTCTCCAACGTTGTTAGACATTTAAGTTCTCCTCTCTATTGAACGACAATCGTCATATATAGTTTTTCCATTGAATCAATCGGTGTTACAGCAACAGTAGCAATAATCGAATCACTATCTACACCAGGTTCAACAGTTAGATCATCATTAGTAAATGATGCAATAATTCCACCATTTACTAGGCCTTGCATATAAGATAATCTGTTGGCCTTAAATAAATCACGACCTGTTTCATCATTGTTGATTTTTCCAATGAAAGTATTCTCAAACACACTTTCAAAATCTGTCGCAATATCGTCCAAGGTTCTAATAACACGATTCTTAGAAAATGACTTAGGCTTATCATCACTAAATGATGTCAGTGAGTTGATATCTTGTTCAATTACCACACGTCCACCACGTTTAGCGGTGAATACGATCCAACCACTGTTTAAAGCTTTGATTGTTTGTTCATTATTCAATGATGGATATGTCGAAATAGCACCAGGATATTCAGAATAGGTTAGTGACTTACTCGAATCAGTTGCTGATGAAATACCTGCAAAATAGCCAGTAGCAGTTGTTGTATCAATTTGTGTGCCATCTTCCAAAATTACACCATTTGATACTACTGATACTCCTTCATAGTCATATTCATATCCGCCTTCATAGACAGGAACTACAGCACGAACTTTGTAACCTTCATCATCACGTAGTCTTTGAACCGATTGTGCCAATAGTTGATGAATATTGTTATCTGGTGCAAATCCAGCTGCAGTAACGACATTGAATTGTTCTGTTTCAAGTACATCATTCATCAAATCTGTGACTTCAACAGGTTCAGTAGTCCCACCAACCAAATCATACGTAGTCGATGCTGACAATGTTTCAAGTTTATTTTGACCTGGTGCTGCTTTGAATTCAGCACCATCATCAGTGCTTTCCACAGTGGCTACTGGTTCAGTTGCATCACTTAAGTACTCAACATCAATATAATCGTTGGAAACTAATCCTTGTGCAGTAGTGGTTCTAATAACTTGCTGATCAACCACCTCAGTTCCATAAATCGTTGAAACCGTGATACGTGTTAAATCATTAGGATCTTTCACTACTGATACATGAAGTTGATTCCCTTTAGTCCCTGGATACTTAGCAGTGAACTTCCAAGGTAATGCTTCATCAGTAACCTCAGACTTCGTTCCATCATTATTATTGAGTAGTAATACTGTCAAAGCCCCTTTAAGAGTCTCTCTCAACGCACCAAATTCAGGAGTTGACAATGGTGCACCTAACAACGCTTTGAAATCAGAGTTTGAATCCAATTCAATGATTCCTTTAGCTCCCCAATTCAATTGAGTATTGCCGATCAACATTGTTCGACCTAATGAAGTATCTTGCTTAGGTTGTGCTGCACCGATTGTATTGATATACGCACCAGGACGGCGCTTATTTTGAGTTTTCCATGTTCCACCCATTAATTGATTCCTCCTTTAAATTTTCTGATCAAATTCTTTACTTCAATAAGTGAATATTGAGTGCCATCAACTAGAACAATCTTTAAAATGTCACGATCAATAGCACTGAAACCATCACTCTTCACTAATGAATCTTTAGTAAACATCTCTTTCATCAGTAATCTTTCCTTTAAATTTCATATTTTGCTGTTTTGCTGAAACATCAATTTTGTGTGCTCTAATTTGAATATTGAATGTTAATAGCAATGTATTATCATCAGATTGTTTGAAATCCCGATTACGAATCACTGCATAATCGGTTAATTGAGTGAAATTATCTAATAAAATTTCTTCAACTATTTCAATATCAGTCTTTGGCTCATCTAATTTTGGAAAATAAACTAATTGATAACTGTAACTTCTACTTTGGATATCAAACAGTTCAGGATTCACATTAGTAATGATTTTTTCAACAAAAAAAGATGGCTCTTTAAAGCCACCCTTTTGGTTTTCACGATAAATTGGAATATTAGGAAATAACTTTGATAGTTCATTCCCAATCAAATCAATAATACTTACTTTCAATTGAATAGACCCCCAAGATTCTTCATTGCTGGAGTCAGCAGTGCTGGCATCATACTGTCAATCTCAAATAGAGTTTCCATAAGCATATGTTTACCAGATACCCAGCCACCACCGCCACGAGTACGATGACCATCTTCCACATATCCGGCATATTCAACATTATTTTCAACTTCAATTAAGAATAATGTTCCATTGTACGTTGGACCGTTTAAATGCCAGCCTCTTCTTAGAGTTCCACCAGTTCTACCGTCAGTATATTGACCAACAGGAGTTCTGGATTTAACACCTTTAAGTGATTGAGTACCAACTCGCCTAGAACTTTCTTCGACAGCACGTCTAACTTCTTGTGCTTGAATCTTGCCTTTAACTTTGTCAGCAAATTTTTGAAATTCAGCATCTTCAATCGTTCCCCATGCCATTATCAACCACATCCTTAGCCTTTTCGTCCCTGATCATTGCTACTTCTTGATGACTGACATAACCTTGATATCCCTTGCTAGCTCGCTTGTATTTAGTAACATGACCATTTATATCAGTCACATAAATATCAGCTCCAGCTGGAACAAATACGCTATTATCAATCAATAACTTAGCATCATACTGATCAGTACCAAAAAAAGATTGTTCAGATGGCTTTTGACCTCCTAAAACAACCTTTGCTGGATAATTTTCAACTATTGTCACATCTTTACTATCAGAAAAAATTCCTTTTGAAGTCTCTACAACACCTTTAATAGTCACTCTATCATTCCACAACTTCGGCAGCACTCTACCCATATGTTTGAATGCCCCAATCATCGCTTGATTCTCCGATAACTATTCAAAATAGTTGCATAATCATCAGACAATGGATTAATTGATTGCAATTCAGTATATACAGTTGCTGGTGATTTGAATGTAACTGAAGTATCACCTTCAGATAATGACTGAACATCATTATTCTTGTCTTCAATTGGAACTAAGAACTGATGTGAATCTATTAGCTGCATAGAAATACTAACAATCGTCTTATCAAGTTCTTCTGGCAACTCCTCAACTGGAATATGAGTATAGCTAGTTACATCATCGACTACTTTTGAAATAACAAAATCAATAATAGAATCATAACCATCTAACTTGTTCGAATTAGGTAGTAACTTCTTAAGAGTGTCTGTTATATTTTCAATTCTTGGATGTTTTTTCATATGAACCACCTAACCTTCAGCAGCGGTTACAGTTACTTCTGCAGTGCCGATAACTTCACTGTCTGATTTAGAAGTAGCAGTAATCGTTGATGTACCTGCAGCTTTACCAGTTACTGTTCCACCACTGACTGTAGTGATTGCTGTATCGCTGGAACTCCAAGTAACCCCTGTTTCAGTAGCATTATTAGGTTCTACATTAGCAATCAATTTAGATGTATCGCCTACTTTGATAGATGCTGTACTTGGATCCAATGTGATTTTTGTAACTGGCACAACAGGAGCTACTACAGTAACCTCTGGAAAATCAAATTTATCAGTTTTGTTTCCTGATCCATCAACTAATTCACCTTTGAATGTCCCAGCTGGATAAGTGGCAGGATCCAAATCAATGTGAACTGGACTCTCACCAGTTCCAATCAATTCAGAATCCTTATACACATTTAATTTAGTCATAAGTTCCTCCTTAAAATTCGGCTGTGAAATCGGCTCCGCCATCACTTGGCTCTACCTTGATTTGAGAGGGAGCCTTTAAGCTTTTGGGGCTTTATCTGAAACTACAAACTCAATACCTTTTGTCTTAGTATTCAATAGCCAAACATCATCATATGATTGTTCATAGTAAAGATAGTTGCCACTGTTAGCAGCATTAGGTGCATCAAATCCAGCAAAAGCATACTTTTCTGGCGCAATTTGAACACCATTATAAATTAAGAACATTTCAATTTGTTTAGAATCATCAACAATCTTAGATCCAACGGTAAAGTCAAATGATGTTTGCATCAAATCAGATGGAACTACGTTAATAGTTACATCATCCAAGCTATAAACAGTACGTTGGACATTATTAGCATCTTTTAAGGCCAATTGACGGTTGATTGCCTCAGCACGCTTAAGAATTGCGTTGATCTTTGGTGTTAGATAAAGAATACGACCTTGTTGAGGAATACGAGCCTCATCAAAATTCACCATCATTTGATCAAAGGCAGTAAGAATATTTTTTTCATCAAGTGTATCTGTTGTAATACCACCATCACTAGTAGCTTCCTTACGTTGATACAACTTACTAAACATGAATCTATCTTTTTCCGGCATTTTTTCGTCTAAATTAAATTGTTTAGTAATATTAGCCATTGAAATAACCATATTTGACTCATCAACATCAGATGGATCAACTAATGTACTCCAATATCTTTCATTACCAAGTTCATATGAATCCCAATCAGTTGAATAGTTTGCTGTAGGTTGCGTAATTGTACGGCGTTTACGATCTCTACGACCTTCATCGATTGTTAAACGTGGAACCTTGATGTGCTTAGCTCCATCGAATTTAATAATTCCATTTGATGGTGAATTCCAAAGTGCTTGTGAATATAGATGACCATCATAAAAAGCTTCTTGAACTGCTTGTTGATATGATTCAGCATAATTAATTGTTGCTGGCATTTATTTTTCCTTCTTTCTATTTTTTAAACGTATTGACTAAATCTTGAACGGTATTCTTATCATTAGAACCCTGTCCACCACCTGGTTTATATTCCTGATGTTGACCCTCATCAAAGAGATAACCATCAGATTTTTTAAGTGACTCAAGTTGATCATTAACACCAATCAAATTACCTTTTTCATCTAATTTGATGTCATCCATATTGAGTAGTCCTTTGATAGCCTTAGTATTACGAACCTTGGCTGTGTTTAAGGCGTTGTCTAAAGCTCCATTCAACTTTGTAGCTGATAGTTGAGCATTAAGCTTGTCTGTATCCGTCTTATATTTGTCTTGTAGTTCAGAATACTTGTTAGATAAATCTTCGTTATCACCAGCCTGTTTTTTCAATGATTTGATATCTTTATCACGTTCAGCCATTTGCGTTTTGAGCGACTTATTTTCAGTCTTAATAGACTCAACATCCCCAAATGACTTCTTTACATTTTCAATATCAGAACCATTAACAGACATAATCTGATCAATGACTTTATCTTCCAAATTCAAACCCTTTAAAAATTCTCGTTTCATAATTACAAATCCTCTCTCGCTAGATTTACGTGGGGCGACCACAATCAAGGTATAAAAAATAAGCCTTTTTACGTCTTACTTAGGACAAAATGGCACAAAAATAGCACTCAACTCAATTGTTGGGTGCTAAGCTCCAGGAATTATTCCTTTAATATCTTTTAATGTATTTTTTACTCGTTCCATCATTGAATTGCTAAACAAATACTCAATGCCTTTTGGTGTAATCTGAACATCTCCAATGATTTTCATACCTGAGCCACCCCAAGCCTTTATTGGCGTGACTCCAGTAATGTATTCATTTTCAGTTAAGTTCAACAAGATGTAGTTCCAATACTGTTGATTATATTGGGAACCCAGTTCATTTAACTCTTCTTCAGAAATGACCTTTCCATTTTTTAAAAGTGAATACAATCTTTTCAACAACATGTACATTATAACGAAATAGTCATCTTTTGCCATTTAACCACCCCACTAAAAATTAGTTTTTAGCCATCATATTTAATAATTCTTGTTCTGATAAAGAATCAATAAAATTAATAAACCATTCATCTTCGTCATCCGTCATTTCATCCATCCATTTAGGATATTTACCACTATCATCTTCAAACTCGAAACTTGGAAACTCTGACAATTTTGTTTTATGTAGGTTATCTATTATCCATTTTTTCCTATTTTCACTAATCATCATTCTTCCACCTTTCCAAATTTAAAATCATATTTATCAGAATAATCTGATAGTGCTAATTCTTGACTTCTAACTTCATCATAACCTAATTTTACATACTTTCTAATCTGTTTTCCATACATAATATTGGCATTTCGAGTCATTTTCTTATTTGCCTTGGTATACCAATAAACACTACCATCATGACCAACTGTTAATCCCAAACCAACACTACTATTCTTTGATTTTAATGACAAAGTAGCAATATCACTCAATGATGGTGGATATCCTGATGGATGATTATGAATTGAAACATATTGCCCTTCATTACCAGATTTAAATGCATCAGTGATTTGATTATTATAGACGACGCCTTTTTTCTTGGTTGCCTTATTAGATATTGCAACTATCTTACCAGTCTGCAAATCTAATAAATAATAATCTTCAAACTGTGTGCCATTACGATGTTGTAGCATCTTTCGTCCGACCTTAGTAACCTCAGAACTTATCTTAGATAATTTAGGGTTCGAAGAAATTTTATTTTCAAAATCTTTACTACGAACATATTTTAAATTGGAACCATATGTTCCAGAACTTAATTTTTCTTCATGCTCCTGATTAATCAGATTTTTCCATTTTTTAAATGAAATGTTTTTAATCAGTTTACCTTTACCAGTATCAGGATCACGCATCCAACGTTCATCCGTCTCAGGCAATCCATCGATATGTGGAATAGTCGTACATCTACACCTTGGATGGATAATAGGATAATTCATTCCATCCCTACGATCTGATAATTTGAATATCTGGCCATCCAATCTAGCACAAATATCACAAGTATGAGATTCCAAAGTAGCCATATATTCGTACTCTTCAATACCAGATTCTTCTAGGCTCTCAGAGTTGCTTCCTCATTAACGTGTCCCATCTCAGATACAACTAATCTATGAATGTCTTTCTTGTTTACATCTTGAAATCTTGCATGCATCATATTAGAAATTTTAGATGGTGCATATCCAAGTAAAGAGCCTCGCAACATTGTATCCATCAGCTTATCAGGTAGCACTTCTTGATAATCATTCCAAATTCTCTTTGAAAAGTTATTACCAGACCAAGGCTTACTGATAATTGTTTTAAGTTGGTCATCATTAATACCAATAAAATCAGCACTATATTGAAATTTCGTACTCTGATAATTGTAAATGGTTCTCATATAAGAGTCCTTATACTGATCAGCTAGTGCATCCCCCATACGAGATCGTTCGCCTTTAGCAAAATTACCTGCTCTATTTTTAATTTGAATTTCAAGGTTCTGCAATCTGGCTATACGACTCTTGAAATATTCATTATCTAATTCTTTTTCATAACCACCTTTGATAGCTTTTTGTTTGAACTGCTCAAGGGTCATATTCCAATTAGAATTACCAATGTTGTTCAGAATCTTACGGGCTTTCTCTTCAGGAATATCATTATTCTGTGAATACCTTCGATAGTATTGATTAGCCTCAACATCAATTTGATGTAACAGTCCTTTCAATTGAGACTGCAAGGCACGTTCATATTCTTCAGTTGATCTAATCTGACTGGCTTTAGTTTGAAGAAATCGTTTCTCCCAATAAGTGAGATTACTCATCTTCATTACCGGTTAGATCTTCAAGTTGTTTGTCATTACCATATCCATCAGACTTAACGATGTTGTCTTGTCTATCCTGCAGTTCTTGCTGCCAATCAGTAACTAGCGGATTACCTTTAGCAATTGCTTCATCAGATGTAACATTGGCCACTTGTGAGACAACTTGTGCTTGTTCAACATCATTTTGAATAGCCGTACGTGTCCACGTTTGAGTGATTGTACGTCCATCAGCATCAGTTATATTCAACCAATTCATAATTGCTCTTACCAGTTGATTTACACCATCTCTGAAGTACGATTCAGTTACTGAGGCCTTCAATTCCAAATGACTGTACAACATTTTAATTGCCACACCAGTAGCGTTGTTAGTTTCAAAGTCTGATGGATCGATTCCTTGACCATGAACGAATATATCTGACTTTGTAATATCAAGTAATGAATTCCTAGCCTCAACGGGAATATCAATTGTGAGTGTATCCACTCCTGATTTATCACCGGTACCAACAGAATCAATCTTGATTGCCTTATCTTCATTTAGTGTTTTCTTAAACTCATCAAGTGATTCACCACCATAATTAGTTAGAACTAGGATAACTTGCTGCACATCATCAACATCATTCACAAACCCGTTGTATACATTATCGTAAACATCGATCAGACCTTTATACTTCAACAAGTCAGGGCGTTCATATTTGTTCTTAGGGAATGGAATAAAGGGTATACGTCCAAATTGATGATGTAAAACATTGCCGGTCCCAATCTCCATACCCGTGGATACATCGAATGTAGTAAACCTATCAGTCAGTTTAACTAAATCAGAATAATCAGGCATCATCGATTTAAAAACCGTACAATCTTTATCCGTCCAGTATTCATGAATTTTATAATACTTGCCATCATCTGGATTAAGTTGTGAGTAAGTACGTCTCACAGCTAATAACTTCTTATCCAAATCGTTTGAATAAATTGGAGTGATCTGATCAGGCGGAACGATTCCATATCTGAATTGATTATCATCGTCTATCCAATAATGAACCCAGGCTACACCGGCATTAGCAGCATCAACCACTAACTGATTCATTCTGAGATTGAAGTTATCACCCAAAGTATTTTTAATCTTGTCATTGAGATCATCATCTTCAACATCGATTGAGGGAGGAATAGTAGCAACGTACCCGGCCTCTTGATCAACAAGCAGTTGATGATAGTTTGAACTGACACGATTATCAGCGCTTCTCAGTGGTTCTTCATCCTTTCCATGCTCGCTAACCTTAGACTCGCCATCATTTCTCATAGTGATGTCGTTCTTATTAAAGTAATAATGAAGTGATTTATCAAATCGACCATTGAATTCCATTCTTCGTGCATCAGTATTCTGTAATAGTTTCTTCATTGCTTTTATTTCCACGGCTTGAAACCTCCCTTCCTAATAATTGATTCAAGTGCATACCTGGTTGCATCCATCGCATGATCGTTCCCATCAGGATATGTGGCTTTTAAATTACCATTTGCATCCCTTTCCAGTTCATAGCTACTAAACTCCCTAGCAGCATTAGGACAACGAACAGGATCAATAACGATTTCACGTAAATCCTGCAACCATTTGTATCCCTGATCACGACTGCCTGGACCTTTACGAGCTCCAATAACATTCAGATCCATATCTCTGTATTCAGCAATTGAACCAGGTGATGCTGAGTCACCGACAATTGGGTTATTGTTCGTATCAAATTTCTTGATCATTGGAACTGCAACCCTATTCTTCAGTCCAACCTGATAAATCTCATTGAAGATATAAAGTCGATGCCTCGTTATATCAAAATAGACTTCGATATATGCTAACGGATCGCTAGCAAAACCAAAGTCTAATCCACGTTTAATATTATCGAATAATTGTATTTCATCATCAGTGATTCTTCGTTGTACAACATTGTTGAATACTTCTGCACCCGTACCCGTTATTTCACCCATATATTCGTGTGCATAGGCTTTTGGGTTATCTACTTTCAACTGTTCAGCATCAGCGATGAATTCCTTACCTAGCCATTCTTTGGGAACTGACAAGTAATCAGATGAATGAACCAACGTATCATCACGTAGCTTCTCATGATCAGTTGTTTGATTGACCCAACTATTAACACTAGCAGGCGGATTGTACGAGTAAAAGGTAACGATGTTGCTACCACCACGATTCAATGACTGATTAATAGAGCGTATCTCAGCAAAATTTCTAAATTCATCAACTTCCTCATAATGTTTGAATTTGATATAGCCATGTCGGAACTTTTGAGATTTAATCTTCCTCGGCTTATCTGCACCCTTAAATCTAATCTGTTGACCAGTAGGGATGTAAGTCAATGTCATTGGACTAACTGACTCTTTCCAATAACTATTTACTCCAAGTACATCGATTGCCCAAAGGTACTGATCATATACTGAATCTCTGAGTGTTGCTGCAACCTTACGAACAACTACTGCATTGGCTTCAGGGTCTTTCAACATCCCTAGAACAATCTCAATTGATATAAAACTGGACTTAGTAGAACCACGTCCACCTCTTAACCAGTAATTACTGTGCACTCGATTTTTAATATCAATATGAAGTTGTCTGAATGATGGTGCAACCTTACTTTTTAGCAGCATCTTTTGTACCATCACTTTCATCTCCTTTCTCGATATCATCTATAATTTGAACAACATTACTATCATTTTTGTCTTTGTTAGTATCCAATAGCTTTGTAAGGCTATCCATTGCTTTTTGCTTGTCGTATAGCTTGACTACTAAACCATCTTTACCACGATGTAATTCTTGAATCAGTGACCAGTCAATCTGATCACTTGGTTTTAGGAAGATGTCTGCAACATGTTTCTCTACCGGATTATCTTCAGTATCAAGAAATACATTGCCTTCCATATCCATGACTAATTCTTTATGAACTTTGTAATCAATTACATCTCCAAGGCTGGCGAATGATTGTTTAGTGTACTCATTTATGATGTCTTCAATCTCCACATACATATTGGAATGTAGCTGCTTTTTAAGCTTATTTAACTGATCCTTCACACCAACATTTCCCAACAGTCTTGGCCCAGCTCTTAACGCCGTATCATAATTAACCCCGTAAGCATTTTGATAAGCTCTGGTTGCATTAAATCGTTGCAAATAAAAAAGGCAGAACAGTTTTTGCTTTTCAGTAAGCTCACTGTTTGCCTCTAGTTGATCTACTATTTTGGGTGCAACCTTCTTAGATTTGTGTGCACCCTTTTCTGTTTTTGTATGCACCCTATTTTGATTAGGCGCATCTCTTAACCATTTGTATCTACTTTTCCAGGATTTGACAGTATTTATTGATACATTGTACTTACTAGCAATATCTTTATACTTCATTCCTGATTGATAATCCTGTTCTGCTTGATCTCGATTAATCATTACATGCACCTAACCTCCTAAATAATAGCAAAAATTATTTTTTTCTATTCTCCCGTATAATCTTACTAATTCTACTCAATATAGTATCTATCATTAAATCCATCAACGACCAAATTGCTAGACCTAATGATATTATGTCAAAAGATTTTAATACAAAATTAACAGAACAAAATTTATCAAAAATAGATAAATTAAAGGTACCTAAGAAAAGAGAAATTAATCCTGTTACAGCGAAAAGAATTGCTACCCATGCATAAGGAGCAAAAGTATCATAAAAAACAAATCTGCTATCATCACTTTTATCATTTTTATATTTCTCTGACCATTTATAAAAGGTACCCATATCTTTACTTCCAAAAATAGCAACTAATGCTACAAGTAAGGTCATACTAAAAGATAATCCTGAAACAGATACACTCAATAGAGCTAAAGCATTAAAGTTCTTAATTACATTTACATGAAATCGAAAATACATTATTAACATCGTTATCCATATAATAATTGCAACAAACGTTGAAAAAGTGAACCATGTGGAGTTTCTACCCTTAACTAATAATTTTCTTAAGCTCATATTTTATCACCATTTACAGTTACTGTTTTTTTATAAACTTCTTTACTATCTTTTTTACTCCTTCAATATTTAATTTTTTCCCATTTGCACGTACACTCTTTAAATACCCATCTTTTGCTCCAAATAAGTCCGATGCGCTTTTAATTTCCCCTGGAGTAAAATTACTCTCTCCATCAGAATTCATTTTAACCCCCATTGAATCAGAATGAGTTTCTGTAAACACCTTATCCAACACTCTGTTTTGATTATTTCTTCTTTTAGAGTTATTTGGATATACTATTTGAAAAGTTACACTATTATACGATTTATTCAATATTACCTCGTCATAAATAGGATTTATTGTGACTTTACCAATATTAGTACCAGAACTATTAATCCTATTCTGTATTAAGCTCAATTCTTCCTTGAATTCTGCAACGGTTATAATACTTTCAATATAAATTTTTTCACTAGATTTTTCATAAAAAAATCTAATATTATCAGAAAGCTGGTCAATACCATCGTCTTTTTTAGAATCGATGACATAAAATATTTTTTCTACATCAAACAAATACTTTCTTCCATGACCATAATTACTATTTCCAGGTATTCTATCATCAACTTTATCATCAGGAAGATTACTTGATAACTCAATAATGTTAGGAAATTTTGACCTGAATGACCATAACGCTCGTTTCATTCTTGATTTTGTATGTTTTAAATATTCATTTGGCCAAAATATTCCATTATTTTTCTCACTATTTTCTATAACTTTTTTATATTCGTCTAATAATTTGCTATACGCATTCTGAAGCTCTTCAAATTCCGGAGACATTAAAACTAATTGAATATCCTCATTATACCTATTTCCATCAAACAAATATATTTCATCTTCACCTGAAAAATAATCATACTTATTAAATACTTCAATTAAAGAACTAGGTATGACGTAATTCATAAGTTGATTAATCCCTTTATTTTTATCATTCTCTGTATATAATCCAATAATAGTAGGTTTTAAGTTAAGTTTGGCAACATAATATTCAGTCATAAAAATTCCCCATATAACAGTATTTTACCTAAATTAAACACCAAAAAAAGCAGGCATACAATACCTGCTCAATATAATTATAGGGAGGTTTAGAGTTTTTCTTCTCCAAAGTCTTGAAACGAGAACTTGATCACATGCCTCTCAACTTTCCATGATACTAATTTACCACTTAAAGTTGGTCCAATAATCCACAAAAAGTCCACAGATTACATAAAAATTTTCAATTCACTTGCAACTCGTTCAATAAAATCATTTCTGAGCTTAAATGCCTGTGATCTATTACAGTAAATTATATGATTTTTGATTAATCCTTCCATTTGATAACGCGGATATTTTCTAAAATATAATTCACTGATAATATGTTTCGTATCTTCATTAGAGTTATCAAAACACTCCTCGACTGCATCACGTTGCTTCATTAATTGATTAAGTCTTCTATCTTGCTCTAATGTAATAACCATCTGTTCCTGGGGCTTTGAAATTTTTCCAGACTTTCCGCCACCAATATTTTCATCACTGTCACTAACAGGGTGCATCAGTTCTTGCTCTCGCTCATGAATATATTGATCCACTAAAGGATAATCTCTTAATATGTCTTCAATCAATCTTTTTAGTGAAGTTCTAATTTTCATCATCCCCCTCTTTATGTCTCATATCTTTTACTGGAATTGATATTGTAACCAACAATACAAACATAATAATCAATCCAGCAATTATCAATATTAAATCAGACATCTTCAATATCTCCTGATTCAATCTCTTCTAATATTTCAATATTTTTGGGATTGAAATGTGACTGAAGTCCATTGCCTATCATAATAATCCTGTATATATGTTCTTCCATGTCTTCCTCCTAAAAGGGATAAGATACATCCCTCAAAATATCGTTCTTAGTTCTGTCACTTAAATTCCTGCGTGCATGTCTAAAATCAGCTGCCATATTACGTTTTGAAATATATATAATCGTCTTTTCCAAACTCTGACACTGATCATCAAACACTCTTTCAATAGTTGACCTATAAATCTCTTCATCATTCATGCAATCACCTATACCATTTCAAGTTTTCCACGTTCGTAATACGATAACTTTTTTAAAAATAATATTTCACCATTTTCTGATAAGCTAAAGAATTCATTGATATTCATACGCAACAACTCTCTTGTAATACCCATCTCATTTGAGATATCAAGAATAGAGCCTTTAGCCACAATGACATCTTCAATAAGCAACGCATAATAGCCTGATCTATCATATTTGTAATTATTCCATTCGGTAGCATCCAAAGCTCCATATGTGATCTGATTACTCAATAATGGCAAACTGATACCTACTTCCCTACAGATATCGGCTTTGCTTATTCCTTGGTCCAACATTTGTTGGGCTTTTTCTATGTCCCATCTTTTATGTGGTAATGGTTTACGAGCTCTATTTTTATCGACTTTTGTATATTTCTGAGTATTTCGATAAGCAATACTAGATTCAGGGATGTTATCGAACCCACAATACAAATATTCAAGTCTAGCAATCACTGAACTTAAATTAATATCATTGATCTTTAACTTATCCAGTTCAGATAAACTCATATTCATAACTTGTTTTCTAATATATTTCTTAACTGACCCTCGATTACTACCGATACTATGTAAGATGTTATCCAGCACTTCATCAGATATTTCTAACCTATCTGCAATTTGAATCTTAGTTAATCCACCTAGCTTCATTTGCAGAACTCTTGCCTGTAACTCTAAAATATTCATTTCAGTCACCTCCTACGAGATGACAACTACATGCTTTGATTCGATTTCTGTCTCAAGATTTGATTTCAAGAATTCAGTGATATTACGCATGGCTTCATTCTTCCATGCACCACCGTCTGCCTCAAAAATTGCTGACTGCATACCTTCTTGCATTCTGAATACGAATCTACTCTCAGGTTGTTTAACCTCAACAAATGTACGATATGGTGCCAATATCACTGGATTTGGTACTTTGACATTGTCAATTGATGCAACGCCTGATCTGATTTTAACCGCTTGGGATGTCCCATCATCAGTTGATGTGGCAACATTTTCCTCTTTCAAGTTTCCAATGACCTTAAGTAATAGTTGCTGATCATCATTTTTAACAAATTGAGACTGCAACATAATATTCATGTTTTCCTGACTTAGAAAATTTGAATAATAAATATCAGGTAACATTGCATTTACGGTAATCAAATCTTCACGGCGTCCATAACTATCAATTGCTCCATATACATAAATTTCTGATGGTGACTTCACTTGTACGAATAGCTTTTCAGACTTACGTTCATCCATGTTCTTAAGCATTGATACTAATCCAGTTAATGTATTGATACTGATTTCCTGATCAGCAATATTAGGTGGCAAAACTAAATGAATATCACCACGGCCATCGATACTGTACGTTTTATCATCAATTTTCAATGTCTTACTCTCATTAGCCTCTAATGTTAATTCACCAATACTTTCAATCAATTCTGCAGTTAAATCCATCATATTCACCTATGCTTTCTTATTTTGTAGATCAATTACTTTTTCTGACTGTGGTTCTTTATCCGTTGACGAATCTTTTTCAATCTCATCTACTGGTTCCCCGGTATCAGACTTTAAAGTACTGTCTAAAGGATCAAAGTATGTTTGTCCAGGAGCCCCAGACTTCAATTCATTAGCCGCTATCATGCCTGTATTCTCGTCACGACCAACAAGCATTGTTGTGCTTAATCCAACTTGAGGAGCCAAATTAGATTTCACTTCGACCATTACATCAACAGCATCCCTATTGTCATTGGGCTTGTATGTTAGTCCAATAGTAATTTTTCGTTTAGCTTTCGCATCAGTATTTGGATCAAGAATATTTTCGCTTAGTTTTTTCAATTCTTTAGTAAATTTCTCTTGTAATCCACCTTCAGCTATTTCTGAAAGATTAAAGTTGATTACTTTTTTAATATCACTCATTTCATCACCCTCATAAAATTAAAATGGCAATTCATCATCACTAACATTCACTCCACCAGACTGAAACGGATCAGACATATTAGTATTTCGATTATTGTTTTGTGTGTTGTTTCCAAATGGACTTCCAAATGGTGATTGTTGATTGCCATTGCTTGGATAATTATTTCTATTCCGATTGTTAGATTGTTGATTATTACGGTTATTTGAATTTGAACCATTATTACTTTTTGGATTTGTATCAATAAATGAAAATTCATCAACGACTAGTTCAGTCACATAAACCGTGATGCCTTGATTATTCTCATAATTACGTGTTTGCAATCTACCGTCTACTGCAACCAATGAACCCTTGTGAGTCCATTGACTGAATGTCTCAGCGGCTTTACGCCAGATAACACAATTGATGAAATCTGCTTCACGTTCACCTTGAGAGTTAGTAAAATTACGGTTCACCGCAAGTGTGAAACTTCCTGCAGCAGTGCCATTTTGCGTATATCGAATTTCAGGATCACGTGTAAGGCGCCCTACTAATACACTTCTATTCAGCATTAACTTTCCTCCGAACTATTTTTATTTTTGGAGCGCATCTTTTTAAGTCTCTCTTGTAATTCTTTTTGCTTCTTAGTGGCATCTTCTTCACTAATATTGGATTCGTATTTACCCCAATCAGTTGATTTCTCTCTTTTACTTCGGTGATTTTTTTTATTTGAAAATTCACGATTGGCTTGCATTGCCATTTGATCATATTGCTTCCTTAATTTATCAGGTGAAAGAACCACAACTGACCAAAAATCATCAGACTGCGACCACTCGATCATTTTTTTGATTTTAGAGTAGTCCCTATTATCCCGTTCATGCATCAATCGAATTGAATTCGACCATTTTTGCATATTGGGTTCTTTGAATTCAGGATTATTCTCACGAATTTTATCGACAAAATAACTAGCCAATTGATAATTATCATCGGTTTCGTCATAAGTCTTTGACTTAGGACTATTACTATTAGTATTTTGTTTATCAGTACTTGGTTCATTAGTACTTAGTAGTGTTGGATTATCCGACAGCGGATTTCCCGACAACGGATTATCCGTCGACGGGTTTTCCGTCTGCGGTGAAATCGTTGATATATCAGGCTCATCGTATACTTTCCAATCTTTTGGGCCGAACTTACCTTTGCCTTCTCTTTTTTGAAATCTAACAAGATACCCTGACTTCTCTAACTCTTGAAGTCCTTTTCTAACAGAGTCTCTGCCATCTTTGCTATGTTCCATTAATTCTGTTTCATAAAAAGTCCAATCATCTGGCAGGCTTAACATATATGCTAGTAATCCTTTAGCCTTCAAAGACAATCTCTTATCTTTCAAACCAGTATTGCCAATAATTGTAAAATTAGTTTTTCTCTTTGCCCTTACAATCGCCATAACTAACCTCCTATCCTCAATTCTTTTCGATCATCAGCATCTAACTTTACAGGCTTGATGTGATATTTTTGTAGGAATGTCATAACTCCAACTTTGTGCTGCTCTGTATGATGGATTCGACATAATGCCATAAAGAAAAATCCACCATGATTAATATGATGCCTATTGCGACCAATACCGACCGCTTGTAAGTGAGCAATGTCAGCATGTCTGCCACAGATACAACAACGTCTGTGTTTCAAACATCGATACTGCATCGCATAATCATTCGGTAATAGATCCCACGTCCTAGTTTTGAATGGAACATCATATTCAAAACAGAAATCCAATAACCAACTAAGATATTCTCTTGCCTGAGTCATAGAACAATTTGACAAACTAAACTCATCTTTTCCCGTCTCAGTTAAATATCTCCACTTCATAATTTGAGGTGTTTCTTTTTCAACCATATAGCCTGACCAATCACTAATATCCCCTATCAGAGCGTATATTTTGCCTCTCTGATCAACTGAAATAGTTCGACCATCTGAGATACTTAATTCAATCATTGGTTGCTTACCATTGGATAACTTCCTCAATTTGAATGCATCAATATCATCATCAAGTTCAGCGCTGATTTTGTTACCGTTTATTGATGTTAACTTTCCAAAGAATTTCATTATCCAATTTGCTTTAGAGTTTCTTCAACTGATGTTCTTTGATTATTCAAGTAAATAATCATCTGATCAGCTGTGTTGTCTTCCATATGGTTGTAATCGACATTTGGGAATTGCTTCATGACTGTTTCAAAAATATCATTAGGATTAGTCTTCATAAGATCTGCCAGACTCTCCATTTGACGTTTGATCTGATTCATCTTTGCCTGATTGGCATAACTTACCTGTGGCTGTCTTGCTTGTGCTTGATTATTAAAGTTATCGAATACATTGAACTGATCATCAGGTTGATAATTATTTTGTTGTTGATTAAAGTTTTGTGATTGTGGTTGTTGATTGTTGTTCCAATCTTGTTCAGGGTCATCACCAGTAGTCATTAGGAAGGTTTGCATCAGAAAATTCTTCTGTGCACCAGTTTCAGCCTTGTAAATCGCCTTATCTCCTGAGTCCATTCCAATGCCAGGCATTGAGCCATGAATACTATCAATACCATCAGTGATCTCAAACTTACCCATGACAGATACAAAATTTAAATTAGAGCCCTTACCTGTTTTAGTATTCCAAACGTTCAAAATCTCATAACTAGGAATAATACTGATTCCTTGTTCAGCCAGTTTGCTTTGCAGATTGGCTTTAACAGCTGCTTCAGTTACATAGTCATAATTTTGATTCTTGTTATGGCCATCTTTTTCAATCTTGTCTAATCCCTTTTGAACGTTAGAAATTTTAGAAATCAAATTGGAAACATTGTCTTTACTAGTTGTCTTAGTTTCAATATTCTTAATCGCTTCAACCATTGATTACACCTCACTCATTTTTTCAATAACTTCTGTGGATACTTCAAATGAATCCTTAAACCGATTTACTTGTTGCATTGCTTGAATTATTCCAGCTTGAGTTCCAGTTAATTTAATTGAAACGGTGTACTCAGATGGCTTATCATCAACTACCTCACCAGTTTCAGTATTGATGACCTTACCACCAATTTTTTGTTGTAGTGCCTCTTGCTTGGCTTTCTCGGCTTCAGCAAGCTTTTGTTCAGCAATCTTTTGTTTTTCCTGGTCAATTAAGAACTGATCAATTGAATCAATAATTTCTGCTGCATCTCGTTCATTGCTTAGTTGAGCAATCCAACCAGCTGGATCAATCTTCTTGATTTTGCAATGTTCTTCAATTAAACGTTTATTAATTTCATACGCCTTATGTTGACGTTGTAGAAGCTTAACACTATCAGTAATCTGATCAGTAAGCTTCTTTTTGGTAATACTCTTATTTGTCCACTTAGGATCAAACTGGACTTCAGCAGGATCAATATTATATCCGGCCGCAATCTCAGCAATCAGCCCTAAAACATTTTCTTTACGTTCTTGACGTTGATTCTCTTCAATTTTCTTGATACCTTCATCCAAAGGTCCAAGTACATCATCAATAATTGAAGTCATATCTTTAACTTGAGATTCAAATTTCTTTAGTGGCTTATTATATTCACCTTTTATTTCTTTGCGCTTATCATCAAAGCTTTTCTTCATTCGATTAAGATCAGTACGAACTAACTTATCACCATCAACGGACTCTTCGGTAATCACTGACCATCCTTTGTATTTATCAGCGTATTTTTTAACCTGATCTTTAAGTAACTCTTGATTATTGATCTTAATTTCAGTTGGAGTGTATGTAACCCCAAAATCGATAGTTGCTAAATCATTAGCCATATTTAAACTACCTTTCGTGTTATAATTTATTTGTTAAATATTTTTGTTTCTAGTCGCCCGTCATTGCCGTGATGAGTGACTTTTTTATTTGGTTCATTTCATTAGCGGATTTCAGTAATCTACCTGTTGGATAGTCTTTTTGAAATTCACATAATGCCTGTTGCTTTCCATATTCAATGCAGGCATCTTGAAACTGTGTTAGTGAGATATCGACTATGAATTTTAATATGTAATTCATTAGTTCACTTCCCTTGATATAATTAAAAAAATAGGAGTACAAATTAAGTTGAATGATTTTCTAATATTTTTAAAAAATTTACCACCAGCTACATGGATATCATTACTTTCTCTATTGATTAGTTTTTCTCTTGCTTTTGAAAAATGGTTTTCATATAGAACCAAAGTTGACATTAAACAAGTTCAAATTGTCCAGCTATCTAATATAAGTTTTTTTATTCATTTTTATATAACTAACCAATCATCTAGAACTTTAGGAATTTATAACATAACCTTAAATTCATTTCGCTTTAATAAACATCACCACCGTTTTTCGAATATTATTAGTGATCCTGACAGAAGCGTATGGACATCCTATTTTCCAATTAATATAAGCCCGTGGGAACAACAAGATGTGCTTATAGAATTTGTAAATAAAGATGATACTCAATCTATAAAAAATCTATTAAAAGAAAACGGTACTGTTAAAATAAAAACCAACAGAAAAGATTCATCATTTGAAATAAACTTAGAATCAGATTCTATAGAATTAAAGCAAGCAATGAAAGAATGGTAGACAATATGAGTAAGCCCCACCAAATAGATTCTCTTTTTTTCATCTAACACCTCCGGGTGTTTTTTTATTTATCAAAATCAGTCAGTTCTTTCTCAATACCTTTCCAGTTATGGTACTTAGTAAACAAATAAGTAACTCCAACAACCGGAATAGTATAAAAATAAAACCACCAAAACAGTTCCCAAAACGATACATACATTTTCAAAATCTCCTATCTGGTTTTCAATTCCATAATTTCTTTCCAATGCTGATGACAGAATTTAACAAATCGTTGTGGATCAATTTGATAGCCTCCACCTTGATAAGGAATCAATACTGGACCGCCATTTTCCGCATCTAATTCTTTTCTAAATCTCGGATTTGCACATATGGCTCTGATACGCTCAGGTTTCAAATTCATACGTGCTGCAGCCTGCTTAGTATTCCAATTCACTTCTGTCATTGATACACGTTGACGCTTAATTTCTTCTTTAAGCGCCTGTCTAATCCATTCAACTGGTAATCCAATCTCCACTTTTGATAATTCTTCTTGATCAATCACTTCTTGCATGACCTATACCTCCAAAACCGTTTCATCTTGTTCAATCAATGGAAGAACATTTTTTTGTTTCAATAACTCATATAGTCCAAGTCTTCCTTTTTGAGTCCACTTAGTTGTTACCTTGGCATGTTCAGTACCATCACTCGATGTAACCATGAATGTTTCAGAATGAGTCCAACCAGTCTTTTGGTATTTCGCATATAGGAACCAATTCTTGCCTTGTTTAAATTGAACCTTCAAATCATGCAGTAACTTATTCATTGCTTGTGCACTCATACCGTAATCCTTAGCAATTATTGTAATAGAAACTAGTGATGAATTAGTCAATACCTGATCATAATAAGTCGCCTTAGGTTGCAATTCATTTACTTGCTGCTCTGCAATTAATCGACCCTCATGTTCTGTTTTCAATTGAGTTGCTAGCTTAATAAGGTAGTCTGGATCAGTTAATGTTTTTTCGATAGCTGAATCCGTTAGATACGCACCATGCTTTCTGATTGACGGTAAAACTTCATGAGTTATCCAGCGTTTAAAAACTTTAGCCTCCTTTTTTCTACTTGAAAGAATCAAGCTGTACAGGCCATATTCATTCACCAGATTAGTTTCACCAGATAAGCCCCCTAAGTTAAACTTAGTTACCTCATCTGAATCTAAACGTTGCAGTGAAACTGTCGTATTAGACAGTCCCAAAATTTTAGTAATATCTTTGGCAACAAAATACGGTTCGTTATCAATTTGAATCGTTTGTAATCTATTTCCTTTGAAATTAAATTCTTGCAAATCGTTCATTTTCTTAAACCTTTCATTTGATATACTCCTAATGGATAGGAGGTGAAAAAATGGTACATGTTTATGCAAATTTATTAGGAACTTGGACTGATTTAAGCACTGATTCCAACGCCGTAATTGGAAATCACCATCAAAGACCAGATGTTTGGTGGAATAATGGTGCTGAGATGTGGAATCCAAATTCAATGACGCAAGAGAACACTTTATATCAACAGCCATATGTTATGGTTTCATACCATGATGTAATATATCGTGTATTTCCTTCTCAGATACAAGTCGTGGAGAAATAATAGTCGTCTTTAGCTGGTCTAATATCTCATTCTGGTCATCAAGCTCAATCTTGGTGACCTTTTTTTTAAAAATAGAATCAATGATTGTTTTAATTTGAGTCCATTCGAGTTCATTCAAGCCTTCTAGTGCAAAAGAAAGCTTTTCCAATCTATCACTGATAATTATCATTCCCTTCTAAATTTCAATATATTTAAATATTCTTTCTAAATTAGTCTTAGCAGCAGGACCACTAGATTTACCTTTAATAAGATCTAAAGTATATTGTGATGACCATTTAAAATGTCTGGATACATCACTGATATTAAGATTTAAATCAATTAATCTATGTCTAACTGCGCGTTCTGTTGGAGTCATTGGATTCTTTGTAATCATCATTAACCTTCTTTCTTGTTTAAATTTTCAGTTAATTCATAAAAGTGTTGACTAAATAGTACGATTATCGTACTATTAGGGCATAATAAATAAACATTAATAAACGTCTACTATTCCTAGCCCGCCAGCTTTTAAATAGTATTATTTTTTATTGCTTATTTACTTTATTAACTTAACTGATGACATCAATATAATGACTTTCGTACTCTTAGTCAACAGTTATTATGAAATTCGTACTATTTTTTATTAAGGATGTATTTATTATGCTGATAGATAATATTAAAAGATACGCAAAATTAAGAGGTCTTTCACTAAAACAAACTGCTATTAAAGCAGGAATGAGTGAAAATACAATTTACGGATGGAAAAATCATGAGCCTTCAAAAGGCTCAATAATGGCAGTCGCAAAAACGCTTGGTGTTACTTACGAGGATTTAACCGGTATAAAAGAAAAAAAGACACCTACAAAAGTAGATGTCAAGGCTGCCATTGATGATAAAGATGTATTAATGACTTTCGATGGTAAACCCATACCGCCTGAAGATTTAGAATTAATCAAAAGACTGTTGGAGAAATAGCCTATGGATAAAATAACAACTGATCTAATAAATACAGCTATGAAAAATGGATATGGTGTTGAAATAACACATGAAATGAATCCTCGTACCACTGCGCTTACCAGTTACAAACATAAAAAAATAATTATTAATAGTAACTACTACCTGCAAAAACAAATTGTTTTTCAATTTGCTCATGAAGTTGGTCACGTCCTAAATGGTGATGCATCCAATAACCCCCTTTATTACACTCCTACAAAATACAAAATTGAAGGTGCTGCAAACAGGCATGCAATAGATTTACTAATAACTTATTATTTCAATAATGTTCCTAAAGAAGATGCTAATGTCGTTAATTTCATGGAATCATTTGAAATACCTAACAGACTTTCAAAAATGGCAATAGAAGAAATTGCACAATTTTACGATTAACATATTGTCCAAATACTGACTGACATTAAAAGCTGAATTTTTTTGGGGGAATTATAAATGCTATTTTTATTTTTCTTAGCTGTAGCTTTAATTTCTGCAGTGGTCGTTTTTCTTTGGATAAATGCAAAAATGAAAAACAACAAGTCCTTTATCACGGGTAAAATTGCAGGTATAGCATCTGTAATATGTGTAATATCATTTGGGGTCAGTGTTAGTAGTTTGTTCACTGGAAATGATAATGCTTCAACAGATAGTACTGTAGCTGTACCAAAAAAGACTACTAAAAAATCAACATCAAATAATGATCAATTAGGACTGTCAAAAAAAGATGTTGAAACATTCAATCAAAGCCTAATCGATGGTCTTAATGAAGATCAAAATTACGCTAATTCAGGTGATGAGGGTTATAAATTTTCGCAGTATATTGATACTCTTGCTTATGATAGTAACCGTGGATTGAAAATCAAGGTCACATCAGATTTTCTTAATCTAAGTGAATCTGATAAGAACACCGTTGCTGGAAAGGCTGTTGGACTGGCTGAAGCTCAATTAGCAATCATTGGTAAAAATAATGATGGTACTAAAAAGATTCATTCTAATGTCTATCAATCTGATACCAAACTTGCTAGTGCAAAGTTCTCCAACAACCGTGAATTTAATTGGAAATAAGTTATAAATTTAAAAAATTTAAATGAGTCTATGCCCTAGGCTTATTTATTTTACCCAAAATTAAGAAATGAGGTGTTAATTATGGCAAGTATATACAAAGGTGCATCATCATGGTTTTACAGAATTTCATATTACGATGAAAATAAAAAACGGAAATATATCAAAAAAGGTGGATTCAAACGCAAATCAGATGCCGTAGCTGCTGCTACTGAAGTTGAATCTAAGAAGTTCAAAATAGGCCTATCAGCTAATGACAACGTCACTTTAGCAGATTACTTCGATGAATGGGTAAATACTTACAAAATTGGTAAAGTGTCTCAGGGAGTCGAAAATAGATATTTAAGATTAGCAAAAGATGTAAGAAGTCAATTCAAAGATACAAAGTTAAAAGATATAAAGAAGTCACAATATCAAAGATTCATTGATTGGGTCGCAAAGGATCATGTAAAGCACACTGTAATCCGTACTAATGGATCAATAAGAGACGCTGTGAGCGATGCAATTGATGACGGGATAATTTACAAGGACTTTACTCACAAAGTCGTTATAACTGGTTTTACGGCCAAACGACACGAAATAAACTACCTTAATGAAAGTGATATTAATAAATTAAAGGAATATTGTGTTGATAATCAATCAATAATGTACATTACATTGTCAGAAATACTCTTTGCCCTACTAACTGGTTGTAGGTATGGTGAAGTAGTTGGACTAACTTGGGATTGCGTAAACTTCGATGACAAAACAGTTTATATAAATAAACAATACGATTATGTTCATAGAAATGGATTCAAACCTACTAAGACAAAATCATCTGTAAGAACAATATCGATCAACAATGATGTAATAAGAATGTTAAAAAAATTGGAATTGCAACAAAAAGAATTATTTTTAAAACAAGGATTCAAAAATGACAAACAATTAGTATTCATCAACAATCGTCATGAAGTTCCTACCAGCAATGGTGCAAACAAAGCTTTGACTAATGCATTAAAAGCCGCAAAGGCTGACAGAACAGATATTACTTTTCACGGATTAAGACATACTCACGCTTCCCTATTGATCAGTGATGATATCAGTCTTGATTACATTGCTGAACGTCTAGGGCACTCTGATTCTAGCGTAACCGCTAAAGTATATGTGCATTTATTGAAGAATAAGAGAATGAAGGAAAATGATAAGGCAATTACCCTTCTAAACAGCTTGTAGCAAGGGATTCAGCCTCTTAAAAAATGGCCCCAAAATGGCCCCAAACATGTAAAAAGGCCCTAAAAAGGCCCCTTTTTTGGAAATACTTTGCATATACTTTTTTACAAAAAAAGACCTGTAAGCATTGATTTAACAACACTTACAGGTCTTTTACTTTATGTTTGCATATTGTTTGAATATGCTTCTTATGTCACAGGTGAGATTCGAACTCACGACCTACGGTTTAGAAGACCGTTGCTCTATCCAACTGAGCCACTGTGACATCACTTGTTCTATTATAGAGAATGGTTTTAAAAAATGCAACGGGAAAAATTAAAAAATTTTATTTTTTTATTGGCGAATACAAATCTGCTTTTATATTGAAAAAGAAAAATTGTGATATACCTCTGCAATCTTGCAATATAACTGTGTAATAAAGCACAATTACCCTCTTTTAAAAAAATAGACTCAGCATTTACTATGTAAATACTAAGCCTATTCTAAAATCAAACACTTCTATACTGAATATCCTTATCATCGATTGGCAAAGATCTTTCAGCATCTCTCACCAAATCATGAAGTAAGTTAGAGTTCATGGGTGAAATTCCAAATATTTGCTTCTCAATCGTTGTACTCAACGTATCATCAAAACTACGCATGACGATGGAAGACTGATCTAGCAAGCTATTATTCACTAATACCAGACTTCTATACGTATCTTTATTATATCTTTTGTTAAATTCACCAATAAAGTTCTTAAGAATTACGCTTTGCATGTCCTCACCTCAAATACCATTATACGAACGTATGTTTGGTTTGGCAAGTCAATTTTTAATAGAATAACTCTTTACATGCATTAGAGATGGCAATTTTAACGTGCTCATACGTTAAACCACCTTGAATATAAATAATATATGGATCACGCATTGGTCCATCAGCAGAGAATTCAACACTTGCTCCTGATACAAACGTTCCAGCGGCCATAACAACTTCATCTTCATAACCAGACATTTCACTTGGTTCTGGAACGACATTTGAATCGATCGGTGAATATTGTTGAACTAATTTAGTAAACTTGACCATTTTATCAGGGTCATTAAAAATAATTGTTTGAATCAAATCAGTTCTATCTTCATTCCATTTTGGTGAAACATTCAATCCCATTTTAGCAAACAATGCTGCTTCAAAGATAGCACCTTTGATGGCATTACCTGTTACTCTTGGGGCAAGGAAGAAGCCTTGGAACATTTCGTCCAAACGATCGACAGTGGCACCTTCAGATGCACCAATACCAGGTGCAGTTAGACGATAACTTGCTAACTCAACAAGATCCTTCTTACCTACAATGTAGCCACCTGTCTTAGCTAAACCACCACCGGCATTTTTGATCAATGATCCAGCCATTAGGTCAGCTCCGACTTCTGTTGGTTCAATTGTCTCTGAAAATTCACCATAGCAATTATCAATAAAAATAATTACATCTTTAGAAACTGAGCGTACCTCTTTGATGATTTCAGCAATCTCAGCCACTGTGAGGCTCTTACGCGTCGAATATCCACGTGAACGTTGAATTGCTACCACCTTAGGATTTTGCTCTCTAATCTTATTTTTCATGGTCTCAAAGTCAACCTTATCACCTATCATGTCAACTGAGTCAAAACCAATCTTGTAATCAATCAATGATCCACGTTTATTACCCGCAGTACCAACGACTTCTTGCATTGTGTCATAAGGTTCACCAGTAACGTACAATAAATTATCACCGGGTCTTAAAATTCCAAACAATGCTGTTGCCAATGTATGTGTTCCAGAAACAAATTGTGGTCTTACTAAAGCAGCTTCAGTTTTGAAAACATCTGCATATACTGCTTCCAATTGATCACGTCCACGGTCATCATCCCCATAACCGGTCGTTCCTAACAAACTACTCTCATCAATACTTTCTTTTCTAAATGCTTTGAGAACTTTGTCTTGGTTATCCAATACTCTTTCATCAATTTCAGCAAGTTTACCTGCTATTTCGTTATCCACTTGTTTGATTGCTTCTTTCAACTCAACTGGAAAACTATCATTCCATCTAGCCATTATATCCTCCTAAAAATTCTTTGATCCGTTTCTCAACCTTAATTTGATAATTCGGCTCATCACTAATATTATACCAATCAACATCCATTTGATTACGAAAATACGTTAGTTGGCGTTTTGCAAAATGTCTTGAATTCTTTTTTATTTCATCCAGACACGATTCAAGTGTAGCAGTCCCTTCAAAATATGGAAATAATTCCTTGTAACCTATTCCATTCTTCGCCTGAGGTATTTGGTCACGATTCTCATAAACCGGTCTCACTTCGTCTAATAAGCCCATGTCGACCATTTTATCTACTCGCTTATTGATACGATCATACAGTTTAGCCCTATCATCAGTTAAACCGATCAAATAAAAATCTGCCCAGCGATTACCGTTGCTCTGTTCATTAATAGATTTTCCTGTCTCACGATGTACCTCGATTGCTCTGATAACACGACGAGCATTAGAAGTATCAATAACATTCATAGAAGCTGGATCTTCAACCTTTAAGATATTTATTAAACCGTCGATGCCTGAATTTTTTTGGACTTGAAGTAATTCTGACCTCAACTTATTGTCACCGTCAGCCTTACCACCCAAATTTAAATTTTGAATAAGTGAATTCAAATAAAAACCAGTTCCACCAACCACAAAAGAATTCTTCCCTTGATCAGATAATTGATCAACAACACTGATAGCTTTTTGTTGAAAGTCTTTGACAGTATATCTTTCAGTGACATCGCTAATGTTGACTAAGTGATGTGGCACCAGTGTCAATTCTTCAGGACTATCCTTAGCAGTACCTATATCTAAATTGCGATATATTTGCATTGAATCGCCAGAAATGATCTCCCCATTAAATTCTTGTGCCAGTTTCAAACCCAGTGCACTTTTTCCAACCGCTGTTGGTCCTACCACTGCAATAACTTTTTTCAAAAAATCGCCTCTCTGCATCGTATTTTATAGATATTTTATAGAAAATAAGCCATAATGGGAATTAAAGACTAGGAGGTACTTATTATGGCAAAGAAACAAAAACACTTTCGTTTTGTAAAAGGATTCTTATTTGGTTCAATTACAACAGCAACTGCAGTATATGGCGCATTACACGCTTTTAAGAAGACTGTTATCGAACCTGAAGATGCTGAAAACGACCGTATTGAAGAAAACCGTCGTCGTGCAAACCGTAAGAGTCTACAAGCACACCAAGGTTAATATTAACTGAATCCACTAAAAACATAAAAAGGAGACTTGACAATACGTCATAGTCTCCTTTTTTCATACCTCAAAATCATAAATTTTAAAGTTTAGTAGTTTTCTTTGTTTTTCCTTCCCAATCAGAAAAACGACCGTCTAACCATTTGACGTTCTCAAAGCCCCATTTTTGCAACTTAACGGCAGCACGAACACTGACAGACTTACGATCCTCATAAAGATAAACTGGTAAGTCTGGTCTTAATTCACCCTCATTGTACTTTAATTGAGAATATGGCAAATTACGAGCTCCCAAAATGTGCTTAGCATCAAAACTATTTTTTTCTCTTAAATCAACGATTTGAGCTTTTCTCATTGTTGATTCAAATTCTTCATTACTAATAGCGCCGCCCATTTGTTTACCTTTATATAAGTAATAAGCCCATGTTCCGACCCAATAGATCAAGAATCCAATTACAATGACGTACAAAATCGCGTTAATAACTTGCATTAATAAAACCCCTAACTAACTTTTAATCAACTTTGATCAATGATGCAGCGCCGATAACACCAGCACCATTACCAAGACTTGCTAATCTAACTTCGGTTGAATCCTTAATAGTTGCGAACTCATTAGCACGCATAGCTTTTTCAACCTTGTTCAATAAGAAATCACCCGCAGCTGAAACACCGCCACCGATAACAACATACTTAGGATTCAATGAGTTAGCAATATTTGCCAAAGCAAATCCTAATGAATCACAAACATAATCAGCAACGATTATTGCAAGATCATCACCTGTCTTAGCCAAATCAAATACATCCTTAGCTGAAATATCTTGACCATCATCAAGCATAGCCTTCAATTCTGAATCACCAGCGTATTCAGATGCACGATCTCTGGCAACATGAACGATACCAGTAGCAGAAGCGATTGTTTCAAGACAACCTCTCTTACCACAAGTACACATGAATCCATGCGGATCAACAGTAACATGTCCAATTTCACCGGCAGCTCCATTAGCACCATGCAACAATTGTCCATTAGCGATGATACCACCACCAACACCAGTACCAAGAGTTACAAAGACAACGTCATCAGCATTGTTACCTGCACCCTTCCATCTTTCACCAAGTGCAGCAACATTGGCATCATTTTCGATAGTTACAGGAATACCTGTACCAGCTTCAATATCACGGACTGGATAAACAGCATCAGTCCAATTCAAGTTAAATGCACCTTTAATAGTACCTTCTTTGAAATTGATAGTACCAGGTGAACCTAAACCAATACCGCTGAATTGATCAGCTTTCATATCATACATCTTAAGATGATGATTAATAGAATCAATAATATCAGGAATAATTAATTGACCATCAGATAGAATATTTGTTTCAATACTCCATTTTTGTTGAATATCTCCTTCAGCAGTTAAAATTGCAAATTTAATTGTTGTACCACCAAGGTCAACACCGATTAATTTCTTATCTGTCACTTTGATCTTTCCTTTTCTTTTTTTTCTTCTTTTCTATGCTCAGCCTTCAAGACCATTTGAGCATTAATAAAAGTTTTTTTCTCAATCATTCCATTTTCGTACAATCGTTTTACTTCAATCGACATCAGTTCAATATCCCACATTCTCTTACCTAAGTGAACGAAGGTACCAAACTTCTTGAGTAATTGTTGTACATCATAGAGGGTTCTAAAGCTCATTTCATCCATAGACTACCATACCCCTTATATACATATAATAAGAAATAGCGGCAATAATTACTAGAGCAAGTATTCTAAAAATAGTCTTTGGACGCTTGATACCAGGTAGTCCTAATGCTAGCCCAACCAGAAATCCTCCAATCGCACCACCAATGTGACCCCAAATATCAATGCCAGACATCGTTAGATCCAACGCCAAGTTGATCACGATCAAAGCCAAAAAGCTCTTACCTAACTCACCCAAGAATCTATTCTCTTTGTAAATAACAGCCAAAGCTAAGAAGGCTGCGAACAATCCGAATAATGAGGTACTGGCACCAGCAGAAATAGCATTATTAGATCCAAAAGCGAAACTAGCAAGATTTCCCATTATTCCACTTAAAAAATAAATAACGGCAAATCGCACATGGCCAACCATGGGTTCTAATATCTGACCAACGTAATATATCGAAAATCCATTCATCAAAATATGCAAAACACCAATATGCACAAACATTGGTGTAATCAATCTCCACCATTGACCTTCTTGAACTAAATTATTAGTCTTAGCACCAAAAATCAATAATGTATTAATATTTTGAGAACCACCTGAAAGCGTCTCTGCTGCAAAAACACCAAGTGTCAAAATCAGCAAAAACCAAGTTACATATGGTTTTTCTTGCCTATAACTCACTATGAATCCTTTGCCACAGAAATAATATGGTCTATTGGTTTATCCAACACATAAACAGGCCATTGTGTTTGAAGATAATACTGACGTGATAATGCCAGAGCCACGGTCTTAGTAGGATACAAAGCTAGATATCGATCATAATATCCCGCTCCAAATCCTAGGCGAGCTTTTTTATCTTCTGAAAATGCTAATCCCGGTGCAATAATTAGTTCCGGTGGATTCAAAACATCAGTCTGATAATCTTTCGGCTCTCTAACACCAAATGAACTAGTTTCTAATTCAGTATCTTTTGTATACCTTACGAATGTCATCGAATAATCTTTAAAAGTTTTTGGAATGTAAACTTCCTTACCTAAATCCCAACATTCTTTAATGATCGGAAAAGTAGGAATTTCACTTCCCATACTCAAGGTAATACCAATACTCTGAGCAGCTTTAAAATCATTATCATCAAATAATTTTGAATAGACTTCATTGATTTCTTTTTGTGCTTGATCCGACTTCATGAATTCTTCCATGATGTCGAGTTGTTTTTTTCTGAAGCTGACTTTATCCAAAAGTTACCTCCCTAGTAAAAAAAAACAACAGGAATTTTACCTGTTGTTTATTTTGTTTCGCGATGCAATGTAACAACACGCTCACGTGGGCAATATTTTTTAAGTTCTAGACGATCAGGGTCGTTACGCTTGCTTTTGCTTGTTAGATATGTACGTTCATGGCATGATGTACATTCCATTGTTATATTTACTCTCATGTTTGGAACATCCTTTCATATAATGCTTAACTAAAATTCAACTAGTCAAATATACCATTATTATCAACATTTTTAAAGTGTTAATTTTCGATTAACTTTGACCAGTCATTTTATAGTAATCTGTATAGATCTGTTTTGCAACTAATTGTGGGTAACTACCAGATTCACTAGTCAAGTTAGGAAATACGATTGCCATTGAAATATTAGGATCATCGTAAGGTCCAAATGACACTAAACTAGTAGTAATTGTTTCTGGTGGATCTTGATTATCAGGATCATCAGGATTGTAGTAGAAGGATTGGGCAGTACCAGTCTTTGCTGCAACCGCTGGAGATAGATCCTTCAATCTTGTGGCAGTTGTCCAATAGTCAGAACCGTGAACCGCATTATACATACCTTTTCTAACAACATTCAAATCAGCCTGAGTAAATCCAACCTTATTCAAGACAGTCGGTGTTGTAACTGATTCTAGTGCTCCCTTAGTACCATCATTCTTAGTCTTTTGAATTGATTGTACCAAGTATGGTTTCAATCTATACCCACCATTAGCGATAGTTGAGATATATTGGGCCATTTCAATCAAAGTGTATGAATCGTAGTTTCCGTATGCTAAATCCAGTGCCGAACCAGTCTTCAATTGTCCTTGACTGTTTCTAGTTGTACCTTCGATACCAGCAGTCTCTCCAGCAACATCGATTCCTGTCTTAACACCCAAACCGAATTGGTTGAAATACCCTCTCATGATAGAGAAGATATTAGGATCCATTGTCATTGATACCTTGGGAACGTATTTAGCATTAGCTTCTTTCATCGCCAATGCCATCATATACTCATTAGAAGACACTTCTAGAGCTTTTTCAGCGTTCATACTGCTATACGTACCGATTGGGTAAACAGACTTCTTAACTGCACTACCTGGCAAATAAATAGGGTTATCAGCCAAAGTATTATTTGTTGGTGTAATTACTCCATCCATCAAAGCACCTAAAACAGTGGCACCCTTGACAGCAGAACCCATAACAAAGGTTCGATTGATAACACCTAACGCATCTTCTGAAGTTTTACCAGTTTGCGGATCATTTCTGATACCAGCCATTGCTAAAATAGCACCAGTTTTAGGATTCTCAACCACAACGTATGCACCATCAGAATATTGAGTAATTCCGGCTGCTTGGGCAGCTGAATACTGTGTTGTTAATGCATTTTGTACTTTTTTCTGGAACTTAGAATCAATAGTCAAGTTAAGGTTTCCACCTTTTTGACCACTGTAAACTAACTTACTCTTTTTAATTTGATTACCAGAACCTATTTGAACTTCACGCTCACTCTTAGTACCAGAAAGAATTGTTTCGTAACTCTTCTCCAAGTAACTAGTACCAACACGATCATTACGTGAGTATCCATAAGCTAACATCGTATTCAACTCATCGTCAGGAATACCTTGCTGCTCTGTTGATACACCACCAATGATACTGGCGATCGACTTACCTTGAGGGTATTCACGATTCCAGTTAGTACCAATACTGATACCAGGCAGTTCCGTCAAATGCTCACTTACTTCAGCAATTTCTTTGGAAGTTAAATTTTTATCCTTCAAAAAGACCGTTGATAATGAATAGGCGGCACTCATTTTCTTAAAAAGGGTTGCTTTAGATAGTTCAGCATCACTCAGATGCATCCCCATCTTTTCAAGATACTTAATCTCGTTGTTATAGATCTTGGTGTTACTTAATGCATCACCATTTGAATCTACTCGCCAAGATTTGGGCATTTGTTTAGCAACTTTTGCTTCTTTTCCTGGAGCCGCTAAAATATAGTCAGCCTTATCACGATCTGACAAATTTTCCTTTTCAATCGAGACATATTTAGTCAATCGATTAACGATCGTATAAATATCACTAGATTTGACTCCAGAACTCTTAGTATAAGTAATTGCATTTTCAGTCGAGTTACCTACTAACAAGCGTCCCTTTGAATCATAAATCATCCCACGTGGTACGCTTCCTGTCATTACTGTCTTATCTGTTCGATCTACTTCAGCTTCAAACTTACCGCCATAAACAATTTGTAAATAGGCTAATTGAGCTACCAGCAAAGCAAACAAGGCAAAGACAATAAAAAAAAGCAGGTTTAGTCGGAATGGGATAGTAGACTTAGCTTGACTACCTGTTCTTTTCTTTATTATATCCAGTACTCTTCTCATAGGTTTCCCTTCAAAATACTATAAAGCATTATTCATTAGATTTAAAAATATATTTAGGTCCATCTAGATCAGGGTCATATTCAACCTCTAGATCATAACGGGCAAAGAACCAAGTATCGGCATCAGTAATGTAATAAGTAATTCCATCAATAACTGTACTTGACTCTGGCTTAACAGGTTTTTCCTTACGCATTGCAATAGAAAATCCATCGTGAACCATTGTCTTGCCATATACCTTACCATAGAAATGTACACCATCACCGGGTACTAAGTCCAACTCATCTTTGAACCATTTTTGTGCTTTTTCTGTCAATTCAATTTTCATTTTCCTGTCCACCTCATTCAACGTATGAAATAAACATAGCAGAAAACGGTTGCACTATGCAACTTCTACGGCTTTGATAGTGATGTCATAACTACCAACAGGAGTTTCAACTGTAACTAGATCACCGACGTGTTTGCCCATTAAAGCTTTAGCAATTGGTGAATCATTTGAAATCTTACCTGCATCTGGATCTGATTCAGCTGAACCTACAATTGTGTAGACATCAGGATCTTCACCCTCTTCTTGAACTGTAACTTTTTTACCAACTGAAACTTCATCATGGGCAATTTCATCAGTATCAACAACATTAGCATATTGAAGCATTTCGATAACTTGTGAAATACGTGATTCAACAACACTTTGTTCATCTTTAGCTGATGAATATTCTGAGTTTTCTGATAAATCACCAAAACTTCTAGCAATCTTAATACGATTAATAACTTCTGGACGTTTAACCTTCTTTAGATCTTCTAGTTCTGCTTCTAGTTTTTTCTTACCTTCTGCTGTCATTGGGTAACTTTTTTCTGCCATTTTTAAAATCCTCACTTTTTATAATCTTTATTATTTTAATCTCAAAATGTCATCTAACCGTTAGATTAGATGACATTTGCTATTATATACAATTTTTAACTATTGTCCTAGAGAAGAATTCTTTGCTTCATGCTCTGAAAGAGTATGTGAGTAGTAAACTTTTCCAGTCTTCAAGTTAGCAACAAAGTACAAGTAGTCTTGATCTCTGTCTGCCGGATTTAGTACCGCCTCAATCGATTGTAAACTAGGTTGATTGAATGGTCCAGGTCCATATCCAGAATTCTCTTTATACAAGTTATAAGGAGAATCAACAGCGATGTCTTTATAAGTCAATTTAGTCTTGTGTTTGTTCAAGGCGTACATAACAGAAATATCTGATTGAATAGGCATATTAATATCTATACGATTAAAGAATACACCTGCAATCTTTCTACGATCTTTGTTAGTAACACCTTCACGTTCAACCAATGATGCTAATGTAAGTACTTGTTGAACGGTAAGTCCCTTTTCCTTGATAGTAGCATAATAAGACTGCATTTCTTGATTTTCTTTTTGAACCATTTGGTCAACAAGTTCTCTCAAGGTCAAGCCTTTATACACACCATAAGTAGCTGGGAATAAGTACCCTTCAAGATGGTATCTAACATTCTTCTTTTCCATTGTAGAATCTAGTAATTCAGGATATTTCTTTTGAAGTGACTTCAGATAGCTCTTATTCTTCATCAACTTCAAGAAGTCCTTCTTCTTGAAACTAGTACTCTTTTGAATTTGATCACCGATCTGCTCGATCGTGACACCTTCACGAACTAAGACTGTGTTAGGTGCGGTACCTGTTGGTTCGGCGCTACCACCCTTTTGAAGCTGTTTAACAACTTCACTCAGTGACATTGATTGCTTGAACTTATAATATCCAGCTTGAAAATCAGTATAATTCTGCGCTTTGATATAAAAATTGAAAACAGCTGCACTTTTGATAACTTTATCTTGTTCCAACTGCTTGGCAATTTCTTTGCTAGATGATCCTATCGGAACTCTTACCACAACATCTGTCTTACTACTTGAATCATAAGGCTGCATTGAGCTATTTACATAATTAAAACCGATAATAGCTACAACCACAGCTAAGACTGCGATAACACCCACGACCCAGTACGCAATGTGATTTGCGACTGAGCGCTCTCTAGCACGAGTCTGAATTTTTTCCTCAGACTCTTGTTTTAATGCTTCTTTTTTTTCATCCTTTTGGCTCAAGACACAGCCTCCCGAGTTAATTTAATTAGAATTATACCATTAGTTTGAACACAATTATCTAATTTCTACATTAAATTTTTGAACTAAACTGGCTTTTACAACATCAAAAGCTTTTTCAACGGTGTCATCTGTCAATGTGTCTTCAGGATTTTGGAACACTAAGTGATAACCGAGTGACTTGTGATTTGGCTTGATATTTACACCTTGGTATACATCAAAAATATTAACATCAATCAGGTATTTGCCACCATTATTAAAGATATCTTTAATAATTGAACCATTCTCAACGTCTTTATTTACCAAAATTGCTAAGTCACGACTGATACTTGGATACTTAGGCGCAGTCTTAGCTTGAACATTGCGTTTTTGCATACCAAATAGTCTGTCAACGTTTAATTCAAATACAAATGTTTCATCAATACTATGTTCTTCTTGATAGTCTGGATGTAGTTTACCAATAAAACCAACGGATTGTCCATCTGCTATTATTTCAGCAGTTTGACCAGGATGCAAGTTTGAAATTTCATCTGTTGCTTGATATTCAAAGTTAGCATCAATATTAGTAAATGATAACAATTCTTCAACGATACCTTTTACATCATAGAAATCGACTTTTTTAGCTTCGGTATTCCATGAATCGAGGGCAATGTTACCACTGATAGCACCAGCAATGTATTCTACTTCTTCAGGACGGTCAACACCATCAAGTCGATTGAAGATTCTAGCTTGTTCAAAAATACTAATGTCATTATTGTTTCTAGCTTGATTATAGGCAACATTATTAATTAGACCTGGAATCAAACTAGTTCTTAAATATTCATGATCTTCTGTCATAGGATGCAATAGTTTTGTGTAATTAGAAGCAATGACATTGAAGTCTTCGGCTTCTTTTTTGTTCATCAACGAGAAGTTAGTAACTTCATCCATTCCTTGACCTAACAAAATATTACGCAATTTATTGCTGAACTCACGCTTAGGTGAATAGCCTCCAGCTGTTTCCATTCCTGCTGGCAAAGTACCTTTCAAGTTCTCGTAACCATGCATACGGATAACTTCTTCTACTAGGTCAGCTTCGATACTCATATCCCAACGTCTAGTAGGAATGGTTACAGTAACATCATCATTATCCAATTCTGCAGTGAAGCCAAGTTGATCAAAGATTCCCATTATTTCATCTGAAGATAGTTCAATTCCCATCAAGTGATTGATATGAGAGATCTTACCTTTGATAACTGTTGGCTTGGCTTCTGTAGCAATACCAACTAATTCGTCAGAAATTTCACTTGCGTGTGCATTATCATCAACTAATTGTGTGGCACGAATCAGTGCTTCAGAAACGGCACCATTGTCAACACCTTTTTCAAATCTGTTTGAAGCATCCCCACGAAGGTCGTGTCTTTGAGCAGCTTTTCTGACAGATGTACCGTCAAAAACCGCGCTCTCTAGAACAATGTTCTTAGTTTCATTAGTAACACGAGCACTGACTCCGCCAGCAACACCAGCAAGTCCTAGGATCTGATCACCTGAAGCAACAACTAAATCGTTCTTATTCAAAACAGTATTAGTATTTTCTTCGTCGTCTTGGTTATTTAATTCAGTTGAGAACTTCTCACCAGACTTAGCATTACGAACTGTAATTTGCTTTGTTTCAAGCTTATCAAGATCATAAGCTTGGATTGGTTGACCGTATTCGATCATAACGTAATTAGCAGCATCAATAACATTGTTCACTGGTTGAATATTCTGATTCCACAAACGACGTTGCATCCAAAGAGGACTTTCACCAACTGTAACATTCTTCAATGTTCTAACCAAAAAGTCAGGAACTAAGTCTTTATTCTCAATATTCAAAGTTAAGTCATTGGCATCAACAACTTTTGATTCATCGATCGTTGGCTTAGTAAACTTAGGCTTCTCGTCATAAGTAGCACCGATTTCCCAAGCAGCACCACGCATCCCTAAAGTATCAGCACGATTAGGTGTAATATCAAGATCAACCATATCATCATCTAAACCAAGTGCAGTTAGAGCATCAGTACCAGGAGCAACTACTTCTGGGAATACATAGATTCCGTTGTGATAAGCTTCTGGGACATACTTTGTAGGGACACCGATCTCATCTAATCCACAGATCATCCCATTTGATTCTTGTCCACGGATCTTTCCACGTTTAATACGTTTGCCTTCTGGCAAATGGGCACCGTGCAATGCAACAATAACGTATTGGTCATTCGCAACATTAGGTGCACCACAGACGATTTGAATGTCGTCATCTTCACCAACATCGACAGTTGTAATGTTCAAATGATCTGAGTCTGGATGCGGCTTGATACTTGTAATGTGTCCTACTACTAACTTGTCCAAACCCTCACCATTATGGACCGGGCTTGATTCAATACCAGTCAATGAAATCTTGTCAGCCATTTCCTCAACGGTGTGTTCAACCGGGATGTATTCTTTTAACCAATTAACAGAAATTTTCATTGTTTTAATTTACTCCTTTGAATTGTTCTAGGAATCTTACGTCATTCAAGTAGAAATCACGAATATCATTGACACCGTACTTCAACATTGCAAATCTCTCTGGTCCAAGGCCAAAAGCCATACCACTATAAACAGTTGAGTCAATTCCGGACATTTCAAGTACATTAGGATGACTTAGTCCAGCACCTAATACTTCGATCCAACCAGTATATTTACAAATACGACAACCTTCACCACCACAATTGAAACATGAAACATCTACTTCAACACTTGGTTCAGTGAATGGGAAGTAACTAGGACGGAAGCGGATCTCACGATCTGCGCCGAAGACGTGACGACAAAGAGCTTCAAGTGTACCCTTCAAGTCAGCCATTGAAACATTCTTATCAACTACCAAACCTTCAATTTGATGGAATTGATGTGAGTGAGTTGCATCGTCATCATCACGACGATAAACGACACCTGGTGAGATAACCTTTAGCGGTCCCTTTGAAAAGTCGTGAGCTTCCATGTCACGTCCTTCTTGAGCGGAAGTTTGTGTACGCATCAATAATTCATCTGTCAGATAGAATGTATCTTGCATATCACGTGCTGGGTGATTCTGAGGGATGTTTAGACGTTCGAAGTTATAATGATCTTCTTCAACTTCGTGACCAGCATCAACACGATAACCTAAGCCAATGAAGAATTCTTCGATGTCTTCGATTGTTTGGTTCAAAATATGCTTAGTACCATAAGGTCTAGGTTGTGCAGGAAGTGTCACATCGATCGTTTCTTCTTCCAATTTC
Source organism: Companilactobacillus sp. HBUAS59699 (assembly GCF_036913575.1). Classification (NCBI taxonomy): domain Bacteria; kingdom Bacillati; phylum Bacillota; class Bacilli; order Lactobacillales; family Lactobacillaceae; genus Companilactobacillus; species Companilactobacillus sp. HBUAS59699. The sequence continues at coordinate 124,797 of NZ_JAYKTV010000001.1, read as the reverse complement.
TTAGCAACCATTTTACGATTCAATTCTGCCATTTTCTCCTCAATAGCAGCTTGAATATCTTTTTTAACGTTATTAGCAAGAGTTCCGATCTCAGGACGCTCTTCAACAGGAACATCTTTCATTCCTCGAAGTGCCTTCGTAATTGGACCCTTCTTACCTAACAAGTTAACTCTTAAGTCATTTAATTCTTGAATTTTTTCAGCACGCTTAGCATCATCGATACCACTAGCACGTAAGTCTTTTAATTTATCATTTAATGACATCCGTTGTTCCTCCTAAAATAATTCTAAATAAAAAAAGTCCTCGTTCCATAAAAGGGACGAGGACTCGCGGTACCACCCTAGTTCATGTCAAATAGACATGCACTCAAGGGTTTTATATAGTAAACCAAGCTTTAAAACTCAGAAAGTGAATTCGTTACTTCGTTCATTAGGCCTTCTCAGCAAACAGCCGTTTCTGAAATAAACTCCGTAATTACTATTTTTCGTCATTGTTTTTCAAATATTATATATATCGATTATACAAAAGTTCTAAACTTTCGCAAGTTTTAAATAGTTTTTAATCCGTACATTAGGATACCTGCGGCAACTGCTACATTAAGAGATTCAGCTTTTCCCAAGATAGGAATATAAATATTTTGATCTGTAACTGACAAGATGTCTGCACTCAATCCATGAGCTTCATTACCCATAACTAGCGCAAAGTCATTCACTTTGTCTAACTTGTTATATGGCATTGCCTTGTCATTTACTTCTGATCCATAGACTTTTAGTCCTGAATCTTTAGCCATTTCGATAGCTTTTTGTAAATCCATTCGATAAATTGGCAAGTGGAATTGACTACCTTGCATTGATCTTTGTACTTTAGGTTGGTAGAAGTCAGCTGAGTTCAAGCTTGTGATCACACCGGCATATCTTGCAGCATCAGCAGTACGAACAATCGTACCGACATTGCCAGGATCTTGAACGTCATCTAAGATTACCCATTGACCTTTCATCTCTGTTAAATCATCATTTTCTTGCACCTTAACTACTGCAAAAATTCCTTGAGGAGTTTTAGTTTCTGAGAGTGATTGTGCAACGTCATCAGAAATTCCCGTAGTAATATCATGATATTTCTTAGCTAAACGATCATTTTCGTTTTTTTCGGTAACGTATAGCTTAACGATTCTTTGATCGTTGGCATCTGCTTCACGTACCAAATGAAATCCTTCGATCAAATATGTACCGGTTTTTTTAATGTTTTTAGTTGCGGAAAGTTTAGCCAGTTGCTTAATTTCGTCATTCTTTTTAGATTCAATATATTTCATTAGATTCATCCCTCTTGTTTTCTATTATATAATGTTAACATATTCAAAGATTGAGGTGATACGTATGAAGCATCTTTCCATTAATGTTTCGGGCTTAGTTCAAGGGGTTGGATTTCGTTATTCCGTATTTCAATTAGCCACTCAAATGGGAGTAGTTGGAACTGTAGAGAATGAAATGGATGGCTCGGTTTCGATTGAAGCTGAAGCTGACGAACGAATATTATATATTTTTTTAAGTAAAGTTAAGGCTTCGCCTTCACCCTTTGGCAAGGTTGACAAAATGGACTATACTTTTTCAGATGACATTAAATCTTATCAAAAATTCAGCGTCATCGGTTGAAACGTCAATTAACTTAACGTATATTACTTTTATATGACTAAAAGGGTGGTTTATAAGTGAATAAAAAATTTGTCAAATATATATCAGTGCTATCACTCGTGGTAGTCCTGTCGCTAGTTATTACTGGTTGTGCTCAACAAACTGGTGCTAACTTGCACGCTCCAACCAGCGGACCTTACGGGGTTATTTACAAGTGGATCGGTACTCCGTTCCAAAACTTGATCCTAGCTACTGCTAAAGCTATTGGTGGCACTAATGCTTATGCATGGGGAATCATTATTATTTCCTTCGTAGTTCGCTTAGTTCTATTGCCACTTTCCTTGAATCAACAATACAAGTCAACAGCTCAACAAGAAAAAATGCGTGCTGTTCAACCACAATTGAAATTAATTCAAGAAAAGCAAAAAGAAGCTAAAGATCCAGCTACACAACAAAAGATCAGCAGTTTAATGATGGAAGTTTATAAAAAGAACGACTTGAGTTTAACTGGTGGACTTGGATGCTTGCCATTACTTCTTCAAATGCCAGTACTGATCGGTATTTATCAAGCCGTACAATATTCTAAAGAAATTGGTGCTGCTACATTCCTATCGATCCCACTTGGTAAATCAAGTATGGTTATTACTATCATCGCCACATTGTTCTACGTTGTTCAAGGTTATATGTCACTACAGATCGTTCCTAAAGAACAAAGAAAACAAATGCAAACAATGCTATTGATGAGTCCTATGATGACATTCTTTATCTCAATGATTTCATCTGCTGCTCTAGCATTGTACTTCCTAGTTGGTGGTATCATAATTGTTATTCAACAATTGATCACAAATTACATCATCATGCCTAAGATCAAACGTGAAGCTGATGAAAGATTGAAGAACAATCCTGTTACTGTCGTTGTTACTGAAGAATCATTGAACAAGATCCTTGGTTCTGCAACAACTGCTGCATCATCAAATAAGTCCTCTTCTGCCGCTACTGTTGACGACGGAGATGAAGATTCACATGAACTACATAAGAGTATTCGTGAATTGAACAAAGGAAAGCAAAACAGATCTAAGAAATAACAAAAAAGATGATTCAAAATCCATTAGGACTTTGAATCATCTTTTTGTTTTGCTTCAATTCGTTTCTTTTTAGAACGAGATTTAGCTTTTTCTTCTGAATCATTCTCATCATTTTGATCTTGCAACAATGGTAATTCAATTCTAAAGACCGTGCCAGAACCTACGACACTTTCTACTTCGAGTGTTCCGTGGTAGATCTCAATCAATCTTTTGGCGATAGAAAGCCCTAGACCGTTTCCTCCACGCTTTCTAGAACGTGCCTTGTCAACTCTATAAAAACGGTTAAAAATCCGTTTAACGTCATTTTTGGCGATTCCTAGGCCATAATCTTGAACAGCAATTTCTAAAACTTCTGAATTAGTTGATGCTGACAAACTTATCTCTTTTCGATCCGCAGAATACTTAAAGGCATTATCCAATAGGATGACTAATACTTGTTCCAAGTGGTTTCGGTATATCTTAACAACACTACCATCCCTAATATCATCATCAAAATTAATGACAAAGTCGGAATGAAGCATTTTGAAATCATTATATACTTGTGTGAACAGTGGCTTTACTTCCGTAGTTTGATCAAGATAATCACTATCAATCTGCTCAACTCTAGTCAGGTCAAGCATTTCTTGAATCAAGGATTGCATACGTTTCAATTCTTGCAACGAAGAATTGATCGAGTCATTCAAAACCTCAGGATCATCTTTACCCCAACGTTGTAACATGCTGAGGTGACCCTCTAACACAGCAACTGGGGTTCTCAATTCATGAGAAACATCTTCCACGAATTCTTTTTGTTGATTAGTATAAGCTTGCATTCGATCAAGCATTTTATTGATATTAACTGTCAAATCATAAATTTCATCGTTTCGCTTACGAATCTTGATTCGAGAATCAGAATCAGGTTTCTTATTCAAAGCATCGATTGTTTTGTTAATAACTTTGATATTATTCAAAACTTGCGTCACAGCAAAAAAGCTGACTGCAACACCGACTAAGAATACGATAATACCGCCAATGATCAATCTAGTATTAAAGACGTGTATTACCTCCGGTGTGGCAACCTTATCAACGGTGTGCATTGCTAAAGTAGCTACAACGATATAAGCAGCTAAAATAACGATGGAGATCATGGCAGTCCATTTAAAACGTATAGATATCCTCATCGACGCATCACGTAACCTTTACCACGAACGGTAGAAATATAACTAGGAGCTCCGCCACGATCGATCTTATTTCTCAAATACTTAATATAAACATCGACAACGTTTGTTTCTGTGCTACTGCCAGTACCCCAAACACGTTCAAGTAAGTCATCTCGACTCAAAACTGTGCCAACATTTTCCATCAAAGCGCTCAATAGATCATATTCACGTCTAGTTAAGTCAATAACTTCACCGTTACGCTTCAAGGTTTGTGTAGTCTTGTCGATCACCAAGTTCTTATACTTCAAGACTTGATCGTTATTACGAGTAACATCGATGTCCAAATCGATACGTCTTAATAATGCACGGATTCTAGCAAGTAATTCTTCAATAGCAAATGGTTTAACAATATAATCATCGGCTCCGTGATCCAGTCCTGAAACACGATCAATGATAGAATCACGTGCTGTCATCATAATGATTGGTGTGTTCTTTTCTTGACGAACACGACGACAAACTTCAATACCATTTAGTTCTGGAAGCATAAGATCAAGTAAAATTAAATCCCATTCTTCACTTAATGCAGCATCAAGACCTGTTCGGCCATCCCGTTCAACAGTTACGTCATAGTTTTCATGTTGAAGTTCGAGTTGAACAAACTTGGCCATGTTTTCTTCGTCTTCAATAACAAGTATCTTAGCCATACTATTCTCCCATATATTAAATTTTTTTAATTATCACTTAATTCATTAAGTGGATTGTGCCCTCTCAAGGCAATGCACTAATGATTTTAACATATAGCAAAAATTAAAAGAAGACAAGTTTTTTATTTTAAGATGAAAAATAATACAATTTAGTTCAAAAAATATAATAAATTAAAAATTATTTACGAGATAAGTCCCTGCTTAATGGCTGTAACATCAAACAATTAATTAAAATACTGATATATTTTAATAAACTTTTATTTTTAATTAAATAAAAAAGCCATACTATCAAAATAACTTTGATAGCACGACTTTTCGTAATTTATTTTTATTGTTCTTCATACCATGTATAGTGGAAAATACCTGGTTTATCAGTTCTCTCATATGTATGAGCACCGAAGTAGTCTCTTTGTGCTTGTACTAAGTTAGCTGGTAATACTTCTGAACGATATTGATCATAATATGTTACAGCTGACATGAATCCAGAAACAGGAATTCCTGCTTGAACAGCGTAACTTACAACATCACGAACAGCAGATTGATACTTGTCAACGATGTCCTTGAAGTAATCATTCAACAATAGATTATCAAGTTTTGAATCTTTGTCATAGGCATCAGTGATCTTTTGTAAGAATTGGGCACGGATAATGCATCCTGCACGCCAGATCTGTGCAATTTCACCATATTGTAGATCCCAGTCATAGTGATCTGAAGCAGCCTTCATTTGAGCAAATCCTTGAGCGTAACTCATGATCTTACTGAAGTACAGTGCTTTACGGATCTTTTCAACTAATTCATCAACGTTTACATCAGGCTTACTTGTTGGTCCAGCTAATACCTTGCTTGCCTTCACACGTTCGTCTTTGTATGCAGAAATGTAACGTGAATATACAGCTTCTGTAATTAGTGATTGAGGAACTCCTAATTCAAGAGCACTTTGTGAACTCCACTTACCAGTTCCCTTATTACCAGCCTTGTCCATAATCTTATTAACGATAAAGTCATCACTGCCTTCATCATCTTTTCTTGTTAGAATTTCAGCTGTGATTTCGATAAGGTAACTTGAAAGTTCGCCCTTGTTCCAGTCCTTAAATACATCAGCAACTTTGTTCAAGTCATTGTTGTACAAATGCTTCAACAAGTTGAAACTCTCGGAGATCAATTCCATATCACCGTATTCAATACCATTGTGAACCATCTTTACATAGTGACCGGCACCATTAGGTCCAATATATGATACACATGGTGCACCATCTTCGTCAGCTTTTGCTGAAATTTGTTCCAAAATTGGAGCAACCAAGTCATAAGCTTCTTTTTGGCCACCGGGCATCAATGAAGGTCCCTTCAATGCACCAAGTTCACCACCTGATACACCCATTCCGATGAAGTTAATACCAGATTCATCTAGACGTTTATTTCTTGCAATAGTATCTTCGAAGAATGTATTACCACCATCGATCAAAACATCACCCTTATCAAGCAAAGGGATAAGTTGGTTGATAACTGCATCAGTACCAGCTCCGGCCTTTACCATCATAAGAATACGACGAGGTTTCTCAAGTGATTCTACGAAGTCCTCAATTGTATAACTTGGATATAATTTTTTATCAGGATGTTCCTTAACAACAGCCTCAGTCTTTGAACCAGTTCTGTTATAAATCGCAACATCATAACCACGACTCTCAATATTTAGGGCCAAATTCTTACCCATGACAGCCATACCAATAACACCAATTTGTGGTTTTGCCATACTTTTACCTCCAACTTTTATTACATAACATACTAATCATAACAAAAAAATAAAAAAGGAGTATATAAAAGCTACTCCTTTTCCTTATTATCTTTAAATAAATTTTTTAATTTAGCAAATTCAGGATTAACTTGTTTGTCGTCCTCTTTTTGCTTTTGGTAATCATCCTCTGAGATAACTTCCCAGTTCTTGCCTGAAGGCATATTCTTACCATTTGCCTCATCCTCAGTCAAAATTTGACTAGGGATATTTAACAAAATATTATCAATTATTGACTTATAAACATCAATCGTTGGATTATCATCATCGATCGGAATGATAACTGTATTCTCATCCAATTCTTCAGTATCGATGTTGTCGATATTATAAGCTTCATTGATCCTGAATTTCATTGGCAATTCTACAGGATCTAAACTTCTTGTTGAAGGCAGAGTTACAGAGATCTCTACTTTAACATCTGAAATAACTAAGCCGTTATCGTTGAAGAGTTGACCATCGACTTTAGCAGTTCCAGCCGTAATAATATCCTCTGAACGTCCTTGTAGTTCTTTTTCTAGATCCAAATTTTCATTAAAAGCAAAGGGTTTGTCTTTGTACTTACGTACATCTTGAACATCCCAATTTAACATTAATTTTCCCCTCTCATGATCGGTATTCTTCCGAAATCTTGTTCTTTATTATCAACTAGTTCTCTAATTCTATCAACTTTTAGTTCCAGTGACAAAAGATCCGTTTCCTTTTTTCCAATACGTGTGATCAACGGAACATCAGTATCTTTTTTTAAATTATTTAAATATTTTTTACCTACTGAATCAAATCCTAAAATTCGTAAATAAGGATTTTTATAGACATAATCTATTTCAGATTTTTTAATATTCAATAAAGTATATAAAGATAATCTTCTAAGTCGAGCCATTGTGTACCGTTTTGATTTTATATTAGCTAAAAAATCATTAAAGTTATCACTATGATTAATTTCTTTTATAAATTTATATTCTAAGCCTTCAACCATTTGATAAATTTGTTGCAATTCTGTGACAGTATTACTTTGAATTTTATACTTCAAAAAATCATAATAATCATCCCAAGTACTTCTTCTCACCTCAGCAAATTGTTGTTGCGTTATATTTGGAATCAAATTATTTATGTCATCATCATTAGTAATTCTGTTTCTAATATTAGTTGCACTAATACCATCTTTTTTACGTATCACAGTTTTGACATCTATGTTATAACCAGATCGAATAATTTCTTCGACGTAATTCAATCCCAGCAGCTGATTAGGGTAATTTAATACGTCTAATCCCGCTTTCTGATAAGCTAAACTGAGATTATTTGCATATGAATTACTGTAATCTTGATCAAACTCAGGGTCGACTTGCATCAGTTGTGTAGCAATATCTTTGAAATCCAAATCATTTTCAGTTCCAAAGACTAAAGTATCGATCCCCAACTTATATAGTAAACTAATACTTCCTCGAGCAAACAAGTTTGCCGGTTCAACCGCATAAGCAAATGGCAACTCAACTACTAAATCTATTCCACTACTGATTGCCGCTTTAGTACGACTCCATTTATCGACAATGGCAAAATCACCCCGCTGTACAAAATTGCCAGATACTACGGCAATTAAGACGTCAGGGTGATATTTTTTTTTGATTTCATCAATAAAAAATTTATGACCATTGTGAAACGGATTAAATTCAGCTACAAATCCATAAATTTTTGTCATAAAATCCTCTATTTCTCTGCTTCAAAGAACCAGCGATTAGAATTTTGTTTTGGCTCTGATTTGCCAAAATCAGCACTTACTTTGATATTCTTGAATCCAATATCTTCAAGAATCGAAACAAAAGTTGTGATAGGGTAAGTTCTCTCACGATGAATCTCAGTATTAGCTTTGTATCCACCGATTTTGTCGTCCCAATCAAAGAAAGTCAACTCATGCTCAATACTATGTGGATGTTCACCTTCAAAACTACTCCACATAAAAGCTGAATCCTCTTCTTTATGGTTAAACATATAACCTGGGAAAACTTCATCCATTTGATACAACGAATGTGCATCGAACAAATATTTTCCGCCGGCATTTAAATGCTCATAAGCTTGATTGAATGCAATCGCTAGTTCATCTTCATCCTTCAAGTAACAAATAGAATCATCAAAACAAGTAATTAAATCATAATTACCTAATTCAAATAAATCTAACATATTACTCTGAATGAATGGAATCTTAACTCCCGCAGCATCAGCTTTTTCTTGAGCAATTTTCAACATTTCTTCGGACAAATCAGTTCCTGTAACGTCATATTGATTGGCTAATAAAATCGTTAAATCACCTGTACCACAGGCAACATCTAATAAATTCTTAGCCTTTCCAGCACGTAACTCAACATACTTAGCCCAATCGTTATACAAATCATCATCCATTAATTCACTGTATACACATGCGAATGAATTATAGATCATTCTTCAGTTACCAAATTAGAAATGTCAACTTCTGGTGCATCTGACCAAAGTTTTTCTAGATTATAGAAATCACGTTCTTCTGAAACAAAGACGTGAATAACAACGTCGTGTAAATCAATTAGAATCCACTTAGAATCACGCTTACCTTCAACATGACCAACATCAACATTGTTCTTGCCCATTTGGTCCAAGATCTCTTGAACAATAGCGTCAACTTGACGTTGTGAACTAGCATCCATAATGACAAAATAATCTGCCATAATACTTAACTCACTGATCTTTAAAACATTAATGTCATTAGCATGCTTGCTATCTGCTGCTTTTACAGCTGTTTCCATTATTTCCTTTGAGTTCAAATTAAAGTTCTCCTTTTGAAATCCAATAATTATAGCTATCAAATGTAGCTGGATATATTTCTCGATTTTTATCAACTAAATGTGCAATCGAATGCTTCAATTCGTACGCTACTGCTGAATCTAATGATTTATCAGCATACTTACGAGCAGCTTCAATTCCAGGGAAATCACGCTTTGGTTCAATGAAGTCGGCCACAAACACACACTTATCAACTTGTGTCATATTAGTTGAGCCAACGGTATGGCGACGAATAGCATTCAAAACATCTTCGTCAGCAATGCCTAACTCATCTTTAATAATCTCAGCACCAACAATACCATGCCAAATGGCATTATTATAATTTAACAATTCTGGATCAAGATGCTTTGATTTGATTTCATCAATAAATTCTTTATCTGATCTTTCTTTGGCATAGTCATGTAGCAGTCCCGCTAAACCAGCCTTATCTACATCAGCACCGTACTTAACTGCTAAATCACGTGATACTTGTTCAACGCGTAAACAGTGCGTGAAACGAAAATCACTCATTTGATTCTTCATCTGATTGACCAATACTTCTCGATCTAAACCATGTTTAACTTTATCGTAATTAAAATTAGTCAAGGAATAACCCCCTATCTTTAATGTACTCTTCAACTTCATCTGGAACTAAGTATTTGATCGAACGACCTTTTTTAACACGGTCACGAATCATACTTGAGCTGATTTCCAGTTCAGGAGTATTTACCCAAAGTATAGGGTATTTTGATTTTTTCTCAAAACCTTTTCGACAGACTCCCACAAAGTGAATCATATTGACCAATTCATCAATATGAGCCCAGTCGGGTAAATTCTCTACCATATCTCCACCGATAATAAAGTAATACTCCGTATCAGGATTGTATTCCTTCAATAACTTGATGGTCTCATAAGTATAGCTTACCCCGCCACGATTAATATCAGTCAAATCGAGATCAAAGTGAATATTATCGCGAATCGCCATTTTGATCATCTCTATACGATCATCACTGCTGATCGATGGACGTTCTTTCTTGACATTCTTATGTGGTGGAATCTTATCAGGCAAAAACAAAACCTTATTCAAGCACAACTGTTCATAGACTTGTTCCGCAATGACCAGATGCCCCATGTGAATCGGATTAAATGTTCCGCCTAAAATTCCAACGTGTCGTCTAGGACGATTAGTATTAAACTGTGGTTTTACTTTAGTTAATAATTGACTTTTTGTATTCATTATTCTTCACTGCGTTCACTAATACTAAAATTTTTCTAATTCTAAAGAAATTTTACGATTCTTGATCTTTGGTGCTTTTTTGTAAATAACAACTTTTGAACCAATTGTTTGAATTGGTACGATTTGGTCATCGAATTCAGCTAAAGCTTCAATCAAATCATGTGCTTCAACCATTGTGTTTTGTAACAACGAAATCTTGATCAATTCATTCTTATTAACTTGCAATTCGATTTGATCCAATAAATTGTCATTTAGACCATCTTTTCCAATTTGGATCAATGGCTTGATAGTTTGAGCTTTTCCTCGCAAAAAACTATTCTTTTTTCCTTTAATTATCATATGTTCTCCTTAAATGATGGCGTCACGAATTGATACACTGACACCATTTGGTACGTAGACACGTACTTTGCTGTTTGCTGGAATTGTTACCCAGCCAAGTCCATATACAACAATATCAGATTTGGCATGAGCTGTGAATTCATGTTTCTTCAATTCTGGGAATTCGTCAATATCAGTTGGTGGAGTCAAATCCTTACCAACGTGTTTCTCGTAGAATTCTTCAGCATTGACAGTCTTAGTACGATGCAACAACAAGTTTTGATTTACGTAGAAAACAACGTTTGTTTTTTCATCCAAGAAATCAAATCTTGCTAATCCAGAAACAAAAATAGATTGTCCATCACGTAATTGGAAAGTGGCTGGTCGTAATGGTTTCTTTGGTGTGATTGTCTTCAAGTCTTTATCATTCAAAAAATGAGCCAATTGATACTTATGAATAATTCCTGGTGTATCAACTAAGTTATGACCATCATCCAATGGGATATCGATTCTATCCAGAGTAGTTCCAGGGAAACGAGAAGTGGTGATCAAGTTCTTTACATCAGAACTTTGAGCGATAATACGGTTGATCAAAGTTGATTTACCAGTATTAGTTGTACCAACCACGTACACATCTTGTCCCTTACGATACTTATCGATCATCGTCATCAACTTATCGATATTGATTCCTTTTTCAGCAGAGACCATCAATTGATCAACTGACTTGATACCATTTTCCTTGCTCTTTTGTTGCAACCAGTTCAACAAGCGATTTTGATTAACTGACTTTGGTAGCAAGTCAACTTTGTTTCCTACTACTAATATATCCTTATCGCCAACAAATCTCTGTAGGCCAGGAATAACACTACCTTCGTAATCAAAAATATCAATAACATTAACGATCAGACCGTCTTTTTGAGCAATTGAGTCTAACAACTTCAAAAACTCATCGTCATCAACATTTACATCGGTAATTTCATTATAGTTTCGAAGACGGAAACATCTCTTACATAGAAGTTCTCTAGAATCGTCATCTGATTCCATATACTTCTTTAATGTAGAGTTTTGGATGAATCCAGGTTTTGTTTGATCTTCTGTTTGAAGTTCAGCCCCACAACCAATACAATACAATTTTTCACTAGTCTCTGTCATTTAATGAGTCCTTCCAATACATATTCGAATCATGTTTCTGTATAAATTTTAAAATAGGACGCTCAAAAAATCTATTAACTCGGGTTTTCTTTGCATCTGTTTTTACAATCGGTTTTACTAATACCGTTTTTAGTTTTGCCATATTACCTGCTAAAACATCTGTCATCACTTGATCACCAACGAATAATACACTTTCGGGATCGATTTTTTGTTCCCTCAAATGATGCATAATTGCGAATGGCAATGGTTTGGCAGCACGAGCAACTATCGTCACCGGCAAGTCAGTAACAGCCTTTTCAACACGTTCGTAACTATTGTTGGATACTATCATAACTTCAATATTTGCTCTATTCATTTGATTGAGCCATTTACGTAAGGTCAATTCGTATTTGTTACTGTTCCATGGTAAAAGTGTATTGTCCAAATCTGTCATTATGGTGGTAATATTCATTTCCTTCAAATCACTGACATTCAGATCAGTAATTCTATTGAGCATAATATATGGTTTAAACATTTTTAATCCTCTTTATTTACTTAGTAAAAAAACGCAATTTGGAATATCCAAATTACGTTTTCATCATTAAGCTAAAGCTTTTTTAGCTGTGTCTACTAAACTTGTGAATGCTTTTGGATCTTCAATAGCTAGTTGTGCCAACATCTTACGGTTGATATCAACGTTAGCTAACTTCAAACCATGCATTAATTTGCTGTAGCTGATTTCGTTCATTCTTGCAGCAGCATTGATTCTTGCAATCCATAACTTACGGAAATCGCGTTTTCTTTGACGACGATCACGGAATGCATAACGGTATGAAACCATTACTTGTGTATGTGCAGCTTTAAAAGTGATATGTTTTGAACCACGATATCCTTTAGCTAATTTTAATACTTTCTTACGACGTTTACGAGTTACTGTTCCACCTTTTACACGTGGCATAATGACTCCTCCTTTAAATTACAAATAAATAATTAGTATGTAGCTAGCATTTGTTTGATACGTTTCATATCACTTGCATTAACCATTCCTGGTTTAGCCAATTGACGACGTTGCTTCTTTGTCTTACCGTGGAAACGGTGACTTGTATAAGCATGGCTTCTCTTCCAACCGCCATTAGCAGTTTTCTTGAATCTCTTTGCTGATGCACGGTGTGTTTTTTGTTTAGGCATTAGAAACCCCTCCACTATTTTTTCTTATTGTCTTTGGAACTAATTGGATCAAGCATCAAGAACATGTTACGGCCGTCCATCTTAGGCTTAGTTGTTACATTAGCAACATCCTTAGTCTCTTCAGCTACACGGTCTAATACTTCTTTACCTATCTCTTTATGAGTAATTGCTCTACCCTTAAAACGAAGAGATACTTTGACCTTATCACCTTTAGCTAAGAACTTGCGAGCATTGTTTACCTTTGTATTAAAGTCATTTGCTTCAATAGTAGGACTTAGTCGAACTTCTTTTAAACTAACGGTTTTTTGTTTCTTACGTGCTTCACGATTCTTCTTTTGAAGTTCAAACTTGTATTTACCATAGTCCATAATTCTGGCTACAGGTGGTTTAGCACCTGGGGACATAAGGACAAGGTCCATATTAGCTGCATCAGCCAAACGTTGGGCTTCTGCTGTTGGTTTAACACCAACTTGATCTCCTGTTTCTGAAATTAATCGTACTTCTTTAGCACGGATTTGATCGTTTATTAATAGATCTCTTGCTATGAGTAGTCACCTCCGGAAAAATCTGATCCCACAAAAAAAGTGGGCGCATACGCACGCCCACTATTATCTACATAATCGTATTAACCTAGCGGCATAAAGCTTAGGTGAGAAGCGGGCGCTTCTGCTTAATCTCAACAGTTAAATACTATAAACCATCAACGTATGAATGTCAACTGCTTAAAATATATTTTTAAAATTAACCATTTCTGCGACTGAAGTTGTTGATATCTGAAACAACTGAGCCAACAAACATTGGTAATACTTCTGATTCTGAGTTTTCTTCTCCATACTTTCTAACTGATACAGTAGCGTCAGCCATTTCTTGATCACCAACAACGGCTGTGTATGGAACCTTCATTGTTTGGGCATCACGGATCTTGTAACCCATCTTTTCATCACGTGTATCGATTTCAGCACGAATGTTCTTAGCACGTAATTCTTTAAGTAGGTTTTCTGCATATGCACCATGAAGTTTTTGGTTAACAGGAATAATACGTACTTGTGTTGGAGCTAACCATGTTGGGAAGGCACCCTTGTACATTTCAATTAGGTAAGCGATAAATCTTTCCATTGTTGAAACAATACCACGGTGAATCATAACTGGTCTGTGTTCTTCACCATCTGAACCTGTATATGTAAGTTGGAACTTCTCTGGTTGCATGAAGTCTAGTTGGATAGTTGATAGTGTCTCATCATTACCCAAGGCTGTCTTTGTTTGAACATCAAGCTTTGGACCATAGAATGCAGCTTCACCTTCTGCTTCATAGTAGTCAAGACCAAGTTCGTCCATGGCACCCTTAAGCATTGATTGTGACTTGTTCCACATTTCATCGTCATCAAAGTACTTCTCTGTATTAGCAGGATCTCTGTAACTTAAACGGAATGAGTAATCTGTAATATCGAAGTCCTTGTATACTTCAACCATCAATTGAAGAGTACGTTTGAATTCTGCTTGAATTTGGTCAAGAGCAACGAATGTGTGACCATCATTAAGTGTCATTTCACGAACACGTTGTAGACCTGTCAAAGCACCTGACTTTTCATATCTGTGCATCATACCTAATTCAGCGATACGAACTGGTAATTCACGGTATGAACGTTTGTGATGGTTGTAAATTTGAATATGTGAAGGACAGTTCATAGGACGTAGTTCAAGCATTTCGCCGTCACCCATGTCCATTGGTGGGAACATGTCTTCACGATAGTGTTCCCAGTGGCCTGAAGTCTTATAAGCATTCAAGTTCATAAGGATTGGTGTGTATACGTGTTGGTAACCCCAAGCAACTTCCTTATCGATGATGTATCTTTCGATGACACGACGAATTGTTGCACCATTTGGCATCCAGTATGGAAGTCCTGCACCAACTTCTGGATCAACGAAGAATAGGTCAAGATCACGACCAATTGTTCTGTGATCACGCTCTTTGATCTCAGCACGACGTTTTGCATCAGCTTCAAGATCTGCTTCCTTATAAAAGGCTGTACCATAAATTCTTTGTAACATTGGGTTACTTGACTTACCTTGCCAATAAGCACCAGCAACTGATAATAAGCTAAAGTGTTTCAAACTCTTCATACTTGGAAGAATTGCATCGTAACCGAAGTCAACGAATCCATCTAATTTGTATACAGGAATTTGAACTGATTCAATAGCACCGATCAATGATGACTTGTATGGATCATCCTTGAACATTTCAACTAATTCTGACTTGTCCATCATGACACGTTCAACTTTGTCGTTGTTCTTAATGATCTTGTGCATGATAGCTGAAATTTCTTCTAGCTCGTCAACACTGATTTGACCATCTTTATCATCTGTATCAACGAAGAAACCGTCATCGTTTGATTCTTTTTCACCGAAGTGAAGATTCTTCTTTAATTCACTAGCAGCAGCACCGAATACTAAACTAGCAGTATTTCTCAAAACCTTAAGTGAATCTTCATCATCTTCACCGGCAATGATTTCAATCTTACCATCTTGGCTGATTGGACGTTCTACATCGATTAAAGTGTCGTTAAGTTTACCAGCAACAGCTTTTTTGCCTAATGATGTACTAATTGACTTAGCAACATCTAGAACAGTTGTGCCTTCATCAAACTCTCTAACAGAATCATCTGGAAATGTTAATTTGATTTTTGACATGTGGTTTCCTCCTAAAATTTGGACAACAAAAATGCGTCCCTGAAGTACATACACAATACTAATATGTATACATACTTCAGGGACGCATTCCTACGCGGTTCCACCCACTTTAAAACTGTACAAAACAGTTTTCACTCTTTTGGTTATAAAGTAACCGACAATTATACAGTTTTTAGTGAAAGTGGTAACTCCAGTAATGGGTAAGCTTTCAGTAATCGTACCCTCCCTGAATAGAACCGAAGTGTTGTCTTTCATGCACTTATTGAAACATTTATAAATCCATTTTGCAAGTCTAAAATGAAAATCTATCTTGAAAATCGTTTATTTGGTCCGCTGACGATTACTTCTTTGGAGAGATATTTTACTCGCTCCATAATCCGCTGTGCCTTTACTGGCTCTTCTTCTCCACGCTGATTAACTGACAAATGCTGTTCTAGCTCAGACATTGAAAAATTCGAAGAGAAAAATGTCGGCATATTTTCTTGCATACGATATTGCAAGATAACTCCTAGTACTTCATCACGGATCCAACTAGACATTGAGTCTGCCCCAATATCATCCAGCATTAAAATTTCAGCATCTTTAACTTTGTTGACACGATCTAATACATTGTTCTGTCCGATTGAATTTTTCATTTCAATCGCAAAGGTTGGAAAATGCATAATCGTTGTTTTGATATCATCTTTGATCAATTCATTAGCGATTGCACCCAAAAGATATGTCTTACCTACACCAAAGTCACCAGCCAAATATAATCCGGGAACAAAGTTATCATTTCGATGTTCATAATTATCTACAAAGTCTAGTGCCGCTTCGAGTGCCTCTTGTCTACCCGCACCACCGTAATCAGACAGTGTAGCTTTGCGAATATCCTTTGGCATATTCAACAAGACAAATTTTGATTCATAATTACTTTCTTTTTCTTTGCTGATAGTTCTGCTATTAGGGGCATAGACAACTTCAATATTGTGATTACTGACCACTAATTGTGGCACATATCCCTTAGACAATTCACTTGGATGTGTCTTGTGATTGTAGAATTCATAAATACTAGCGGCACTAACATCAATAGCATCTGAATTGATTTGTTCAGAATTTTTCTTCAAAAAAACTTGAACATCAGGATCATTCAATGCTTGACTCATCAAACGACGATAATCATCAGTTAGATTTTTTGAGTTTAAATATTCAGCTAATTTTGATCCTAAATTTTCCATGATTAATTATCCTTATTTCTCATTTTTCTGAGTCTCTCTTGTAACTCTTGTTGTTTCTTTTTAGCATCCCCATTAGCTACTGGCTTGGAAGTCACCTTACTCCAATCAGTACTCTGTTCGACTCTTCTGGATGCCTTATTACTGTTATAACGACGCTTGGGGTTACGCGGCTTAGTTTTGAAATCATGCAGCCTTTGCAGAGCTTGTTCTGGAGTTTCAACGTTGTTTTGCTGCCAATCATTAGCCATAGTTTCCATTAAGGGTAACGTCAGCGTTGGCGAATTTTGCAGTATGTAGTCCACCATGATATTCAAAACAGCTGGTGACAAATAAGTCTTCATCGCCATATCTCGTAATGCCCGTGATTCCACTGTACCAGTAAAGCCGCCACTCTTCTTTTTCTCAGCGGCTAAGAAGTCAGCTGGTGCCAAAGTCTTCGCTTGTTGCAACAATACATCATCTGCACGATTAAAATGTGTCACTATAGTATTTTGGTTTGTGTTATTAGCTTCATTATTATTCTGAGTTGTGGCATTCTTGATTGAAATATTAGCATTCTTCTCAAAGCGATCTTGAACCGTCCGCTTCAAACGGACTGGATCGATCTTATTATTAACGATGTCACAAGTTTGACCGATCAAATTAATTATGGCTATTTCATCTATGCCATAAAAAGCGTGCAAACTAATGATCAATTCTTGATTCTTTAAGAGATCATCATTACTGATTTTGAACAACTGACCAATTCTTTCCGAAATCAACTCCCAGTCTAGTTGAGAATCATCTGTTTCTTGGATCTTAGGTTTAGGTTGTGTATTCATATCATCAAAATCACTTTGAGCCGATTTAACTTCTGACGGAGTATTTATCAAGTCATCATTACTTAATTGAAATACTTCCAAGAAATCTTTACTGATCTCTTTGGAATCATCAAGAATATCAGTCGATTGGGCATATTTTTTGACTAACTTGTGATAGTTCTTCTCACCTATCTGTTCATACAAAAAAATACTCATTAGATCATCATTAAAAAAATCATGCGGCATTAAAGGCTCAAACAATTGATATACAACGTAATCACCAATGTCATCATGCTTTTCATATGACCGGATCAAACCCAATGCTTCGGCCTTAATGCGTTCATTATAAAAAGTTTTTAAGTCAAGGTCTAATAAGCTCATCAGATCAGCGTGACTCTGACGCTCACTGACTAATTCTTTATTAGGAACCTTCTCCCACAACAGTAAATAAATACTATATGCACGAGTTCCAAGTAACGGCAAATAAAGATCAGTCAAAACATGACGATCATAATCATTTATTTGTCCGTGTGGCAAACACCAATAACCCGTCAATGGTGTAAACTTTGCCGGATCATAATTAAATTCTTTTGCCAATTCAGCACTTCCTAATCTTTATCAGATTTACCTTCAGATCCATCATTTGCCATCATTTCTTGAACCTCTTTCATAAATCCATTCATATCTTTGAATTCACGATAGACGCTGGCAAAGCGGATATAAGTAACATCATCGACATCGGCAAGAATCTTCATGACATATTCACCGATAGTTTGAGAACCAACTTCATTCTCACCGGTTGCACGAATTTGATTTTCTACCTTATCAACGATGCCATTCATTTGATCAATAGTAACTGGGCGCTTTTCAGCTGCACGTACTAATCCTCGCAATAACTTCTCACGACTGAACTCTTCACGATTCCCGTTCTTCTTGATTACTAATAATGGCGATTTTTCGATTCTTTCAAAAGTTGTAAAACGTGTCCCGCAGTATTCGCATTCTCTTCTACGTCTGATAGCGCGTCCCTCATCACTTGGACGACTGTCGACAACTTTTGATGAATCATGATGACAATGTGGACAAATCATATCATCAGCCTCTTTTCTGTATCATAATTTTTTTATCAAATTATAAATTTCAGTTTCTAAAATATTCAAATTACCTGAATTATCAATCACAATATCTGCACGTTTTTTCTTATCTTCCATCGACATTTGTGAATTGATTTTTTTCAAAGCATCTTCTTCACTAATTCTATCACGTTCCATCAAGCGTTCTAACTGTATTTTTTCAGGAATATAAATAGTTATTACTCCATCAAAATAATTTTGATAATTAGATTCAAACAATAATTGAATTTCAAATATTACTATTCTTTTATCATTTGATTCACGGACTTGTTTTATTGTATGTAGAATTTGCTCTCGAATCAATGGTCCTGTGATATTTGTTAACTTTTTTAGCTGATTTTTATCATTAAAAACGATTGAACCTAATTTTTTTCGATTCAAAGATCCGTCACTGAACAAGATTCCTTTACCAAAAGTACTTACAATCTGTTCCAATCCAATAGTACCAGGCTCGACAATATCTCTTGCTACTTGATCAGCGTCGTAAACTACACAACCGTTCTTTCTAAAAATATCCAATACAGTTGATTTACCAGCTGCGATTCCACCCGTTAACCCATAGATCTTGCTCATTTGATTACCTGACAGTGTGGACAGAAGTGTGTACCACGTCCGCCTACTTTTATTTTCTCGATTTCAGTACCGCAACGAGAACAAGGTGTTCCTTCTTTGCCATAAGCGTGCAAGAAATTCTGCATGTGACCTGCATGACCAGTTGAATCTACATACGATCTAACCGTTGATCCACCAGCTTCAATTCCCATTTTCATTTCTTCATTTGAATATTTAATAATATTCTTAATATCATCATCATTCAAGTGATTAGCTGGTGTTTCTGGATGCAGTTTGGCACTCCAAAGGACTTCATCGACGTATATGTTACCAAGTCCACTCATAACTGATTGATCTAACAAAACCGTCTTAATGTCTTTGCGATGTCGCATTATCCTTGGTTTAACATTTTCAAATGTAAATTCATCTGACAAGGGCTCAGGACCTAATTTTGCAATCGACTTATTTCCCGCAAGATCAGACGTTCTCCACAACTGCATTCGACCAAATTTTCTAACATCATTATAAATGAGCTTTTGTCCATCATCCAAAGTAAAAATTGCATGAGAATGTTTATCGATCATTGCTGGATCGGCAGAAACACGATACTTACCTTCCATTCGCAAATGGCTAATGATCGTAAATCCATTATCTAAATGTATCAACAAGAACTTAGCACGACGACCAATATCTTCAATAGTTGTACCAGTCACCATATCAATAAATTGTTGTACATCCCCCGTTATTAAGTTTTGATATCTGATCTCAACGTTAGTGATTTTTTTACCCTTAACTTGAGATATCAATCCTCGTCTAACAGTCTCTACTTCTGGCATTTCAGGCATACTTTTTCACTCATTTCTTTATAAAATTTATTATTTTGCTTCGTACCAACTTTCACCGTGCGCTGATCCAACTTTTAGTGGAACATCTAATTTAACAGCAGAATCCATTACACTTGGTACGAGCTTCTCCAAAATTGGAATTTCAGATTTTGGTGCTTCAAAAATCATTTCATCGTGAACTTGCAATAGTAAGTTAGCTTGCAAGTTCTCTTTTTTGAGCATCTTTTGCATATTGATCATGGCAACTTTAATAATATCAGCCGCACTACCTTGAATAGGTGTGTTCATGGCTGTTCTCTGAGCAAAATTACGAATATTAAAGTTCTTAGAATGAATATCTGGCAAGTATCTACGACGATGCATTATTGTTTCAACATAGCCATTCTCTCTAGCAAATTTAACGATATCATCCATATACTTCTTAACTCCTGGATACTGTTCGAAGTAAGAATCGATGAACTGTGCAGCCTCTTTACGAGTTATACCAATATTCTGTGACAATCCATAGTCACTGATACCATAAACAATACCAAAGTTAGTGGCCTTGGCTTTCCGTCGCATATCAGGTGTAACTTCGTCCGTGCTATCTAATCCAAAGATTCTCATGGCAGTATGTGCATGAATATCGTAATCTTCTTTAAAGGCCTCTTGCATATTCTCATCACCAGAAATATGTGCTAAAACACGTAATTCAACTTGAGAATAATCAGCTGAGAACATTTCCCAATCGTCATCCTGTGGCACGAATGCCTTTCTGATCTGGCGTCCTTCATCAATTCTAATTGGAATATTTTGCAAGTTAGGTTCAATTGATGACAAGCGTCCAGTTTGAGTTAGCGTTTGTTGGTAAATAGTATGAATTCTGTTATCTGGTTGGATAAATTTTTGTAATCCAACTGCATAAGTCGAGTTGATCTTAGAAATTTGACGATAATCCAAGATTTTTTGAACTACTGGTGACTTACTCTTTAATTTTTCAAGTACATCAACCGCAGTTGAATAGCCTGTTTTTGTTTTTTTAATGACAGGTAATTTTAACTTTTCAAACAAGATCACACCTAGTTGTTTAGGTGAATTGATGTTGAATTCTTCACCAGCTTCTTGATAAATCTGTTGTTCAATATCACTCAATTTCTTAGCAAAGTCATTTTGCATTTCTTTTAAGCGACTTGCGTCTACCTTAACACCCTTGATTTCCATACTTGCCAAAACATTCGACAATGGTAATTCGATCTCGTCATACAAACTGTCCTGGTCGTTCTTTTTCAATTCGGCTAACATCTTATCGTGCAATTCATTGATAATATGAGCTTTTTGACACAAGAAATTCATCAGAACCTGATCATCTTCAGGGACTGCCTTTTTGACACCTTTACCATAGAACTCTTCTTCGTTTGGTAAATTATGACCATAGTTTTGAGCCACGATCCCGATATCAGTCTTATTATCATTAGTATCCAATAAGTACGAAACTAACAACATATCAAAACTTACTCCAGCAAATTCACAACCGTAGCGATGCAAGAGTGCAACGGTCTTCTTGTTATCAAAGACATATTTCTCTTTGTTTTCATCGGCCAACCATTGCTTCAATTTATCATTTTCCAAAATAGATATATCAGTTGTGCTGTAATAATTACCGTTGCTTTCGATTGCTATACCAATGATCGTCGAGATGTGATAATTTTCACCGAAATTTTCAACGATAATAGTCTGTGGACCAGCCTCTTCGACAATTTTGTCGATAGCAGCCGAATCTAACTCAGAGAACTTAATATCAGCAAGTTCTTCTTTAGCATCGTCAGTATCAACATCCATCTTTTCAAGAAATGAGTTGAAGTCCATTCGTTGATAGAACTTAATTAGTTGCTCTTGATTATCGCCGTGATATTCCAAATCACCAAGCTTTAATTCTACTGGTGCTTCACAATTAATTGTAGCCAATTTCTTACTCAAGAAAGCCTGATCCTTATCATTGATCAGGTGTTCTTTGAGCTTACTCTTCTTCATTTCATCAACATGCTCATACAGTCCTTCCATAGAGCCGTATTCATTGAGTAACTTGATTGCTGTCTTCTCGCCGACTTTTTCAACGCCAGGATAATGATCAGAAGTATCGCCCATTAATCCTTTCATATCAATGATTTGTTCAGGTGTGATCCCGAGTTTTTCCTTAACATGTTCTGGAGTATAAGCTTCAGTTTCAGTAACACCTTTGACGTTTACTCGTACGGTTACCTTGTCGGTCGTCAATTGTGTCAAATCTCGATCACCAGTAATAACAGTGACATCCATCCCTTCGGATTGGCCTTTACGAGACATAGTTCCGATAATGTCATCAGCTTCGTAATTCTTCAATTCGTAAGTCTTAATTCCACGTAAATTAAGCAACTCTTGAATCAAAGGTAGTTGTTCCATCAATTCTGGTGGAGTTTTGGCACGAGTACCTTTGTAATCTGAAAACATTTTTGTTCTAAAAGTCGTCTTACCAGCATCGAATGCAACGAGTGCATGTGTTGGTGACTCGTCCTTCAAGATTATATCTAGCATATTATTAAATGCATACAAGGCGTTAGTATGGATGCCATCGCCTGAAACAAATTTATCTAATACATTGTGCATGGCAAAAAATGCTCTAAACGAGACACTATTTCCATCAATTAAAAGTAACTTTTTATTTTTCGTCATTTTTTCTCCCACTGGAATGAAATTAACCATTATTATTTTAACAAATTAAGGGTCTCTATAACAGTTGTTGCGTTTAGAGCAGTAAAAAAGTCTAGAATCAATCTAGACTTTTTTGAGGATATTTAACGGCTGCATAAATTACTGATATTAAGATCAAACTTGCCAATAATGTCAGTAAAGCAAAATCTAACTTAGCACCAGTTAATGTATTGATCACATTATTCTTAGTGTTACTCGTAATCGACACAGCTGAGATAACAACTGATAAGACGTTGGTACCCAACGAGCCAGCATACTGTTGCATCATACTGAACAAGGAGTTCTGATCTGATTTCTTACTACCTTGAACTTGAATACTGCCGTCAGACAATGATGTACCAAAACCAAAGTTAAATCCAATTCTCAACAAGGAATATAACAAAATAATTGCTACAAATGATAAGTGGTCACTGAAGATAAAGAACATTCCCGCTCCTAAAGTAACTAAGACACCACTGATCATCATGGGAATCGTCGCCCCTTTTTTGTCATATATTGATCCTGCAATCGGACCGACAGCAGCTCCCAACAATGAACCTGGCAACAACATGATCCCAGCATGACTAGTATCTAGCTTCAAAACTGTTTGTGCAAAAATCGGTAACAGAAATGATAGTCCAATATTAATAAACTGCAAACCAAAATAACTAAACAACCTTAATCTCAATAGATGATTTTTTAAAATTGAAAAATCAATCAACTGACGATCAGTTTTAGAATTATACCAAGCAAAAATACCAAAAATAACTACGGTAATAATAGACCAGATCAGGAACTGACTAGAGAACCATCCATGACTGCCAGCCTGATCAAACGTAAACAGTATCATCGAGAAAATAATTGCTAATCCAGCAACACTGAAATAATCAAAATTAATTCCTTCAACTCCACGCGCAGTTCCTCGAATCGTGAACCAGCCGAGAATTGCTACAATGACGATCAAAGGTGCAATTCCCGCAAAAATCGCCCGCCAGGACCAAAGACCACTGACCACACCACCATAAGTTGGTCCTAAAGCTGGTGCTAAAGAAACAATAATACTGGCAAATCCAGTATAAAGGCCAATCTTTGAACTAGGAACTTCCACAAAAATCAAATTAAACATCAATGGTATCGATAGTCCTGCTGAAATTGCTTGCAAGAGTCTTCCCGTCAACAAAACTGGAAATGATGGAGCAACCAAACAAGTAATAGAACCAATAAAACAAAATATAACTGCAAAAGAAAATATTTTTAAAGGAGCAAACTTCTTTAAGACATACGCTGTAGTACTCATAATAATAGTCGTCAACAACAAATATCCTGTCGTCAGCCATTGAACAGTTCCTAAACTAACGCTTAAGTCTTTAGTCAAAGTCGGAAACGTAACATTCATCGACGTTTCAACTAAGATACTTATGAATGATAACAATCCAACTGCTGCAATAGACAATTTCACACGTGTACTTACTTCTTTTTCCACGTTTAATTCCTCACTTCTATAATTTTTAAACAAAAAAAGAGACATCGTCAAAAACAACGATATCTCCGTCACAGATTTCTAAATTTGAATTTGAGATACAAATCTCAAGCAAGAATTACTTTAATACAGTGAAATAATTTTGTCAAAGATTAGTCATCTAGGACCTCTTGTTGATCGGTTCTTAAGAAAACTACAAAATAACTCAACAACATTACCAAACTGACCACCAACATAAAAATTGGCAAACTTCTAATCGTTCCGTTATGAATCAAACTAGTCACAAATGTTAATAAGCTCACAACTAAGTAATAACCAAAACTAAATATCCCACTCGCACTGCCGATAACATCTTCATAGCCTTTTAAGGCAAGATTAAGAGCTATTGGTAGAGTTGTGTTCAAACCAACAAAAATCATGAAGAAACCAATTATTAAATATATTGGCTTATCAAACTTCAAGCTCACCAACAATAAAATGCTTGAAATAACACTAAAAGCTAAGCCTCCAAGTGCAATCGTTTCGGAACGTACAAAATTCACTGAGTAATTGACTATGATTGCACCGATAATACTTGCTAACGCTAATGTGATACCCAAACTACCATACTGAACTGATGTGAAATCAAAATGTTTCATAAAGATAAATGGTGCTTCTGAATAGTAGCCGAACAAAATACCGTTTATTCCACCAATCAATAATCCATACACTAAGACTGTTGGATCTCTGAGTAATTTATAACAAACCTTAAATAACGATACTGGTTCAACAACTGACTCAGCTTGTGTCTCTGGTAATCTGTACAATGCGTACAACAACACCGCTACTGACATTACTATCAAGGTACTAAATATGTTCTTGTATCCAAGATAATTCTCTACTAATCCACCGATCAATGGTCCAAATGCTGGTGACAATGCCATTGCTGCACCAACTTTTGAGAAGACCTTGGCACCAGTAATACCATCAAAACTTTCTCTCATAATTGTTTGAGTTACCACAGAACCGACACTGGCACCGAACGCTTGAACAAATCTAGATAACAGTAATAGGTCAAATCTCCAGCTGACTAATAAACTAACATTCCCAATCAAGTAGAAGATGATCCCCCACAACATTGCCGGTCGGCGACCGATACGATCAGATAACTGACCCCAGAATAAAACTCCAATTGCGAATGCTACAAAATAAATACTCATTGTTAGTTGAGCAGTTGCTGCACTCACCTGCATATTACTGCTAATACTTGGCAATGCTGGTGTAAAGATGGATTCACTTATTTGCGGAAATCCTACTAACACGATAATTAATAATAATGATGGTACTTTTTTACGGACGTTTTTCATTTTTCTCTCCTAAAATATTACTCTGCTGAAAAACGTCCTCTTCCGTTTGCTGGGACACAAACCATGATGTTACACATGTCCACAGTATTCACCTAATTTCTTTTTAATCTCCGTTGTATGATACGTGAAAACTATATAATTAGCAAATTAGGCAAAAAAATAGTAACCATCGTTTATGATGATTACTACAAATTATTTATTATTGTTGATTAGGATTCAAAGTACTCAAGACTTGTTCATAAGCAGTTTCATACTTTTGAACATCTCCGGCACCCATGAAGATAATTACTGCATTATGATAGTCCAATAATGGTGACATATCTTCTAGTGCAAGGACTTGTCCGCCCTTGTGAATCTTATCGCCTAGGTCTTTACTTGTAATATCTCCGTGCTTCTCACGAATTGAACCAAAGATATTAGTTAAGTAAACTTCATCAGCAAGATCCAATGACTTAGCAAAGTCATCCATTAGAGCCAAGGTTCTAGTGTATGTATGTGGTTGGAACACAGCTATAACTTCGCGGTCAGGATATTTTTGTCTAGCAGCATCAATTGTTGCTTTGATTTCTTGTGGATGGTGAGCGTAGTCGTCAATAATAACCATATCAGCAACCTTCTTCTCACTGAAACGTCTCTTAACTCCACCAAATGTTTGCAATTCTTTGTTAATCAAGGCGTGATCCAAATGTTCCATGTGACCTACACCAATAACAGCTAATGAGTTAAGTACATTGTGTTCACCGTATAGTGGAATCTCGAAGTTACCGATATTTTCACCCTTGATAGAAACATCGAATGATGAACCTTTAACAGTTCTCTTGATGTTTGTAGCACGAATATCATCTGATTCGTCCAAACCATAATAATAGATCGGAACGTCGGCTTTGATAGCCTTAGCGTGCTTATCTTCACCCCAGATGAAGATTCCCTTCTTTGTCTTACGTGACTCTGACTCAAAGGCATCAACAACATCATTAATACCACCGAAGAAGTAATCTGGATGATCAAAATCAATATTAGTAATGATCAAGTAATCAGGTGAGTAATCTAAGAAGTGACGACGATATTCATCAGCTTCAAAGACAAAAAACTTAGCGTCTTTTTCACCTTTACCAGTACCATCACCGATTAAGTATGATGTCTTAGCAATTCCACTAAGTGTATGTGCTAATAAACCAGTAGTACTTGTCTTACCATGTGATCCGGCAATACCAATTGATGTGTATTGTGAAACTAGCTTACCAACCATTTGTGGGTAAGTTACAACTGGCAAGTGCATGTCATTTGCTTTTTTAATTTCAACTTGATCATCATCAAAGGCATTACCTTTAATAATTGTTAAACCTTCGTGAATGTTTTTTTCATCGAAAGGCAAAATCTTAATGCCTGCTTGTTCAAGTCCTCTTTGAGTAAATGTATATTTATCAATATCTGAACCTTGAACTTCATATCCTAAATCTTTCAAGATAAGTGCCAAAGCACTCATTCCTGTACCTTTAATACCAACGAAATGATAGACTGTTTTTTCCATGATTACTCCTAATTGAACATTTTTTCTGCTTTTTCAAAATCAAATGCCTGTCCAGCGGCACCATCTTCAAGAACCAAAATGCCACGCTTCTTTGGTGCATTAGGGATTCCTAGCTCTTTTGCTGAGCAAATCATTCCATAACTGTCAACTCCACGTAGTTCACCTGGCCAAATTTCACTACCAGTAGGCATAACCGCACCTGGTAATGCTACTACAACTAGTTGTCCTTGTTCAATGTTTGGTGCACCACAAACGATTTGAACTGGCTTATCCAAGCCAACATCTGTTTGTGTAATATGCAAGTGATCTGAATCGGGATGGTCAACCATTTCATCGACGTGGCCGATTACAAATTTAGGCTTATCATCAACTTCTAATGTGTCAGAAAAACCAGCTGCAGAAATCTTTTGATTAAGCAATGCAACTTGATCATCATTAAGGAATACTTGTCCTTTAGCATCTAATTCTAGCTCTTTTGCTAAACCAAAAAAATTGAAACCAATGGCTTCATTAGTTTCATCATTATAAATTCTTACAACGTTATCTTTTTTAGCTACTGCTTGTGTGACACCAGCATCATCTGCTAGCTCAACGATTAAGACGTCACCTAGGACGTCTGGATTATAAAAACTTAATAGCATTATTTCCTCACTCAAATTATTTATTTATTACAGAATCAATAAAGGTCTCAACTTCTTCTTTAGTTTTACGATCTTTATTTACTAGTCTACCAATTTCTTTTCCATTTTCAATAACAACAAAGCTAGGAATTCCCATAATGTCCAACTCTTGGGCAATTTCCATGTTGTTGTCACGATTAAAGCTGATCCATTCAAAGTCAGAATACTCAGCTTCTAACTCTGGCAATTTAGGCTCAATAAACTTACAATCTGGGCACCAATCAGCATGGAAGAATAAAATATACTTACCTTCCTTAGTCACTTCATGCCAATCTTTTGTTTCATAATCTTCAAAATTTTTCATAATTTATATCACCTCTCATTATTAAGATACTTTTTCTTGCTCAACTGGTCAATTTAAATGTTCTTAGCTAGGGAATTAATATATAATAGTGTTAATATATGATTAAAACAAACATCAAGGAGTGATTTTATTATGAGTAAAAAAGGTATCGGTTCAGTACTAGTTGCTGGTACAGCACTTGTTGCAGGAGCAGCTGCTACAGTTTTAGTAAAGCATCACCTAGATAGTGAAAAGATCATTGCTAAAGTTAAATCTGTTCTTGGCGAAGACAGCAAGGTTATCGGCTCATGGGTTGAACCTTTCTACCAACGCGTAAATGTTAATGGTCAAGCATCTTGGGGTATCGTCGGTGGCGTTACAACAATGGATGACTTCGACGTAGCTCAATATCACTTTATCGCCGATGCTGTTACTGGCGAATTGCTTAACATCAAAAAGGTACAATAACAATAACGAATACTAATTATTAAAGTGGGCTTTCAGGTAATTGATCCTGAAGCCCTTTTTTGAGAACTTTTTTTCGTATTCAGTTTCAATATTGTTTTGGTTCAAGGTTTCATCATTATGAAGATCAAGCGAGATCTCATCAAATTTCATTCCAAAGTTATTCATACTAATCAATGAATACTCGAATAATCCTTGATTATCAGTTTTAAATTGAAGATAACCATCATCTTTTAAAACTGTCTTGTATTGTTCCAAGAATGATTTATAAGTTAAACGACGCTTTTCATGACGCGTTTTTGGCCAAGGATCAGAGAAGTTTAAGTACATCCCTGTAATTTCACCCTCGGCAAATAAATCAGTCAAATTAGAACCATTAGCTAACAACAATTGCAAGTTGGGAAGTTTATTCTCAACTTGCTTTTTTAGTAACAACGCAATGGCACCTTCTTGAACTTCCATTGCCACGTAATTATTTTGAGGATTCTGCTTAGCTAATTCAGTTATAAATCCTCCCTTACCTGAACCAAGTTCAAGAAATAATGGTTGTGACTTTTCGAATCTATCTTGCCATTTACCAGCCATGTTCTCAGGTTGAACAGCAATCAGATCAAGGTTGTCATTGATCATATCTTTTGCCCAAGGTTTGTTTCTAAGTCTCATAAAATCTAATACACTCCGTTATCTAAATATTTTTTTAATTGTCTTGGCATGTAAAAATAACCGACAAACAATAATACCGCAAGTCCAGCGACAATAATAATCAAACTGTTAGCACTTAATCCAAACTTATAAAAAATTGCGACTGAACTAACTACCCACTGTACGCACAACACCAGCACGCTCAACTTAGTAAAATCGTTGACCTTATCTTTTCCGTTAACTGGATAAAGTCTCTGCATCATGTTGAGCATCACGTCTTTAAAGTATGGTTTTAGTTGGAAGCCCACTAGATAAATGAATAGCATTTCTACGATCAGTGAAATGTAAAAACTATCTATTAATGCCAGCATGATTGCTTGAATAATAGTCAGTCGCAAGAAAAGTCCGATATATTCGTTGTTTCTGACGAATCCACGTGCAAATAAGTATAAGTATGTATTCTTTTGTACTGGTTTGATGCCATTGAATAAGAAATCCAACCATTTGCGACGTTTGATCTTACTATTGACACCTGGCACATCAGTAAATAGGTTATAAAATCTTTTAACTCTAAACATTCTTTGATTTTCATCCGCAATAGCTTGTTGCCATTGAAGCTGTCCGGATTCACAAATTTGTTTATTTTTAACTTGCATTACTGCAAATAACACAATTCCAACTACCAAATTAGTAAGACTAAACCAGTATACAGAAATTATTAAAGAAATTGTTAATAATATATTCAACAGTAATTTTAAATTCATTCCGGATACTTGTTCCTTGCCGTAGATCTTAAACATTTCAGCATTTAAGAACGCTAATTTGAAAAAGACTAATCCTGCAGCAATCAAACAAATATCAGCAATACTTAACCCCGCACCAGTGAAGGCAAACGGTGACAACAAAAAGTTTACGATTACGATTGCTACAACTGGCAACATAATGCTGTAATTAAAGGCCGATTTAAAGTACTGATGAAATTCTTTTTCCTTTACCAACAAAAAGGTACTGTCAGGATCCTCTAGCAGAGTTGCAATTTTACCAACTTGAGTAATCAGCAACAGAATCAAAATGACAACTGGCTTACCAAGTACGAGCTCACCTTTGATCGTTCCCAAAAAATTAGAGTACCAAAATCCTAAAGCACCTATCAAAACGATAAATGCTAATACAAAGTTGTCATTAAAAATCAATCTTAAATATTTAAATTGATTAAGTTGATGTCTTCTTAATCTATCTTTCCAAAGTTCTTTCATTAGAGGTCCTCGTTTGACATCTTAATGTAGATATCATCAAGATTGGCATCTTTCATATCAAACTTGTCTTTCAATTGATCCAATGTACCGTCAGCACGAACCTGTCCGTGGTTGAGCAAAACAAACTTGTCCGCATGGTCTTGAACAGTTGCCAAAATATGGGTAGACATCAAAACTGAACAACCTGCTTGTTTCTTTGCTTCAACAATATTCAATAAGTCATTGACTGCTAGAGGATCTAATCCTGTAAACGGCTCGTCAATAATAAACAATCTGGCATTAGTCATAAAGGCACAGACGATCATAACTTTTTGTTTCATACCTTTTGAGAAATTTTGTGGAAACCAATCCAACTTATTGTCCAATCTGAAGGTTTTCAATAATTTATTGGCATTTTCCCACGTTTCATCACGATTCAAGCCATAGGCCATAATCGTCATTTCAATGTGTTCTTTCAAAGTTAGTTCAGGATACAAAATTGGCATTTCGGGAACATATGCAATTTTTTTTCGATATGCTTCGACATTATCGTGAAGACTCATACCATCGATCAAAATTTGTCCTCCACGTGGAGTTAATAAACCAATGATATGCTTGATAGTTGTTGACTTACCAGCACCATTAAGCCCAATCAAACCAACGACTTGTCCGTCTTCAACTGTAAAAGTTTCTTTTTTTAATACTGAAACTTGACCGTATCCTCCGGTCAATTCTTTAATTTCTAAAGTCATGGATAAACCACCTATTATTCTGTTTTTACTATCCTAGATATGATAGCATGTTAGTTAATACTAATGTTTTTGAAGGGAGATTTTTTATATGGACGATTGCATTTTTTGCAAAATAATTAATAATGAAATTCCTAGTACAACTATTTACGAGGATGACGATATTAAGGCATTCTTCGATATTTCTCAAGTAACTCCTGGTCATACTCTGGTGATTCCTAAGAAACATGTTCCAAATATTTTTGAATACGACGAAGAATTAGCTCAAAAGGTATTCAAGAAGATTCCTATGATTGCCCGTGCAATCAAAGACTCTAATCCTGATATTATCGGCATGAACATTTGTCAAAATAACGGTGAGATCGCATATCAAAGTGTCATGCACTCACATTTCCATTTAGTTCCCCGCTATTCCAAAGATGATGATTTCTCAATGACTTGGGGCGACAATACTGGCAAGGCTTCAACTGAAGAATTGCAAGCTCGTGCTGACAAGATCAAACAACACTTGGAGGACTAAGATGAAATTTTTTAGCGGATTTATCGTCGGCGCAATTTCAGGCGTCGCACTGGAAATTCTTCAGTCACAAAAAAATGCATCTACAGATAATAGTACCAACTTATTCCACAATATAAAAGATTTAAAGAACACATTGGTCGAACTTAAAGACAATGCGTCTATCGTTCCTGAAGTCGTGTCCGGGTTACAATCAGATATCACTAATTACGCCCAGGACATAGCTCCAGACGTTGAAAACTTAAAATCTTCAGTTTCAGAAATGCAAGGTAATTTGGAAAAATTCAAAGAAATAAGTGACTAAATTATGAATTTTTTGTGATTTTTTCATCAATAAATTAACTATTTCATTTAATTTATGGTAATCTTGTCAATTGAAGACATATTAAATAAGGATGTGTAAAGGATGAACAAACGTTTGACAAAATGGGTCTTAGCTCTAGCTGGCCTATTGATGGTAACAGTTGTTGCTGGTTGTTCTGGTAATAAAACCGTTGCTACATTAAAGGGTGGAAGAATTACCGAAGAAGAATACTACAAGGAAATGAAGAGTTCTTCATCTGGTAAGCAAACACTTCAAACTATGATCATTACCAAAGCTCTAGAAAACCAATATGGTAAAGATGTTTCTACTAAGCAAGTCAACAAGGAATACAACAAGTACAAGAGCCAATATGGTTCTTCATTCAGTTCTATTCTTTCCCAAAACGGTATGACAACTGCTCAATTCAAGAAGAACATTCGTACTAACCTTCTTACAAAGGTTGCTTTGAAGAAGAACAAGACCGTTACAAATGCTCAACTTAAGAAAGAATGGAAATCATATCAACCTAAGATCACTGTTTCTCAAATCTTAGTTGCTAAGAAATCTACAGCTACAAAAGTTATTCAAAAACTTCAAAATGGTGAAGATTTCGCCAAACTTGCTAAGAAGTATTCTACAGATACAGCTACAAAGAACAATGGTGGTAAGATGGACGCCTTTGACAACGATAGTACAAGCGTTGACTCAGACTTCAAGACAGCCGCATACAAACTTGAAAAAGTTGGCGACTACACATCAGAACCAGTTAAGACTAGCTACGGTTACAGCATCATCAAACTTGATAAGAAACCTTCTAAGGGTAAGATGAGTGACCATACTGCAGAACTTAAATCTAAGATCTACGCTAGTTGGATGCAAGATTCAACAGTAATGCAAAAGGTTATTTCTAAGGTATTGAAGAAGTCAGATGTATCTATTAAGGATAGCGATTTGAAAGATGTTCTTTCAGGATACGTTTCATCAAGCTCTTCTAAAAAATAATTAAGTACATACAAAAAGAGATCGATTTATAAAAATCGACCTCTTTTTTTTTGACCTGTTTTAACTGTGCTTATAGAATGAACGATTATCCAAACCGAAGATCCGCTCTGAGAACTTACCCTTTTCGGTCTTATCTAATGCCTTAGTTATCATGTTGATCCCAGCATCCATCTCATCGATATTGTGTAGTACCTCAGCCTCTAACAGCTTAGGACGTTCAGGAGAACCGTATTCCAATAATCCGTGATGTGACAGAACCATATGTCTCAGCAAGATCATATCTTCTGATTCTAGATTAATATTCATATCTTGGGCAGCCTTTACGATTTCCTCATCGATGATCGTGATGTGTCCTAACATATTACCCTCGAATGTATATTCGATGTCTAAGCTACCCGACAATTCAATCGTTTTACCTAAGTCATGTAGACATGCACCAGCGATCAACAAGGCACGATTTATTTGCGGATACTGATCAGATATCTTCTGGGCTAAACGAACCATACTCAAAGTATGATAAGCTAAACCACCTTGAAAATCGTGATGATTACTCTTTGCAGCAGCACTAGTAAAGAATCTATCGTGATACTTCTTAAATAAATATCTAACTATTCTGTTCCATGCACCGTTAGTTATTTCCAAAAATATATCTTCAAACTCGTTTTCCATATCAACACGTTTGATCGGTGCCGTTTGAACAAATTGTGACATATCTACGGTAGATGCATCGAGTACGCCTAATCGGTTAATAATAACTTGAGGCTTGCCTTGATAAACATCCCTCTTACCATCCAATTGAACAACTGTACCGACCTTATAAGTCTCAGCATCAATCTCTTTAGCATCCCAATATTTACCAGGAATTTGACCTGACTTATCTTCAAAAACTAACGACAAAAAGTTTTTTCCATTTTTGGCCAAGCGAAAGTCTGACTTCTTAATAACAGCTTCCAAACTCATTGCGTCGCCATTCTTATAATCAATAATCTTTTGAGCCATTGTTTACCTCCTCCAAATTAATAACATGTTCCTTTGGTAAATCTGAATTCAAGTTGGCTGTAACATAGATAATTTGATTCTCTTCAGCAACTTCTTTAATTAATTCAAAAATACTACTTGTTCTTATTTTATCAAAATCTACGAAGGCATCGTCAATTAATATTGGTAAATCGATCAAATCTGAAATTTCTATTACGAATGCCAATCTCAGGGAAATATATAGTTGCACTGTTGTCGCCTTTGATAATTCATGAACATCGAATTTCATTTTGTCTTTGCGCGTCAATTGAAGATTATTTTTATCAAACAAAATACCGATGTAATGGCCATCAGTTAATAACTCAAAATAATGCTCCGCACGTTTCAACATCTT
Organism: Companilactobacillus sp. HBUAS59699; assembly: GCF_036913575.1. NCBI lineage: Bacteria > Bacillati > Bacillota > Bacilli > Lactobacillales > Lactobacillaceae > Companilactobacillus > Companilactobacillus sp. HBUAS59699. The sequence goes on along the minus strand of NZ_JAYKTV010000001.1, from coordinate 90,247 downwards.
AGGATAACGGTTTTCAGTAGCCAGATCCAACATAGAATGAATCCATTTGCTGGCAAGTTTGTCAGCTAACCATTGGTCATAAAGTTCGACCATATCAAGCTCATTTTGAGCTAATTCATCAGTTACTCGCTGATATTCATCATTATCAAAAATCTGCTGTCTCTTAGTTTTGATCGACCCCATCTGACGATTCAATTCATCGTTTTGCTTGTACAATGAACTTAGCTGACGACTAACTTGTTCGAGTCGTGATCGTAATTCATCTGAATCAGTAAATTGCTCCAGAGCATGAATATCGTCACCCAAAATAGATTTATCTTGTTCAATTTTGTTGACGATACCTTCTTTCTGTAACTGTTCACTGTGTAGTTTCATAAATTCATCCATCGAATCAACCGCGTACTTAGACAAAGTTTCATTAAGAGTCTCTTCTAACTGAGCTATTTTAGTATAGCTCGCTTGTTGAGACTTTTTATTATCCAAATTATTCTTTTCAATTAACGATTGTTTAGTGAGTAGCGCATTTATTTTGGAAAAATATCTTTCAATGTTACTTGCCAGATCATCGGGATCATTCAACAATTGCAGATCATTTATTTTTGCTTGCCACTGCGATAGATTCTCATTAACACTTTGGAGTTTTGACTCCAAGCCATTTTGTTCTGAACGCAGCTCATCTAACTTATGTATAACCGTCTGCAAAGCTTGGATTCTATCAATCGATAGGCCTCGATAACCTTTATCATCAATGAATGAAGTCATTGTCTGAGGCGTACTTGACGAGTTTCGAGCAGAATCTTGTTGTTGATGCCAAGCGTACAATATTCCCGCTACAAAAACTAATCCGGCTCCGATTCTCAAAGGACCGGACATCAATGTTGCTAAAACAAGTGCAACGATAGACACTCCGATTACTGGCCAGTTTAAATTCTGAGTAGTAACTGTTTCTGGTTTGGGCTGGGTCAACTGGCGCAATTCTTCATCAGTCAGCGGCTGCATTGCATCGCTGAAATCACGATTAGAAGCATGCAGACTATCAATTTTAATATCATTATCATTCAAGCGTTGATTAACAGTCTTTTTTTGAAATTGTAAATCACGAATGACGTCTTTTTTTGAATTTAAATAATCTAATCCATCTTTGTGACTTTGATAGTAATTTAGAATACCCTGCTCTTCATCAGTTAAAATACTTGAATCAAAACTCACAGTATTTTGCCTCAATGTCTTCAATTCTTGGTCGATCTTTAAACTACGTTCCCAGTCTTCACGAGCAATAATATTGTTCAAACTCACATCAACCTGTGACAAATCTCGATACGAGACGAACCTAGGCCACTTGTCATTCAAATTTGATAGTTCATCACGCTGCTTTGACAACGTACGTTCTTGTTGAATATTATTCTGATATTGATCCTGAGCTTTTTTTAATTCCAAATTAATATTACTGTAAGCTACTTGCTGATTATCAAACTCCGATTTACGTTTCAAGAGCCTATCGTGTTTTTCGATACTCTCAGCCAGCGGTTGCTTGCGTCCACGTGCCTTATACAGGCTCTCACTAGCTTGTTCTAATTTATCAGCACTAACTAGCCATTCTTTACTGCCAACGGCTCCTACGGCCATTATTTCGGTTTCCAGTTGTTCTTCATTTAGTCCGTAAATCGAGATAATGTTCTTATCATTCAAGACATGACTGCTTTCGAAGTCTTCCTTAGAGAAGCCGCCAGTTATTCTGGTGATCAACGATGCTGGTACTTCTTTATCATTTCTAAATAAGGTAACGTCCCCACCATTCTTGCCATCAACACGGCGCAAAGTCCAGAGTACCTTGTCTTGGTCAACAAATTGCAGTTCACCTCCATAATTACCACCATTCTTAGGTTTGTACTGTTGAAATTTTTCATCCCCACGTGCTGACGCAAAACCAAATAATATACTTTTAATAAAGGTCAATAAGGTAGTTTTCCCAGCTTCATTATGACCATATATTATTTGATAATCTTCTTTTAAATTCCATTCGACATCGGACCACTTACCGAAGCCATATATCTTAACTCTAGTTAATTTCAAAATCAGTCTCCGATGTATTTTTTGTTAATAGTATTTTTAGTTAATTCTTTAATGTGACTTATGAAAGCTGGATCATTAATGTGATCTCGAATAACTTGCTCACCGAACAATCTGCTATCCAGATCCTTAATATCATCCAAATTAAATATTGAGCTTTCACTTTCATCCCAGTATTTCTGATCTATTTCAACCAGTTTGGCATCACGATTGTATTTGGAGTATATCTTATAAAGTATTGCATTAAAATTATTTTTGGAAAAATGTTCCAGAACTTCGCCCCTATCAAGAGCCTTCACGACTTCTTCATTGAGATTCTGAGCATCATTGATCGTCAAAGTAACTAAGAACTTCTCACTACTCTGACGATATGAATCTAAAACATCAGTTATCTTAGTGAACAAATCATTCATCGTATCACCTTTGATTGCAGCAATTCGTGAATCTTCCCAGACATAGACCGAACTAGGTACGAACTCACTTTGAGTGATACCATTTTTTGCTGATACCAAATAGAATCCTTTAGTTCCTAATTCATTCTGATTACGTCCCTGCGTATCGCCAGAATATACAACCATTGGATTCTGATGCAAAACCTCACGCTTATGAATATGACCTAGCGCCCAATAATCATAGCCTTTGGTCAACAACTCATTGACGGTGAATGGTGCGTAATTCTGATCACCAATTCCCGCATGCAAAATTCCAATTTGATAATCAAACGAACCTCTACTTGGATATTTGGCAACCATATCGTCACTAATATGATTCTGATAATAACTAAAACCCGTTATACCAACAGTCTGTCCGTCTTTAGTTTTCAGTTGAGCTGTAGAGATATCGTCATTAAAAACAGTGACATTATCTGGAAAACCTATAACTGAAAAATCATTACGATAATAATCATGATTTCCATAGACCATATAAACTCTAATATTGTGACTAGCAAGCCTTGAAAATTGATCTCTTAAGTATGTTTGAGCTGACAAGGTTCTCTCAGTATTATCAAAAGTGTCTCCCGCCAGTATTACAAAATCCACCTCTGCTTCAATTGCCGTATCAAATACCTTATCCGCCGCGGTATAAGTAGATTTTTTCAACTCTTCTTGTAAGGAATTAGAAAAATTGTTAATACTAACAAATGGTGTATCCAAATGCAGGTCAGCCGCATGTATAAATTTCATTCGTTCTCCTCTTTACAAAAAGGAGCCGGGACATTAACTGTCTCAGCTCCTTTTCTAGTAATTAATACTTATTTGTTATCTTGATAGATTTCTGCGATTGGTTTAGAAATGATTTTGTTCAATTCTTCCATCATAGAATTCATTTTTTGTTCTTTATCCATCAAGTTTTTGATTTCATCATAATTTTGAAGTTGATCTGTCAATTGACGCATTCCTTCGATATCGTCATCAGTGATTTCTTGACCTTGCATTTGTTTTTGTTGAAGTTCAAATTGTTTGTTTTGTACTTTATCAAAAAGTTTGAAAGCCAAATCATTTGCCTTAACAGCTTCAAAAGCAAGCTTGAGATCAGCTACTTCTGTTGTCTTTCTCAAATCTTGTTCTAGTTGGTTGGCGCTATCATAAATATTCATACAGTCACAGTCCTCCTACTGACCAAAAAAATTCTTAACATCATTATACCATTCTGAAGCCTTGTCTTTAATGTTATTTACACCATCTTGGAAAGATTTAACAATGTCATTGCTGCCACTGCTATTATCATTGTCATTATCTTCATTAGCAATCGTAGCGGCATCTTTAACGCCAAAATCAGTCTGATCTGTGTATGGTAATATGTTGCTCATTTCATTCTTAAATAACGATGCCACACCGTTTTCACTCACACCATACAAGAAATGATTCTTGTCAGTCTTATCAAACCCGATCCAACTGGCAACAACTATATCAGGAGTATAACCGATCATCCACTGATCCTTCGTACCAGCATAGCCATAAGAGCTTGGCACTTCGGTACTACCAGTCTTACCGGCAATCTTATAGCCGCTAGGCTTGGCAGATTTACCAGTACCTTCGTTATAAACTCCTAACATCATACTTGTCATTTCTTTTGCCGTGTCTTTACTAATAATCTGTTTAGTAGAATTACTTGTATTATCAACGACTACAGTTCCTGTTGAGTCTACGATTTTTCTAATAAAGTGTGTCTCTGATAACTTACCTTCATTAGCGAATGCAGTATATGCACGTGCCATTTGTAATGGTGAAACGCCAGTCTCCAAACCACCAAGGGCTAGAGCCAAGTTCTGATCATTCTTATGAACTTTGATACCGAAGTTTTCAACTGATGAAACACCTTTTTTGACACCGATCTTGTCTAACAAAGCAACTGCTGGAACGTTCTCACTTTGTGCCAATGCCTTATATATTGGTATTTCATCCTGATACAATCCATCGGCATTCGTTGGCGTATACTTATTCTTACCAAAACTTGTAACTTGATCCGGTAATTCAGAATCATAACTATAACCGTTCTCAATAGCCGGTGTGTAAACAGCTAATGGCTTAATAGTCGAACCTGGTTGACGAGTCATTTGTGTGGCACGATTGAATCCTCTAAAGGTATGCTCACCACGACCACCAACAACAGCTAAGACACCGCCATTTGCTGGATTAACTGCCACTGACGCTCCTTGAACCGCTGTTCCATCCGTTGCATTACTTGGGAACAAGTAATTATTGTCGAATGAATTTTCCATTGATTTTTGAATGTTCTGATCTAGAGTTGTATAAATCTTATATCCCTTATTCAATATATCGTCTTCACTGATACCGTACTTATTAACTGCTTCAGCGATCACAGCATCAAAGAAGTAAGGATATTTATATGAGTTACCACCATCATAATTATTACTCAAAGTAATAGGCTGATTCTTGTAATAACTTGCTTGTGATGAAGTTAACTTATTATTGTCAACCATCAAGCCCAAGACTAGATTACGGCGTGAAACGGCATTATCCATATTATCGATTGGATTATACATTGTAGAACCTTTAAGAGTACCTGCCAATACGGCTGCTTCCCCAGCGTTCAATTCACTGGCACTCTTACCAAAGTATCTCTCTGAAGCGTCTTGAACACCCCAGACACCATTACCAAAATACGCATTATTCAAGTACATCGTCAAAATAGTTTTCTTTGAATAAACTCGGTTGATCTCAATTGAGAGGAACAATTCCTCTCCTTTACGCCATAGCGTTTGTTTCTGAGTCAATAACGCATTCTTAGCTAATTGTTGTGTCAAAGTACTACCACCACCGGTAATATGGTGATATAACAAGTATCCCAAAGCCGATCTGGCATAACCTTTGATACTGAAACCTGGATTTGTCCAGAAAGTTCTATCTTCAGTTGAAATAACTGCATTCTGGATATTTTCCGATATTTTATCTAAACTTACATATGTTCCCTTACTGGCGTATAATTCACCAGCATCATCATTATCCTTATCTAGCACTGTAGTTTTAGTCTGCAGTGAAGACTTAAGATCCTCAACATTTGCCGTCTTAGCTTGATAAGTCCAAAAAGTACTTAAAACTAAAACTAGCGTTAGGAAAAGCAAGATCAACCAACGTGTCAGTTGGAACCTTCGCCAATATTTCCTAATAAAAGCCCAAGCAATTTGTAATTTTGGTTTTAACCAATCCCAAAAACCATTATTATTATTCATTGTTATACCTCTGCTATAAAGATAAATTTTATCACATTATTGGTATGTTTTTGAAATACAATAACAAACTTAAGGAGACGTTAAGCAATGTATCGCCGTCAAATCAAGTATTTGAACCAAGATAATCAAAATATTACAATTCGAGAATTGTTAAAAAAATGGCTAATTCCCAAAAAATGGCAGCATTTTTTTAGAGTTCAAGAAGATGTTTTGATCAATGGAAAATATCATCCCTTCAATACGATCGTCAAAAATAATGACATAATAACTTTGAATTTTAATTTTTTACCCAGATCACAAAATCAAACTTACTTACCTGGTCATAGATCCATTGATGTTTGTTATGAAGACAAGGATATTATTGTCGTTAATAAACGTGCCGGAATAAAGTCTCATCCGAATTTACCTACGGAAGATGATTCCCTAATGAATGACGTTGAATCATACTTAGCGCCACAAAACCATCCCTACATGGTTCACCGCATTGATATGGATACAAGTGGTTTGATGCTGATCTCTAAGACACCTTATTTAGTTCCCATTCTAGATCGTGAATTAAGTAGCAAAGTATTGCATCGTGAATATCTTGCCATTGTTAAACTCAATCAGCCTATTTTGGAAAATTCTGGAACAATTGATTTACCCATTGGGGCAGACCCAAATGACAAACGAAAACGTATGGTCCGACAAGATGGCCAAAATGCCATAACTAAATACAATGTCATAAAACAAAATAAAAAATATGCTTTATTACGACTAAACCTATTAACAGGTCGTACTCACCAACTAAGAGTTCATTTAAGTTACAAAAAATGGCCAATAGTTAACGATTTGCTCTACAATCCTGAGCAAAAAAATGGTAATCTATTGTTGTTCGCTCATGAATTAATTTTTATTACGCCATTTTCAGACGATGTTCAAACGGTCGAAGCCGATCTCCCCGACTTTATGATCGACTTCATAACCAACGAATTTTGAGCGATGAGAAGTTTTAGGAGTGATTTTTTACACTTTCTGACAAACTAAAAGAAGCCAACCGATCCCCGACAGATCAGTTGACTTCTTTTTTTGTTTATTTCAGAAAGAAGTTTTAGGAGTGATTTTTTAGGACTCTTTCTGAGGAGTTGTAACTAAAGTAATGACACAATTTTATCAATAATCGCCCCGACAGCAATTAAAAATACATATGCTAGAACTAGTTGAGTTACAGCTTGGATAACTAAAGGATAAGTCTGCGTTTTGACTTGCACCTTCAGATAAGGATGGAACTTATCCCAAATCATGGGATATAGTAGTAACGCTAACAGCGTAATGTAAGGTACTACTTGTAACAAAGCTAAGATAGGAATCAACAGAAATGTCAAAGCCCAACTTGCTTTAAACAAACTCAATGCATTAGTTTTTCCAATGTGGTAAACCAACGTATGACGGCCATTTTTTATGTCCGATTCTAAATCACAAGTGTTGTTACACAACTGTGCGGCAAACATTGCAAATGTGTTTGGCAAGCAAACAATTACAATATCGATCGCCGAACTAGAATCAAAGTTTCCAGTCCCAACTAATCCTAAGTAAGAATAAGTTAATGGAATCAGAATGGATATGGCAATAGCCACCACTGCTTCTCCAACCATTGTTGAATTGAGTGGTTTTGGACCTCCCGAATATAGTAACCCGATACCAATACAGATGACCCCGATCACCAAGATCGGCCATCCGGTTCTATATACTAAGAAAGCTCCAATTAATAATGGAAAAATGGTCAAACCGTACATCCATTTTTTGACTATTGCCAGTGACTCACGATTAATACCGATAGTACTGATTTTTTGGCGATATTCCAAATCTTTCGAGTTTTTATAATCCATATAATTATTATGAAAATTAATAATTATATGAACAAATATAACTGTAATAAATCCCAAAATACCGTTGATGAGATCATAGGTATTAAACTTTAAATATGAATAACTTATAACAAGGATAAACCACGCAAGATCGAGAACTGTAGTTTTTATTTCTGATAATTCAACAAATAGTTTTCGATTCAAGTTACCTTACCTTACATTTCTTCTGGTGCTTTGACACCTAATAAGTCTAGTGATTCTTGAAGTACTGTTGTTACTGATTTAACAAGAGCTAATCTTGCCTTCAATCCAGCATCTTCATTAAGAATCTTGCTGTGTGCATAGTATTGGTTAAAGCTCTTAGCAAGCTTCAATGAATACTTAGCGATTACAGATGGCTCATAGATACGTCCAGCACGTTTGATAACTTCTGGGAACTCTTGTAGTAACTTGATTGTATCCCATGCTTCTGGATCATCTAGTGACATATTGTCTGCATCTGCATAATCAACATCGCCAGCTTTTCTCAAGATACTCAATGCACGAGCATTCGTATATTGAACGTATGGGCCAGTTTCACCTTCGAAACGTACAACTTCTTCAAGATTGAAATCAAAGCTGTCACGTCTCTCATTCTTAAGATCATGGAAGATTACCGCGCCGACACCGACTGCTTCAGCGACTTCGTCTTTATTCTTAAGATCAGGGTTCTTTTCGTTGATTTGTTTCTTAGCTAAGTCAACTGCGTCTTGTAGAACATCTTCAAGCAAGATAACTCTTCCGGCACGAGTTGAAAGTTTCTTACCACCAGTTGTGATAAGTCCGAATTCGATATGTGTAATATCGTCTGACCAGTCATAACCCATTTTCTTCAATACAAGTTTAAGTTTCTTGAAATGTTCACTTTGTTCACTACCAACAACGTATAGTGACTTAACAAAGTCAAATGTATCTTTACGATATTTAGCAGCAGCTAGATCACGAGTGATGTACAATGTTGCACCATCAGTTTTTCTGATCAAAGCAGGTGATAGATCGTGATCAGAAAGATCAACGATTTCAGCACCACGACTCTCTTGTAGTAAGCCTTTTTCTCTTAATGTATCAACGATGGCGTCCATCTTGTCGTTATAGAATGATTCACCAGTGTAATGATCGAAAGTAACGCCTAAACGATCATAGATACGGTTGAATTCTTTAAGTGACAATTCCTTGAACCATGCCCATAACTTAAGAGCTTCTTCATCACCGTCTTCCATCTTCTTGAACCAAGCACGTGCCTCGTCGTCTAATTCTGGCTTGTCCTCAGCTTCTTTATGGAAACGTACGTAATACTTCAATAAGTTGTTGATTGGGTCTGCCTCAACGTCTTTTTCAGATCCCCACATCTTGTAACCAACGATCAACTTACCGAATTGTGTACCCCAGTCACCCAAGTGATTGATCTTAACTGGTTGATAATTTAATTTCTTTTCGATTTTAGCAACAGAGTTACCAATAACTGTTGAACGTAAGTGACCCATTGACATAGGTTTGGCAATATTAGGTGATGACATATCGATAGGAACATTTCTGCCCTTACCTTCGTCTTGATTACCATAGTCAGCCTTATCGTTGATAACAGCATGTAATACATTATTTGAAAACTCGTTCTTATCCAAGAAGAAGTTAATATATGCACCTGTATTAACTACCTTTTCAAATCCATTTTGATCGATCTTACCAACTAAATCTTCAGCAATCATGTTTGGAGCTTTGTGTAATGACTTAGCTAAGATAAATGTTGGAAAGGCATAATCACCTAAATCTGATGTCTTAGGTTTTTCGATTAATTTTTGTACCTGTTCTTCTGTAATTTCATCAGGTAGAACTTTAAGCAATGTATCAACTACTAATTTCTTTGAATCCATATTTTCCTCCTCTGGATAAAAAAAACGCCTCTTTCAATAAACTACTTTATTGAAAGAGACGAGATTTCCCGCGGTACCACTCTAATTGATTAATATCCACTCATTAATTTACTTATTTAGTTGTAAAGAAAGTGCGACTTAATCATCGAATCGATCAGCTCTCACCAACATCTGATCTCGCTTAGAATCTACCGACTAATTATTCCTTCTTTTGCACAAATATGGTAGCACATTATTTTCACAATAACAATACTTATTTGTGAATAACAGTTCCCTTGTCTCCGGCGATGATTTCTTTAACATCTTCAAGAGCACCGATAACAGCTGGTTTGCCAGTTGCGTTTACGAAGCTAACAGCAGCCTTAACCTTAGGCATCATGCTACCCTTAGCAAATTCGTTACGGTCGATATGTTCTTGTACTTCATCAGAAGTAACGTCAAAGATTTCTTCTTGGTTAGGTTTACCAAAGTTGTAGAATACACCACCAACGGATGTAAGGATGATCAACTTATCAGCATTAACAAGTTGAGCGATCTTTGATGCACCGAAGTCTTTATCAATAACGGCTTCTTTACCGATCAATTGGTCTCCGTCTTTAACAACGGGGATACCACCACCACCGGCAACGATAGGAATTACACCTGCTTCAGCAATAGCTTTGATTGCTGGGTATTCGTTAATTTCAACAGGCTTTGGTGATGGAACAACACGTCTGTATCCACGACCAGCATCTTCAATAATGCTCCAGTCTGGATGATCTTTCTTAAGTTGTTCAACTTCTTCTTCTTTGTAGAAAGGACCGATTGGCTTTGAAGGATCATCAAAAGCTGGATCGTTCTTGTCAACGATTGTTTGTGTGATCAATGTAACAACTTGTTTGTCGATACCGTTCTTAAGCATAACTTCCTTCATAGCATTTTGGAACCAGTAACCAATGCTACCTTCTGTCATGGCACCACATGTGTCAAGTGGAAGTGCAGGATTCTTTTCGCTGTCAGCAGCAGCTTGTTGTAGCAACAAGTTACCAACTTGTGGGCCGTTACCATGAGTAATGATCAATTCTTGACCATTCTTAACGAATTCTACTAATGATTCACAAGTTCTCTTAACAGCTGCTTGTTGTGCTTCAGCACTAGCATCTGAACTCAAAATGGCATTTCCACCCAATGCAACTACTATACGTTCTTTTGTCATTATAAAATCTCTCCTCAGAAATTAATTGATTTTTTATGATAGAGTTTTCGCTCTTAATTTTTTTCTAGGTAGTCTCCTAAAACTTCTAGCCCCTTCTTAAGGGTTTCTGTTGGTGCACAATAACCTAATCTAGCATGACCGGGAACATCGAAGGCTTCACCAGGCACTAATAGCACACCAGTATCCTTCAATAGATCGCGACAAAAGTCGATACTAGACTTCTTTGTATCCATCTTAATAAATGATGTTGAAACACCATTAGGGAAGACACAGCTAACCTTAGGTGTGTTCTCGACCCATTCCTTGAATATCTTCAAGTTATCAAGCACGATCTTCTTGTTACGAGCAAGAACCTTGTCTCTATTTTGCAACACTAGACAAGCAGCTTGATCACTGAAGACACCTGAACAAATCATCGTGTAATCACGATATTTTCTGAATATATCAGCTAATTCAGCATTAGTTGCTGTCCAACCAACACGAATACCAGGCATTGAATATGTCTTTGATAATGAATTAGTTGAAATACCCTTGTCATACAAGTCAATGATTGGAGCAAAATCAACTGAATCGTCAAATGGAAGATAAACTTCATCCACCAAGACATAAGCACCAACAGTTTTGGCAACTTCAACAACTTGTTCCATAAACTTACGGTCCAAAATTGTTCCAGTTGGGTTATTAGCATTGTTGATACAGATCATCTTAGTATTAGGACGAATCATTTGCTTCAATTCTTCGATGTCTGGATACCAATTATTCTCTTCACGTAACTTCCAGAAGCTGACATCAGCACCTAGTGACTTAGGAATGTCATAAAGTTGTTGATAGCTTGGATAAACACTGATTACGTGATCTCCAGGCTCGATCAATGAATAGATAGCCAGCATATTGGCTCCAGTAGCACCGTTTGTTTGCAAAACGTTGTCGGGATCAACGTTCTTGTATAACTTACTTACTTCTTTTTTAAAGGTTGGTGATCCTTCGATCCAACCGTAATTCATTTTTTGTTGATCCAATTCACCATAAACATCAGAATCAGCTAATTTAACTAATTCATTCATTGAAAATGATGTGATCGTACTTTGTGCAAGGTCATATTTGGCTTCACGTTCGTGAACATTTAGCCAACCTTCAACGCCAAATTCAGGTATTTTCATGCTCTACACTCTCCTAGATAGAAATTGATCCAGTTGCGACCATAATGATACTTGCGACAGCAAGGATAACAAGAACAATTGAATAAATAACTTCAGCCTTTGTTAACTTACCACCATCAATATCAAATTCTTTCTTTGCCTTATAGTAGAAGTAAATTCCAGGAATGTATCCAATACATACAAGCATTAAGAAATGAACACCTGCTAGGATAATAGCAAAGATTTGGAAAGCGGCTGCGAAAATACCGATCCACATTTGTTTCATATCTTTGTGTTGATATGAGAACTTGATTTGATACAAACCAACAAAGATATAGCAAACAACGATAGCAGCTGTACATAGTGACAAGGCAAAGTTATATGCCTCTTCAGAGAATATTAAGATGAACAGGAAGATTTGAATAAGTGCTGCAGTCAATACAAGTGAAAATGTAGGTGCACCGTTCTTATTCTTCTTACCAAAGTATGAAGGTAATAATTTTTCTTCAGCCATCAACATTGTTGTATCAGCTGGTAACATTGTCCATGATAACCATGAACCTAAAATAGCAATAATCAAACCAACAGCGATAAAGATACCGCCCCATTTGCCGACCATGTCTTGCAAAATATAAAGCATGGCAGGTTGGTCAATTTTAGCTAATGCGTTTTGTGACATGTAACCATAAGGCAGAACAGATGCCAAAATGTAAATAGCTAACAAACTGATAATACCAATAATAGTAGCTTTACCAGCGTCATTCTTACTTTCAGCACGTGATGAAAGCATACTTGCACCTTCAACACCAACGAAAACCCACATCATGATCATTAGACATGATTTGAATTGTGTCCAAATGTTGTCGCCACCAGCAACACCAGAAGCAACATTACTCCAGAAGTGAGCTGTGAACATTCCACCTTTGAAGACGAAAATTGCGATTACGATAAATGCAAATAGAGGAATCAACTTGCAAATAGTAATAATTGCATTCATAGCCGCAGCAGATTCAACACCACGGTTAACGATATAAGTCAAAATCCATGAAACAATACTTGCTACAATAATTGATGGAATATTTTGTCCACCAGCGAATACTTTGAAGAAGTATCCTAACGAACTCATTAAAACAGTTGCGAAAGCAACGTTACCTAGCCAGGCACTTAACCAATATCCCCAACCACTTACGAATCCGGCGAAATTACCGAATCCAGCTTGAGCATAGGCATGAATACCTTCAGCTTCAGGATTTTTTAACAACAAATTATTTAATGACATTGCTAACATCATTATTCCGAAACCAACTACGACCCACGCTAGCAATACCGGACCAGGTGCAGCCCCTCCTGCTAGAGAGCTAGTTAGTGTAAATACACCAGAACCGATTGAACTAGTAACTACGGCAGCTGTAAGAGCGCCTAGTGATAATCCCTTTTTTTCTTCCATATTATACATTTCTCTCTAATTTTTAGAATTGGAATAGGAGTTCACAAAGCATGCCCACTGCATTTATAGCGATAAACTATCGCTTCACTATGTGAAACAACAATTAATCTCAATAATGATCCGTGACTAATTACTTTGTTTCACTCTCTTATGAGTCTTGAAAATTGGTTTTCTCTCCACTCTGTATCTCAAGTGAGTTAGGGAACCCCCCGGCTCCCTAACCCTCTGTTTTAAAGCAAAAAAGAGCCAACCCATTAGATTAGCTCTTCTTCAATAACTAATTAAACCTTAGGAATGAACAAGTTACCTAGAGTTGCTGCCATAATGGCCTTGATGGAGTGCATTCTGTTTTCTGCTTCTTCAAATTGACGAGCATACTTGCTTCTGAATACTTCATCTGTTACTTCCATTTCTGTTAAACCATACTTAGCGTTGATATCTTTACCATAAGTAGTTGTGATATCGTGGAAAGCAGGTAAGCAGTGCATAAAGATTACTTGATCATCTGGTAAGCCAGTCTTCTTCATCATATCCATGTTTACTTGATATGGTTTTAGAAGTTTGATTCTTTCGTCCCATTGACTTTCTTCACCCATTGATACCCATACATCAGTATAGATAACGTTTGAGCCTTTGACACCTTCGTCGATATCGTCTGTGATCAAGAACTTGCTTCCTGACTTGTCAGCATATCCTTGAGCAGCTTTAACAACGTCGTCGTCTGGGAATAATTCCTTAGGAGCAACAATGTGGATATTTACACCAAGCATTGAACCTGTAACTAACAAACTGTTAGCCATGTTATTACGTCCATCACCAACGAATGTTAATGTCTTGCCTTGAAGTGTACCGAATGTTTCCTTCATTGTCATGAAGTCAGCAATCATTTGTGTTGGATGCCATTCATCAGTTAAACCATTCCAAACAGGAACGCCTGAATACTTAGCAAGATCTTCAACAACTTGTTGACTGAATCCTCTAAATTCAATTCCGTCAAACATGCTTCCAAGAACGATAGCTGTATCTTCAACACTTTCCTTCTTACCAAGTTGAATATCGTTAGCACCTAAGAATTCTGGGTGTGCACCTAAGTCAATTGCAGCTGTAGTAAAGGCTGAACGTGTACGTGTTGAGTTCTTTTCGAATAGAAGTGCAATGTTCTTACCTTCTAGGTATTTGTGAGGAATACCCTTCTTCTTAAGAGCTTTCAAATGAATACTGAAGTCGATCAAGTATTCTAGTTCAGCTGGTGTGAAGTATTTTTCTGCTAAAAGGCTTCTGCCTTGAAATACTGATGTTTCTTTTCCTTGATAATCCAAATTAGTGTCCTCCTAAACCGCATGATACGTGCAGTCGAATGTTAATTTTTTAATTTATTATTATTTTAGATCTTCACGAACTAATGGCATGCTCATGCAACGAGGGCCCCCACGACCACGTGATAATTCACTTGATATTGTCTCCAATACCTTTAAGCCGTGTTGTCTTAGCATTTGATTTGATACGTAATTTCTATCATATGTAACAACGACACCAGGTGCAATTGCTAATGTGTTAGAACCATCATTCCATTGTTCTCTAGGAGCAACGATTGGATCACCGTTACCTGTTGGGATCAAGTCTAGGTCGTCAAGACCAAGAGCGTTCTTAAGAACAGCCTTTAGATCTTGGTTGTGTTCCATTGTTAGGTCGCCATCTTTACCTGGATGGATTGTCCATGTATCGATCTTGCCACCTTCGCCAAGAATACCTGGGTGAACTGTAAATTGATCTGTATTGATCATTGTGAATACAGTATCCAAATGCATCATAGCGTGGTTATGTGGAATTGAGATAGCAATAACTGTATCAAATCCACTGTCTTCGTTGAACAAGTTTCTAGCAATATCTTGAATAGCAGTTGCTGATGTTCTTTGTGAAACACCAATTGCTAATACGTGATTGCTCAATACAAGTTCATCTCCACCTTCAATACGGTGTGTGTGGTTTCTGTCACGCCATACGTGCAAACCTTTGTTAGCAAAACGTGGATGATGTGCAATGATTGTTTCCATGAACATTGATTCACGTTGTCTAGCAGCGAATGTCATATGGTTGATACTTAAACCGTCACCGATTGAAGCTGCAGGGTCACGTGTGAAGTATGCGTTTGGCATAGGATCCAAGAAGAATGGATAGTCAGGATCTTCAGCAGCACTAACTAAATCTGTCGGGGTAAAGTCGATTTCGTTTCTGCGAACTCCTGCGAATAATTTATTAACCATTGCTTGTGTATCAAGACTCATCAAGTATTCCTTTAATGCGTCATGATCAGCACCTACTGCGTAACCAGATTCTGCAAGCATTTTGTCAAGAAATGCACTTTTGACATTTCCGGCATCGATAGCTTCAGCTGCCAAATTTTCTAGATAAAGAACTTCTGTTCCGTTATCACGTAAAATTTGGGCGAAATTGTCATGCTCTTTTTGAGCAATTGGCAAATATGGGATGTCATCGAACAATAGTCGGGGCATTGTATCGGGTGTAATGTTTTCAACTTCCTCAGCGGGACGTTTCAACATAACAACATCTAGTTTGCCAATTTCTGATGTAACATGAATTGGTTTTGTCATAAAAAATCACTCCTTATTTGTATTCCGTTACCAGTAACCACAATATAATACTAAGTTTGACTTTGCAAGCGATTTCACAACTTTTTCATATATTTTTTTATTTTCTAATATTTTAACCTCCCCTTATTCAGCGCCAACAGTGACAACGATTGCATAAAATTAGAAAGTGTTTAAGACAGATTTAATTTTCTTTATTTACAAAACCAACAGCAAAATTTTATAAACGTTTTCAGAAATAATAAATTTTTGTAAAAAATTGCTATACTATGCCGTTTGATTAAAAAAAGGAACCTTCCGAAAATTCGAAAGATTCCTTTATTTTTTGTTATTAATTAATTTATCACGTAGAACGAATACTTCACCTAAAATGTCGCCGCCTATTGAACCAATCAATGATCCTAATTTAGTTTGAAATTTAAACATGCTTAATCGCCCTCCAAGAAACATTTTATGAAATCATATATGTCCCTTACATTTTATCCAGTATCAACTTTTAAAGCAAATTTAAAGCACAAAATTGGGTAAAAAAAAACAGCCTCTGAGGAGACTGTCTCTAAAACGTTAATTAGTTCTTAACAACGTTTGTAGCTTGTGGTCCACGATCGCTATCTTCTACATCAAAAGTAACGTGTTGGCCTTCGTCTAATGTCTTGAATCCGTCGCCTTGGATAGCTGAGAAATGTACGAATACATCACTACCATCTTCGCGAGTAATAAAACCAAATCCCTTATCTGCATTAAACCATTTAACTGTTCCGTTTTCCATTATGAATGAAACCTCCGCGCTGTGCGCAATTTATTTTTGCATTTAAAGTAAAGCTCAGAAATTCATTCATAAATGTGAAATGAAACCTACACTTAACTACTAACACAATGTCTTAACTATACGGCATAAATTCGATAATAGCAATCATTATCTATTAAAAATTTCAAAAAATAAAAAATAATCGTAAAACACCGATTAATTTCGGTATTTTCGATTATTTATGTTGCTAATTATTTAGCGTGACTTTGAACTTCTTTTACAGCTTTCTTGTGGCTACCTTGATATAGCTTCCACTTCTTGCCATCAGGAGATTTGATTGTTGTCTTGCCAACTTTAACGAAGTTCCATTCGAAATCAGGTTCAGCAATGATTCTGAAACCATCGATCTTGAATTTCTTAGCATTCTTCTTGTTCATAACAAGTTTTGCCTTTTGGAAGTTAGTAATTGTTTTCTTTGAGCCATCTTTATTCACACGAACGTATTGAACCTTCTTATTGTCCTTACCAGTGAAGAATGTGATGTATTCATTCTTGTTATTGTCACTTACACCAACATAGTCATGACCCTTGATCTCTGCCTTAGTAATCTTACTTGCAGAATATTGTTGAGTCTGGCTCGTGCTAGAATTTGAACAACCAGTTGCTACGGTTGCAACACCCATTAGCGAAACAGTTGCTAATAATGTAACTAGTGCTTTTTTCATATTTCAATCTCCTTGAAAAACTTTTCTAAATTAATACTAACATCCTTGATTCTATGGTAACGACGCTGAAAAATCAATTTATATTACAACTTTATCGAACAAATTTAAGTAATCTTTATCATTCTGTAATATTTTGTTGTATAATTAGTAGTTGTTGATAAATGCGAACTTAGTTTAATGGTAAAATGCCAGCTTCCCAAGCTAGTGTCGCGAGTTCGATTCTCGTAGTTCGCTTAAGTAGTTCACTTAAGTAGTTCACTTAATAATATAACAAATACATCTTGTCCTTCCGGCAATTAGCCTGAAGGATTTTTTTGTAAGTAAATAGCCATCGATCAGCTTAAGATTTGCTGATTGATGGCTATTTGTGTAATCAAGATTTCCTTACAAGCAATAAATATACAGGAAGGTTGAAAACGTGACCACTATTAATTTGATATAAAGCCCTATTTAATTATTTATCACATTTATTACTAAACAATCATCGCTTAATACTCAACTGTTGCGGATGGATTTTCAACTGTTAGCTTTTGAATCTTACCATCTATATCAAAATACTTGTCAGTTAATTCCTTTAACTTTTCAATTGCTTCATCAGCACGTTTGGCTTGGTCTGCATTGATTGACTCAATGACCATCACAGCATTCTTAGTATCTTCAGTAAGCATAGTTCTTTGTGCCTCACGCCAATTTAAGCAACGACAAATGGCACCAGTATTATCGTAATAAATTATTTCACCCTCAAGAGCTGGTGAATCTTCGTCAGCACCTAGTGGCTTAAATGATTCTCCCCCCTTAGCCATACCAAGATGTAGATCTCCGTCCATCTTTTCTAGATCTTCACCACCACAAGGAGAGGCAAATTCCAAGGAGATACTATTATAAATATCTACCAGTGGATTAATAGGTGAGAATTCTTTGCCTTGATCAACACGTTTGAGCAGAGCTTCGATTGATGACCGAGCACCTTTCTTAGTCTTGAACTTGCGTAATGCCTCACGCCATTCATCTACTACCGGATTAAGTCTAAAAGTATCTTCCTTCAAAAATTCATGTGACTTTTTGGAAGCTTCCTTCAATAATCCAGCAAAATAAGGATCATCCTTTTCGTCCACTTTGTTATCAATGTTATTCAAAGTCAAAATACTAATTTGACCTTCTGGGAATAGATCCCAAAATTCTTTATCTACTATTACCTGTTTATCCAAAATACATCCTCCAAATTTTAATAATTACGCTTGTGACCTGATTTAACATATTCCCAATCATTAGAAATATTATGTTGTACTTTATTCAACAACGTTACTAATTGATTCTTTTCCTCATCTGACAATCCTTCCAGTGCGACAGAATTAGAATATTCATTCTCTCTGATAATGAAAGGATATACTTTACTACCCTTACTTGTCGGAAAAATCAATTTAATTTTCTTATTATCTTTATCACTGCGTCGTTCGATCATGCCGTTTTTTTCTAACTTTTGAACTGCACGAGCGGCCGTAGTTTTATCTACCTTAATGTTATTAGCCAATTGTTCCAAAATAATTCCGGGGTTCTCACAAACTCTGACTAAGTATAAATACTGGCCTCGAGTCAGATCAACCTCTTTGAATTCAATATTACTAATTGAATCTAATGCTCTCGCAATTATGCCAATTGGCCTCAAGATATCACCCAACAACTCACCTTCCATCCAATTTGTATTTCAAATGAATAAATCTATTCTAAATTAATTATGTTGCAATTGCAACATAATTATCAAAATAAAAGTACGATCTCAAATCGTACTTTACTTCAATTCCATATTAAGAACATAGTCAGTCTGATCTGCATCTCCCATATGGAAAATGTGAGAACTGACTTTTTTGAATCCCATACTTGTATAAAAGCTCAATGCGCGATTATTGTGTTCCCAGACTCCCAGGCAAATACTTGTCCGTCCTTCATCTCTGGCTTCCTGTACCGCCTTATCAAATAGCATTCTACCAAATCCATGACGATAGTATTTTTTCAATACATAGATTCGTTGCAATTCCATATTGCCTTCTTCAGCATCATAACCTAAGGTGTTCTCGCCAAAATTTAATTTCAAATATGCTGCTGGTTTACCTTTGAACATTAAAAAATAAAACTTTGAATTAGGGTTCTGTAACTCACTTTTCAAAACATTGTCATTGTATGATCTCTCTAAATATTCTTTAATGTGCTCATCGGTATTATAAGGTCCAAATGTTTCAGAGAATGTTTTTTTACTAATATTCTGTAACATTTTTAAATCTGCCACTGTACATTGACGTATTTTGATATTTTCCATAATCTTGCCTACCATCTTACTTAATACTTAAATTTTAGCAGAAAACTTATAATATCGTCTACAACGCTATTAACCCACTAAAAAAGACTGAAGTTTTTGGACTCCAGCCTCTGAACTAATATGCATTTAACAGACTTTCAATTAAGCTTTTTGAAGTTTGCCAACAGCTTCTTCGATTGTTTTACCGTTAGCAAAAACATTTGTATTGTTTTTTTCATAAACGGTAAACAATTGAGTATCTGTGTTTAAAGTTACTTGATATTTCATTTTGTTTACCTCCTCTAATAGTTATTAGTTCTTAATATTAACCGTTTTCATAAATTTGTCAAATATTTTGAGCTATTTTCGGTAAAACGTTTACAAAATTAATAATATAACAAGCTATAACCTACTATAATTACATAAATTGACAAATTGGAAACGAATGTAAGTATATAATTTAACAAATAATTATCATGAATTGTTTTCATCTTCAAAGTAACACTTATTCGTCTCATGGTCATGTTTTAAGTCTTGAACAATTTTTCTCTAACATGAACAATGTTTGTTATACTTGGCTTAAAGACAGCAAAGGGAGAGGATACTATGAAACTAGATATTAACTTGATCAATGGTGACTCTATTACAATTACAAGCGATACATATATTTCAGCATGGAAATCTTCTTCATCACGTTTTAGTGACGATGGTGATGATTATTATCTAGAAAGTATTTTTGAAGGCAACTTTGAAGATGGCAAGGTTACGGATGAGGATGAGATAACTAAGATTGAAGGATTAATTGGTGCAGCTGATTGGTTTTCTATCGGCAAAGGAAATAATAAAACTTACAAATCGACTGCAGTACTAAGTATCAGCAGAGATTAAAAGGATTCGACAATTTTGTCGAATCCTTTTTTGTTATCTAGGCACTACTCTTAAAATAGAGCTTCTACTTCCGCTTCCGGTCAGCAGTAATTCCATCTATGGCAGGACCGATTTGAGCCAAAAAGCGGTCTCAAAACTCAGAACTAATCTTAGGTTGTTTTCTTGCTTTACCAAACCAGCAAATCAAGAAATACATCCAGTGCTGTAAATGCGGGAAATACACCCGCATTAACACCACTTTTGCCATGGATTCCATTACTGATGACCTCCAGCTAGTTTATTGATGGTAAAAATAATAGCACGTAATGATATTTTGGATATAACCATATCCATTTATCGTTACATGCTATTTTTTATTGTTTAAGATTGGATAATAAAATTACTGTGCAGTAGTAAACAAACTTAGTACTATCGCAAACTTAGCTGGAGATGAAATTGTTGTTCACCGGAAGCAAAACCCAAAAAGCCTACTTTATTTAACCTTCTGTGTTGCCCATTTAGCTGAATATTGATTTCCAGCCGTAATATCATACTGAATTATCTTATAATCATGAAGCGTTTCTTTTTGTTTGGCAGTTAAACTGTCAGCCTTGATCTTCTTACTGTTATTAGTAATAAATACTTGTGAACCGTTGAAAGCATTAGATCCATTATCAGCTGTGTTGGTCGTAGCAGCTGGCAAGTCATTAGCCACCTTAGTCATCATTGCATAGTAAGGACTGACCTTGATTCCAGCTTGTTTCATAGCAAGAGCTGAGAATTCGTAAGGCGAGATCACCTCAACCTTGCTTTGCTTAGTACGATCACGGATGTACTTATTGTTATAAATAAAGTAATCAGTTTGATGCAATTGGATACCATACTCATCCATTGAATCGTTGTCATACAATGAGGCCAGGTGATCTCCATACCAGACCAATGTAATCGGCTTATTTATTTTGTCTAATTTGGCAAGGAAAGTCTTCGTAGACTTATCAGTATAATTCAAACCTTGTGAATAATAAGCCACTCGCTCTTTGTATACATCTGGTGCAGCTGTTCCACCGATCGTGTAGTCATGCTTCTTGTAATAATTGTTGAAAGGCATGTGATTCTGCATTGTCGACAGTTGAATAAATTGTGTCTTATTAGTCGACTTATCAATTACATCCAAAGTATCTTTGTACGCCGACTCGTCATCAATGTACGGACTATTGTCTATCTTGTGTGTATATTTCAACTTGTCTTTACTTCCAACATAATAGAATTTTTGAAAGCCGAACTTTTTGAAGACATTCTTACGATTGTATAACGATGCTACATAAGGATGCACCGCGATTTTTTCATCAAATAGGTTAGTAATATTCGGTGCGATATTTTGGTTATCAACTAACTGCGTATATGGTGTAGGCAAAGTTGGCGAAAGACTGCTCAAGTCTAGTCCCGTCAATGATTCCCATTCAATATTGGCAGTACCACCACCATAACCGGTTGACATCATTAATCCTGATGTTGTGTTCTTCTTGATATTGCGAATATTAGGCATCGGATCAGAAGAGATAGTTTGATTAGGAACACGTGCTGGATCACTGAAACTCTCACTTAAATTAAAAATAAAAGTTTGATCTTTAGCCCAAGGACTACGAGTTTTATTAATATTGTCGGCTTCTTTATCATACTTCTTCATTACTCGCTCAACTTCAGCCTTACTGTACCCTGCAGGCTTATCCATAACCTTAGTATCAACGTTATTAATGAATTGGACTACGGGGCCATTAATCTGGGCACCTAACTCTTGATTGTAGAAGTAACGATTTATATTCGACATGTTAAAAATTGTAAATGGGATTGACCCTTCGTGATTGACAAAGAAAGCTCCTGACAAGAAAATTGCCAGTAAAATAGTCGAAAGCAAACGTCCTCGCCACTTCATCTTCAAAGTAGATTGTTTCTTAAAGTGATGTTGTAAAAACACCGCTCCAACTATGAAGATAAAGATCAAGGCAAACCCAATTATTAGTACGATTGGATCAACCATCCCTAGGATATCCTTCATTCCACCTAGCATCTGCAGATCAGAAGGAAGTACCGGTTCATTACGAAGCGGCATTTTGAGATAATTAGCAATTCCCAAGGCTAACTCAATAATCAATGTAATTGAAAATGAATACCAAAAACGCTTGGTTACGACATATATCAATAATAGGAACGCCATAACGATAACTGTATTCAATACAATTGCTGCTTGACGATTAAAAGGAATAAACAAAATAGCTGGTTGCCAAGTTGAGACACCGACTTTTATTTTTGCTGGAGAAACAGAAAACATTTGTACAATCGTAACTAAATAGAAAAATAGTGCTGCATAAAAGATTTTTTTACGTGCAACTATCCACTTGCCGATCCCACGTAGTTTGGCCATAAACTCATCAAAGCTACTAAACGACAAAGTATTCGCCGCCGTCTTAAACCAAGGAATCATCGACAAGACGACTAGAACAATTGCCATTGCAATCGAAGCCACAAAAATAATTGCTCCACCTTTTGTCAATTCGATCAACCATTGCTTAGTAGACTCGATCGTGAAACCAGTTAAATAATTTTCTATCAGTGTAACATTGGGTTCCCAATTAATTACGACTTGAGTAGCTATTAGAATGGCAGCTACAACATTGGATGAAACTCTGATTCTCTTTGAAATTGCCAAAAAGAAAACAAATATACTCAACGTTAGATACATTGCAAAAATAGAGTTGGGCACATTGAAGCGTGTCATTGTTTCTACATTTTCGCGGATCATATATGATATTTGTTCCATTAACCAGGTCATGCCAAAATAAATCACTGCGCTAATGATCAGATGAACAAATTTGAAATGTATCTTTGACATTAAATCAAAACGTTTAATTACATAACCAACAAACATCAGATACAACAACCAGACTGGATTGTTGCCAGAATTAAAGAACCACAGGTCCTTACTAAAGATAGTTGGCATAACTACGAATAATATAGTAGAAATTGCCAAGATCCTTCTAATTATGTAATTCTTCTGTTTGTTCAAATATCCAAACATGTACGAAGCTAGTAACATCGTCAGTACAATAGAAGCTCCGTAGGCAAAAATATTCGAGCTGATTGGAAATAGGATCCCCCAGAAATTACGCCAAATCAGATCGGTCGATCTTGTAACCAAAAAAGCATTAAAAGCAAGAATGGTAAGTACATAGTACAAAATATACCGACCGATTCCACTAGTAAATCTCCCCTTCCTAAAGGAAGTTTCATAATATCCCAAATAAAGTGGAACTATATTGAATCCCAGAATAGAGGCTGCAACTAACAATTGATAAGCCAAGTATCGCAATTCATTACTACTGTATTCAGGCATAGTACTAGAAGTCATTACTCTATTGAGTATCATCAGAACTACTGCCACTAAAATAATTATAAGATTATATTTTTTAGACTTTTTTCCAATCAAAATTAAACCTTCTCAGCAAAATATAATTTTTTAAAAATGAAAATTCACATGAAATTATATCATATAAAAAATATGAAGTATCAAGATACAAAAAAAGAGACACAACTTTAACATTGCGTCTCTAAAAATAAAATGATTCTCACGACATTTTATTCTTATGCTCTCTGGGGGAAAGCAGTAATCAGAAATTTGATTACGCCAAATCTTAACACCAAAAACCTTATTAAGTCCAGAGACATGTACTTTGGTTGGCGACTTGTACATTTTAATACAACGGCATGTATGTATCACGTTCCCATTGTGAAACTGTTTGTTGATAACGAGCCCACTCGGAATTTTTAGCAGCGAAGAAACTGTTAGTTAGTCCCTTACCAAGTGATGATTGAACGAATTCATCTTTGCGCAAAGCTTTAAGTGAATTGTGCAATGTTGAAGGAAGATCAACGATTCCTTCTTCACGACGTTTGTCTTCTGACATCTCATAAATATTTTCTTTAACTTCTGGCATTAGATCGTAGTTACTCTTGATACCATCAAGTCCAGCATCAAGGATACATGCAATAGCCAAGTATGGATTTGTTGTAGGATCAACACTACGCATCTCAACACGTTTTGACTTACCCTTTGCGGCAGGTACACGAATAAGTGGTGATCTATTTTTGCTTGACCAAGCAATATAAGTTGGTGCTTCAAATCCAGGAACTAGACGCTTGTAGGAGTTAACAGTTGGATTATTAATTGCTGTTAAAGCACGTGCATGAGTCAAAATACCACTCATAAATTGTTTAGCAACATCTGATAACATATCATTTTCATCATCAAAGATATTAGTATCTCCATCAAACAATGACATATTAATGTGCATTCCTGAACCGTTAATACCTTGGAGAGGCTTTGGCATGAATGTAGCGTACATGCCATTTTCTTTAGCAATAGTCTTAACTACTAATTTGAAAGTTTGGATACTGTCGGCTGCTGAAAGTGCGTTTTCGTACTTGAAATCAATTTCTTGTTGACCAGGAGCTACTTCGTGATGACTGGCTTCAACTTCAAAGCCCATCTTTTCAAGCTTCAAAACAATGTCTTTACGAACATTTTCACCTAAATCAACTGGTGAAAAGTCAAAGTAGCTTCCATCATCATTCAATTGAAGAGTTGGTTGACCCTTTTCATCTGTATTGAATAAGAAGAATTCAGGTTCAGGTCCAATATTGAAATTAGTATAACCCATGTCGTGCATCTTCTTAATAATACGTTGTAAGTTAACACGTGGATCACCAGCAAATGGTTTACCATCTGTTGTATAAATATCACAAATTAGACGAGCAACTTTACCATGTTCTGATCCCCAAGGGAAGATCAACCAGGTTGAAAGATCTGGGTGCAATAGCATGTCACTTTCTTCAATACGTGTAAATCCATCAATTGATGAACCATCGAATGTAATCTTGTTAGCAAGTACCTTATCGATTTGAGATACTGGTACTTCAACGTTCTTAATGATTCCGTTGATGTCTGTAAACATCAAACAAATAAATTCAACATTTTCATCAACAGTCATCTTTTTTATATCTTCAGCAGAATACTTATGCACAATAACCACTCCTATTTTGTATATACCAATTTTTAGCGAGTTATTAACTAGCGCCATTCCTATGGTGTTTTTTAATAATAGAACGATAATACCAATTTCATTTGTTACTGTCAAATAATTAATGAAACAATATAAATAAATTTAATTTACTTATAAATTGTACTAGAAACTACCCCTCAAAATAAAGGGGTATGACAGATTTTTTAATTGACATTTAGTATGTTACCAGTTAAATTATATATGCGAACGAATTTTGATATAAAAATAATTATTGTTCGTATTTTGGAGTGAATAAATATATGCAAGTTTTTGATTATGAAGATATCCAACTAATTCCGAATAAGTGTATCGTAGATAGTCGTTCTGAATGCGATACTAGTGTCAAATTTGGACCACGAACTTTCAAAATTCCTGTGGTTCCAGCTAATATGCAGACAATAATCGATGAAAATTTAGCTGAAAAACTAGCTAAAAATGATTATTTTTACATCATGCATCGTTTCCAACCTGAAAAAAGAATTGATTTCATTAGAGATATGAATAAAAAAGGTCTTTATACTTCTATTAGTGTTGGTATCAAAGATGAAGAATTCGACTTCATTAATACACTCAAGCATGAAGGATTGACACCTGACTACGTAACGATCGATGTTGCACATGGACATAGTGACCGTGTTATTCAAATGATCAAATGTGTTAAAGCTTACCTACCTGGTGCTTTTTTAATTGCTGGTAATGTAGGTACTCCTGAAGGTGTACGTGAATTAGAGAATGCTGGAGCTGACGCTACTAAAGTTGGTATCGGACCCGGTAAAGCATGTATCACTAAATTAAAAACTGGTTTTGGTACTGGTGGTTGGCAACTTGCTGCCATTAGATTGTGTGCCAAAGCTGCTAGCAAGCCTATTATTGCTGACGGCGGAATTAGAAATGACGGAGATATTGCTAAGTCGATCCGATTCGGTGCAAGTATGGTAATGATCGGCTTACTGTTCGCTGGTCATACTGAATCTCCCGGTGAATTGGTCGAAAGAGACGGTAAAGAGTTCAAAGAATATTTCGGATCAGCATCCCAATTCCAAAAAGGTGTCTACAAAAATGTTGAAGGTAAAAAAATGCTAGCACCTTACAAGGGCCCTATCAGCGGTACTTTGAGAGAAATGCAAGAAGATCTACAATCAGCCATTTCTTATGCCGGTGGCAGAACCCTCAATTCGCTTAGAAAAGTCGACTATGTAATTGTTAAAAATTCCATTTATAATGGTGATTAAATTGATATTGACAAGAAGTCTCTTAATGGAAACTTCTTTTTTTTATACAACAAAAAAAGCTGACGACTGGGTTATCGTCAGCTCCTTCAATGAATGGGATAGTTCATGTTCAATTTGGTATTCAGTTGTCCTGTGACAATTGCATTACCTACCAAATTTACCATTACTTTAACACATTGAAGTGAGTTTAAAAAGCATCTAAACTCAAATAATTAAAATTTGTTTCAACATGTTGAATTCTAAGCTAATTATGGTTTAAAAAACTATTGGGAAAACTAGTCCTCACTTCCTTTCTTAGACTTTTTATTTTTTCTATTATTAACAACTTTACTTTGACCATTTCCCGTATCGGTTGGTAAAAATAAGATTCCGATAGCAGTGATCAAACTAGTTATTATGATCAATAAACGTATCATTTTGTCATCTTTCAATTAGTTACGCATTTGCCTTGCATCCACCAGATGGTGAATACCCTTGTTACGTTCTTGGAACCCTTCTGTTTCACTGACAATAAATCTGGGACGATTATTAACTTGATCAAGAACTCGGCCAAGATAGCTGCCTAAGATTCCCACTGATAAGAGTAACAATCCTAAGGTAAATAAGAGAATTGTGATACCCACTGAGGAAGCAGTGTAATTACCAGTCGCAAATAAATATCCTAAATAAAATACTCCACTGACAATTGGTACCACTGAAAAGATATTTGCGAACTGCAATGGTTTCATCGAAAACGATGTAATACCATCAATCGCTAATTTAATCATTTTTGATAGTGGATATTTTGTTTCACCGGCGATTCGTTCTTGACGATGGTACTTGACACTAGTTTGTTTGAAACCGATCCAAGTAACTTGTCCACGAACAAACGGATCTTGTTCATGCAATTTTTGTAACTGTTTTACAGCTTTACGGTTCATCAAACGAAAATCACCAGTATCAAGTGGCATATCTATCGTTGCTAACTTCTTGAAAGTTCGATAAAACATTGCCGCCGTGAATTTTTTGAAGGCAGTTTCGCCGTCACGCTGCATTCTCTTACCATAAACAATGTCATAGCCTTCATGCCATTTCTCAATCATCTGAGGAATAACTTCTGGTGGATCTTGTAAGTCAGCGTCCATCACAACGACAGCGTCCCCGCTGGTATATTGTAATCCAGCCGTGATTGCTAGTTGATGGCCAAAGTTTCTAGAGAATTCAACTAATTTGATACTAGGATTTAGTTCAACCGCATGTTTAATGATCTGAACTGACTTGTCTTTGGAACCATCGTCGACAAAAATCAATTCGTAGTCTTCTTTTTGTTGTTCTGTAAAATTTAATAGTGTATCGATTGTTGCCTGAATGCCGGGTTCTTCATTGAATACTGGCAGGACAATTGAAATTAATTGAGACATGAGCACTCATTCCTTTCATAAAAAACTAATCATATATACTTGATAAATCATAAAGTGTTCCAGATGAACCGCCAGGTCCACCCATGCCACCTGTCATACCGCCCATTCCTTCAGGTGCATTACCTGTCGTTGATCCGGTACCGGATGGTTTCTTGGAAGGCTTCTTCATATTCTTAGATGAACTAGATCCACTTGGGGCTTGACCCATACCACCTTGAGCACCACTTGGTGCATTACCAGTTCCAGATGGCGGTGTACCTCCGGCATTGCTTGGAGCTCCGCCTTGAGCACCAGCACCGTTTGGTGCGGATTCTGAAGCAGTAGTCTTAGTACTTGTAGTTATCGATGAAGTAGCAGAAGTAGAACTGCTTAATTTAATCTTCTTAGCATTCTTCTTGATCCAATTAACAATAGCAGTGTTGCTTCCACCAGTCTTACCACCGGAATAGTAATACTTGACTTTACCTTCTTTAACTAACTTTTTAAATTGTTTCAAGGTGATTGCCTTATCAGTACCATTAAATCCACCAATAGCCATAACAGCCTTGCCAGTAGAAATAATATACGGAGCGGCGGTACTTGAATCGTCTGTAGCGAATAAGTATTCCGCATTACCTTGATGTTTCTCTAAATATTTAAGCAAAGTAGAATCAGTTGAGCTGCCCATACCACCGGCGTTTGTACCCATTCCACCACCACCTTGTTGTAACAGTGAAGGACCAGCAGTAGGAATCTGTGCTGATTCACCAGCAAGTGTCGGTGTTAATGACCAGAAAGATGGAGCTAACATTACTAGGATCACTCCAGCAACTGGCCAAAATTGTTTAGACTTCAAATTACTTGCGATCCAAGGCAATACGAACAATGGAATCGAAACTAATACTCCTAGTCCTAACAATACCCATGCCAAGGTTGAATAATATTGTGCTACGTACCAGGCTTGCAACGCTGCAGTAGCTAAAATTGCCACTGGCAATAACATCGACCACCAGGATTTTTCTTTCCATTGCTTGATCATAGTATAGATACCGACACCACCGAGAACGGCAATGGCTGGTGCTAACATGATTGTGTAGTAAGGATGGAAGAAACTAGCGACTGAGAAGAAACCATATACTGGAACCAGCCAACCAGCCCATAACCACAATTCCTTACGTTGTGGCGTCAATGACCACCACTTCTTCATCCGTGATCCACGATAGTAGAAATAACTAGATATCAATCCTAAGATAGCAATAATTAAGAGCCAACTGATCTGAGGACCAAGATCCAAACCGAATAATCTGAAGGGACCAACAGTACCAATACTGAAAGCTCCGCCTCCAGCACCACCAGTGCCGCCTTTATTACTGCCGCCTGGTCCACCTTGACCACCTTGCATACCTTCAGCTCCATTAGGTGGAGTTGGTGCATTTGTAGATGACTTCTTAGAATTTGAAGTTCCACTAGGTTTAGCTGGCGGAGTATTTGACGATGAACCAGTGGATTTCTTAGTTGAACTACTAGGCGGAGTCATACTCTTTGAACTCTTTTTAGAGCTTGATCCCATCCCTGGAAATGCTCCACCGGTACCGGTTGTTTGGCCTAACAAACGTTGCGTTCCGTTATATCCAAAAGCTAATTCCAAAGCTGAATTAGTTTCGGATCCACCTTCATACGGGCGGTTAGACGAATTAGTCATATCAACTGACAATGGCCAGATCAATGTGAAAACTGCTAAAAATACTGTAGCAATCCCAAGATGTGCCAATTTCTTCTTCCAACCAATATTAGTAGCAATCCAGTAATATAAATACAAAGCCGGCAATATCATAAATGCCTGTAACATCTTGACATTAAAGGCGATTCCCATTAATGAGAAACCGATCCACAAATATCTTTGCTGATGCTTGAAAACAGCTTTTTGAACAAAATATACCGATAGCAGCAAGAAGAATATTAATGTTGCATCCATATTATTAGTTCTTGAATCAGCCACAGCAATTGGTGTCAGAGTCATGATCAATGCTGCAATTCTAGCTGGAATTTTACCAAAGCGTTTATGTACTAAATTGTATATTAAGTACACTGATGCAATTCCAAAGAGGATCGATGGTAGGACAACACTCCAACCATGAACACCAAATATTTTTGCACTAATTGCCATGAACCAGAGGGCAACCGGCGGCTTATCAACAGTAATGAATCCCGCCGGATCAAAACTGGCATACCAAAAGTTCTTAAAACTCTTAGTCATACTTACAATGGCAGCTGTATAGAAACTATTAGCTTCCCCAGCTTCCCAGATATTCCACGCATATAAAAAGGCCGCTAAAATCAAAATGGCTATCAACCAATAATCATACTTAATTAACTTTAGCCGAACCCAGAGACTCACCTTTTTATTTTTTGTGGTACGAGTTGGTTCGTTTTCCATCATTTATCAAACTCCAATCCCTTAAAAGGTAATATTAATTAGAAAACAAATGATCGAGTAAACGATGACCGACAATAAGATAGGTCTGAGTTTTATAATCTTGTCTCTCATCTGTTAAACATCCTTTCCTTTACGATGTGAACAGATTAGCCAAGCTAACTTAAATTAAGCTTAAAGTTAAAAAATTGCTTTATAATAAACATATCGATTAATGGCACGTATTAATGAGGAGAATAATTATTTATGCAAAATATAAAAATATTGGTCGTTGAGGACGACGAGAATTTAGCAAGTAATATTGCATCTTTCTTGGCAGACTTTGCCGAAGTAGATATTGAAAATGACGGACTAAGTGGTAAATTTGCAGCTACAGAAGATGTTCACGATTTAATAATCTTGGACTTGATGCTTCCAGGAATGAACGGTTATGACATCCTTAAGAGCATTCGTGCTGACAAGATCACTACCCCAGTATTGATCTTAACCGCCAAGGCTGAACTAGATGACAAGGTTCACGGCTTTGACCTAGGGGCTGATGATTACTTAACTAAACCCTTCCACCGTGAAGAACTACAAGCACGTGTCAAAGCATTGCTCAAACGCAGCGGTGCCTTGGCTGATGATTCTATCCTAAAAATGAATAGTATCGAGGTTAATTTGAATAATCATGAAGTAACTGCTGATAACCAATCCATTGCACTTAACGGTAAAGAATACGATTTATTAGTTTATTTATTGCAAAACAAAAATACTATTTTGACTAAAGATCAAATCTTTGAACGAATCTGGGGCTTTGATTCTGACACTTCGATTACTGTTGTCGAAGTATATATGAGTAACTTGCGTAAAAAACTTCGTCCTTCCAAGAATGATTATTTGATCAAAACTATTAGAAACGTTGGGTATATTTTCCAAGATGAAAATCAAAACTAGACAAAATAAAATTACTCGTCGGCAGCAATTCAGACTATTCTTATCGATCATGACGACCTTTGCCATATTGTTCTTGACGCTAGGAATAATCATTTTTAATTTGTTCCAATCTTCTACTTACAAAAGCATCGACAAGGACATCAAGGAACAAGTAACCTCGATTCGCAAACAACCTAAGATGAATAATCAAATTCAAACAGGACCTCAAGGACCTGACAGAGGCGATGCCGATACTGGAAATAAACAACCCGAACCACGTGCTCCCTTCCAAGCCTCGATTTTAGTTTTTGACAATAGCGGTAAACTGCTGAATAAATCTAGTTTGGGTAATAGATATTCTGTTCTCAAAAATATTAACTTGAACAAAAAGAATCTGAATAAAAAACAGACTTTAACTGTTAAAAAAATGAACTTCCGAGCTTTACTGATAAAGGTTTCGAAGAAGAACAACAATCCGATGTACGCTGGACATTATGTCTTGATCATGCAGAATATCGATACTCAAATTCAATCAACAGCTAATTTCCAGCGGATCTTAATCATTACCTTCTTCATTTTTTGGGTTATCGCCTTGATTCTTGCTTACGTCCTAACTCGCATCAACATGTTCCCTATCATCAAATCTTGGAAACAACAGAGTGAATTCGTAAATGATGCAGCCCACGAATTGCGTACTCCTCTGACGATTATTCAAGGAAAATTAGAATACATGCTAACAAAGCCCAATAAGACTATCATCGATGAAGCTGAATCGATCTCTGTTTCACTAGATGAAGTCAATCGACTGAATTCACTGACGAATAACCTGTTGATTCTAGCAAGATCAGATCAAGCTACTACTAAAATGGACTTCGAATTAACCAAGCCTGAATTTTTCTTAAAAGATCCGATTATGCCATTTAAAGAAATCATCAATTCACAATCTAAAGTGTTCCAAATCAATCTTAATCACAAAGATGATATTCACTTCAATGTGGACCGTGACAAAATCAAGCAAGTTCTAATAATCTTGCTTGATAATGCTACTAAATACACACCCGAGAACGGAACTATTAGAATCTACGACCATATCGAGGGTTCTAAGTATCAAATTATTGTTTCTGATACTGGTATTGGTATTAGCGATAATGATAAGAAAAAAATCTTCGGTCGCTTCTATCGTGTTGATAAATCAAGGAATAGAAACAGTGGCGGGCATGGTCTGGGACTCGCAATTGCCCAACAAATTATTAATACACATCATGGTAAAATATTTGTACGTGATAATTTACCGACTGGTAGTGAATTCGTAATTGAATTACCGATCAAACATTGAATAATAACCAAAAGCAGCCTGAACGTAACCGTTCAAGCTGCTTTTTTATCGTTATAATTAATTTAATTTATTTTAATTTCAATATATTTTTATCAAAAAATACAATTATAATTCTCAATTTTTAGATTGTGAAACTGTTTTCCTCATGATAATCTGTTTTAGCAATCAAAAACAACGGAGGTTAACCCCCGCATGAAAAAACAAAAAATACTCTTGATCATCTCGATCTTATTCATCTCTAATTTATTCACTAGTATCACTCAGGCAGCAATAAACACAGATACCGCTTCAGCTGATATTACCGATATCGAATTAAACGATGATTATTACGAGGCGACGATAAAATATAAATTACCAAATAATGATAAAGAGCTGTTAGTAAGTTCTGAAAACATTAAAGATATAAATTCCGAAGATTTAGAAAAAGAACTTGGCAAAAAAAATATATCTATTAACGAAAAAGAAAAATATATCGAAATCAATCTTAAAGATAATATTAAAAAGGGCCAATTTCAAATTAAGGTTTTGAAAAGCGATTACACAATTCTTTCTGTAAATGATAAGAAAAAGCATAATTTGATTACTAAAGAATTGACAGTTGACACTGATAAGCAAACAGGTCAAGAAAGCACTGACACAAATAATTCAATCGAAACATCAGATAATGATTCCACCAACAATGAAAATGATGAATCTACTGAAGCCAAAGAAAATTCTGAGGAAGAGATCGAAGACCCAGACGAAAAAACAGTTCAGCATGACGAACCAGGTGAAGAGTGGCAACAAACCAAAAATTTTCGACTTAGTCAGGGACCTACTTTAGAACATAACGATGGAAATATCACTGTACCCTTCTTATACTTTGGAGATATCAACTTCGTAAGAATGCACATGACAATTGCCAAGGCTTATGAAAAAAATCCTAAAGGCGACGGTAGAATAGATAGCATTACAGCTCCAAATTTCTGTATGGTAACAGCTCCTAAGGGAACTGATTTACATACCGACGGAAATTTTGTTAATGACCACACGCACATGTACACACATAACTTTGGAGACGGCCAAGCGTCCGATGGTAAATCAGGCTCAGATGGAACCTTTGTTACTACCGACATCCATAATACGGAATTATCCGCCACTGATAAAAAGCATTTTCCATCAATGAGTGGACCAGATATTGCTGGAGCTGATTCTTCAATGTTAACCATTCCTAAGCTATATTTTCGATTAGATCCTAAAACCGGCTTTGAGGAACAAAAACTAGTCTTCTTTCAACAACATGTAAAAAAAGGACGAACTTACAAAATTGAAGTTTCGATCGTTCAACGTTTTGATTTTTACGGTGAAGTTTTTACCGACATAAATTACAAAAATGTTGGTAACAAGGAATTCGATGATTTTATTGGATTTGCTTTTCACGATTTAACTTTGACAAAAGACTTCGCACAGATCAAAGACAAAAAAGGGGTCAATATTGGTGACTATGCTCCTATGCGTTCCCTCGGTAATGGCCGTGGATTTTATATGCAGTCTGACAATGCCGAATCACGCATTAATTTCCATATGAATGGCAACAACAGTCCTTGGGCTTGGGCAACAAGATCCATAACCAAGTCATACGAAGAATTTAAAGGTTATACAAATGCCGGTGGTGGCTTGTCATTTCTATTTGGGTCTATTCTTCAAGCAAAATTCACTGGTAATCCTTGGAAACATAGCGTTAATTATCAATACAGCGATGGTCGTTACAAGCCCGGAAGTGTTCCAGAGCGTCTGTTTAATGCTTTCTACTATGACGAAGATCCTGGAGATAAAGGATTCGACCCTGGTGCAGGTAAGCGATTAGGAAAACTGCATTATAAACATCCCAAAGATAAGCCTGAATATATTTCTGAAAGTACCCCGCTCTGGGATTCTGGAGTTACAATGCACACCGAACATCAAACTTTAGAGGTCGGAGATTCAGTTAAATTAAGTTATTCGCGATCTGTTGATCTAAATAGAAAGAACTTTGCTCCTGTCAACAATATGGATCAACGAGGAACCAATGACGATCCAGATATTGTTGCTCATGGAACTCATAAATATGATTTAACTGGCTCTTGGTATGATTTCGACAGTAACGACGTTGAATTATTTGTTTCATTAGATAACGACAAATTCGAAGCTGCTGAAAAGGTTAATTCATATTCTCAAAAAGACGAAGAAAAAGTAGCCGGTGTCCCACATGAATGGAATGCTTCCATAGATTTAACGGACAAACTGCTTGGAAAACACACTGCTTATGTTTGGTTCAAAGATAAAGAAGGAAATATTTCACTTATTAGTACAAGTACTTTTTACATTCCTGCCGAATCGACCAATGCTCCTCAAATCAGTATCATTACTCCTGAATCTGCCGAAGACAACCCCTACATACCTTCAGAGCCCCACTTTAATATCAGCGGTATTTGGTCTGACAAAGACAGTCGAACAATTAAGAACATTCGATATTCTGTTGATAATGGTACGGACAAAACAATTGCTAGTGATATCAAAAATCCTAGTAAAGGTAAAAATCAAAATTGGAATATCAAAGACTTCAATACAAATGACATTGAGGACATTAAAATTCATAAACTCACTGTAAAAATACTAGATAATGATGGTAATGAAGGTTCTGCTATTCTCTATTTCCGTAAGGCACCCGGTAACGTCGAAATCGTTGCACCTGAGAATATTGATTTTGGTCAGCAACTGATGGTCGGTGAGAAATCACCTCACCTCCACCCTAACTTTGACGAAAAAGTTGAAGTAAACGACTATCGTCAGGAAAATGCCAAGCCATTAGACTTGTTCCTATCTATGTCAGAGTTTGAAAGTATCGATTATGATGATCTAAAGATTTCTCATGCAGTTTATTTAGATGAAAATCTACAATCTGATGAATTATTCATTGGAAAAACTAATGATCCTAATGATGGCCAAAAAATGACTTCGACTGATTTTACTCAAAAAATAAAAGATCGTATCTGTGTCGTCTTCAATTATGATGAACATGTTAAACCCGGAACTTTCCAAGGCCAATGGGTGTGGGAAGCGAGGGATGTTCCTTAAAATTAACTCAAACAAGTTAGGGATTACATGATATTATTTATGTATAGTATCAACTAACTTGGAGGTTATCATGGACAAAAAAACTATCAAAGCATATTGGGACAAGTTCTTAGAGAATAAGAGTCCCCGCGAGGATTATCCTATTGGTGACATAACAATTTTTGGCGGCGATCCCCAAACTCTGGCTGAGTTAGTTGACAAAAATGTCAAAACAGCGACTTCTTCTGCTTATGATTTGTACAGTGATACGGATTACATGCCGACAACTGGTGATTACAACATTATTCTCGATGCTGACGAACAACCAGTTTGTATCACTAAGACACTCGTTACAGAAGTCATCCCTTTTAACTTAGTCAGCGCAGAGCATGCCTATCATGAGGGCGAAGGAGACCGTAGTTTGAAATATTGGCGTGAAGTTCATGAAGATTTCTTCACCAAAGAATATGCCGAAGCCGGCAAAAAATTCACTGAGGATATACCCTGCTTGTGCGAGGTTTTTGTTAAAGTCTATGACGAAATTAACGGAGATATATAACCCGCACCTGCCGATAATTCTGTTATCACTTAAAACTAAATATGTTAAAAAAATTATTGGCGGTGAGCAAACGGTCGAGCATCGTAAGAGATTTTTACACTCTGAGTGTCAGGCAATTGTCTATTCATCTGGAATTGATAAGTCAGTAGGATTGTTCTTAAAACTAGGAGTTCCTGTTAAGGTCAAAGATGGGTACGAAATACCTATTATCTCCCTTACCGAATTTACCAGTACTTCATTGGCAAACCTAAAACAAAGATTTCCAAATTTTAAGACTCCCAGGTCCTATATTTACTTAGATAAACCCGATAAAAAAGAATTGCTGGAATACTTCTTACGACAAGTAACAAAAAATGAGATATGACAATAAAAGTCATATCTCATTTTTTCATCCTGGATAGTTTCCGTAATTATCTATTTTTTGTTCCAAGTCATTCATTCTGACCGTATTCAATTCTCTTACACGTGATGATTTGAAGTATAAGTTATCCCCTACTTGCCATACTTCTTTGCCATCGATCGTAACTCGATTGGCCTTCCAATGCTGAATGGTCTTGTTCTTGCCATTTCCTTTGTCCATATTTACACGTTGACCAGTATAAACTAGCTTGTCATTCTTTAGTTTGTAAACACCGATCGTCTGGCTATCATTCTTCGGTGAGGCAGCAATAACAACTACTGCATTACCACCTTCGTAGGTTGGTAGATCAGGCGTGTAATTAGCGTACTTGGTAACTGGTCGTCCCAACTTCTCCATCTCTTCAGTATCAACTACCGCCACACGATTGGATTGGAAGTACTTATTGTCGGCAATTTGCCACCAGGTCTTGCCTTTCACTTCCACCGGATTAGCACGCCAATACTGAATCTTGTCATCCTTGGCCATATTTACCGTCTTACCTGTCTTTATCATCTTACCTTTTGATTTCTTATAAACAGCATACTTCTGCGAATCCTTCTTAGGAGACGCTGTGATAACGATTGTATCAGAAGCTTCAAAAGTGTATGTCTTGCTTGAAGCTTGAACAACATTAACAGTACCAAATGACGCCATAGTTGCCAAAATAATTCCGAGAATTGCCCGTTTCATAATAATAACCCCTACTCGTTAATTGATTTACTGATAGTGTATCATACAAATTAATGCAAACAAAAAGAGCGAAAAATCCGCTCTTTTTTAGTTTGCCAAATCTATTTTGGCTTGTTCTATTTGTATCTTAACTTGTTTGAAACCTGTACCGCCTAATGAATTACGTCTTTCAACAGCAACTTCCGGTTTCAAAACATTATAAACATCTTCTTCGATCAACGGAGAAATCTGTTTGAATTCTTCCATAGTTATATCTTGAAGATTATGATGTGTCTCAATCCCCTTTAACACTAATTGACCCACGATTCCATGAGCCTCTCTGAATGGTATTCCTTTGGTAGCTAAATAATCAGCCAATTCTGTAGCATTGGAGAAGTCGTTTTCAGTCGCATGGTACATTTTATCGTTGTGGACCTTAATAGTGGCGATCATCCCATTGAACACTCGTAAAGCTGGTAAAAGTGTCTTTACAGTATCAAAAGTCCCCTCTTTATCTTCCTGTAAATCCTTATTATATGCCAGCGGCAATGATTTCATCGTTGATAATAATCCCATCAAATGACCATAGACACGACCCGACTTGCCTCTGATAAGCTCAGCCATATCAGGATTCTTCTTCTGAGGCATAATGGAACTTCCGGTTGTATATTTATCACTTAATTCTAAGTAATCAAATTCATAGCTGACCCACATACTGATCTCTTCACAGAATCTCGATAGATGCATCATCAAAATCGAGGCATTACTCAAAAATTCTAAGACAAAATCTCGATCAGACACGGCATCAAGTGAATTAGTATAAACTTCGTTAAATCCTAATTCCTGAGCTGTATAATTACGGTCAATTGGAAAAGTTGTTCCGGCTAAGGCTGCGGCACCTAAAGGTAAAATATCTGTATGTTTCATGTTAAATTCAAATCGTTCTACGTCACGTTTCAACATGGCATAATAAGCCATCAAGTAATGACCATATGAAATGGGCTGAGCGTGTTGTAGATGGGTGTACCCCGGCATGATCGTCTCCACATTATCTTCTGCTAAGGTTACCAAGGTTTTTTGAATCGTTTTGATTTCAGTAATTATCTTTG
This sequence comes from Companilactobacillus sp. HBUAS59699, assembly GCF_036913575.1. Classification (NCBI taxonomy): domain Bacteria; kingdom Bacillati; phylum Bacillota; class Bacilli; order Lactobacillales; family Lactobacillaceae; genus Companilactobacillus; species Companilactobacillus sp. HBUAS59699. The sequence continues at coordinate 51,478 of NZ_JAYKTV010000001.1, read as the reverse complement.
GCAGGCGATTCTTAACATAAAGATGAAAATCTGTAGCGACTTGATCATTTCGTGAACGACCCGTATGTAGTTTGCCGGCAACTGGTCCAATCTTCTGTGTGAGAATACTTTCGATATTCATATGAATATCTTCGTTTTCAACTGTAAATTTTAATTTACCATCATGTAATTCTTGCTGTAATTCTTCTAATCCAGCAATTATCTTGTTACTATCAGTTTCAGTCAATATCTTGGTCTTCTTCAGCATCTTAACATGTGCCAATGAACCCTCAATATCCTCATCGGCCATCAATTGATCGAAGCTAATCGAGGCTCCAAATTCATCGACCCAAGTTTCAGCTTGAGCTTGAAAACGTCCACCCCATAATTTCTTAGTACTCACTATTGAACCTCGTTTACTTCTTCATCGGCATTTTTTTGTTCAACTTGTGCAGCTACTTGAGTTGAAAGTCCCCACAATTTGATGAATCCTTTGGCAGCAATTTGATCAAATGAATCTGAAGATGTGTATGTAGCTAAATTGAGGTCATACAATGAGTTAGCTGACTTACGTCCTTGAATCCAAGTGTTACCCTTGAACAGTTTCATCTTAATAACACCGTTAACGGATTTTTGACTTTCATCCAAAAATGCTAATAATGACTTCATTAATGGTGAATACCAGAGACCATTATAAATCAACTCTGAAAGTTCTTTTTCAATAACTGGTTTGAAGTGGGCCAATCCACGTTCCTGAACTAGATCTTCGAGCTCTTTATGAGCCTGAATCAAAACCATAGCTGCAGGTGCTTCATATACTTCACGAGATTTAATACCTACAAGACGATTCTCAATATGATCAATACGTCCGATACCATTCTCACCAGCAACTTTATTCAATTCTTGAATGATGTCGACTAACTTCATTTCAATACCATCAAGTGCCACTGGAATACCATGTTCGAAGGTGATTTCAACACTAGTAGGTGTATCCGGTGTCTCTTCAATTGGAGTTGTCAGTGCAAAAGCATCTTCTGGAGCTTCGTTCCATGGATCTTCAAGTACTCCACATTCATTAGCACGGCCCCAAATGTTGGCGTCGATTGAATATGGTGAGTCTAAATCAATTGGAATCGGAATATTGTGATCCTTAGCATAATCGATCTCTTCTTCACGAGACCAGTGCCAATCACGAACGGGACTCAATACTTCTAGGTCGGGAGCTAGAGCATGAATCGCAACTTCAAAACGAACTTGGTCGTTACCCTTTCCGGTACAGCCATGAGCAACAGCATCTGCACCTTCATTTTTAGCTACTTCTACTAATTTTTTACTAATCAATGGTCGGGAGAGAGCGGAGAGTAGCGGGTAAATACCTTCGTAGAGCGTATGTCCTTGCAACGCAACAAGTGCATATCCATCTGCGAATTCTTCTAGTGCATCAATCGCAATCGCTTTAATAGCTCCTGCGTTAAGTGCCTTTTCTTTGATGAAGTCAAGATCCTTACCTTCACCAACGTTGATACAACAAGCGATAACGTCGTATCCTTTATCCTTTAACCAAGGAATGGCTACCGAAGTATCCAAACCTCCTGAATAAGCTAGTACTACTTTCTTTGATTCTGTCATAATGCGTCTCCTCCGATTAGAAAAAAATTAATTTGATGTACAAAAGATTAACACCATTCTTATTTTGAAACAAGAGTAAATTTGTGAAAATGCTTATTTTTCTTACAACACCAAATGCCAGTGATTATCAAACAACAGATTTTATTAGTTAAAGGAAGGAAAAAACTAATTAGAAATAAATTAATATTTACTCTTGCATTTCCAATTTTTCGTGTTTATAATAAGCACCAATAAATCAAACAAACGTTGAGGAAAAAAGTAGAAATCTCAATTACGCACAGTGAGTCACGTTCAATGAGAAGTGACCGTTACGAGAACCTTCGAAAATCATTTCTGAGTTCGATGTCGATATGTAGATCATCGTGGTTGCCACCAATATCAGGCTAGCGGATTATTTTGTCCGTGATTTGAGTGAGTAGTTTTTTTAAACTACTCAAAAAGGTGGTACCGTTCTTTAATTAGAGCCCTTTTCCCATATGGGAGAAGGGCTCTTTTTGTTTTAGAGAGTGGAAACTAGCGTTTAACTTTAAGGTGGTGAGTATTATGGATTCTGATATTAGTGGCATTACACAGATTAGTCAGATAAATTACATTACGCAAAATTCTAGGGGGACTTTTTATGCAAAACGATTTATTAGAACCAAAGTCAAAAAGGAATAAGTTTTTTCAGCTGTTGGTAGTCAGCTCACTCATCTTCGGGATGTTCTTTGGATCAGGTAATTTAATTTTTCCAGTTCATTTAGGTCAAATGGCCGGTAATAATTGGTTCGCAGCTGCGATTGGATTCGCAGTCTCAGGCTCGTTGTTTCCATTATTAGCAATTCTTGCCGTTGTCGTTACGAAGAGTGATGGACTATACGACTTGGCCAGACCAGTTGGCAGACATTACGCCGCATTGTTCTTAGTACTAGTTCACTTAACCATCGGACCTTTCTTCGGTACTCCTCGTACTGCTGCCACAGCTTATGAAATGGCAGTTAAACCATTCTTGCCTGCACGTTTCGATCGTGTAAGCATGTTAGTTTTCACAGCTTTATTCTTTGGAGTTGCTTACCTATTAACTGTTCATCAAAGTAAACTTCTTAAGTACGTTGGTAAATATTTAAATACTATCTTCTTGGCATTATTAGCTGTAGTTTTCTTAGTAGCATTCGTTAATCCCATGGGCGGCTTGAATCACATGCCTACAACCACATATCAAACAACTGCTACTGTCAGTGGTATGTTGGAAGGTTACAACACCGTTGATGCTGTTGCCTTACTAGCATTGAGTGTTACTTTCGTTCACGCTGTTCGTGGATTAGGATACAAAGACAAAGAATTATCATCCCTAACAGCTAGAGCTGGAACATTGAGTATCGGTCTTGAAGTTATGATCTATCTGGGATTAGTTTTATTAGGTGCCTTTAGTTTGAACAAAATGAAATTGTCAGCTAATGGTGGCGATGCCTTATCATCAATCGTCGGTTACTACTTTGGTAACTTTGGTGCCGCACTGTTAGGACTACTAGTTACACTTGGTGTCTTCACGACTGCAATGGGATTAGTTGCATCATTCGCTCAAGATTTTCATAAACTATTTCCTAAAGTTAGCTATCTAACTTGGCTTCGTGTTACTTGCTTCGTTTCATTTGTTGTCGCTAACGCTGGACTTGATACCATCATCAGTTGGTCTCTACCTGTTCTAATGCTCCTATACCCACTTTCATTAGCTTTGATCTTAGTATCATTAACAGTTCACAACAAACCATACGCCGGTGTAGTTTACAAAATGACTATCGCCTTTACAGTTTTACCTGCTGTCCTTGACATGTTTGCCTCTGCCCCTGCAGCACTACAAACTGGATTTGTAAAATTCGCTGTTAATACATATCATCAATACTTACCATTTGCTAGTCTAGGACTTGGTTGGGTAACACCAACATTGTTAGGATTCGTACTCGGATTAGTATTAGGTAAAATGGGAGTCTTCGTCTCTAACAACGATAACGTTTCTCAAGAGTCAAAATATTAATACAAAAAAAGTGTTTATGAGATTTAATTTCTCATAAACACTTTTTTGTCATTAAAACTATTTAATGTTTCGTTGCAATAAATGGAATCGGGTAAATTTACCCAATTCGGTTACAACTAGCACAATTACCCCAGCAACGATTGGAATTAGCCAACCGTAAGTGAAGTTGATGTTAGTTGTGTGGAAGATGGATTGCATAAACGGAAGATAAATAATTCCCAATTGCAAAGCAATTAAAATTCCAATGATATAAAAGGCCATCTTGTTTTGGAAGAAATATTTGGAAATAACGGGATGGTCATTTCTGAGGTTGAACAGGTAGAAAATTTTACCGAAAATGATGATATTTAATGCCATAGTACTTCCGACAACTTCGGGCATTCCTTTGCCTGTTAAGAAGTCGAAGGCCCAGATGCCAAGTCCTGAAATCAAGAGTGAAACGTAGACGATCTCAAAGGTATCTAATTTGGTTAACAGTCCGGCTTTAACATTCCGCGGTCCTCGAGCCATGATACCTGATTCTGGTGGTTCGAAAATGAAAGCAAATTGGATAGTTAAAGCGGAAACCATGTTGATCCACAATAATTGTGCGGGATAAAGTGGTAAATCTTGACCCAACAAGATACTGATAACAACGATTAAACCTTCCGCAAAACTGGTTGGTAGAAGGAAACGGATGGTTTTACGAATATTATCGAAAACGTGGCGACCTTCACGCACGGCGACAACGATATCAGCGAAGTCATCGTCGGCTAGCACCATATTAGCTGATTCTTTAGCAACTTCGGTACCTTTAATACCCATAGCGACACCAATATCGGCTTGCTTCAAGGCTGGCGCATCGTTGACACCATCACCAGTCATCGAAACAACATGTTCATTAGCTTGTTGAGCACGAACAATTCGTAATTTGTTAGCAGGTGTTGTACGAGCAAAGACGTTGTAATTGTCAATTTTAGCGGTTAATTCATCATCAGACATGGCATCGATTTCTGGGCCAGTAATGGCTCTAATAACGGAATCCAAGTCTAATTTTCTAGCGATTGCTGAAGCCGTGTCGGGATGGTCACCAGTGATCATTTTGACTTTAATGCCAGCCATGCGCAATTCATGAATTGATTTACGGGCTTCTTCACGTGGTGGGTCAATGATGCCGACCATACCAGCCAAAGTTAGTCCGCTAATTTGATCAGCTTGTATTTCAGTAAAGTCATCGTCGACCAGTTTATAGGCCAAAGCGACCACCCTTAAACCGTCGGCAGTCAATTCTTTGATTTTGTTATTCCAGTAGGTGGCATCAGTTGATCTTACCGAAGCGTTAATGATTGTAGTTGGTGAACCTTTGACCATCAAAACGCGTTGGTGATTCAAATTAGCTAAACGAGCTGAAAAACGGAAGGCAGAATCAAATGGTAATGAATCGATTTCATCAACTTCAGGGTCATGACCAGTCATTTTTCGATAAAGAGTTGTTAAGGCCCCGTCAGTTGGTTCACCGTTTAGTTCCCAACGATTATTTTCAAAGTGAAGCTGTGCATCAGTAGTTTGACCAGCTATATCAACTAGCCATTGCATGCTAGAGTCTTTTTGCCAATCAAAGTTTTGACCGTTGAGTTTTAGACTACCTTCGAAATCGACTCCACCGTCGGCATCGTAACCAACACCAGTGACGTCAAAGTCATGAGTTGGGGTGATAACTTTTTGAACCGTCATTTCATTTTTAGTTAAAGTACCGGTTTTATCAGTATTAACGATATCCACCGCTCCCAGTGTTTCAACGGCCGGCAATGATTTCACGATAACATTACGTTTGGTCATTTTACGAGTTCCCATGGCCAAGACAACAGAAGTACTGGCTGGTAAACCTTCAGGCATGGAACCGACGACCATTGTGATAACAGCAACCAAAAGTGTTGGTAAGCTGTAAGTATCAATAAAATAACCAATGATAAATAGTAGTACTGCGGCGATTAAAATAGCAACAGATAGACCAAAACCAAGTGAATTCAAGTTTTTCATCAAAGGAGTGGGCTTTTCTTTGACTGATTCAACGGAATCTTGAATTTGACCAATCTCCGTATCACCAGCAGTAGCAACGACAATTCCTAGACCAGATCCATTCGTAACCGCTGTTGAAGCATAAACCATGTTTTTACGTTCAGCTAACGGCAATTTAGTATCAGAAATAGTATCCTCAATCTTTTCAACGGCATTAGTTTCACCAGTCAAAGTTGATTCTTGAACACTCAAGTTGTCAGCCGAGATCAAACGCAAGTCAGCAGGCACTGCATCACCGGCTTCCAAGTTGACTAAGTCACCAACAACTAGTTCACGGGCATCAACTTCCAGTTTTTCACCATCACGAAAGACGAAATTCTTGGAAACTAACATTTCTCGAATTTTTTCCAAGGCATTACCAGCTTGTTGCTCTTGAATATAACCGATAATGGCGTTAGCAATAATAACTAAACCAATAACAATAGAATCAGAATAACGGTGCATCAAGAAAGTCATAATAGCGGCAGCTGCTAAAATATAGATGATACTGTTGTTGAATTGTTTAACGAACTGGATAAATTTAGACTGCTTTTTAACTTCCAATTCGTTGCGACCATTGCGGTCTAAACGACGTTTGACTTCAGCACTAGTTAAACCGTCTTCGGTGTTAGTTTTAAACTTTTTGCCAACTTCTTTTTCATCGAGTTGCCAAAGTTGGGTTGAGTTTCTCGGGGGTTCTTTGGAATTATCTTTGGAGCTTGTTTCTGTGTCTTCTAGTAACATTTAATTTGTTTACTCCTATTAGTTGTATTTATCTGTTAAATTACGAAAAATCTTTTTAAAAAGGACCAAGGTGCCCACTTCCTTTCGAGTATTTGGATAATTATATTTGTGTATAACAATGATATGGGGCTGTGTACAGATTGTCAAAGGAAAAATTTAATTGGTTTGGGGTGTTGTTAAGAATACCGCCTCTGGGGTATTGGTTATATCATTTTTAGTTTGACGGGATTTTTGTCTATTTATATTAATTAAGCATTATTGAGGTTCTATATTTTCTGGTATTGATGAATAGATCAATACCAGTTTTTTTATATTCTTTTTTGGCTAAAACAAAAGAACATCACTGTTCTCGTGTTAGGATTTAAGCGTCTAAGCCAAAATCTAAAGGAGAGAACAACAATGTCCCAAATTATTTTTTGTTAGTCTTCAAATGTTTGGAAGCTGACTAATTGATCGGTCGAAATTTGTTGATACAATTCATTACCTAATTCCCGACTATACTTATTAGTAGCAACTTGCGATTGAACGAAGTTGTGCTCATGTTGAAATACCTGTACTAGTAATTCGTTTTGAGAGTCTTGTGAATCACGAGTTCCAGATAATCGGCGATGACGTTGATCAAAGGCTCGACGTACAATTCCTGTTTCAACTTCATTCTTATCTGTCATTTGTGATGAGAGAAATTCAACAACATCTTTGTATGGTTTACCTTCTATTTCACGAATACGTCTCCACACTTTACGATTTTCATTTATTGATTCTTCTCGACTCCTACTATGATTCTTTTTAACAGTTTGTCTAACCATCTTACGTCGTGCACGGGCTTTTTTACTCATCGATAATCTTGCAACAAAGACAAATTTGAACATCAAGATTATTTGTTTTCGGAAGCCATTCGAATTTTGAACAACTGTCTGACGCATGAATTTAGAATAGAGACCGTATTCTTGATCATTTATTTCACCATCTTGCAACATTTTTTCAACAGTCGCATGTTCGATATCAAAAGCCTTATTAAATATTTCTGACAAGGTTGCTTTATTGGGTCTGCCTTCAGCTGCACGCTGTCCTTCAATGATCTGAATAACTGCCCCACATTCTGGAGAATCACTATATTGAGATTGCACCATCTGAACAGCATTGCGCACCATTTCTGATTTTGCCTGCGCTAATTCAGTCCCATTCACTGCAGAAACCTTCTTCGGGAGCATAAATGGCAAAACTAATGTCGGCACGATCAAACTTATTAAAATCACCACTGCCGCGATAAAAATTATGTCATTACGATAAGTGAACGCGTGATCACCCAGTGTTAACGGCAAGGAGAATGCCATCGCCAAAGTAATAGTTCCATGAACGCCGCTCAGTGCCATAACTATGCTATTCATTAACTTATCATGGAAACTCCAAGCTCGTATTCTTGCCAAGTCCAACTGTGTCCAGAAAAATCTTAGTGCCGTCATAACAACGTATAACAACACAGCCAAACCAATCAGAATAGCAACTGAACCAGTATCACGTTGATGAAGATTCTTGATGACACCAGGTAACGACAATCCGAGCAGAACAAAGACTATCCCATTCAAAATACTAGCAACGATCGACCAAGTAGTACTCATAACTATTTGTAATCGAGAAGTAGTTAAACGTAATCGATTCTGTTGCAAACCATGGATCAACCCGGTTGCTACAACCGCTAGAATTCCCGAAACACCAACAGCTTCAGCAATTAGATAAACTATAAATGGTGTCATAAGTGTATATGGTACAACAACTGAAGGTGTATCGACACGCATATTGATCAATAAGATTCTCAAAGCAACAATAGCATATCCCAAAACCAATCCCACTAGAATTCCACCTAAGAAGACATATAGAAAACTCTCTATACCACTAGTTATTGAGAACTTGCCAGTAACCAGTGCTGCGATGGCTAAGTTAAAAGCCACGATACCGGAAGCGTCATTGAACAAAGACTCGTTTTCTAAAGTACTCATAGCTTCCCTAGGGACTAGTACTTTACTAGTGATCGAAGATACCGCTACGGCATCGGTCGGAGTAATGATTGCTCCCAAAGCCAACGCCAGTGCCAATGAAAATTCTGGAATCAAAGCATGCGTTATAGTTCCAACGATCAGCACTGTAATTATTGCCAAGACCACCGACAACGACAAAGTCGTTCCCATTTGGTGCATTAATTTTTTAATATTAGTATTCTGACCATCATTAAACATTAACACTGCGATTATAGCTAGTAAAAATAATTCTGGTTCTAATTCAAAATGCTTATATAACGGTACAAATGATAAAACTAATCCTGCAGCAATTTGTAAAAATGCGACTGGGACTAGATTGAAACGGGCATAAATTGCATTAGCAACAACAACCGCCGCTACCAACAATAAAATTAAAAAGACAGTTTCCAATTAAATTGCCCTCCCTGATAGTTTTTTGACTGTTTAATTCTAACGCTATCATTCGTAGGTTGAAACAAAAAAAGGTATTTTTGTTGGCGTTTTGTTAACGTTTTGTTGCCGCTGGCGATGGTCCACAATTCCATCTGCCGTGGACCGGCTTAAGTCTTCGTCTTAAGCCTCGCTGGGAAGCCTGTAGTCTTCCCAGTCGTCCAGTGTTCTAAGCGATGAATCGCTAAGAACACTTTTACGGCGGATTCCATTGTTGACCATCGCCAGCTGGGTTTGCGTTATCACGTTACTAACTCGCTACTAATTTGATATTAGACTGAAATAACAGTAGGAATTGGTTCTTTATTCCACAAAATAAAAAGAGTACTCTATGACAACCTTGCCGTAACGTACCCTTTTGTTGTTATGTCTACTTGATAAATTGGCTGGAGGTCAGTCTTGTAGTACAGTAATAAACAATTACCAGATTTTTATCTAATCAGACAAAAAATGTGAATCACAGTTAATTTAGTGATACGAATTTTTATATACAAATATATTTAGCTGGAGGTCAGCAGTAATGGAATCAGTAGCGAAAGTGGTGTTAATGTGGGTGGTCTTCCCACATTTACAGCACGGACGTCTTGACTGATTTGCGGTTTATGCAAAGCAGATTTGAGACCGCTTTTTGGCTCAAATCGGTCCCGCTACAGATGGAATTACTGCTGACCGGAAGCGGACGTAGAAACAAAAACCTTTATCTACTTCTTACCATTATCAACCGATTCAGAAATTTTTTTCAAATACATGATCATCTCATCTTCCTTAGAAGCCTCTTCCTCTTCTTCTGCATCTTCATCAGATTTTCTCGCATTAATAATCGTATTCATTGCTTTAACTAAGAAGAAAACCACCAATGCAATTATCAAAAAATTAATAATGGATTCAATGAATGCACCATATTTAAATGTTGCATCCCCAACTTGAAACTTCAAATTAGTCAAGTCTATCTTACCTAAAAACAAACCGATCAATGGATTAACCAAGTTACTTACTAATGATTGGACAATAGCAGTAAAAGCAGCACCCATAATGACACCAACTGCCAAGTCCATTACATTTCCACGACTTATAAAATCTTTAAATTCTTTAATCATAATTTATGACTATCCCTTCTATAAATATTGTTATATTTAATTATCCTATTTTTCGTATGGTTTAGACAATGAATAACTCCCTCTCAAAGCGAATTGTAAAACTTTTTTAAAGAATTATAAACAAAAAGAGCGGTTTGACCGCCCTAGTAACCTGCATCATAAATATAATCATTACCATCATCATAAACATCGATAAAATCTTCATACTCATCATAAACTTCATCGTCGAAACAAGTCATCAAAACTTCCATGTGATAATCGGAATTTTTCTCTAACCAATCACCCACCGCAATCAATGCCACTTGGCAAGCATCTTCCAATGGATAACCATAAACTCCAGTAGAAATTGCTGCAAAGGCGATTGTATGAAGATCGTGCTCTCTAGCGACAGTCAGAGAATTTTGATAGCAATTCGTCAGCATAACTTTGTCCTCAAGTTTACCGGAGTAAATCGGCCCAACCGTATGAATCACAAATTTAGCTGGTAAATTATAGCCCTTGGTTATTTTTGCTTGTCCGGTCTCACAACCATGCAGCGTTCGACATTCTTCTAATAACTTAGGACCAGCAACACGATGGATTGCCCCATCAACTCCACCACCACCTAAGAGTGACTTATTCGCCGCGTTGACGATTGCATCGCATTTTACCTTAGTAATATCACAAACTTCAATATCAATCGTACTCTTCTTGTGTTCATCATTTGTCATGTCATATTCTCCAGTTGCTACATTAGTTGTACTCTTAACTTTGCTCAAAATATATTTCAACTTTTTTCTTGGTAAGTCATTTCTATTATATATGCGGACATTTATCACTTCACCTATTCGGGAGTCATCATCTGCTTGGCTTGGAACCACAACTGAATCCCCGATATTGATGTTCTCATTATTAGTAAGATACGGTTCTTGACCATTATCAATCCTAACCTTACAAACAATTACATGATTATTTGGTGTCAAAATACCATCTCCCATATAATTAATATATCACTGATTTAATATGATAAACTAGCAGTATAATAACTACTTCAAATAATGAATGGTGGCTACAAACATGAAAAAATTCTTTATCCATTTTCTGATCTATTCAGTTATTTTCATAATCGTCTGCTTGATCTACATGGTCATTGATCCCACTTCTCTGATTCAAGAGACTTTCATGATCCACATCCCAAGAATTATTATTTATACTATTTGGACGGTCATGATATTAATGTATTTGTATTTATTTTTCAAAACCGCTCCAGAGCGTGATAGAACAACTCAAACTCCCAAGGTTAAGGCATCGGTTAAAAAATACTCAGAGATAGACCAACTACGCCAAGAAAATCAAGAACTAAAGGCTCAATTGCGTGAAGCAAACAAGAACAAACAATCTTAATAATCTGCATCGATCAGATAAACGTTATCACCTTCGTACATATCAACGAATTCTGAGTATGCATCGTAAGATGAATCGTCACTGCATGCAATAGTAATATCTATATCATATTGATCATTCGATTCTAGCCAATCACCGATCGTCTGCAATGCATATGTTGCTATATCATCCAAATTATCATCCATTTGTTCGGAAAATCTATCTGGAATAGCAAGGCTGTGAATATTTTTTTCTTTAGCAAAATTCAATATCCGATAATACGGTACTGTATCTGTCCCATTCTTAGGATACCTAAGAATATACTTGTATGAACAATCAGATTGTTTGAGCAGAACCAAATCTTCTGCATTGTCGTCATCAACAATTACATTACCGCCAAATTGTTGAAGCTTGATCGAACTTATCGAGATGGAACTGGCATAATCGGTACTTGGCTGATTATATTCAACTTCGTCATCATCATAGTAATCGTAACTTTTGTATACTTTAGCAATAACATGCTTCATCTTACTTATTGGATAGGAAGAAGTACTATTCGTGTACTTGCCAACACTATCTACAGTGACTTCCTTACGTTCGTTGTTGTTACCAACAGGTACCAATACCCGATCACCTTTTTTCAGATTCTCATCTGGAGCTAAGTATGAATACGCATTACTGTAATCGCTAAATTTTACCTTACAAATAAAATATTCCTCTTCCGGAGGTTCCAGTTGGAAAATATCCTGATTGAGCCTACCCACATTAAATTGTTTCTTGATTGGTTCAACAAATTCTTTCCAATTTTTCGGTAATTGATCATTATTCTTATAAAAGAAAAACTGTTTTTTATCGTTAGCATAAATTACTTTTAGTTGTAAAAAAGCATCTGGAAGTACTTTGCTGCGATCATCAAACTTAGATATCTGGTCGTTCAATTCGTATAACAAATCATCTAAGCTCGTCTTATTGTTATATTTATGAACTTGACTCTGCTTTGAACTATCGAGGTGATATTCAATTGAATTATTTTTACCATCGATAATTAATTTCTCAATTATATCCGATGGAACATAATTGTCAGAAATATTTCTAAAAATAGACAGCGGCTCAAAAGAATCATGATGAGCAATCTCTAACTTAACAATTTTTGATTGAGACGATTTCTTTTTTTCTGCTCCATTAAAACACTCAAGGTCATAAATGTTTTTAGCTTCAAAATAATTGTTCAACACTTCGCCACGATCAGTTGAAGAAGAACTTAAATTATCAATCAGCTTATGAGATTCAATGAAATTAATCGTATCTGGAAATTCAGCCTTTAACTCACTATTATTATTCTCAAAAAAAGTTAATATCTCACCATTTTCACCCGAATTAATAGCGTCACTCATCAAATTAAATAACTTATCCATTTTCTTATCGAATATCATCATTGGCCTCCGTTCGAACGTCTGTTTGCTTAAAATATAACATATTTTGCACTAAAAAAGAGTAGAAATATCGAAAATATTCCTACTCTTAACTAATTATGCCGCTGGCAAGATTCGAACTTGTACATGGATAACCATACAGCGACCTGAACACTGCGCGTCTGCCAATTCCGCCACAGCGGCACGGTACCATATCTCACTGATATGGCTTACAATATTAAATGATACTACAAATGGAGGTTCTTGTAATGGAAAAAATCAATAAATCTATATTATCTGAGGTAATTAAAGCCCGCAACCCTGAATCATACAAGGGAAACTACGGCCGTATATTGATAATTGCAGGTTCTCTTCCCTTCGGTGGTGCTGCTATTCTATCTACTTCAGCCGCTGTACATACAGGTGCTGGATTAGTAACGGTCCTAACCATTCCAGAAAAATTCACAGCCATGAATACTGTCGTTCCAGAGGCTATGACTATAGACTACAACGACAAACAAGAAATGGCTGCTGCTATTATAAAGAACAATGTAATTGTTGTCGGACCAGGATTAGGAACATCAACTAATACCGCTGAAATAATTAGTTCCGTCATTAAGAACTGTGATGGAGATACAACAGTTATCATGGATGCATCAGCTTTGACTGTTGCCGCTGAAAAGAACATCGATCTAACAAAAATCAGTAATTTGATTTTAACCCCTCATCAAGGTGAGTGGGCAAGATTATCGGGATTAGCTATTCCTGAACAAACTCCAGAAAACAATGAAATTGCTCTCAAAAAACTTGCACCGAATGCCATCTTGATACTCAAAAAACATCATTCAGAAATCTATGACTTTGGTAAAGTTCTTCAAATAGACGATGGTAATCCCGGTATGGCAACTGGTGGTATGGGTGATACATTAACAGGAATTCTGGCTGGTTTCGTTGGACAATTCGGCTTCTCACTGAAGACAATCTCCGCCGGATTGTACTTACACAGCTATATTGCTGACAAGATCAATCAAACTGATTATGTAGTTCTACCTTCTAAGTTAATTAGTAAAATACCAAAGTACATGTTGAAATTTTCAAAGCAATTACAATAACTGATCCTAAAAAAAATACCGACAAATCGTCGGTATTTTTTATTTAATTTTAACTAAACGTCTAATGCGTTCTACTTTTGATCCTAAAATCTTATCGGCCAGTTGTGTCTTCAAAACTAAGTAGCCATAAATAGCTCCACCTAATCCAGCCTCCACAACTAAAATAATCACACTTAGAATACGATCAGAATTACCAACAAAGTGGAATACTAACCAATTAACAAAGATTACGACCGCAAACATTACTAACGAGAACATAATGATCCCACTAATACGTCGCGAAATGCGATTAGTATCAAACGGATAAATATCATGTAATTTCTTAGTCATTAACCAACAAACCACACCCATACCAATACTTGTTGCAACTAGTGGACCAAATTCATGGAACAGACCAATCATTGGAATTTGAACTAGAACTTTGACAATGAATCCATAAACAAAATATTTAATCGCTAATCTATTACGATACAGTGCCTGTAAGATTGCTGACAAAACAGTGAATAATCCCAATAAGATCGAGATAACTGAACTGAATTGTAACATCAATATACCTAACTCGTCATAACGATAGAACGTTGTCCATAACGGTTGTGAGACAGCATACATCCCTAACGATGCCGGAATCATAATAAAGAAGAACAATTCCAAAGTATTAGAAATTTGATTCTCAATATCCTTCTTAACACCTTTAGAATACAATCCGGACAAAATTGGAATCGCCGTTACAGCCATAGCGGTTGACAATGAAACGATGATCATAATCAGCTTATTAGCCTGGAAACCAAATAAAGAATAGTAGTTATCCAGCTGATCTCCCGTTGCCTTAACAAACATCCTCATAAACTGATTAAAGGTCGACTGATCGAATAAATTAAAGAACGTGATACCAGCATCCAAAATAATAAATGGTACAGCTTGTTCAAAAATCTCTCTAGTAAAATTCTTATTCAATTCTTCCGGTGCTTTACCGTTACGAGATAAAGATCGTAACTTAGGCATCTTCTTTGCAAATGAAATTAGCAATATACCAATTGCAAATGCCGCTCCAATAAAGGCCGCAAACGTTGACTGAACAACGGCGCTAATATAGCTACCATTGTTTAACTTCATAATCACGTAAGTTGCGCCAAGCATATAAATAACTCGGGCAATCTGTTCAATAAACTGTGATATAGCCGACGGAGCCATATCAGAATAGCCTTGCATGTATCCACGCATGATACTCAAGATTGGAATTATCAAAACTGCAATAGCAAGTGACTTGATAACCGGAATACTACGAGGATCGCCATCCGCAAATAAGGTTGCCATCAATGGTGCACCAAAGTACATCAAGGCTGCGAAGCCGATTCCCATCATCGTCATTATCTTCAAACCATGCTTAAATAGTTTATTACCAGTGGAATACTCATCCAAAGCATTGTAGTGGGAAATCTGCTTCGAAATTGCTCCTGGAATACCCGCTGTTGAAATAATAATAAATAAACTGTAAATATTATATCCTTTAGCATACAACGCATTGGCTTGCGGATATGCGGCACCCATCCATGCCATCCAGGGAATAATATAAATTGCACCTAATATACGTGAAAAAATACTTCCGGCAGTCATCCACGCTGAACCCTTCAACATTGTATCTTGTGTTGAAGTTTCAGGATTCAAAACTGGGGTTACTTCTCCATCGTTATGGTTATTGTTCAAGTCCTGCACCACCTTAAAAACTATCTCTTCAATTATAGCAAAGTTGTGAACTCAGAAACCTTAAAATACTCTTAATTTCAATTAATTGCAATTAAATTCTAAAAAAGAGGCTGTGATTTGTCCATCACAGCCTCTTAAATTTTAAAATTTGTCTTTTAAAACGAATTATTCTAGGTAATGCTCAGTAGTTACCGTTTTGTTTCACTCTCTATTTAAAACGAGTTTCCCAAAACAACTACCTCCGCTTACTACGAATAAGTGATGCACCACTTCGTGGTACCTCCCTTATTCTAGGTAATGCTCAGTAGTTACCGTTTTGTTTCACTCTCTATTTAACTACAATATTTACAATCTTATTAGGGATAACAATAACTTTAACGATGTTCTTACCTTCAGTAAACTTCTTGATCTTCTCATCTTCACGAGCAAGTTTTTCGATTTCATCCTTACTCATTCCAACTGGAACTTCCATCTTGTCTCTAAGTTTACCGTTAACTTGAACGATCAATTCTACTGTATCTGAAACCATTTTGCTTTCGTCATACGTTGGCCATGGTTGATAACTGATCGAACCTTCGTGTCCGTACTTACTCCACAATTCTTCCATCATATGTGGTGCAATTGGGGCAAGCAATTTAACGAAGCCTTCAGCGTATTCTCTAGGCATTGTATCGACCTTATGTGCTTCATTGACGAAGACCATCATTTGAGAGATAGCTGTGTTAAAGCGTAAGGCATCATAGTCTTCAGTTACTTTCTTAACGGTCTCATTATAGACCTTGTCTAATTTACCGTCATTCTTGTCGACAACATATCCTTCACGAAGTGTACTGTAATCATCATCATTGATAAATAATCTCCATACACGATCAAGGAACTTGTGAGCACCTGATAAGCCATTTTCAGACCAAGGAATTGAAGCATCCAATGGTCCCATGAACATTTCATAGACTCTCAAGGTATCAGCACCATATGATTCAACAACATCATCAGGGTTAACAACGTTACCTTTTGACTTAGACATCTTCTCATGATTATCACCCAAGATCATACCTTGGTTGAATAGTTTTTGGAATGGTTCCTTAGTTGGAACAACACCCAAGTCATACAATACTTTGTGCCAGAATCTAGCATATAGTAAGTGAAGTACGGCATGTTCGGCTCCACCGATATACAAGTCAACTGGTAACCATTGCTTCAATAGATCATAGTCAGCTAATTCTTTATCATTATGTGGATCGATATATCTCAAGTAGTACCATGAACTACCTGCCCATTGTGGCATTGTATTAGTTTCACGACGACCTTTACGACCGTTTTTATCAACCACATTTACCCAATCCGTTAAGTTAGCAAGTGGTGATTCACCAGTACCAGATGGTTTGATATCTGCTTCAGCAGGTAATCTTAATGGTAATTCATCTTCTGGTACCAAAGTTGTTTCACCATCTTCCCAATGAATAACAGGAATTGGTTCACCCCAGTATCTTTGACGTGAGAACAACCAGTCACGTAGTTTGTAATTAACAAACTTCTTACCGTAGCCTTTGTCTTCAAGGTATTCGATCATCTTATCAATAGCTTCTTTTTGGTGAAGGCCATCCAAGAAGTCAGAGTTGATATGTGCTCCATCACCACCAAAGGCTGCTTTAGTAATATCGCCACCTTCAACAACTTGTTTGATTGGCAAGTGAAACTTAGTAGCGAAAGCATAGTCACGTTCATCGTGAGCCGGAACAGCCATAACTGCACCTGTACCATAAGTAGCTAGGACATAGTCTGAAATCCAGATTTGAACTTTTTCACCGTTTACTGGGTTAATTGCATAAGCACCAGTGAATGTACCAGTCTTATCGTGATTCAAATCAGTTCTATCAAGGTCAGACTTACGAGCTGCTTCTTCTTGATAAGCTTTAACCGCATCACGTTGTTCATCAGTAGTAATAATATCAACAAGATCATTTTCAGGTGCCAAAACAACGTATGAAACACCAAAGACAGTATCTGCACGAGTTGTGAAGACCGTGATCTTCTTATCATCGTAACCATCAATTGGAAAATCAATATGAGCACCGATCGAACGACCGATCCAATTACGTTGCATCTCTTTGATATTTTCAGGCCAGTCGATCAAATCAAGGTCATCGAGTAATCGGTCAGCGTAGGCTGTGATCTTTAGCATCCATTGACGCATTGGTTTTCTAACTACTGGGAAACCACCACGTTCAGTCTTACCATCGATAACTTCCTCATTAGCGACAACTGTACCAAGATCTGGACTCCAGTTAACAGGAACTTCAGCCTCATAAGCTAACCCCTTCTTGTACATTTGTTCAAAGATCCATTGTGTCCACTTGTAGAACTTAGGGTCTGTAGTTTGTACTTCACGATCCCAATCGTATGAAAAACCAAGTGAATTGATTTGACGTTTGAAATTATTGATATTCTTTTCAGTGAAATCTGCAGGATTGTGGCCAGTATCCATTGCATATTGTTCGGCAGGAAGTCCAAAGGCATCAAATCCCATTGGGTGTAAAACATTGTAACCTTGAGCACGTTTCATACGTGCCAAGATATCTGTTGCTGTATAACCTTCTGGATGTCCAACGTGAAGACCTTGTCCAGATGGGTATGGGAACATATCTAGTGCATAATAGTTCTTCTTGTTCTTGTCAGTTGTAGTCTTAAAAGTTTTGTTCTCTTTCCAATACTTTTGCCATTTTTTCTCAACTGTATTGTGATTGTACATATCGTATCCTCCAAATAATTTGTCACGATAATAAAAAATCGCCCTATGAAATTAATCATAGGACGAAATTATCGCGTTACCACCTAAGTTCCGTTCTTAAAAAGAACGACTCTCGAATTCCTTAACGCGGACTATTCGTAATCACCTACTATTAGTTCAGCGATTAAACTTAAATGGATGAGTTCAGTCAAAGAAGTTATACGTTCACATTAACCACGTACTTTCTGAAATTCTTCTTTCACTTACTACTTCCGTTGTGTTATATACTATACCATTAACTTCTGTCCGACAACTAGTAAATCGGAATTTAAGTTATTATCTTGTTTGATCTGATCTGCAGTTGTATTAGCTTGTGCTGCAATCGAATCAATAGTATCACCATCTTGAACGGTTACACTGTTGTCATTTGAAGCAGCATTATCATTATTCGTAGTTGCAGTATTATTATCAGAATTTGAACTTGAGCCACCAGTTGTGCCAGTACTCAAAGTATTCTTAACTGATACAGCAACATTGGATGAACTATTTGATGCATCATACTTCTTAACACCGTCAGTCTCATCTTGAACAATAATTGGTGCTTGGTTATTACCATAAACATCAGAATTAGTTGTCGTATTTGTATCAGTTGTACCAGTAATATTGGCCATATTAGTTACCGTAACTGGTTGTTGACCATCATTAGTATCGTTACCAATGACCTTCAAAACAGTCAAAGTTTTACCTGGATATACATAACTGCTTGTCTTCAAGTTATTAAGTTCCATCAAGGTCTCAACTGTCATGTTAAACTTATCGGCAACTGATTGTAATGTATCACCAGATGCAAATACGTAAGTTTGATCTTGTGAATCTGTGTCAGTATCAAAACGAGTTAAATCGTACTTTTGGATGATGGCATTTAATTTGTCAGCATAAGTTGTGTCAGTAGCGTAACGACCTGTTAAATAAGCCGTAGCATCTTTATAAGATTCTGTATTACTCTTCCATGCTCCAGCGTAAATCTCAGGATTGCCTGAAACTCCACCTCTGATCAAAGAAACATAATCTTCTAGTGATTCCTTATAAGATGGATACTTTCTAAAGTTAGAACTGATCGAATACAAACTACCAGTTCCGTCATCTTCTTGAGTTCCCATGTTAACAGATTCACCATTGTATGAACCCTTAACACCAAACAAATTATAATTAGGTGCACTAGCAAGTCCACTAGTACCCCAGCCACTTTCTACCATTGCTTGTGCAATCATGACAGAAGCGTAAATATCATTATTGTCAGCTAACTTACGAGCTGAATTACCAATATAATTAATGAAGTTTTGGTCGCCAACACCACGAGGTGTTACCATACCTGTTATATTAGTAGTTGAATCATTTGTACTAGTGCTCGTAGAAGTTGCCTCAGCATAAACTGGCACAGTAGTTGAAACGTCAGCTAGTTGAGCAAAAGCTCCTCCAACGACTAAACTACCACCTAAGAAAGTAACATTCTTACGTAAATTTGCACTTTTAATACTTTTATTATTTAATTTAGTCAAACGATTTTCTTCACGAATACGTTCACGACGTGTAATAGTCATATTCATTTACCCCACATAAAAGCTTATACAATATTATATAATTTCTTAAACAAAATTTAAACTAATTGAGAGTAAAAACAATGAAAATTTCTAAAAAAATGTCTTTTTGCAATATCTTGCTGTTGATTTGTTTCATAATCTGGAGTACGTGCGTTATCAAGCAAACCAGCTTCATCAAATCATTCGACCAGGCAGTCATAGGCCAAATATACCATCACAATGATTTCTCACTAACTATATTTCGCTTTTTGACTTCTTTTGGAAACACTAACACAATCACAATTTTAACTATTATTTCTGTAATAATACTATCTGCAATGAAATATTATTATGCAGCTTTTTTTGTTGCGATGAATGAAATCATCATCTCACTGACTAATCATCTCATTAAGATAAATGTTCAAAGACCTCGTCCTGCTCATCACCATTATGTTTATGCCGGTGGCTTCAGCTTTCCGAGTGGACATTCATCCGGATCATTTGCATTGTACATTTCATTGCTGATCGTAATATTTATAATTGCTAAAAAGCTAAGCACGAAGGTCACATTTAGCATTGTTGCGATTGGTTTAGTTGCCCTGATCGGATACAGTCGTATTTTTTTAGGCGTCCATTATCCGAGCGATGTTGTCGGTGGTTACCTATTGGCAGCCACTATTCTCACGTTTACTACTCTACTATTCAGAGCCAAGGATCTTTCGATTCTTAAGCTCAAAGGCGTTTAAGATTAAGCCTATTATTAATAATACTAGAGAAGCAACGTACATATTGTGCAATCCAGAAAAAAGAATTTGTCTCATTTTGGGTAAAAGCTCTGCTGGCAAGGAACTGGCGGTTTGTGGATCAATTAATTGATTCATCATATCGACAGTTATTTTTTTGTTTTCGGCTGCTCCTTTAATTAAGGCAGTGTTAAGAATAATACCGTAAACTGAAACCATCATTGATTGACCAATTGTCCGCAACAACGTATTAAAACTAGTTGCTACACCAACATTTTCAGGAGCTACAACAGTTTGCGTCGTAACCGTAGTCGTTGTAATAGTCAAACCAAATCCTAATCCTGCAACAGCTGCTAGGCCACAGAAGTAAATAAACGGCGATGAAACTGTAGCTGTCAACAGTGCAATATTAGCAATTCCAATAAAGAACAAACTAATATAAATAATACGATTTGGTGCCATCTTCTTGATCAATGAACCTGCCCAAAATGAGCCTAAGATCCAGACGATCGAACTAGGTGTTACCGCAAATCCACCCATCGATGGACTAAGTCCCAAGATACCTTGCATCCAAGTAGGAATATAAGCTTCAAATCCAATCAAGAAACCACTTACTAATAAGGCAATAATATTTTGAATAACAAATGTTTTATTCTTAAATAATTGCAAAGGTAAAATTGGATCTGACACCTTTTTTTCCACTTTGATAAATAGAAAAATCGAAATCACTGAAATAGCTGCTAAGCCGATAGGTAATAAAATTGAACTTGCACTTAAATTTTGTAAAGCCAACATTAGTGGTAGAAGGATCAAAACTAATAATGCTGTTCCCGTGTAGTCAATCTTGACCTTATCGTGTTCACGTTTTTCTTCCTTCAAGAATACCCAAATCAAACCGATAGTAATCAAACCAACTGGCAAGTTGATCAAAAATACCCAATGCCAGCTTAATTTTTCAACAATGAAACCACCTAATAAAGGAGCAATGATGGCAGCAATCCCCCAAGCTGATCCATTGAATCCTAAGATTTTAGCTCGCTTATCTAATGGATAGATATCGGCAATGATCGTAAAGGTTAGTGGCTGAATGGCTCCAGAACCAAGTCCCTGAACCACACGTGCCAGAATCAACGTGATCATTGAATTAGACATTGCACAGAGTGTTGAACCCACAACGAACAAGGCTAATCCAAACAAAAGTACCGGCTTACGGCCGATAAGATCTGACAACTTACCATATATCGGTGTTGATACAGCTGTCATTAATAAATAAATAGAGAAAACCCAGTTCATCAAACTAACGCCGTGTAAACTACCAATGATAGTTGGCATGGCAGTCGATACGATTGTTCCCTCAACTGCAGTCATGAATGTAGCAATAAAAATTGCAATGGTAACGATCACTACATTTGATTGATTTTTTTGTTCCATTAAAAATACTTCCCCCTCAAAAACTGAATAATGCCATAAAAAAAACAGAGGTCCTTTAAGGATTTTACCCTTAAAGAAACGCCTCTGTAATCATCTACTATTCCTTGAAGAAACTCTTGATTTCGTCAACCTTATCAAGTTTTTCCCATGGAAGTTCAATATCTGTACGTCCGAAATGACCATAAGCGGCCGTTTGTTTATAAATTGGTCTTTGAAGATCAAGCATGATGATAATACCTAATGGTCTTAAATCAAAGAACTCATTGATACAATCAACGATCTTATCTTCTGAATATTTACTTGTTCCAAATGTATCAACGTGAATTGAAACTGGCTTTGCTACACCAATGGCATAAGCAATTTGAATTTCAACTTTTTCAGCGATACCTGCGGCAACAAGGTTCTTAGCAATATATCTTGCAGCATAACTTGCTGAACGGTCAACCTTAGTAGCATCCTTACCTGAGAAGGCACCACCACCGTGACGAGCGAAACCACCGTATGTATCAACGATAACTTTTCTACCAGTAAGTCCAGAATCTCCTTCTGGTCCACCAATAACAAATCGTCCAGTTGGGTTGATCAAGATTTTAGTCTTGTCATCCATCATATCTTGAGGAACAACTTCATCAATAACGTATTTTTTAATATCTCTTTGAACTTGTTCCAATGATGCTTCGGCCTTGTGTTGTGTACTGATAACAATGGTATCGATACGAACAGGCTTGTCGTGTTCATCATATTCAATTGTTACTTGTGACTTTGCATCTGGCATCAAGTAATCAATTGTCTTGTTCTTTCTAACTTCTGCAGTCTTTCGCATAAGCTTATGAGCTAGTGAAATAGGAAGAGGCATGAATTCTTTAGTTTCGTTTGTAGCAAAACCGAAGACAAAACCTTGATCTCCAGCACCAATTTGATCTAATGGATCAAAGTCAGCATCTTTACCACGCTTTTCAAGCGCATCATTAACACCTTGAGCGATATCAGGTGATTGTTCGTCAAGTGCGACAAGTACGGCACAACCATTACCGTTGAAACCAGGATTTGAACCATCATATCCGATTTCTGTAATAGTCTTACGAACAACGTTTTGGATATCAACATAAGCTGTCGTTGAGATCTCACCTACAACTAATACTAAACCAGTAGTAACAGTTGTTTCACAGGCAACACGTGCATTCTTATCCTTTGCTAGAATTGCATCAAGAATGGCATCACTAATTTGGTCAGCCATTTTATCTGGATGTCCTTCTGAAACTGATTCAGAAGTAAATAAATAATTTTTTGACATAATTTTTCCACCTTTCGGTTACAGGGCTTCTCCTTTTATTAATCACAATAAAAAAAGGATCCCATCAGGAACCTCTTAATAGATTAACACATATTTAATTTAAAACAAATTGACGAAGGCAATTTTCTACATTAATATTGCTTTATATACTGTAAGGAGTCCACATGAACAGCTTAACTTATAAAAAATACAAAAAAATATTTGCTTCATTGATCGAATTTTTAAGTTATCATATCTTTCCGTTTATTTTTATTTTTGGA
Source organism: Companilactobacillus sp. HBUAS59699 (assembly GCF_036913575.1). Classification (NCBI taxonomy): domain Bacteria; kingdom Bacillati; phylum Bacillota; class Bacilli; order Lactobacillales; family Lactobacillaceae; genus Companilactobacillus; species Companilactobacillus sp. HBUAS59699. Next base: position 27,887 of record NZ_JAYKTV010000001.1, on the reverse strand, counting down.
CATGACCTAAATAATTACTCTATAAATTGGTTTATGGCAATAATGGTTGGTATGGTGGCTATTTATAAAGAATATATTCGCAGTTTAAAACCAAATATGTATTTCAACGGTCTTTATAGCTTGATTTACGTAATTTTAATTATGTTGACATTTAAGAGTCTCAACATAAATGTAATAATTTTAATTTTCATTCAATTAGTCCTACTGTTCTCAACCAAATACATCGATGAAAAATACCAATTAGTACAAACACTAATAGACAATTTCATTGTTCCCAGCTTCATGTCAATTGCTATCGCATATACATATATGCACTTTATTTCCTTTAATTTTGTTGTACCACTGCTATTAGTTAATGTCGCCACTGTTCTGATCGATTACTTTGAGGGCGCACGCACTGACTACATTCAATTAGTAACACTTGCCGGCCTGACTTTGATATTATTCTTATTAGGATACATCAGCGCAATCACTTCGATCACAATCGTAGTTTTCGTAGTGGTTTCAGCATTATTAAAACAATTTAAACATTTATCTACATCTAATTTATTCTATCGAGTAATTGGAAACTTCCTATTATTAATCTGAAATGAGGTCTTAGATGCAAACAACCAAACCAAACTTTGATTGCTTCAACACTAACTCCAACGAGTATCCCGTTATCTTTAGTTTCCCACACAGTGGGACATTTGTTCCTGAAGATATTAAACGATCATTAAGGAAAGATATACCATTAACTAACAGCGATTGGTTCTTGAAAGAACTATACAGTTTCATTCCTGAATTAGGTTTCACTACTATTCAGAACAATATCAGTCGTTACGTTGCTGATCCAAACTTAGAAAATATTGAACTCGATAACAATTATCGAAACGTTATTCACCAAACAAATTCCTTTGGTCAGTCACTGTACAACGAGTCACTGAGTAAAGAGCAAATCGAACAGAGAATTTTAAATTTTTATCAACCCTATCACGACAAACTACAACAACTTATTGATAATAAATTGGAAGTCTTCGACGAAATATATTTAATCGACCTTCACAGTTTCTCACATTATCCCGGTTTTGAAATGATGTCTCCGGCTGATTTTGTGATCGGTAATGATTACGACAGTACTTCATCTAGTCAGATCAAAAACTGGCTTGCTAATGAGTTGAAACAAAGGAAATACACTGTTTCTGATAATTTCCCATTTACTGGTGGTCATATTACTAAGCATTATGGAGCTAGGAACAATATTCACACTCTCCACTTAGAAATTCGATACAATCGCTATATAGCCGATCGAGATTTTACTGCTGAAGAAGTAACTTCCTATGATCCTGAATTGTTCAGAGTTACTCAGGAAGATTTGTATAAAATAACTGAACTGCTTAAGGCTAAGCTTCATTAGTTTGTTTGTTTGCTTTTGGATGCCGCTGACGATGATCAACAATTCCATCTGCCCTAGGACCGGCTTAAGTCTTCGTCTTAAGCCTCGCTCGAAAGCCTGTAGTCTTTCGAGTCGTCCAGTGTTCTAAGCGATAAATCGCTTAGAACACGATTACGGCGGATTCCATTGTTGACCATCGTCAGCTAAATTTGTATTATTTCTAGTCCAAATAGTATCTATCTGACAGTAGTGTAATAATTGAGTTTTATATTTTAGAAACTAAAACAGCATATTATGACAAGTAGATGGGAATTTATGTCCCATTGTCATAATATGCTGTTTTTTGTAGTGGATAAGTAGAGCCGGAGGTCAGCAGTAATGGAATCCGTGGCAAAAGTGGTGTTAATGCGGCGATCTTCCGCATTTACAGCACTGGACGTCTTGATTGATTTGCGTTTTTTGCAAAGCAATCCAAGCGAGGTATGAGACCACTTTTTGGCTCAGACCGGTCCTGCCACAGATGGAATTACTGCTGACCGGAGGCGGAAAACTCTAAATATGTTTCAAATAATAAAACTCCTCTTCAGTCAACTTACCTGATTCAGACTTTTTAATATACTCACGAACTGTTTTTTGATGTTCAATCTTTAATTTTTTCTTTAAGCGAAGGTTCTTCATGAATCCGTAAGCCACGATCGAGACCGGAATCATTTCTAATAAAACGGTTGATGGAATAAGCCATGGCTTTTCATTAATTAAATTAAAGAACTTTTCTTTATCTTCTGCCGATGGTATTGATGGACAATGATGTTTTAACATTTCTATCGCACTCCTATTCCTAGAACTTAAAATTACTATCATAATAACCTATCTAAAAAATTATGTCATGAAATTGAGTGCAAAAAAAGAACTAGGACTCACTGTCCTAGTTCTAAATGTTTACTATTCGATGGAGGATACAGGGATCGAACCTGTGACCTCCTGCTTGTAAGGCAGATGCTCTCCCAGCTGAGCTAATCCTCCAAATAGTGACCCGTACGGGATTTGAACCCATGTTACCGCCGTGAAAGGGCGGTGTCTTAACCACTTGACCAACGGGTCATAACTCGTCAAGAAACCGTACATTTACGTATCCCTTTCTCAAGCACAAAAAATATTATATATTAGATACATAGACGTGACAAGTCTTTTTTCAAGTTTTTATAAAAAAATTGTTGGAGGTACACTTTGAACGTACAAAATTACTTTGAAAATGGCGAAACAATGGACATCGCCAAAGATATGCTGGGGCACACTTTTACCTATAATTCTGAACAAGGAAAGTTTTCTGGAATCATAGTCGAAACAGAAGCCTATCTTGGACCAATTGATATGGCTGCTCACAGTTATGATGGTCGTCATACTCCTTCGAATGATCCACTCTATCAAGCAGGTGGCACAATTTATATTTATTCGATCCACAGCTGGTTGGATATGGATATCAGTGTTCAAAAAGCTGGAACTCCCAATGGAATTTTAATTAGAGGATTACAACCGATTGACGGGATCGAAATGATGGAAGAAAATCGTCACCAAACTGGTTTCAACGTCTCCAATGGCCCTGCCAAATGGATCCGATCGTTTGGCATTCGTGATAAGGAATTATCAGGCACTATGCTTAATTCAGGCAATTTTATTTTTTCAGACAAAAAAGTCCAGACCCCTAAGAATATTCTGGCAACACCAAGAATCGGTGTCCCAAACAAGGAGCCTTGGACTTCTAAAAAAATGCGTTTTATCGTTGAAGGAAATCCCTACGTATCTAAAATGTACAAACGAGATATGAACCTGGACACTTACGGATGGTTATAATTTATCACTTCTAGCACGCAATGAATAAAGGATCGTAACGGTATCAACTACCTCTTGCAACATTGCACCGATAATCGTCGGAATCAATCCGAAACCTGCGATGATCATCAACATGATACAAATAAAAATACCGATCAGTACTGCTTCACGTGCCACTTTTAAAGTATCACGCGAAATTTTAACAACATCGCCAACCTTACTCAAATCATCTTTCAAAATTACCGCATCAGCTGATTCACTGGCGGCGTTAGCACCTTTATAACCCATGGCGATACCAGCATCTGCTAAAGCCAAAGCTGGAGCATCATTTACTCCATCGCCAACCATGATTGTTGGATGGTAGTCAGCATCTAGATTTTGAACGATCTTAACCTTATCCTCCGGCAAACTACTTGGAAAGGTTTGTGTTATACCCACTTCAGAAGCAACCAAATCGGCTGCTTCTTTTTTGTCGCCAGTAATCATCAAGATATTATTGATTCCAAAATCTTTTAATCTCTGAATAGTCGATCTCGATTCAGGTCTGATTTGATCCATCAAACTGTAGACACCGGCATATTTGCCATCAATTGAGACATAGACACCAGAACCTGCAACTTCATCAACTTTTGTATCCGTGACGAATTCACCTTGACCAACTTTAACAACGTGTCCATCGATCGTACCCGAAATTCCTTGAGCGGTGAACTCTTTGGCATCATTGATATTTTGTAATTTTAAATTTTTAGCTAATGCATAGTCAATGATTGCCTGTGCCATGACGTGACTGGAATTCTGTTCAACCGATGCGGCATATGAGAGAACCGTATCGTAATCGAATCCAGATTGTAATTTAAACTCATCGACTACTAATTTTCCTCTAGTAATTGTTCCTGTCTTATCAAAGGCAATCGACTTCGCTGACGAGATCTTTTCTAGCGCTGTACCTGATTTTACGATAATACCATTTCTACTAGTACGGCTCATCCCTGATACAAAGGCAATTGGAGCAGCCAATATCAGCGGACATGGCGATGCAACTACTAGAACCTGCGCTATTCTGACTGGATCTTTGGATAAATACCAAGCCAACCCAGCAATCACGTAAGCAATGATCGTGAACGGAACCGCATATCTATCTGCCAAACGAACAAAGTGAGCTGGATTAGACGCCGATTCCTTAACCAACTTAACAATTGCTTGATACTCACTATCAGCAGCAATCTTTTCAGCTTTCATCCTGAATGAGGTCTCACCATTAATGGAGCCTGACATAACGTGTGAATCCACACTTATGTTGACTGGAACTGATTCACCAGTTAATGACGACTCATCTACTTCCGATTCACCATCAATAACTACTCCGTCGACCGGAACTTGCTCTTTCGGACGAATCAACAGTGTATCGCCAATCTTAACATCGTCAATATCAACATCCCTAACATTACCATCTGATAACAAATGTGCTTGTGAAGGAGTGTTATCTAGTAACGTCTTGAGTTCACTCTTAGCCTTATTGGCAGCATATTCTTCAAGCGTATCTCCTCCAGTTAACATCAGAAGTACGATCCAACCGGCCCAATATTGACCTAGAGCAATTGTAGCGACTATTGCAGTTATTGCTAACAAATCAACTCCGAAGTCTCCACTCTTCAAGACTTTGATCATATCGACAAACATTATTAATGCTAGCACCAAACCTAAAACACTAATGATCACTTGTGCCCAAAGGGGCTTATGGAACAAGAACTCTAATGCAAAAGCAACTACACCAATAGATAATGTACTATATAACTTTATCTTATCTGAATTCATAATAATCCCTCCTTTAAGATTAAGATAACATTTTAAAAGCTTATATAATACATTCTTCTATCGTTATAACAACATCGTATATTCATAACATATTTTTGGCATAAAAAAGGCTCTACCGCATGCGGTAGAGCTGATTTAATCATTAAAAGAATCCTTGAATAGAACTCCAAACAATTTGTAAATTTAAGATTGTCAAAACAACCGTACACGTCCATGCCAATATATTTACCCACAATTTATTAGCGAATCGTGGACCCATGATTTTTTTAGAACTAGTAAAAATCGTCAACGGAATCATTGAGATCGGTAAAGCCACTGACAAGAATACTTGTGAATTGACTAGTAAATTATCAAGTGCTGTTTCCTTACCACCGTACATGATGGTACAAATCAAAACTGGAATCACTGAAATCAGTCTAGTAACTAATCGACGTGCCCACAGAGGCATCTTCATGTGAATAAAGCCTTCCATGACAATTTGACCAGTTAATGTACCGGTAATAGTGGAATTTTGACCTGAAGCTAATAAAGCGACTGCAAACAGCATTGATAAGATTGGTGATGCAACAGCTCCAGCCATATGTGGATTTTGCAAAGCAGCGTAGAGATTTCCGAAAGTTCCCAATTGTTCGGTTGGTTTACCAAAGAACATTGCAGCACCTAGTAATAGAAGCAAGCAATTGACGATGAAGGCACCGCCAAGTTGAATATTAGAATCCCAAGTTGTGTACTTTACTGCCTTAGCAATATCATCTTCATTATCATGATTAAACTTACGAGTCTGTGAAATGGATGAATGTAAGTACAAATTATGCGGCATAACTGTGGCACCAACAATACCTAATGCCATCGTTAATTCACCAGGATGCATTATTCTTGGTTGAGGGATGAATCCTGCCATAGCTTCTGCCATATTAGGTTGTGCTATAGCAACTTCATACAAGAAGACAGCTAGAATGACCAAGATCAAGCAAACAACTATAGCTTCGATCTTTCTAAATCCTAACTTTGTCAGTAACAATAAAATCAAAACATCGAAAACTGTCAATGAGACACCGATTACTAATGGTAATCCAAACAATAATTCCAATGAAATGGCACCACCAATAACTTCAGCAATATCGGTCGCCATAATCGCTAATTCAGTGGTGATCCACAAAACGATTCCCAAAACTTTACCAGTATGTGCTCGAGTTGCTTGAGCCAAATCCATTTGCGTCACTATTCCCAGTTTAGCCGCCATATATTGCAATAACATGGCGATTAAACTCGAAATCAGAATAACAGACATCAATAGGTATCCATACTCTGCACCACCACCGATCGATGTCACCCAGTTACCAGGATCCATATAGCCAACAGCTACTAATGCTCCCGGTCCTGAAAATGCCATGAGGTTCTTCCAAAAATTATTACCTTTCGGTATCTCCACTGTGCTATTGATTTCTTCTAGTGAAGGTCCATTAGCGTAGTGAATCAATTTTTCTTTTTTTGAATTCATAGCAACATCTTTCAATACTGTCACCTCCTACAGCACACATAATAAAGTCATTTTTTTAGAAGTAAAGTATTTAGTTAACCCCTACCTAAATATCTATAAATATTTATATAAAAACAAAAAGCAGCCAATCCACTGTAACACTAGTGGTTGACTGCTTTTCAGTACTTTAACTTAAAAATTATTTGACTAATTTATCCCAAATGACGACTTGTCTATCTGCAAGAGATTGCTGAACATTGATAATTCTTTGATTAGAACTTCCCCTAAATTGTAACGTCAGATCCATCTTATCTTTTAAAAATCTACCATCGACTAAAATATCTAACAATGATAATAATTCCAACTTATCATCAGAATCCTTCAGTAATTCTTCCCAGGTGTAACCTGACCATGACCAAATATCTTTTGAGTGACCGAATTCTTGACGAACTCTCTTACACAACTTCAAACATACTTGGGTATTGATGAATGGTTCTCCACCTAGAAGTGTCAATCCTTGAACATAGTCGTTACTCATGTCCGTTATGATCTGATCTTCTAACTCCTGTGTATAAGGCTTTCCATAGCGGAAATTTTGAGCAGCAACGTTATAACATCCCGGACAATGAAAGGGACAACCGCTGACATACAGACTGCACCGCACTCCTTCACCGTCGACAAAGTTAAATGGTTTATAGTCAGCTATGTATTGTTGACTAAGATCTTTCGCTAACCATTCTTTGGGAGTCGGATTGTTTGGCCCTTTCGTATTTTGCGGCATTTTGTATCATCTCCGAAGTCATATTTTTCTTACGTGAAGCAATTTCAACGTGTCTACCGTGAATCATTGGACGTTGTTGCGGATTACCTAAATATCCACAAGTACGCTTTACAACATCACAATATTGCGGATCATGGTTACCGCATTGAGGACATTCAAATCCACGAGCAGTCGCATTGAATTCACCCTTGAAACCACATTTGAAACACTGGTCGATTGAGGTATTCGTTCCTAAGTAACCGACATGATCATATGCCCAATCCCAAACAGCTTCTAAGGCTTTAGGATTTTGTTTCAAATTAGGATATTCGCAATAATGAATAAAGCCGCCTGAAGCGTAATGTGGGAAGATTTCTTCAAAAGTTAATTTGTCGAATGGTGAGGGATGCTTTCTAACATCGTAATGAAAACTGTTTGTATAGTATTCTTTATCAGTAATATCGGCGATACGACCAAACTTCTCAATGTCATCACGGCAGAAAGTATCTGTAAGTGACTCGGCTGGTGTTGAATATAAACTGTAATGATAGCCACTGTCATCAGCCCACTTGCTGCACTTATCACGTAACGCACGAACAATGCTTTCAGCAAAATCATGAGCTTCTTGATTATCTTCCCATTGATTGCCAAAGAATTCTGTACATACTTCATACAAGCCGATATAGCCTAACGAAACTGTCGCACGTTGATTCTTGAACAATTCATCAACACTATCCCCGGCCTTCAAACGTTTACCGAAGGCACCATACATGTATAACAAGGGAGCATTCTCAGGTTTAGCATCCTTCGTACGTTCAACACGATACTCTAATGCTAACTTACAAAGCTTCATTTTTTCTTCGAAAATTTCCCAGAATAATTGCTTGTCACCATGTGATTCTAGTGCAATCCGAGGGAGATTGACTGTAACCACACCCAAGTTCATACGTCCTGAATTAACCTCCTTGCCATTTTCATCCTTCCATCCTTGCAAGAATGAACGGCATCCCATTGGGGTTTTAAAACTTCCTGTTATTTCTTTGATCTTGTCATACATCAAAAGATCGGGATACATCCGCTTAGTTGAACATTCTAGAGCTAGTTCCTTAATATCATAGTTAGGATCTTGCGGATTCAAATTTAGTCCACGCTTAACTGTAAAAGTTAGCTTAGGGAAAATTGCTGTCCGATGTTCCTTACCTAAACCTTTAATACGAATCTTCAAAATCGACTTTTGGATTTCACGTTCGATCCAACTAGTTCCCAGGCCAAAGTTAATAGTCGTAAATGGTGTCTGACCTTGTGAAGAATACAAGGTATTGATCTCATATTCTAAAGCCTGCATAGCATCGTAAATGTCTTTTTTAGTTTTGGCTTTGGCGAATTCTTCACGCCTATCCTCAACGACCCATTCTTTTGCATCTTTCATATGCTTGTCATAATTAAGTTGTGCATATGGTGCGAGCAATTGGTCGATTCTATTGGCGGAGCAGCCACCATACTGAAGTGAGGCAACATTAGCAATGATCTGTGACATTTGAGCCGTAGCAGTTTGAATGGATCTTGGTGAAGATACCCAAGCATTTCCAATCTTAAAACCATTAGTAAGCATCTCGTCAAAGTCGATCAAGCAGCAATTTGTTTCTGGTGTTACTGGTGAATAATCCAAATCATGCCAATGTAGATCTCCACGGAGATGTGCTTTAGCAACTAATTCTGGCAACATTTTTAGCCCCAAAGCACGGCTGGCAACCCCTGCTTCTAAATCACGTTGTGTATTAAAGATCTTACTATCTTTGTTAGCATTCTCATGAACGATTCTTTCATTATTGCCAAACAACTTATTGATATTCTCTTCAACGTTTGTGGCATCTTTGAAGTCTTGTTGTTCAGATTCAAAATAGGCTTGATATTCAGCGGCTTGGCTGACCAGATGATATTTTTTCAACAAACTAATGATCTCATCATGCAGTTGAGAAGTCTCAATTACAAAAGAATCTTGATATTTATATACCAAATCATCTTCGACTTTTTGGATCATTTCTTGATCATCAAGCAATTTATTCAATACAAATTCAATTTTATATGGATAAAAATCTGTCTTATCTCCACATCTTTTTAAGACCGGAATACTCTTCAAAGTATCCAGTACATTTTGGCTTTTTACCTCGTACATATTACACACAACCTTTTCAGTGAATGAACCTATTATATTGGGTAATTTTGCTTAAATCAATATCTAGTGGTAGTAGCAAAATGTTTCACACTATATGTGGTATGAGTTTTTAGATAATAAAAATATTTTTGAAGAATGTTTCATAAAAATGATTCAAAATTAATACAAAAAATCAAGACTTTCATTTAGAAAATTATTTACGGTATTTTAATTTTTATGCCAAAAATATATAGAAAAATATTTTTCGTTTATCGGAAGTTAAGTGAAATCCATTGACATGGTGACACAGTGTCAATATACTTGATTTATATTAAAGTGACACCTTGTCACCAAGGAGGACACATGACTTCTACAACTTTTAATAATTTAGATGACCCAAAAAAGAAACGAATTTTAGATGCTTTACTCATTGAATTTTCAAATTACAAATTAGCCGATGCTAAAGTCTCGCGAATCGTCGAACAAGCAGGAATTGCCAGAGGTACCTTCTACAAGTACTTTGATGATCTAAAAGATTCCTATGAATATCTTTACCGTCTTGCATTGCATGACATTCATCAAAGCATTTCAACAAATACCAGTGATGGCCTCAAGCCAGATGAATACGTTGAGCAGACACGTGAGTTCATTGAACACAGTAACAATAGTAAATATTATAAGCTTGTCAAAATGCACATGCTCTACAATGAGAGCTTTTTTATTTCTTCTTTCAATAATCACTTGATAAGTGGAAATGAATATTTATGGGCTACACAAGTGATGATCCATGATGCTATTAAGCAAATCATGATATCACCTGATTCAAAAGAAATGATCTTAAAAAAATTAGCTAACGTCTTAACAACCTTAGCTAAAGAGGAGAATTAAATGTTTTTGTCATTAAAAGAAATAAAAAAAGAAAAATTTAGATACGGCTTGATCATCGGGATGATTGTTTTGATCTGTTACTTGATCTTCATTCTAACTAGCCTAGCCATGGGATTAGCACAACAAAATACCGATGCTATCGACTCATGGCATATCAGCAGTGTTGTATTAGATAAAGATTCTAATACCAGCATGACTCAATCTTTAATTACTAAAGACGAAATAAAAAATACTGAGCTAACTTCCAAAGAGGCGTACATTGGTCAAGCTGCCGTCGTGGCTAAGAAATCAGGTAGAACTAATGAATCTGCACAATTTCTAGGTTTGAACAATAAACAGTTCATTGCTAAGAATTTAGTTATAGATTCTGGACACAAGGTGAATAAATCAAACCAAGTTGTCGTTGACACCAAATTTCAAAATGACGGTTACAAACTCGGTGACAAGATTCAGTTCAGCTCTTCCAACAAAAAGTATACGATCGTTGGATTTACTAAAAATGCTAAGTTGAACATTGCTCCAGTAGTCTACGGAGACATTTCAGAGTGGCAAAGTTTGAAGAATATCAATGGTCAGTTTGTTGCCAGTGCTATTGTCTCTAAAAAAGCAAATTATCAAATCAACAACGATCAACTTAAGTCCTACTCTAGATCAGCCTTCGTAGCCAAATTACCAGGATATTCAGCTCAAAATTCCACTTTCACTTTTATGATCGCCTTTTTGATGATCATCTCATTGATTGTGATTGCCGTATTCTTATACATTTTGACTATTCAAAAAATTCAAAATTACGCCGTTTTAAGAGCCCAAGGTATTCCTGCTAAAACACTGGTTGGTGCAACGATTTCTCAATCGATCACTCTCGTAGTTAGTGGATTAATAATTGGAGTCATCTTAACTGCTGCAACCGCCTTTGTAATTCCTGCGGCTGTTCCAATGAGTTTCAATATTCCAATCTTATCCGGAGTTGGAATCGGTTTGGTTTTAACAGGATTACTCGGTTCATTAATACCTATCAAAATAATCTTAAACGTCGATCCCGTGAGCGTAATTGGAGGATAACTTATGGAAACTTTACAATTAAACAAAATCAACAAATACTTCGGAACTGGATCAAGTCGAGTTCATGTTCTGAAAGACATTAATTTCACTGCTAAAAAAGGTGAACTAAATCTAGTCATTGGACCTTCTGGTTCAGGTAAAAGCACCTTTCTGACTATCGCCGGGGGATTACAAACACCAACGAATGGAAATGTTGAATTAGAAGGAAAAGCTGTTAAATCAATGTCCAATAAACAGCGTGATGCCTTACGATTAAACAAGATCGGCTTTGTTTTACAAGCTCATAATCTGATTCCTTATTTAACAGTTCAAGAACAATTTCAATTAGTCAAGAAAGTTAAGAGACAACATAATTTGACTAATTTGTCACTAGACTTACTATTACAAAAGTTGGGCATCGAAGATTTGAAGAACAAGTATCCTAGTGAACTATCTGGTGGACAAAATCAGCGTGTCGCAATCGCTAGAGCACTTTATACAAAGCCTGATATAGTATTAGCAGACGAACCAACAGCTGCCCTTGATAGTGAACGTGTCGTTGAAGTAGGTAAAATTTTTCAACAACTGGCTCGTGAACAAAATACCGCTGTAATCGTAGTAACACATGATTTAAGACTGATAGAATTCGCTGACAATGTGTATCAAATTATGGATGGGAAAATGACTTTGAATAACGATATGAAATTAGCTTAGAATCAAGTTAACAGAGGGGGCGTGTCCTTTCGTTCAGCAATAGTTATTAACGGTCACAAAAGAAACAGCATATTATGGCAAATAGATTGGAATAGTTTATATCCAATTGCCATAATATGCTGTTTTTATTTATAAAATATAAAATTTAATCATTACATTATTACAGCGTAACCTTACCCTTTAGTCTAGAAACAGCGCAAACCCAGCTGACGGTGGCCAATAATGGAATCAGCCGTGATAGCGTACTTAGCGATTTATCACTTAGTACGCTGGACGACTCGGAAGACTACAGGCTTCCGAGCGATGTCGAAGACGGCCACGGCTGAGACCGGTCCCACGGCAGATGGAATTGTTGTCCATCGTCAGCGGCATACCCCTACCTAATTTTCTTTTTAGACCTAGTAGACAAATAAGTAATAAAGCCAGAGAATAAAACTCCAAATGTAACAGCCAATCTAACGACGAGTAGCAAATTAGAATTAACATTTCCATTAACGTTGAAGAAATCTAAAACATTAACACGATACAGATAACCCAATAAATAAACAATAATCATATAAAACAATTGCTGTGAGATATTACCCACAGCTGACAATTGATATTTCACCAAGAAAGCACGTTCTGATTCAATCTTTGGATCATTATAAAGTGAATTATTCAAAATCGAGTTATCAGAACCAACAAACAATGAACACAGGAATATTCCTACAAAATACGTGATATTAAAGAAGGACAATATTAAGCCTAAAATCAATAATGGATATCTCATGTACAAGTATTTCTTTAATATGAATGGTCCGAATTCAAATCCCGCCAAGTATATTAGATAAACCACCAATAATGTGCTGAATCCAAATCTCAAACTACTGTCAAAAATTGTATATAGCAACACAAAGTTCATTACAATACCGCGATTTATTGAAGCCAGACTGAGCGGATACAAATTTCGATGGATTTTTAATTGATACATTAGTAATATCAATAGACCTACCAAGGAAACTATTCCAATGCCTAAATCCCAGGCATGTGGAATGGTCTTCAATCTAGAGTATCGAATTGCAAAGACTAACATCACTAATATAGTAATGAATACAATACCTATAATTGAATAATTTCGATCATGAAGCGACGTTTTACCGTTATGATAGAAACTTATTTTGCTTCTCATTGAGTAGCTACCTGCTAATGAAATGGCAAAGAATAGAGCTAATAAGATAAAGGCAACGTTATACGTACTGAATTTAACTGATAGCCATTCAACCAATCCCAAAATTATCATTGCGACGATGGAACCTTGCCAGTGAAGTTTGGTTATATGAAAATCATTAATGATTTTACCCTTTGTCCTGACAGTCAAAAAGTATGGCCAGATCCAACTTGAAGCTAGTCCTAATAATATACCGCCTAAAATTCCAAACACAGGATTCAAGGCAACAACGATCAGTAATGATCCAACAATACCAAAAAGATTTGACACAATCAGCATCGTGCTGGCGGAAAATGGTATATAAACTGTCAATAACATTCCAATTGATCTGAATGTATACAACATCAAAAATGGTAAAACATAGGCTGTAATGTCCTTGTTGTGATTGTATAAAGACAAACAAAAGAAATACGGTATTACAACACCAACATTAGCAAACAGGTTGAGTACACCTTCAGAAAAAGTTTCAAAAATTTTTCGCAAAATTCTCTCCTTAACTCAATTTATTCATCATTAGTAATCTTGCCATACTTGACCACATCGATACAACAGAAACGCATAGTAACTACCGATGAAAGTAAGATCGATTACTATTTCACATAATTGAAAAATATATGAACTTCAAAACGTTTAAATTTAACTACCTCATCCACAAAAATAGAGAACCCAAAATGGATTCTCTTATATTATAGACTTTTAATTTTCTTTGCTGGAACTCCTCCAACCAAAGTATTGTCTGGAACATCATGAGTCACCACTGCTCCTGCTGCAATAACCACATTGTTACCGATGTTTACCCCTGGCATAATTGATACTTTACCGCCGATCCAAACATCATTTCCAATATTGACCGGTGTAGCAATCGCCTTGTATTCTCTTCTGCCTTGAGCAGTCATTGGATGATTGACTGTATAAATATCAACATTCGGTCCGATCATAACATTGTTACCAATATTGACCGGAGCAATATCAAGAATAGTCAAATTATAATTACTCAAAAAATCCTCACCGACATGAATATTAGATCCATTATCACAATTAAAATTAGCTTGAACAGAAATTCGTTCCCCGTGCGATCCAACAATTTCTTTAATTTTAGCTGTCTGCTTATCAGGTTCGGTTGCAGGGATTGCGTTGAATTCCTGACACAATTTAGCTGCCCGAGCCTTTCTAGCAGCAACTTCATCATCTAAAAAATAATATTCCATTCCCGCATCTAATTTTTCAATTTCTCTCATATTAACACCTCATATTTACAATACACCTTAGAGTATACTCTAAGTACAGTTGTTATATGACTAATCGTACCAAAGCCATAGCAATAATTCCAACCACTACCGTCTTCATTAAATCCTTAAGCCAGACTGCCGTTATAACGGTTGGGGCTAAGGCAATCACAACATCCCATTTGGGAACTGCCAGTGTTCCTGCTTTGGCATTGAAGACCGTTTCTAATAGTAATGCGCATAAGATCGATAATGGCAAATACTGTAAGAATCTCGTAATTATCGGCGGGAACTTAACCATTTTCCCCAAGATAAATGGTGTGATACGTGGTATCCACGTTACCAAGGCACTACCTATTAAGATTAAAAGAATATTTTTACTTATCATATGATAAACCTCCTACTACGCATCCAAGGAGTGCCGAAATAATTACCGCAACTGATGAACTAACTAGTCCCAAGAGAATATATAAGCTAAGAACCACCGTTATAACGACCGCAACAGATTTCTTAGTATTCTTCGATAGCTCCCATTCAAATTGGGTAATGAACAAACCAGCAAACATTGCTGTCAAAGCAAAATCCAACCCAAACTTATTTGGATCACTAATAAAATTACCAACTAATCCACCAAGAAAAGTCGCTACGATCCAAGTAATATAGGCTGTAACGTTCAGTCCCTCCATCCATCGGAGCGAAAAATGTTTCTCCTGTGCGACTGTTGTAGAAAATACTGCAAATGACTCATCTGTTAATAATGATCCAATTGATACATTGCTCAAGAGTGACTCTTCTCTAAAATGTGGACTGGCAGTCATGCTCATCAATAAATGTCTGAGATTGACTAGGAAGACCGTCATAACGATACCAGTGATCGACGTATTAGCTAATAACAAGCCACACATAACAAACTGTGAACTTCCACCATAGACAATTGCTGACATTAAGGTGATTTCAAACAAATTTAAATGTGAATTAATACCAACGATACCAAATGAAAATCCAATGCCCAAGTATCCTAAAACTGTCGGCAGACAGCTTTTGATACCATCCCTAAATGTCGTGTAACCTTCATCGGTTCTAATCTCTTCCATACTGATCACCCCTCAAAAAATATTGCTAAAAAATAAAAAAAGCCTCATAAGGCAACATATTCTCCATGCTACCAAACAAGACCCATTAATGAATGCTATTTAACTTCAACAAGATCATCAGCAACTAATCTTTCTGCAATTTGTACTGTATTCCAAGCGGCACCCTTTAGTAAGTTATCTGAAACGACCCACATATTGAATGCTCCCTTGTTTTCTAGATCTGGACGAATACGGCCGACAAATGTATCACGTTTGCCAGTTGCATTAATTGGTTGTGGATAAACTTGATGTTCAGGATCATCTTCTAAGACTGCACCTGGTGCTTCATCAATCAACTTACGGATTGCTTCTACACTGGCATTGTCCTTGTCCTCAACTTCGATATAGATTGATTCACCATGACTGATTGGAACAGGTACACGGACACATGTAGCTGTTACTTTGATCTTAGGATCATCCATATCTCCAAGCATAATCTTCTTTGTTTCATGAATCATTTTCCACTCTTCATGTGAGTAGAGATTATCTTCTAAGACGTCGATCTGTGGTAATAAGTTAAAGGCAAGTGGATAGTGCTCCTTGTCACCCTTAGTTGGGAATATATCAGCTGACATATCTTTACCATCAAGATAATCCTGAGCCTCACTATATAACTCATTAAGTGCGCTTTGACCAGCACCAGAGGCTGCTTGATAGGTAGAAACAATGATCTGTTTCAAACCAAAAGCTTTTCTGATCGGCTCAAGTGCAACCATCATTTGAATGGTAGAACAGTTAGGATTAGCAATAATGCCATGATGGTTATAGAGTGCCTTTTCATTAACTTCAGGTACAACTAGTGGAACATCTGGTTCCATTCTGAATGCACTGGTGTTATCAACACAGACAGCTCCACGCTTGACTGCTTCAGGAAGAAGTTTCTTTGAAACCGAACCACCAGCAGAAGCAAGAACGATATCTACACCTTCGAATGACTCAGGTTTTGCTTCTTCAACAACAACATCTTCACCTTTGAATTGAAGTTTCTTACCAGCTGAACGACTGGAAGCCAACAATCTAATCTTTGATACTGGAATTGTTGATTGCTCCAATTGTTGAATTAGACGAGTTCCCACGGCACCCGTTGCACCTAAAATAGCTACTTCATAACCTTCACTCATAATATTCATCCTTTATATTAATATATTAATTTCATTTTCTAACTTTTCTGTAAATTCACGCAAACGTTTCATTGCTTCTTGAATATCTTCCATCGAAGATGCATAAGACATTCTGAAGTGATTTTCTCCACCCTTACCAAAGGCTGATCCTGGTGTAACACCAACTTTGCCTTCTTCAGCAAGTTTTGTAGCAAACTCAACATCATTCAAACCAAATTTTTCAGGAATAGCTGAGAATGTATAGAATGCTCCTTCTGGTAATTGTGTCTTATAACCAATGTCATTCAGTTGTTCAACGATATAATCACGACGTTCTTGATAGATTTTACGCATTGCAATTGGATCATCGATACCATTTTCCAGAGCTTCTTGTGCTGCATATTGAGCTGGATTAGATGGAGCCGTTACGGTATAAGCGTGCATCTTACCGGCATTGACTACAAATTCAGCTGGTGCAGCAACATAACCGATACGATATCCGGTCATGGCATGAGATTTTGACAAACCATTGATCAAAATTGTTTTACCAGGAAGCAACTTAGCTAGAGAAACATGTTTACGGCCATATGTTAATTCAGCATAAATTTCATCAGACATAACATACATTGGCTTGTCTTTAACAACATCCACGATTTCTTTCAATTGATCCTCAGAATAGACAAATCCAGTTGGATTACCAGGGAAGTTTAAGATCAAAGCTTTCACATTGTCTTCTCCCTCACGTTCGATTACCTCGGCTAATTTCTTACCGGTCAAGCGGAAATTGTCAGGGGTTGTGTCTACTTGAATTGGAATTCCACCAAGAACCTTAATGATTGGTAAATACAATGCAAATGTTGGTGTTGGAACAATGATCTTATCTCCAGGATTGATAATGGCTGCCAGTGAAACAAAGACCGCTTCAGTAGCACCGATCGTTACAATGATTTCGCTTTCTGGATCATATTCAACATCAAATTGTTTCTTTAAATAGCCTGATACAGCTTTTCTAAGTCCCATCGTACCGCGCTGTTCAGAATAATGAGAATCATTATCTTCAATACTCTTAATAGCTGCTGCCTTAACATGTTCGGGTACATTAAAATCTGGTTCACCCAATGTCAATTTGATAATTCCAGGAATCTTAGCAAATTTCTGTGCGAAAAATCTAATCTGTGAAATTCCCAATGGTGCGATTGTTTCATTTACAACATTCTTTACAGATGAATCTAACTTTGGCATAACGTACTCTCCTATTTTCTTTTTATACAACTACTATACTATAACAAAATATCTTATTAAATTAGTTTTTTTGTAATAATTTATCGGTGAAAGCTGCTAAACGCTTCATACCTTCTTTGATGTCTTCCATTGAAGTGGCATATGAAATTCTGAAGTATCCTTCACCAGCGTCACCAAAGGCATCGCCAGGAATAACTCCGACCTTAGCTTCCTTGGCAAGCTTCAAGCAGAAATCATTTGAGTTTAAATTAATTCCTGCTGGAATCTTAGGAAATACATAGAAAGCTCCATCTGGTTTAATAGTTTCGTAACCCATCTTATTCAAAGCATCAACAATAAAGTCACGGCGTTCTTTATATGTCTTGCGCATTTCTACTGGATCTTCATGGCCATTCTTCAAGGCTTCTTCAGCAGCAAATTGAGCTGGATTGGATGGACAAGTAACAGCGAATGAGTGAACATTAGCGGCTTGATCTACAAAGCCCTTAGGTGCAGCTATGTAACCGATACGGTATCCAGTCATAGCGTGTGACTTACTCAAACCATTGATCAAAATTGTTTGACCAGGAAGTACACTAGCGAATGAAACGTGTTTTTCACCATAAACTAATTGACTGTATATTTCATCAGAAATAACATAGACACCCTTGTCACGAACAACATCGGCTAATGCCTCTAATTCAGCTTTAGTGTAGACAACACCAGTAGGATTACCAGGGTAGTTGATGATCAGAGCCTTAGCGGCAGTACCTTCTTCTTCTAGGACCTTAGTCAATTTTTCAGGTGTGATCTTAAAGCCATCTTTGGAAGTATCAACTTCAACTGGTACCCCACCGACTAACTTAATATCGTCCATGTACATTGAAAAAGTAGGTGTTGGCACGATGACTTTTTCGCCAGGATTTAGGATCGTATAGAGAGATGTAAAAATAGCTTCAGTCGCACCGATAGTTACGATGATCTCAGTTGCAGGATCGTATTTAACACCATAATCAGTTGCTAAGTAATTACTGATGGCATCACGTAGTCCAGGAATTCCTTTTTGTGGTGTGTAATGTGATTGATTATCATTGATGCTTTTGATTGCTGCTTGTTTTGCATGTTCTGGAACATTAAAGTCCGGCTCACCAAGAGTTAATTTTACGATTCCTGGAATACCTGCAATTTTAGAATTGAAGGCAAGAATTTTGTTGTCTCCAAATGGTTTGACTAATTCATTTTCAATATTTTCTACACTCTTTGCTAATTCTGGCATAAGAACATCTCCGTTAAATAATTTTTTCTAATCCAATAATTAATTCATCACGTGACATAATTTCATTGATAGCTAACTGAACACCTTTCATGAATGATTCACGGTCGGTCGTACTCTGCTTGATTACTAAGTTTTCACCAGTACTTCCAAAAATAACTTCCTCATCAGCGATGAAGCCGGGTAATCGAATAGCATGAATTTTAATTCCATGGTAATCTCCGCCACGAGTTCCCAAAGGATCGGACTCATTGGGATTTTCAGGTTGATCTTTTTGTTGTACTTCATGGATCAATCTAGCTGTATTCAAAGCTGTTCCTGAAGGTGAATCCAACTTATCTTGATGATGAGTTTCCACAATTTCTGATTGGTCAAAATACTTGGCTGCAACTTGTGCAAATTTCATCATCAATACCGCTGAGATTCCGAAATTTGATGCAATAATCCCACCGACTTTTTTACTATCGGCTAAGGACTTTAATTCAGACACTTGTTCTTCACTCAAACCACTAGTTCCAATGACTGGACGATAGCCATGTTCAATTGCAAACTTAGTGTTATCGTAGACCGCCGTAGGGATACTAAAGTCTACCCAAATATCTGCATCAACGTTGATCTGAGACAAATCATTGAAGACCTTAACTGACTGGTCTAATCCATAAGATTCAGGAGACAAATCCTTAACGATTGGGTTGAAAGCTCCTACCAATTCAAAATCATCATTAGCGTTAACCATCTTAACAGCCTTTTGTCCCATAGAACCGTTAAATCCGGATACGATTATTTTTATCACTTGATTACCTCCTGAATATTTAGCTTGCTGAATAAAATATCTTTCTCATCGTCATTCAATGGCAGAATTGGCAAACGACATCCTCCCACGTGATAACCGATCTCATTCAATGCGGCCTTAGTTGGTGAAGGAGATGGATACATGAACAATGCTGCCATCTTCGGTGTCAGTTCACGTTGAATTGCTCCAGCAGCCTTATAATCACCAGCATCTAATTGTTGATACATCTCACTCATCAAATCACCATAAATGTGTGATGCCACTGAGACGACACCATTAGCGCCAAGAACCTTAGCGTACAACGCTTGGGCATCTTCACCACTGTATACTGCAAAGTCATCACTAGTATGTTCCACAATATATTCCAAATCAGCAATCGTATTACATTGTTTTACTCCAGCAATATTGGAATACTTGGATAGACTTACAACAGTTTCTTTTTCCATCAATACTCCCGTTCTACCTGGGATATTATAAATAATAACTGGCAATGGAGAATTATCAGCAACAGCTTGGAAGTGTGCAATCATTCCTCGTTGGTTAGGTTTGTTGTAATAAGGAACGACTACTAATACAGCGTCGATACCTTTGATTTCAGCAACCTTATTAGTAAAATCAATCGTCGCTTGCGTACTATTGCTACCAACTCCAGCAATTATTGGTACTCGGCCATTTACGATCTCAACAAAATGTGAATAAAGAGCTAATTTTTCATCCTCTGATAATGTAGGTGTTTCACCAGTTGTACCACCGATGACAAAGCCTTTACTACCTGTATCTAATAAATGATTTGTTAAATTTTTAAGTGCATTATAATCAATTTCTTTTGCATCATCCGTAAATGGGGTGACAATTGCGGTCATTAAATCTACATTTTCTAACATCTAATTTTCCTCCGAATTCATTCGGTAATTTAAAAAGCCAGTAAATGCTTCAATACCATCTTTAATTGCCGTTTCTTTTGGTAAAAAGTCTGCTGAATGTAATGATCCGGGGCTATCTACCCCCAGCCAAAACATTGTTCCAGGAATCTTATTTAATAAATAGCCAAAGTCCTCACCAGTCATTGCCGATGCCATATCTTGATACTTAGCACTTGATTGTTTCATATACTTAATAAATCTAGTAGTTAATTCTGGATTATTTTCGACTGGATAATATCCGCCTTGATTGAATTCAAGATCGATCTTAGCGTTAAACGAAACTTCCAATCCCTTAGCAACTTCAACGATCCGCTGACGAATGAATTCAATCATGTCCTGAGTCAAACCACGGATCGTACCTTCGATTCTTGCTGTACCAGCAATAACATTCCTGATCGTACCGGCTTCAAGCTTTCCAAATGTGATAACTCCACATTTAGTTGGATCAATATTTCTAGAAATAATTGTCTGAACTTGCGTAATAAAGTTAGCCGCGATCACGACTGCATCGTTTGCTTCATGGGGATAGGCTGCGTGACCGCTTGTACCATGAACTATCACGTTTACTTCCGTTGTTCCAGCAAACAAAGTACCGTTACGACATCCTATAACGCCTGCTGGTAAATCAGCATTGTCATGCAATCCATAAAACTCATCAATTCTATATTCACCATTGAAAACACCTAGATCATACGCTTTGCGACCACCACTCTCACTCTCTTCAGCTGGTTGAAAGAAGAATACTAAATTATCAATTGGTTGATGCTCAGAATAATAATTCAAGATTCCTAATGCAACCGTCATGTGAAGATCGTGTCCACAAGCATGCATGATTCCTTTATGTTTTGACGCATAACTTAGGCCATTAGTCTCTGTCACTGGTAAGGCGTCCATATCGGCTCGATAACCGATCGTACGTTGAGGATTACTTCCATTGACTTTAACTAATAGTGCCGTAGGCAATTCTGGTATCTCTTTTATTTTTAAATTTTTTTGAGAGAAGTTTTTGATAACTTCCAACAGGTACTCATGAGTTTGAATTTCATGTAACGCCAATTCAGGTATCTGATGAAAATGTCTTCTAATCTGAATCAGTTCATCTTCGGTTAAAGTCATAATTACAACTTCCTTAATGTACTTTCAATGTGTGTTTTATCAGTTGTCTTCTGATCCTTAACTTTAATAACCTTGGCAGGAACTCCAACGACTACTTCATTAGGTGCAACGTTCTTAGTAACCACTGCTCCAGCACCTACAACAGCATTATCGCCAACTTGTACACCTTCAAGGACTACGGCGTTAGCTCCAACGGTAACGTTATTACCAATTCTTACAGGATCGGCCGAAGCTGGTTCGATCACTCCTGCCAATACTGAATTAGCACCAATATGTGAGTTCTCTCCAACAATGGCACGGCCTCCAAGAACGGCGCCCATATCAATCATGCTTCCCTTACCGATCTCAGCACCGATATTGATAACCGCTCCCATCATAATAACTGCATTATCGCCGATCTCAACTTGATCTCTGATAATGGCTCCCGGCTCAATACGGGCATCGATTCCTTTAATATCAAGCATTGGAACAGCTGAATTTTGTGCAGAAGTTTCGATATAGTAATCATCAACTTCATTTAATAACGGCTTGATTTCCGAATAATCACCGATCAAAACTCCAGTTGAATCATTCAAAAATGATTTAACGTTATCTGGAACTGCTAATTTAGCAACATCCCCTTTAACAAAAACCTTAACAGGCGTTACTTTCTTAGCATTTCCAATGTAATTAATAATTTCTTCAGCGTTCATCTTGCTCATTGTACTTCCTCCACTTTCAACCTATTATATGTATTTAATTCTTATAAATAATTCAGATCTAGATGAGTTAAATCTTCAAATGATTCTCGTTTGACAACTAACTTATCTTTGCCGCCCTCCACAAACACAACTGCAGGACGTGGATTACGATTATAATTTGAAGCCATTGAATAACCATAAGCTCCAGTATCTAACATTGCTAACACGTCGCCAGGTTGAACTTCTGGTAGTTTCACTGAGTCTATCAAGATGTCTCCTGATTCGCAATACTTTCCAGCTACGTGTACATCTTGGATAAGTTTGGCATCCATTTTGTTAGCTACAACTGCTTCATACTTGGCTTGATACAATGCCGGTCTTATGTTGTCTCCCATACCACCGTCAACGTTGATATAAGATTTTAAGTTAGGAATGTCCTTGTGTGAACCGATCGTATACAAGTTGTATCCAGCTGGGCCAACAATTGAACGACCAGGTTCGATCCAGATTTCTGGTAATGGTAATTCGTCTTTTTGTGAATCTTCACGAACCACTTTAGTAATCTGTTCTATAAAAACATCCGCCCCGATTGGTTCATCAGCATCCGTATAACTGATTCCAAATCCACCACCTAGGTTAAGAATTTGTGGGGTGAAACCATATTTTTGATGCCAAGCATTCGCAATTTCTACCATCTTATGTGCCAGCATCGTGAAGCCTTCAATGCCAAAAATCTGTGAACCAATATGTGCATGAATTCCAATCAAATTCATATTAGAATTTTTCAAAACCAACTGTAATGCCTTTTCAGCTTGACCTGACTCAACGTCAAAACCAAACTTACTATCAACTTGTCCAGTTTGATCATATTTATGAGTATGAGCTGAAATACCAGGTGTCAATCTCAACATAACGTTGATAGAGGCTTTCTTTTCGATCAAAACCTTTTCCAGTAGTTCAATTTCATAGAAGTTATCAATAATAACAACCCCAATGTGATTATCAACTGCCATCTCTAATTCTTCTAAAGATTTATTGTTACCATGAAAACTAATGTTTTCAGCAGGAAAGCCCGCTTTTAAAGCAGTAAATAATTCTCCTCCAGAAACAACATCTGTATGAAGATTCTCTTGTTTCAAAACTTGATACATAGCTACAGTCGCAAATGCTTTACTAGCATAGCTGATTTGATACTTAAAACCGCTTTGCTCAAAGCTTTTTCGAAAGCTATCAATTGTTTGACGAATTTGTTCAACATCATAAACAACTAATGGAGTTCCATATTTGTGAGCCAACTCAACACTATCCGCGCCACCAATAATCAAATGACCATTAGAACTCTTCAATTCACTACTAATCATATTTTTAAACAACCTTTCTTTCTGGAGAGATGGGATAAAAAAAGACCCCTTTGCTTAAAACAAAGAGATCCAAAATTAAAAGTTATTCTGCATCATATTTGTCATAAGCGCACCGCAGCGACATTTTGCTGCGACAGTCCGTATCATCTTAGTAACACGTCCCAGCACATCAGATCCTGCATATCTGACGCTTCGGCAACCTTCCCTTTCAATAAGTTCAATGCCTTGCAGTGACTCCCTTATCTACTCATGTTAGTTGCGACCTCTTTTGTTTTGTTGTTAAAAGATTATAACAACTCTAATAATCAGTCAAGGTTAATTAACCATTTTCATGATTTTTTCTAATTTTTCGAACATTTATCTTGTTTTAATGCATAAAACTGCTAAACTCTTCATTAAAAATGTATTAATGTTTCAAATAATTAATGAGGTGATTGATGTGAAAGTCGTCAAGTTTGGCGGTAGTTCACTAGCAGATGGTGAACAGTTCCAGAAGGTTATAAATATTGTAAGTAGTGACGCAGATCGTAAAGTTGTAGTTACATCCGCTCCAGGTAAACGATTCAGTGGAGATATCAAAGTTACCGATCTATTGATCAAATATGCAAATGAAGTTTTAAAAGACGAAGTGTATACAGATACATACAATCAAATAGTAGATCGATACAAAGAAATTTGTGATTATTATAAATTGAGTCCCGAAACGATCACAACTATCAAACAAAAACTTACAAATTTGGCATCTGAAAAATTCACAGATGATGATCATCTAATGGCAGCATTTAAAGCACATGGTGAGTATCTCAATGCCATTACTCTAGCTGCAGTACTTAATAAAGAAGGCATAAAAGCCAAATTTTTAAATCCTAAAGACGCTGGCTTCCTACTAGGAGGTTCTCCTAACAATGCAGACGTGTTGCCTGAAACATACACTAATTTAGCCAAATATCAATTCGACGATGCTAAAATTATTTTCCCGGGTTTCTTTGGCTACAGCAAAGATGGCTCAATCTATACTTTCACTCGTGGTGGATCAGACATTACCGGATCGATCTTGAGTCGTGGATTTAAAGCCGATCTGTACGAGAACTTTACAGATGTCGATGCAATCTATGTGGCTAACAATCACGTTGTCGACCATCCACAAGCAATCAAAAAAATGTCGTATCGTGAAATGCGAGAATTATCGTATGCCGGCTTCTCTGTCTTTCAAGATGAAGCGATTATCCCAGCAGTTGAAGGCCAGGTACCAGTAAACGTTAAGAATACCAACAATCCTACCGCACCCGGTACAATGATCGTTCCTTCTCAATTCTTGTTCGATCCAGCTAATTTAATTACTGGTATTGCCAGCTCACAACGTTTTTCAGCCTTATATATTCATCGCTACTTGTTGAATAAAGAAGTAGGTTTCACTTTGAAACTACTACAAATCTTTTATAAATACGGAATTTCTTACGAGCACATGCCATCAGGTATCGATGATCTAACCGTGATCTTCGATAAAAGCAAGCTAGATAACGAGACGGTTAAAAAACTCTGTGCTGAAATCAGAGCGACGATCAAACCAGATTACTTGGAATGGATCGATGATTATGCAATTATTATGATAGTTGGAGAAGGAATCGCCCACAATATCAATACCATCGGACTAATAATCGATTCCTTGACCCAGAACAACATCGCTGTTCATATGATCAATCAGGGTGCTTCACGCATATCCATCATGATCGGAACACAGGCCAAAGATGCTGACAATGCAGTTAGAAATATTTATGATACATTCTTTAATTAATTAAATGAGGTGGAAAAATGGCTCAACTATTAAAAGTTCACGGATCAGAAAACAAATTTTTCATCCTGGATCAAACACAATTAAATAATCAATTATCTGATGATGAACTAAAACAATTAGCTATTAAAATTTGTAACCCTAAAAATAATATCCTAGATGGAGCTGACGGTTTATTAGTAGTAAATGATTCCAAATATAACGATTGCTTGGGACAAATGCGGGTTATTAATGCCGACGGTAGCGAAGCCAAGATGTGCGGTAATGGCCTACGTACCGTATCTCGTTACTTGTCCGAAAAGCTCAATCAGGATTCCTTCAAAATCGAAACATTTGAAACTAATTTGAGCGTTGAAAAATCCGAAAACTTCTATGACAATGTTCCAGCATTCAGTGTCGAAATATCACCAATATCCTTTGCTAAGGATGATCTACCCTTCCAATATAAGGATAAGTTGGAATTGATCGATACAGAAGTACCAGAATTCATTAGTGGACAGAAATTTACAGCCGTTGCTGTCCCTAATCCACATCTGATCAGCTTTGTTGATGAAGTAGATGAAGATGACTTAGGAGAGCTAGGACAAGCTCTCAACGCTCCTAATGCCTATTTCCCAGAGGGAGTTAACGTTAGCTTCTGTGAAATATTAGACGATAATAAATTATTCGTTCAAACATATGAACGTGGTGTTGGATTCACAAATGCTTGTGGTACTGGCATGTCAGCAACAAGCCTAGTCTTTGCCCTACTTAATGAAGATTACTTTAATCCTGATGAAGACATCACAGTATACAATCCCGGTGGACTAGTAAAAACTAACATTCAGCTGTCAGCCCACAAAGAAGATAGTAAAATTCATTTGATTGGAAATGCTACCTTTACTCACACATTAGAAATTTCTGAAAACAATCTGCATGCCGGTACATTAGATAATATAGAAATATCCGAAACCGGCGAAGAAGACAATTATCAAGATTTTGTCAATTCAATAAATGAAGCATAAAAAAAGACCAACAATGAAATTCATTGTTGGTCTTTTTAGTTAGTGCGCCTAGTAGGAGTCGAACCTACAACCTTCTGATTCGTAGTCAGACACTCTATCCAATTGCGCTATAGGCGCATAGCAATTAATTAACTTACAAATATAATTGTACCATAATATTTTTATTTGTAAGTACTTTTTTTGATTTTTTTCAATTTTTTATTTATACTCCTTACCGATTTACCATTCTACTTATATATTGTTAACATTATTGTATTAAGTAAAAAGATAACGAGGCAAACATATGTTAAAATTAGGAACACGTATCAGAGAATTAAGAAAAAGAGATCATTTAACACAACAACAAATAGGTGATTTTTTAGGAGTCAAAAAAGCTTCTGTATCAAGCTATGAAGGTGGCTCTCGCCTCCCCGACGTCAATGCCATAGCAAAATTAGCTAAATATTTTAATACCACGACCGATTACCTGCTTGGTAATACTAATGATCCATCATCAAATGTAAACACTGCCAATATGAATGATCTTTTAGCTTCCCGTTTAAACAGTGATTATAACGATTTAAATGAGAGTGATAAGAGAGAAGTACAGGATTTCATTGAGTATATTAAAAATAAGACAAATAATAAATAATACTTAAACTAAGCAATTGACTCATACTATCCAAATGTTGTCACGACAAAAAAAAGAAGCTCAAACCCTTGATATATAAGGGTTGAGCTTTTTTTGAACGGAGAGTAGGGGATTTGAACCCCTGATACAGGCAATACCCGTATACATGATTTCCAATCATGCTCCTTCAGCCACTCGGACAACTCTCCATAATTAAGAAAAAGGATGCACAGATTATGTTAAATCTAAAACTTTATAAAAAAATACATCTAATTCTTACGAACTAGATGTAATATCTGGCGCACCTAGGTTTTTCCTAAGTATATAACTCCGGATGTCAGACTCGAACTGACGACACCCTGATTAACAGTCAGATGCTCTACCAACTGA